>NZ_JBFAKP010000002.1:79565-730717 GCF_040655795.1 Nonomuraea sp. NPDC050310 | reverse complement strand
GATCCCGTTCAGCACCCGCCGGTCATCCTCGCGCGGACGTCCTAACCGCGCTGCGGGGAGATGCGGCCGCAGCCGCTCCCACTCTTCATCACTGAACTCATGACGCCGGCCCACCTCACGATGATCCACCATCTAGATCACCTTTGAAGACAGGCCCTAGGACGATGTAGGAGACAGGCCGAAGTGGACCGTCCGAAATGGAGGGTGGCACGCTTGCCACACTAGCCAGTTGCCACCGACTTTGATGGACGGGCTGGTCGGCTTAAGGTTCCGACCGCCGTGGGCGGTGGGATGACTTTCCGACAGCCGCGGCGGTTGGCCGGCCCCCGACCACCAGGACCGGCGGGCCGAGCCTCCGCCGGTCGGGTCGGGTGGGCGGGTCTTCAGGGCTTGCGGTGGCGGAGGTGGAGTTCGCCGTCGAAGAGCTGGCGGCGGACGACGGCGACCAGGACCACGGACATGGCCGCCGAGATGACCAGGCCGATGGTGAGCATCAGGTAGAAGAAACCGTTCATCGTCATTTCCCCGTTCTTCTCGATGCCCCTTCTTTCGGGCGCGGGGCGTCGGCGGTTGCGAGGTACGTCACAAGACGGACACGGGTGCAACCCCGTCCCCGGGGACGGGCGAAGAGAGGAGGGACCGCGGACACCCCCGGAAGGCTCAGGTTGATGACTCGTCGTTCTATCCGTTGGCTGTTGCCTGCCGTCCTTGCTCTGCTCTGGCTGGCCGGGGGTGCGGCGTTCGGGCCGTATGCGGGGAAGTTGTCGGAGGTGGCCACCAACGACCAGGCCGCGTTTCTTCCGGAGGACGCTGAGTCGACACGGGTTCTGCGGATTCAGAACGGCTTTCGTGACGGCACCACGCAGCCGGTGATCGTGGTGTGGACCGCGGAGGGCGGGCAGGCGGTGACCGGTGCGCAGCGGGAGGCGGCGACGGGGGCGTTGGCGCGGAGTACGGAGGTGGTGGGCGTTGAGGGGACGCCCACGCCGGCGTTCGCTTCGGAGGATGGGCTGGCGCTGCAGGGGGTCGTCCAGCTCAGCCCGAATGTGGAGGATCTCCAGCCGGTGCTCGATCGGATGGGTGAGGTGCTGGCGGTGGACGGGCTGCGCGTGCAGTTCGCCGGGCCGGTGGCTACGCGGGCTGATCTGTCCGGGGCGTTCGCCGGGATTGACGGGCTGCTGCTGGCGGTGGCGCTGGGCGCGGTGCTCGTCATCCTGGTGGTGGTCTATCGCAGTGTGCTGCTGCCGTTGATCATCATTGTGGGGGCGGTGCTGGCTCTTGGACTGGCCTGTGCGGTGGTGTACGTGCTGGCGGACAACGGGGTCGTCCGGGTGGATGGGCAGGTGCAGGGGATCCTGTTCATCCTCGTTATTGGGGCGGCTACCGACTACGCGCTGTTGTTGACGGCGCGGTTCAGGGAGGAACTGGCCGCGACCGGGGATCGGTGGGCGGCCGGGAGGGTGGCGTTGCGGCGGTCGGTTGAGCCGATCGTGGCCAGTGCGGCGACGGTGGCGCTGGGGCTGCTTGCGTTGTTGCTCAGCAGTTTGACCAATAACCGGGCGTTGGGGCCGGTGGGGGCTATCGGGATCGTGTGCGCGGCGTTGAGTGCGCTGATCTTCTTGCCGGCTGCTCTGGTACTGCTCGGCAAGGCGGCGTTGTGGCCGGCGAAGCCGTACCGGGCTGAGAAGGCGGCGTCGGGGGTTTGGGGGCGGGTGGCGGAGGGCGTGCGGCGGCATCCGCGGCGGTTGTGGGTTGCGACGTTGTTGCCGTTGCTGGCGGTGGCCGCGTTCGCGCCGCAGCTTGATGCGCGGGGGGTGCCCTTGGACGAGACGTTCGTCAACGCGGCGCCGTCGGTGGAGGCGCAGGCCACGCTGGGGAAGCACTTCTCCGGCGGGTCCGGGCAGCCCGCGGTTCTGGTCGTCCCGGCCGAGCGGGCCGGGAGCACCACAGAAGGGGACCCCGCACAGCGGGCCAAGGAGGTGGCTGCGCGGGCGGAGCAGGTGCCGGGGGTGGCGCGGGCGAGTGTGGTGTCGCAGAGTGGGCGGCCTGGTGACGCGGTGAAGGTCGTGGATGGCCGAACGCTCGTGGAGGCGACGCTGGATGACACGCCGGACAGTGACGCCGCTCAGGAGACGGTGAAGCGGCTGCGGGCCGAGTTCGGTGGGCAGGACGGTGTGCTGGTCGGGGGGTTCAGTGCGCAACGGCTGGACACGAGTGAGACCGCCCGCCGGGACACGCTGCTGATCGTGCCGGTCGTGCTGGTCCTCATCCTGGTCATTCTGATCCTGCTGTTGCGGTCGTTGGTGATGCCGCTGTTGCTGGTGGCCACCGTGGCGGTGAACTTTCTGGCCACGCTGGGGGCGTCGGCGCTGGTGTTCACGCATCTGTTCGGCTTCAGCGGGGTCGATGCGTCGGTTCCGCTGTACGGGTTCGTTTTTCTGGTGGCGTTGGGGGTGGATTACAACATCTTCCTGATGTCCCGGGTTCGGGAGGAGACCGTACGGCATGGCGCGCGCGACGGGGTGTTGCGCGGGCTGGTGAGCACGGGTGGGGTGATCACTTCGGCCGGGGTGGTGCTGGCGGCGACCTTCGCCGCGCTGGTGGTCATTCCGCTGGCGTTCCTGGCGCAGATCGCGTTCATCGTGGCGTTCGGGGTGCTGCTCGACACCCTCGTGGTGCGCTCGCTGCTGGTGCCGGCGCTGGCCTACGACCTCGGCCCCAAGGCCTGGTGGCCGGCCCGGCCCAAGGACCCACCCCTGACGACCGGCCCGAACTAAGAGCCCAGGTAAAGGGTCGGCCAGCGGTGGTGTAGGGGTGGCGCGCCGGGCTAGGAGCAGGTCATGAGAAACCGACGCGCAGCAGCCGGAGCCATCCTGGCCGTAGCCGCCACCGCCGTAGCGGGCACTCTCGCCACGGACACGAAGTCGGCCTGGTACCGGCGGTTGCGCAAGCCGAGCTGGCAACCGCCGGGCCCGGTGTTCGGGCTGGTGTGGACGCCGGTCTACGCGCTGATCGGTTACGCGGGGGCCCGCGCGTTGAGCAACGCCGAGGAGCCGGCGGGTGTCCGGCGGGCGCTGGCGGCGAACCTGGCGCTGAACGCCGCCTGGACGCCGCTGTTCTTCCGCCTGCGCCGTCCGGGGCTCGCGCTGGCCGACATCCTGGCGCTGAACGTGGCCAACACCGCGCTGCTGGTGCAATGCGGGCGCGCCGACCGCAAGGCGGGCCTGGCGCTGCTGCCGTACACCGCGTGGACGGCGTTCGCCACGGCCCTGAACGCCGCGATCGTGGCCCGCAACCGCGACTGACCACCACCACCGTGGCCCGCAACCGCAGGCTGACCACCACCCTCGTGGCCCGCAATCACGACTGACCACCGCCACCGTGGCACGCAACAGCAGCTGATCACCAAGAAGGCCGATCGGTCAGTCTGCTGAACAAATTTCGGCGATCTCCCCGCACTTGGTTGTGCCGCCCACCCACCCTTGCTTGAATAGATTTTGAGTAAGTTATCCAAGGAGGGAGCCGGCCATGGAAGCGCTGGCCGAGTGCTACCGCACCCACGCCTGGCTGGTCCGCGCCTACCTGCGCAGACTCATCCCCCCGCAGGACATCGACGACGTGACCCAGGTGGTGTTCACCGAGGTCTGGCGCTCACGGGAGCGCTACGACCCGGCGCGCAGCCTGGAGGCCTGGCTGCTGGGCATCGCCCGCAAGCGGGCCGTGGACCACCTGCGGGCCCGACCGCCGGCGACCGTCCCCCTGGACGCGGCCACGGAACCGGCCGATCCCGGGGGGCGCGACCACGGCGAAGGGCTGGCCGACCGCGACCGGCTGCACCGGGCCCTCGCCGAGCTGCCCGGCCCGCAGCGCCAGGCGATCGAGCTGGCCTACTACGGCGATCTGAGCCAGCGGGAGATCGCCGAGCGGCTGGCCGTACCCCTGGGAACGATCAAGGCCAGGACCGCGCGCGGCCTGCACCGCCTGCAGACGCTGCTGTCCGCGGCCTGACCGGCCGCCCGGGTCAGGGCAGGATGGCGTCCACGTAGCCGCCGTCCACCCGCAGGGCGCCGCCCGTGGTGGCCGAGGCCTGCGGGGAGGCGAGGTAGACGACCATGTTCGCGATCTCCTCCGGCTCGATGAGCCGCTGGAGCAGCGACTGCGGCCGGTGCTCGCGCATGAAGGCGCGTTGCGCCTCGCCCCAGGGCAGGTCGGGGTCGACGAGTTGGTAGACGAAGTCCTCCACGCCGCCGGTGTGCGTCGGCCCGGCCAGGACGGAGTTGACCGTGACGCCGGTGCCGGCCGCGGCCTTGGCGAAGCCGCGCGAGACGGCCAGCAACGAGGTCTTGGACATCCCGTAGTGGATCATCTCCGCCGGGACCGCCACCGCCGAGTCGCTGGCGATGAACTGCACCCGGCCGAACGAGCGGGCCATCATGCCCGGCAGGTAGGCCCGGGTCAGCCGGATCCCGGCCAGGACGTTGACCTCGAAGAACCGCCGCCACTCCGCGTCGTCGATCTCCAGAGCGGGCCGCGACTCGAAGATCCCCAGGTTGTTCACCAGGATGTCGACCTCCGGCAGTTCCCGCACGACCGCCGCCGCGCCCTCCTCGGTCGCCAGGTCAGCGGCCACCGGCACGAACAGGCCGCCGGGCACCTCGGTGGTCAGCCGGGCGGCGGCCGCGGCGGTCGACTTCTCGCTGCGGCCGTTGACCGCGACGCGGGCGCCCGCGCGGGCCAGCCCCGCCGCGATGGCCGCTCCGATGCCCTGGGTGGAGCCGGTGACCAGGGCCGTCCTGTCGGTGAGATCGATGAGCATGATCCGTTACCTACCCGGGACAGCCCGCGGAAGACCTCAGCGGTTACGCTGTGACCGGCGGCAAGAGCGGCCGAGGACGGTGTGATGACGCATCCCTGGCAGGGCTGGTGCCTGCTCCGCCCGGGTCTCATGCTGTACGGCGGAGCAGTCGGCGGCAATGCCCCGCACGCCCACCACGCGGTCCAGATGATCGTCTCCGCCGAGCCGTTCACCATGGCCGACGCCCACGGCGAGCACTACACCACGCGGCTGGCCGTCATCCCGCCCGACACCCGGCACGCGATCGTCACCGGCTCCCGCCAGGCCCTGCTCGTGCACCTGGACCCCCGCAGCTCCCCCGGCCGCGCCCTGCTGGCCCGAGCCGGAGCGACGAACCACACCAAGCCGACGAGCCGCGCCCCGGCGGCACGCCACCACCCAGACATCCGCCCGCTCATGTTCGCCGAACCGCCGGACGGGCACGCCCGTTCGGCCGAGGCGGCGGCCGCGCTGCGCACGGTGGAGAGCTGGACCGGCCACGACACCGCCGGGTCGCTCCCGCTGCACCCGGCGGTGGAGGCCGCCATCGCCGTCCTGCCCGGCTTGCTGCGCCACGGCCCGGTCCGCCTGCGCACGGTCGCCGAGGCCGTGCACCTGTCGCCGAGCCGGCTGGCCCACCTGTTCGGCGCGCACGTCGGCATCCCGCTGCGCCCCTACGTGCGGTGGCTGCGGCTCCAGCACGCGGTGGCCCTGGTGGCGGGGGGCGAGTCCCTGACGGCGGCGGCGCACGACGCCGGGTTCACCGACAGTCCGCACTTCACCAAGGTCTTCCGGGAGACCTTCGGCAACGCGCCCTCCGTGCTGGCCGCCGCCATCGACTGGGTCCCCTAGCGCAGCTCGCGCTTGAGGATCTTGCCGGTCGCGGTCATCGGCAGGGTGTCGCGGAACTCGATGATCCGCGGGTACTTGTAGGCCGCCATGTTCTCCCGGCACCAGGTGATCAGGTCCTCCTCGCTCTCGGTCGCGCCGGCCGCGCGGATGACGTACGCCTTCACCTCCTCGCCGTGCGAGGCGTTCGGCACCCCGACCACCGCCACCAGCGACACCGCCGGGTGCGCCATCAGCACCTCCTCGATCTCGCGCGGGTAGATGTTGAAGCCGCCCCGGATGATCATGTCCTTGCTGCGGTCGTAGATCGCGTAGTAGCCGTCGGCGTCCCGCGTGGCGATGTCCCCGGTGCGGAACCAGCCGTCGCGCAGCACCTCCGCGGTCTCCTCGGGCCGCCCGTAGTAGCCCTTCATGATGTTGTGCCCGCGCACCGCGATCTCGCCGGGCCCCTCGCCCTCGATGGTGTTCCAGTCGTCGTCCACCAGCCGCATCTCCACGCCCCAGATCGGGAACCCGATGGTGCCGGGCTTGGTGGGCCGGCTGAGCTGGTTGAAGCTGGCCGCGGGCGAGGTCTCCGACAGGCCGTACCCCTCCAGGATGGACAGGCCGAAGGTGGTCTCGAAGTCCTTGAGCACCTCGACCGGCAGGGCCGCCGCCCCGGACACCGCCACCCGCAGCGTCGTCGGCACCTTGTCGCCGTCCGCGTGGATCTTGGTGAGCATGCCCCAGTACATCGTCGGCACCCCGGCGAACATGGTCACCTTCTCCTCGCGCATGAGCGCCAGCGCCTCGCCGGGCTCGAACCGCGGCATGAGCACCAGCGTCCCGCGCCGGCGCATCGTCACGCTCATCACCGAGATCTGGCCGAAGGAGTGGAACAGCGGCAGTACGGCGAGCGATACGTCGCCGTCGGGGTCGGCCGGGAACATCTCGTCGCTGACCATCGTGTTGAGCAGCAGGTTCGCGTGGGTCAGCTCGGCGCCCTTGGGCTGGCCGGTGGTGCCCGAGGTGTAGAGGATCGCCGCGGTGTCGTCCGGCCGGGTCTGCACGGTCTCGAACTCGCCGGGGAGACCGTCGATCGCCGCCCAGAACGCCTCGCCGTACTCCGACTCGGTGGCCAGCGGGGTCGCGGGCAGCACGACGAACTGCTCGCAGCCCTCGACCGCGTCGAACGCCTCCCGCCCGCGCGCCCCCATCGGCAGCTCCGGCGTGCCCTCGAAACAGAACAACGCCTTCGCGTCGCTGTCGGTCAGGTGATAGGCGATCTCCCGCGGCTGCAGCAGCACGTTGAGCGGGACCACCGCCGCCCCCGCCTTCAGGATGCCGAAGTAGACGAACGGGAAGTACGGCACGTTCGGGCAGAGCAGCGCGACCTTGTCCCCCTTGCCGATGCCCCTTGCCACCAGCAGGTTCGCCACCTGGTTCGCGATGGAGTCGACCATCGAGTACGGCAGGCGCAGCCCGCCGAAGACCAGGGCGGTGCGGTCCGGGACAGCTCGGGCGCTGTCTTCCAGGACGATCGACAGGTTGAGCATCGCGACTCTCCTCGGGACAGATGGGGCGTGCCCCACACGATGCCCCGACGACCCCGCCACGACTTGTACGAACGTGCCGTCCTCCGTTCCCCCCAGAACGTGCCGTCCTCAGTTCCCCCCAGAACGTGCCGTCCTCAGGCCCACCAGGTGCCGACGACCTCGATGCCTTCCGCCTGGAGCGCCGCGTGCCACACCGGGTCACGCAGCAACCGCGTCTCCCACACCCGCACCACCCCGTCCGGCCCCCTGACCGCGTCCTCCCGCGAGGGATGCAGGAACAGCTCACTCGTCCCCTCGGGCAGCGCCCCCAGCCGCCGCACATAGTCCTCCCGCAACTGCTCGTAGCCGCCCAGATCGGCCGCCCCCCGCCGATTGGTGGCGATCGTCTGCGGCAGCGCCACGCCGAGCGCGTCGGCGTGCGCGACCGCCTTCTCGTGCGCCTCGGCGTAGGGCGCGGGCAGCGGCCCGCCGAACCACGGCTCGGCGTCGCGAGGCAGGCGGAAGGCCAGGCCGTGCCGGGCACACCACTCCAGCGCCTCACCCAGCCAGGACCGGCCGTGCAAGCCGTACAGGGTGCCGGCGTGGGAGTCGGCCGCGACGGGCGGCAGCCCGCGCTCGCGCATCCAGCCGAGCTGGGCGTCGGCCTCGGCCAGGACGTCGGCGACCTCCCCGCGGGCGCCGAGCGTGAACGGGTCGTCGGTGAGCGTGCCGTCCGGGTCGGCGAGGCTGGCCCCGGCGCTCAGCGGACGCCAGCGCGGCAGGCCGCCCTCGCTGGTCAGGGTGAGGTGCAGCCGCGGCAGCACGCCGAGCCGGCCGACCCGCCGGGCGGCCTCCTCGGCCTCCGGCGAGACGGTGATCAGCGTCGTCGCGCTGACCTGCCCTTCGGCGAGCAGGTCGGCGATGATCTCGGTGGTGCCGGGCTCGCGGCCGAGGTCGTCGGCCGTGATCACGACGCGCCGGGTCATGGGGTGCGCTCCACATCGGGCTGGGCCGCCTCGGGCGGCGACTCGACCGGCACCGCGACGAACCGGGCCGCCACCGCGCCGATCGCGGTCAGGACGAACGGGTAGACGCACAAGTACATACGGAAGGCCAGCCCCGGGTCCGCGCCGGGGTCGGCGCCGGAGTTGTAGCCGAAGAAGACGCCCAGCGAGGTGAGGGCCAGACCGGTCACGATGCCGTTCAGCCGGGTGAAGAACCCGAAGGCGGACAGGAACAGCCCCTCGCGGTGCGCGCCGTTGCGCACGGCGTCGGCGTCCAGGACCCGCGCGACGATCAGGTCGTTGGTCGCCAGCATCCCTGACCAGCCCGCGCCGACCAGGACCCCGGCGGCGACGGCGGTGATCAGGTCGGTGGCGAAGAACAGGCCGGCGAAGCTGACCGCCAGGATGGCGAAGGCCAGCCGCCACGTCCATAACGCGCCGCGCGCGGCGACGACCCGCGTCCAGACCGCCAGGCCGCCTGCCGAGATGAGGATGACGATGCCCTGCAGGTAGAGCGCGTTGCCCACCGGCAGGCCGAGCGAGTAACGCACGTACAACTGCAGGCCGGACAGCACGAGTGCCATGGCCACGCCGTAGCAGGCGCCGGTGAGCCCGACCGACCAGAACATCGGGTTGCGGACGATCGACCACAGGCTGGGCAGCAGCCGGGGGCGCTCGTCGGTGGCGTAACGCGGGTTCTCGCGGGCGCTGAACGCCATGAACGCGATCACCACGAGGGCGATCACGCCGTAGATGATCGCCGTGGTCTGGAAGCCCTCGGTCGTCTTCTCGGTGCCGAACACCTGCGTGGTGAGCAGCGGGGTGACCGCCAGCGAGATGACCAGGGCGACGAGCTGGAAGCCCTGGCGCAGGCTGTTGGCCACCGCGCGGTCGCGCTCGCGCGGGTAGAGCTCGGGCAGCAGCGCGCCGTAGTTGGCGTTCAGCATCGAGTCGAAGGCCTCGCACAGGATGGCGAAGACGGCGAACCACAGCACCAGCCCGAGGCCGTCCAGCGAGGTCGGCGCGGAGAAGAAGGCCACCATGCAGGCCGCCAGCATCGGCGCGCCCACCAGCAGCCACGGCCTGCGCCTGCCGTACCGGGTCCTGGTGCGGTCGGACAGGTGGCCCAGCACCGGGTTGTCGATCGCGTCGATGATCGCGTAGACCACCATGACCACGCCGTAGGCGCGCACGTCGAGCCCGAGGATGTCGACGTAGAACAGGATCATCGAGCCCTTGATCATGTTGATCGGGATCGAGGTGCCGAACATCCCTATGGCGTAACGCCAGGCGGGAGTCCGCGCCGGGACGGGCTGGGACACACGATCACCCACTCACGCGCCGAATCGTGCCCTCAGTGTTGTGCCCGGCGCGTACCGGGAGCAAGGTCTCCGAGATCCCAAAAAACTATTTGCAAAAATCATTTTGCGATCTACTCTGGCCCAAGTGAGACCCGCTCCCAGGACCGCAGGAGATCGCGCATGACCCCACTGTCCGCCCGCCGCCGCTTCGCCCTGGTCAGCTTCCTGACCTGGCTGCCGGCCGGTCTGATGATCGCCCCGCAGGTGCTGCTGATGCTCGATCGCGGGCTGAGCATCGTCGAGGTCGGGCTGGTGATGACCGTGTACTCGGTGGTGATCGCCGTGCTCGAACTGCCCACCGGCGGGCTGGCCGACGTGGTGGGCCGCCGGGTGGTGCTCGCGCTGGCCGCCGCGTGCACCGCGGCGGGGCTGACGGGGCTGGTGCTGGCGAGCACCTTCTGGGGCTTCCTGGTGGCCTGCGCGGTGCTGGGGGTGGCCAGGGCGCTGTCCAGCGGGCCGGCCGAGGCCTGGTACGTCGACACCCTGCACGCGCTCGAAGGCTCGGACGCCGACCTCAAGCCGGGGCTGGCGCGGGGGCTCATGCTGGAGGACGTCGCCCTCTGCGCAGGCGTCGTGGCGGGCGGGGCGCTGCCCCTGGCGGGGGCGGCCTTCGGCGGGCTGGACCCGCTGGCGGTCCCGATCCTGCTCGGGGCGGTGGCCGCGGTGGGCTGGCTGGTGGTCGTGCTGGTCGCCCTGCCCGAGCCGCCGCACGAGCGCGCGTCGCTGGGCGGCCTGCTGCGCGGGGTCCCGGCGACCGTGACCTCAGGAGTACGGCTGGCCGTGCGGGACGGCATGTTGCGGCGGCTCGTCCTGCTGTCGGCCGCGATCGGCATGGCCCTGACCTGCGTGGAGCTGCTCGTGCCCGGGCACCTGGCCGGGCTCACCGGCTCGGCCGAACTCGGCGCCACGGCTTATGCGGTGCTGGCCGCGCTGGGCTTCGCGGGCAGCGCCCTCGGCAGCGCCCTGGCCCCCGCCACCGCCCGCCTCCTCACTCCCAAACCCGTCGGAACAGCAGGTGAAGCTGAGGGGTCGGTTCGTGGGGCCGCAGCCGGGCTGGTGCTCGGCGGGGTCGCCCTGGCCGGGATGGCGCTCGCCGCCGCCTTCGCCGAAGGTCCGGGGCTGGGCGCGATCGTCCTGGCCGGCCTGCCGTACGTCGCGCTCTTCGTCGGCCTCGGCGTGCACGGCGTCCTGAAGGCCGAGCTCACCCACCACCGGGTCACCTCGGCCGAACGGGCCACCATGAGCTCGACCACCTCGCTGGCCGGCTCGGGCGGCGCGGCCCTGGCCAATCTGACCCTTGCGCCGCTCGCCCTGGGCCTGGGCACCTCGGCCGCCTGGTGGCTGGTGGCCGCAGTGGTGGCCGCCTCGGCCGCCCTGCTCCACCGCGTCCCCGCCGCCTTCCCCAGCCGATCCCCGTAGGATCCCGCCCCGACCGATCAAGGAGGACCTGTGCCCACGACCGACCCGTTCACCTTCACCACCGAACGCTCCGACCGCTTCCACCGCGCCTACGCCGCCGGCGGGCTGCAGGGCAGGCTGTACGCGGAGGCGTTCGGCCCGGAGCGCCCGGCCGAGGTGGACGCGGCGAGCGGCTGCACCTGGCAGGTGCTCGGCGAGATGGTCAAGGGCCTGCGCCTGCGCCCGGACGAGCTCCTGGTGGACCTGGGCTGCGGCCGCGGCGGGACCGGCCTGTGGCTGGCCAGGGCGCTGTCGGCCCGGCTGGTCGGCGTCGACGTCTCACCCGAGGGCGTCGCGATGGCGGCCGAGCGGGCCGCCGCGTTCGTCGCGCCGGGCCGGGCCCGCTTCGAGGTCGGCACCTTCGAGTCCACCGGCCTCCCGGACGCCTGCGCGGACGGCGTGGTCAGCATGGACGCGCTTCCCCTCTCCCCCGACCGCACGGCCGCCCTGCGTGAGCTGGCGCGGATCCTGCGGCCCGGCGCGCGGGCGGTGTTCACCTCCACCGTGCTCGGCCCCAGCCACCCCGGCCACGAGCGGATCCGGCCGTGGCCGGACTCGCTCGCCGAGGCCGGGCTGACCGTGGAGAACGCGGTGCGCCAGAGCGGGGTCGAGCGGGCCTGGGGGCGCCTGCACGCGCTGTGGGAGCGGGACGAGGCCGAGCTGCGCGCCACGATCGGCGACCAGGCCACCGACGACCTGCTCGCCGAGGGCCGGGCGCTGCGCCCGCTCCTCGATCATCTGGTGACGACGATCTACACCGTGCGCGCCGGGTCGTAGATCTCTTCTTGATTTCTCAACAGAGGCAAGGCCACGGGATTCGCGTGATTTGATCTTGTGTTTGCCGGTGCTTGTGGCGCGAGCGTTATCAAACGCGGCACATACTGTGAGAGATGAAGTCAGCAAGCGGCCAGCCCCGCCGTCACCTGCCCACCAGTCCCTTCAAACCTCCGCCTCCCGCCAGGCCGGCAGAGCGGTTCAGCATGGACGACCGGGTCAGTCACGACCGGTACGGCCTGGGAGTCGTCATCGCGGTCGAGGACGAGATCGCCGTCGTGGTCGACTTCGGCTCGCGCCAGGAGCGGATCACCACTCCCTTTCCCAAGCTCTACAAGCTCTGACCGATACCGACCCTGACCGAAGCCCCCTGCCGTCCGAGGTTCGGGGGCCAGAAGCGGTCAGCCGCGCATACGGAAGTCGTAGTGCGCGGGCAACGGGTGCTCCCGGCGTGCGCGAGCGGCCACCTCGGGGGTGACCTCGCCTCCGCGCGCCTCGCGCAGCTCGTGGTAGGCGAACCACAACGCATCCAGCGAGTCCTCGCCTTCGCGCAGGTTCGCGATCTCCATGCCCCGGGCGAGCAACTCGCCGACCCGGTCGAGTTCGCCGTGCGCCAGCGCCGCCTCGGCCTCCAGGAGCTGGATCCGGCCGAGCGCCCGCTGCTCCGGCGCCAGCCGGTCGACGAGGTCGAGCGCCTCACCGGCCCGTGAGTCGGCCAGCAGCGCCCGCAGGGTCTCCACGGTGAGCTGCCACACCGTCGGCGCCCGCCGATGCGCCTCCAGCAGCAGGTCGGACCGGTGTCCCGTCCCGGTCAGCCGGGACGACTCGGCCAGGCAGCGCAACACCCACGGAGTGCGCGCGAGCGTCAGAGACTCCTCCCACGCCGCGCGAGCGCCCTCGGGATCGCCGTCGGCGTGCCGGACCAGCCCCAGGTGGTAGCGGGCGTGCCAGTCGGCCGGGTGCGCCTCCAGCAGGGCCCGCCACTGCGGCCCGGTGATCGGTGCGGCGGGCGGGTCGCACACCGGCAGCCGTCCGGTCTCGCGCAGTTCGGCCCAGGGCCGCTGCTCCGGTCCGAGCTCGCCGAAGGGCAGCCCTTCCAGCGCTCCCCACCCCGACCCGCGCATGAGGACCTCGCCTGCTGTGGCGTCGGAAAGCGGCTCCAGCGAGGACGGCGGCACCAGCCGGTCCACCGCCGCGCCGACCGCCTCGACGGCGGCCGGCCACGACCCGTGCACGGCGTCCGGGTCGGCTTCCAGCAGCCCGTAGGCCTCCACCCAGCTCCAGGTGGCCCGTCCGGGCATCGGCAGGTGTTCGAGCTGGGTGCGGGCCAGTCCGGCCTGGATCTCCAGGTAGCGCGCGGACGGCCCGCTCAGCCACTCCTGCCAGCGCCGCCCGCCGGAGCCGGTGCCCCAGTGGAACAGCTTGCGCCCACGCAACCGGTCGGTGGAGACCTGGACCAGGCCCCGCCCGGACCCGTCGAGCGCCGCGATCCACCGCCGCCGCCCGGCGGGGATCTCGAAGAAGTAGTCGGCCGCCGAGTCCGCCCGGTCGGGGTAGCTGCGGTCCACGCCGCCGAGCTCGGGGAAGTCCACCAGGCCCAGCCGGCTGCCGTAGTCGAAGTGGTAGGCCTGCTCGGCCGGGGCGACCACCCGGATGTCGGCCGCCTCGGGGACGGCGATGTTCGACCACCAGTAGACCGGCGTCTCCTCCTCCCCGGGGTTGTGGATGCTCACCGCCACCCGCAGCACCGGCGAGCCCGCCGGGAGCCAGGCGTCGAGCTGGACCACCAGCCGGCGCATCCGCTCGAACTCGGTCATCCGCAGCACGGGCGTGCCGTCCGGCAGCTCCAGCCGTACGGCATGCAGCGGCGCGCAGGTCAGCGGCCAGTGCCCGGTGGCGCCGAGGTTCCACTCCACGCCTCCGGCCAGCCAGGCGTCGCGCAGCGCGAGGTTGGCCGGCTGGAGCATCGGGTTGCGGTGCAGCAGCTCCCGCCCGGAGGGCCGGTGCACCAGCGACCACAGCCGCCCGCCGTGGCCGGGCAGGAAGGTGGCGGTCAGGACCTCGTTCTCCAGGACGACCGCCGGCTGCTCGCGCTCCTCGCGGGTGCGGTCGTAGTCGTCCTGGGCGGTGTAGGGCAGCAGCGAGTACGGCTGGCCGTACCGGATCTGCCGGGTCATCTCCTCGTCCGCCCCGGTCAGGCCGGATCGGGCCCGCGTGCCGTACAGGAGGGGCAGCGGGCTGGACGCCGGCGCGGCCGCGGCGGACAGCGTCAGGACGTCGAGGCGCAGCTTGCTGGTCATGTGGAGGGCTCCCCGAGGTGCGGTGCTTACCGGCCGATGCCGACGGTCATGCCCTGGATGATGCGGTTGCCCATCCAGGCGAACAGCGCCACCATCGGCGCGAGGATGATGCAGACGCCGGCGAACATGGTTCCCCAGTCGAGGCCGTTGAACTGCTGCATCTTGACGAAGTTCACCAGCGCCACCGGCAGCGTGACCCGGTCGTCGGACTGCATGAAGGCGATGGCGAAGAGCGTCTCGTTCCACGCGCCGATAAACTGCAGCAGGAAGGCGGTGATCAGCCCGCCCCTGGCGACCGGCAGGATCACCCGGACGAAGGCGTGCAGCCCGCCGGCGCCGTCGATGGCCGCGGCCTCCTCCAGCACCTGCGGGACGCCGGCGAAGAAGCCGGTCAGCAGGTAGACGGTGAAGGGCATCGCCAGGCCGACGTAGACGAGGGTGAGGCCGAGGTAGCTGTCCACGAGCCCGATCGTGGCCATGCCGGTGAACAGCGGCACGAGCAGCACCTGGCCGGGCACGCCGAGGCCCATCGCGAAGGCCATGGTCAGCGCGCTGGAGGTGCGGGTGCGCCGGCGGGCCAGCATGTAGGCGGCGGGCGCGGCGATCGTGACCGCGGCCACCGAGGAGATCACCGCGATGAGCACGCTGCTGGCCGCGGCGGCGCCGAAGCCGCCCTCGCCCCAGGCGTTGGCGTAGTTGCCGAGCTCCACCGAGCCGGGCAGGGCGAAGGGCCGCTCGAAGATGTCGCCCGTGGTGCGGACGGAGGTCAGGAAGATCCAGGCCAGCAGTACCAGGTCCCCGGCGACGATCACCCAGACCAGGGTCAGCCCGAGTTTGCGCGTCATGACATCCCCTGGATCGGCTCGCGGCGCATGATGCGGCGGAGCAGCACGGTGAACAGGCCGACCATGACCAGGCTGACCAGGGCGGCGGCGGAGGCCAGCCCGAGGCGCGGCACCGAGCTGGTGGGGAAGGCGGCGGTGTAGACGTACACGGCGGTGGTCCAGGTCTGGGCGGGCGGGTTGCCCGCGTTGCCGCCGCCGAACAGCAGGATCAGCTCGAAGACCTTGACCGAGCTGACCGTCCACAGCACCGCGCAGACGGTGATCACGTCCCAGGCCAGCGGGACGGTGACGTGCCGCAGCCGCTGCCACGCGGTGGCGCCCTCCAAAGCCGCGGCCTCGTAGAGGTAGGGCGGGATCTGGTCCACCGCGGCCATGATGATCGTCGTGTAGTAGCCGGTCGCGGTCCAGATCAGCGTGGCGATGATCAGCGCGAAGACGTTGTCGGAGCCCAGCCACTTGGGCGCGTCCACGCCCAGCCAGCCCAGCACCACGTTGACCGGCCCGTCCGGGCTGAACAGGAAGCCCGCGACCGCCCCGAAGACCATGGCGTTGACCAGGTTGGGGAAGAACAGCACCGAGCGGGCGAAGAACTTGGCCCGCATCTCCCGCAGCAGCAGCGTGAGCAGGAAGCTGCAGAGGAAGGTGATCAGCCCGCCGACCACCAGGATCTTCAGCGTGTTGCCGATCGAGGTGGCGAAGGCGGGGTCGTGCCAGAGCACCCGGTAGTTGTCCAGGCCCTTCCACTGCATCTCGCCCATGCCGTCCCACCGGTACAGGCTGGTCCAGGCGGAGTAGGCGATGGGGGCCAGGAACAGCAGGCCGTACACCAGCAGCGCGGGCGCGAGGAACGGCCAGTAGAGGCGGGCCCGCTGGCGTTCCAGCGGGCCGTTCCGCCGCGTGGCCGCCATCAGCTCGCGGTCTTCCAGTACTGGATGTGCGCTTCCTTGGCCTTGGCCACGAACTGCTCGGCGCCGATCTTGCCGTGCCACAGCTCCAGGAAGGCCGGGTAGAGCACCTTGTCGCCGTAGTCGCCGGTGACGTTGTCCAGGATGGAGCGGACCGGGTTCTCGGTCAGCGTCTTCTGCACCCCGGCCAGCTCGGCGGGGGCCGGGATGTCGGCCCGAGGGGTGATGTTCTTGGTCTCGGTGGCGATCTTCCCCAGGTTCTCCTTCTTCAGGAAGTAGGCCAGGAAGCGCATCGCCGGTTCGGGGTTCTTGGCCCGCTTCGGCACCGAGAAGCCCATGAGGATCACGTTGGTCTCGGTGTTGCCGCCCTTGGTGACCGGGACGGGCAGCGCGCCCATCTTCCAGTCGGGCCCGACCAGGGTGGCGACCTCGCTGGCCACCCAGCTCCCGTTCATCAGGAAGGCGGCCTTGCCCTTGGCCCAGTTGGTCTGCTGGGCCGGGTACTTGCTGGCGTCGTAGCCGGAGATCACGTGGCCGCCCTTGACGAGCTGCTCCATGCGCTTGGCCGACTCCAGCACGCCGGGGGCGTCCCAGCCGGCGCCGGACTTGTCGTCGTAGATCTTCCTGAGCGTGCCGGGGCCGTTGTCGCGCACCAGAAGCGTGTCCAGGGTGAGGAAGTTCTCCCAGCCCAGCTCGCCGTCCGAGGCCAGGCAGGCCTTGCCGGCGCCCTTGAGCGTCTCGCAGAGCTCGATGAACTCCGCCCAGGTCGCCGGGGGCGTGGCCAGCGCGGGGTCGGCCGCGTTGTAGAACAGCGCGGTCGAGATCAGCTCGTACGGCACGAGCCACCGGCTGTTGCCCTCGGGGTCCTTGGGCAGAGCGTCGACGTACTTGGCGTCGATGACCTCCGACACCTTCTTGCCCTCGCCCGGGATCTCGGCGTCGTAGACCTTCGACAGGTCGGCCGCCTGGCCGGCCAGCGCGGTGGTGGCGACCACGTCGGCGCCCTGGTCCCACAGGTCGGGCGCCTTGTTGGCGGCGATGGCGGGGCCGATCTTCTGGCGGACGTCGCGGCCCTGCCACTCGACCTTCACCTTGGTCCCGGTCTCGGCCTGGAACCGGTCGATCGCGGCCTTGATCACCTTGGCCTGGGGCTCGTCGGCCCGCCACATCGACCAGTACGTGAACTCGCCGCCCTTGGACTCCGTGCCCGCCTGGCCGCTTCCGCCGCAGGCGGCCAGTGCCAGCGCCGCCGCGACGCCGGCAGCCACGATCTTCGGTCCGCGCATCTCGCATCACCCTTCGGAAGAGATCTGCCTGGACCCTAGAACCGGCAAAAGCGGCCAACAAGACAGCCGCTGTAACGGGTTGATATATTGTGATTGAAAATGCAGTTTCTGCTCACAAAGCTGCAAGCTCGTGCAGCGAATGCCGGTAAGTCTGCATCGACGATGAGCTGTCACATCCGGCCGGGCCGCCCCGTCCAGAGGAGGAAGCACCGGACCTACGAAACGAGCTGGACGATGAAGAACGGCTTCCTGATCAACACCGCGGTCGTGCTCGGCGCGGCCATCATGATCGTCTTCGGCTTCTGGGCGTTCCTGGCCCCGCGGTCGTTCATCGACTTCGTGAACTACCACCCCTACAACGAGCACCTCACGCACGACCTGGGCGCCTTCCAGCTCGGCATCGGCGCGACGATGGCCGCGGCGCTGATCTGGCACGACCGCCTGGTGGTGGCGCTGGCCGGGTTCACCGTGGGCAGCGGGATGCACACCCTGTCGCACTACCTGGACCGGCACGCCGGCGGCCACTCGCACGACCTGCCGAGCCTGGGCGTGCTGACCGTGGTGGCCGTGGCCGCCCTGGTGGTCCGGTGGCGGCAGCTCCAGCGAGTCCGCACAGAGCGGACGGAACACGCCTGAACGGGGCGTACTCCCCGTTTCTCGAGGTTGCTTGTTAGGGTGGTCGCGGCGAGCCGGGAAGTCTGGTCGGCCTTGTTGGTTGAGTTCTCTCCGCCCTGGGAGGCCAGGTGTCGAGTGCGCCGCGAAGCGACGACTCCCGGCGCAACGCGCGCCTGACGTGGTCGGATCGGCGCACGCAGCAGTTGCTGGGCGCCCTGCCGTACGGGGCGATGGGCGTGGTGACCCTCACCGACCTGATGTCGGGCACCGACTTCGGCTTCATGGCCCTGCTCGCGCTCGGCCCGGCCTTCGCCGGCCTGGTCGGCGGGGTACGGCGAGCCGCCGCGATCGGCGTGCTGGCGGCGCTGCTGTCGATGGGCCTGGCGCTCTACAACGACCTGTGGGGAACGCGGCAGAGCCTCGTCGCCCTGCTGGTGATCGCCGGCGTGACCGGGGCCGGGCTCATCGCGACCCTGGGCCGGCAGTACCGCGAGCGCGAGCTGGCCAACGTGCGCTCGATCGCGGAGGTGGCCCAGAGCGTGCTGCTGCGCCCGGTCCCCCGGCGAGCCGGGCACCTGCGGGCGGCGGTGTCCTACACCTCGGCGATGGCCGAGGCGCGGATCGGCGGCGACCTGTACGAGGTGGTGACCTCGCCCTCCGGCGTGCGGGTGATCGTCGGCGACGTGCAGGGCAAGGGCCTGGAGGCGGTCGAGACCGCGGCGCTGGTCCTGGGCGCCTTCCGCGAGGCGGCGCACGACGAGATCGACCTGCAGGGCGTGAGCGCCCGGCTGGAGAAGGCGCTCAACCGGCGGCTGTCCGGCGAGGAGTTCGTGACCGCGGTCCTGGCCGAGGCGCACGCCGACGGGCGGCTGATCCTGCTGAACTACGGGCACCCGCCGCCCCTGGTCCTGCGCGCCGACGGCACCAGCAGCTTCGCCGACACCGGCGACTACGCCCCGCCGCTCGGCCTGGCCGCGCTGGGCGTGGAGGGGCCGGAGCCGCAGCGGGTGGAGTTCGGGCCCGGCGACCAGATCCTGCTCTACACCGACGGCGTCATCGAGGCGCGCGACCGCGACGGCGGCTTCTACCCGCTGCAGGAGCGGGCGGCGGTGTTGCTGAAGAACGAGGACCCGGAGGCGGCGCTGGAGGCCCTGCGGCTGGACCTCGTGGCCCACGTCGACTCGCCCCTGCACGACGACGCGGCGATGTTGCTGCTGCGCAACCGCGTGCTGAGCAGCGGCGTGATCGTCACGGACTCCTGACCGGATTCACCGCATCTTGGCCTGAGGTGACAAACACCCCATAAAGGGGGGAATGACGCGCGGAATTCTGGTCATTCCTTCAGAAAGGGGGTGCTCTCTGTCATGCCAAACCGGCTGCGGCTGCTCCACCGCCGTGCCCAGCCGGCCGCGCTGTCGATCGCGCGGCTGGTCATCACGGCCATGCTCGCCTACGTGCTCGCCGACAACCTGCTGAGCGTCAAGGCTCCGCTGCTGGCGCCGCTGACCGCGTTGCTGGTGGTCCAGGTCTCGCTCTACCGCACGGTGCGCATCGCCATCGAACGGGTGGTGAGCGTCACCTGCGGAGTGCTGATCGCCGTGCTCCTGGCCAACGTCTTCCCCTTCACCTGGCTGAGCCTCACCCTCGCCATCCTGGCCGCGCTCATCATCGGCTACCTGCTCAAACTCGGCGACCACCTGCTGGAGGTGCCGATCAGCGCGATGCTCATCCTGCAGATCGGGACGGACGCGGCCGCCGTCGACCGCATCATCGAGACGCTGATCGGGGCGGCCGTGGGCCTGCTGGCCGGGCTGATCGCCTC
Source organism: Nonomuraea sp. NPDC050310 (assembly GCF_040655795.1). Taxonomy (NCBI): domain Bacteria; kingdom Bacillati; phylum Actinomycetota; class Actinomycetes; order Streptosporangiales; family Streptosporangiaceae; genus Nonomuraea; species Nonomuraea sp. NPDC050310. The sequence continues at coordinate 711,150 of NZ_JBFAKP010000002.1, read as the reverse complement.
GCCGGTCAAGCTGCGGCCGGCCGAGGAGGCCATCGGCGACCTCGGCCGGAGCACGGCCTCGCTGCTCGACTCCATGGCCCAGGGGCTCGACCGGGCGCCGGACGACTCGACGGTGTCCGAGTGGATGAACCGGGCGCAGAGCCTCGGGCGCGAGATCCAGCGGGTCGAGGAGGAGCTCACCGCCGCCGTGGAGGCCTCGCAGTACAAGCCGCGCTCCTGGACCGGCATGCAGTACACGCTGGCGCTGCGCGACGCCCTGGAGACGCTCGAACGCTCGACGGTGACCGTCCGGGGGCTGGCGCGCAGCATCGCCGACCGCACCGAGCTGTACCTGCGCGACAGCGGCGGGCTCGGGGCCGAGATGTGGGAGGCCGACGTGCGCGAGCACCTGGCCGGCGTGCTGCGCGAGCTGGCCTGCGCCACCCGCGACTACTCCGGCGCGGTCACCACCCGCAAGCCGGAGCTCGCCGCCGAGCTCACCGCCCGGCTGAACGACTCCATCGCCGAAGGCCGCCGCCAGCGCGACGACCTGAGCTGGCTGCTGCGCGAGGACCCCGGCCACTGGCCGCTGCACGGCGAGCTCCTGGTGCACATCGACCGGGTGCTCGACGGCCTGCGCGACGGCCAGGAACCGGCCCGCTTCCGCCGCACCGCCGGCCCCCGGCCGCCGGTCGTCCGCCGCCTGCTGCCCATCACCGCCAAGCGCGAGCCCGGCTAACCCAGCAGCTCGTACGGCAGAGCAAGGGCCTGCCGCCCCAGGGAGGTCCGTACCGTGTCGGCGGCCAGCAACGCGTCGATCACCGCCTCCTCGACCGCCTCCAGCACCCCGGCGAACACCCGGTCGAGGTCGGCCGGTTCGAGCGTGCGCGGCGCCGGGTCCGGGATCGTGGAGAAGGCCAGCCCGTAGTCGCCGCTGCCCTGGCTGAAGGCCGCCCCCACCTGCCCGAGCGCGAACACGCCGCGCGCGGCGATGCGTTCGAGCTGGCGGGGGTTGCACGGCAGGTCCAGCGCGACGACCACCACGCACGAGCCCTCGTCGGCCGGCTGCTCCGGGGCGGGGGCGAAGGTCTTGCCGAGCAGGCGGAGGTGGCCGCTCATGTTGGCCTGCACGAGCACCCCGACGGTGAGCTCGCAGTCCGACAGCGCGACCTGGCGGGAGGCGCTCCCGATGCCGGCCTTGAAGCCCAGCGCGCACGCCCCGGCGCCGCCGCCGACGTTGCCCATCTCGACCGGCCCGTCGGCGGCGCCGTCCAGGGCGGCGTAGACGTGCTCGCCGGTCACCGGGCGCGGGTCCCCGGTGGACAGCCAGCCGTTGTTCACCTCGCCGACCACCGGGTTGACCGAGGTGAGCGGCTCGGGCGCGCGGTCCAGGAGCCAGCTCAGCAGGCTGTCGGCCACCCGGAAGGTGTTCAAGGTGGAGGTGAGCAGGATCGGCGTCTCCAGCTCCGCCAGCTCCTGGAGCTGCGTGGCCCCGACCAGCTTGCCGTACCCGTTGCCCACGAACAGACCGGCCGCGGTGGGCAGCTCGGGCGGCACGACGGCGGTCACCCCGGAGTACACGTCCCGCGCCTCGTCGATCACGGTGGTCTGGCCGACCAGCACCCCGGGAACGTCGGTGATGGCGTTGTGCGGCCCCGGAGCCAGGATGCCGATGGTGTGCCCGAAATCGCGCAGGCGTCGTGTCCTCATGGAGCCTAGTGTCGCGCCCGGCCCCCGGCGTGGGCCGGACGACCCGCGGCGAGCCCTACCCTGGCGGGATGAGCGCCGAGCAGACCCTCCAGGCCCACCTGGCCGCCCTCACCGCCCGCGACCTCGCGGCCTTCACCGCGACCCTGCACGAGGAGGTCGTGGTCGTCCTGCCCAACGGCAGCCGGCTCGAAGGCCGCCAGGCCGTGACCGACTTCCACCGCGACTGGTTCGCCGACCTCGACTGGACCCAGGAGCTCACCCCGCTGTCGGTGATCGAGACGGCCGGCACGCTGGTGGCGACCTACGAGGCCGACTACTGCGACGTCGACGCCCAGGGCGCGCCGATCCACGCGCGCAACGTGCTCAGCCTGGTCTTCACCCACGGCCCGGACGGCTGGTCGCTGCTGCACGACCAGAACACCCGCCTGCCCTGACCGGCCTCAAGGAGCCCTCAAGGGGACCCGCCAGGAACACAGCGGGCCCGCCGCTCGTTCTTCCGCATGATGCGGTTCATCGAGTCCAACGACCTCGGGATCCGGTCGTCGGTCAGCACGCTCCGGCGGCCCGGCACGCCCATGCAGTTCGTCCTGTTCCCGATGGTCCACATCGCCCAGCCCGCCTTCTACGACGAGGTGGCCACCCGGCTGCGCGGCTGCGGGCTGATCGTCGCCGAGGGCTTCCCCCGCCCGCACATGCGCCGGTTGCGGAAGCTGGCCACCCACCGCCTCGACGACCTGGTCGACCAGGTGGTGGCGCTCGACCTGGAGTCGCTGGGCGTGCCGATCCTGTGGCCGGAGCACCGGGTGAGCGACCAGGCCCCCACCAAGTGGGACCACCTGGCCGAATCGGCCGGGGCGGTGGCCACGTGGCTGAGCCGGGTCAGCTTCCCCAAGGACCTGCCCGACGTCGACGACACCACCCGCGAGGACCAGCCGACCGGCCGCATCGCCCGCGTCTGGGGCCGCTTCGCCGTCGAGGACCGCGACCGCGACCGGGCGCTGATCGCCGCGCTGGCGAAGGTCTACCGGCTCCACCAGCAGGAGCCGCTGGTCACCGCGGTCGTGTACGGCGCGCACCACATGACGGCCGTGGCCGACTTCCTCACCGGGCACCTCGGCTACCAGCCGAGCCACGCCGAATGGCTGACCGTCCGCGACAAGCGGGGCTGAGCCGCCCGAGGCGGTCAGCCGCAGCTCAGGGGTGGGCTGTAGACGTTTTCAGCCATGGGTTAGGCTCCACTTCCGTGCGCGACATCACGGTCTTCAGCGGAAGCGCCCACCCCGAACTGGCCGAGGAGATCTGCGCCCATCTCGGCACCCCGCTCCACCCGGTCCGGGTCAGCCGCTTCGCCAACGACTGCCTCGAAGTGCAACTCCAGGCCAACTGCCGCGAGCGCGACGTCTTCCTCATCCAGCCGCTGGTGCCGCCGGTGCAGGAGCATCTCGTGGAGCTCCTGCTGATGCTGGACGCCGCCCGCGGCGCCTCGGCCGCTCGCACCACCGTCGTGATGCCTCACTACAGCTACGCAAGGTCGGACAAGAAGGACGCGCCCCGCATCTCCATCGGGGCACGCCTGGTCGCCGACCTGCTCGTCACCGCCGGAGCCAGCCGGGTGCTGACGATGACCCTCCACTCCCCGCAGGTGCACGGCTTCTTCAGCGTGCCCGTGGACAACCTGCACGCCCTGCGCGAGCTGGCCGCGCACTTCGTCCGCTACGACCTGTCCAACACCGTGGTGGTCTCGCCCGACCTCGGCAACGCCAAGGAGGCCGCCGCCTTCGCCCGGCTGCTCGGCGTGGAGGTCGCGGTCGGCGCCAAGCAGCGCTTCGCCGACGACCGCGTGGTGATCAGCTCCGTGATCGGCGAGGTCGCCGGCAAGGACGTGATCATCCTCGACGATGAGATCGCCAAGGGCTCGACCGTGATCGAGCTGCTCGCCCGGCTCCGCGAGCGCGGCGCCCGATCCTTCCGCGTGGCCTGCACGCACGGCCTGTTCGCCAGCGGCGCCGTCGAGCGCCTCAGCGAGGTGCCCGGCGTGCTGGAGATCGTCTGCACCAACACCGTCCCCGTCCCCAAGCCGAGCGACAAGCTGACCGTGCTGTCGGTGGCGCCCGCGCTGGCCGAGGCCATGCGCAGGATCCACGACGGCGAATCGGTCAGCGCGTTGTTCAGCACCACCTGAGAGAGGTCCCCATGGTCAGGGAGTCCTACCTGGTCGCCGCCGCCTCGGCGGTCTCGTTGCTGCGGGAGCCGGCGGTGGCCGCCGCCTGGAACAAGCCCAGCGCGCTCACCGAGTTCTCGGTCGGCGGGCTGGCCGCGCACCTGGGCCACCAGCTCGTGCGCGTCTCCGACGTGCTGGCCCTCCCCGAGGACAGCCACGAGCCGGCGCCGCTGCTGGAGCACTACTTCCGCTCCCCCTGGGTCGAGGCCGGCCTCGACCACGAGAGCAACATCGGCGTACGGCGAGGCGGCGAGGCCGTGGCCGCCGAAGGCGCGGACGCGGTGGTGTCGAGGAGCGAGGTGCTCCTGGAGACCTTCCGCGAGGTCCTGCCCGAGGAGAGCCCCGAGCGGGTCGTCTTCCTGCCGTGGGCCGGCTGGGCGCTCACCCTCGACGACTTCCTGCTCACCCGGATGATGGAGATCGTCGTGCACTCCGACGACCTGGCGGCGAGCGTCGGCGTGCCGACGCCAGAGCTCCCGGCCGAGGTCATCGACCCCGTGGTCGACCTGCTGGCGCGGCTGGCCGTACACCGGCACGGGCCGACCGCGGTCATCCGCGCGCTGAGCCGGGCCGAGCGCGCCCCGGCCACGATAAGCGCCTTCTGAGTCCGATTTCCGCGAGAACCGGTGGTCCGATTACCGCCGGTTCTCCGACCTGACCAGCGTCTACGTTGGCAGGCATGGAACTTGGACTGAACGGCAAGATCGCCCTGGTCACCGGTGCCTCGAAGGGCATCGGCCTGGCCGTCGCCCGCACCCTGGCCGCGGAGGGCGCCCACGTGGTCGCGGTGTCGCGGACCCCCGCCCCCGGCCTCGACGCCGACCACTTCGCCGCCGACCTGACCGACCCGGAGGCGCCCGCGGCCGCGGTGCGCTACGTGGCCGAGCGGTTCGGCGGGCTCGACATCCTGGTGAACAACGCCGGCGGCCCGCCCCCCGGTGTGACGTTGCCGCGTTTCGGCTTTCTGACGCCCGGTGACGACGACTGGCGCCAGATGCTCGAGTTCAACCTGCTGAGCCCGGTGCGTGCCATCCGGGCGGCGATCCCGCTGATGCTGGAGCGCGGCGGTGGCGCGATCGTCAACGTCTCGACCACGATGGCCCGCATGCCCGCCCCGATGAACGTCGACTACAGCGCGGCCAAGGCCGGGCTGAGCACGGTGACCAAGTCGCTGTCGGAGGAGTACGGGCCGCAGGGCATCCGGGTGAACACCGTCTCGGCCGGGCCCACCCGGACCGCCTGGTGGACCGAGTCGGGCGGCGCGGCCGACGTGCTGGCCGGCGCCACCGGCGCCGACCGCGAGGCCGTGCTGGACAAGGTCGCCCCGGAGATGATGAACCTCACCACCGGGCGCCTGGTCGATCCTCAGGAGGTCGCCGACGTGATCACGCTGCTGGTGTCGCCGCGCTCGGCGGCCACCACCGGAGCCGACTTCGTCGTCGACGCCGGCCACCTCAAGCAGGTGTAGTCGGGCAGGTCGATGCGGCTGGCCATCCGGTCACCCATCTTGATCATCGAGGTGAGCAGGAAGCGGCGGCGGAAGAGCTGGTTGCGCAGCCAGCGGCCAGGGCGGGTCTTCGGGGCCATGAACGGGCCGGCGTTGCCGTTCTCGGCGCTCTTGGCGTAGGGGCGGAAGAGCTCCTCGTAGCGCCGGAAGGCCGTGCGGTGGTCGGCGTTGGTGGCCAGTTCCCCGGCCAGCACGTAGGCCGCCACGACCGCCAGGCCCGTGCCGAACCCGCCCAGCGTGTTCCCGTAGGCCGCGTCCCCGATCAGGGCGACGCGGCCTGCGGCGTAGCTGTCCACCCGGGCCTGGCTGATCGAGTCGAGGTAGACGCTCCCCGCCCGGTCCAGCGCGGCCAGCACCTCGGGCACCCGCCAGCCGCAGCCGGCGAAGGCCGCGCGGACGAGCTCCTTCTGCTGCTCCTCGTCGTAGCGGTCGTAGAACAGCTCCGGCGAGGCGAAGACGAAGAAGCTGGCCGCCTTGCTCCCGCCCAGGCTGATCATGCGGCCCGGCTCGTTGTACATCACCGGCTCGACATCGAGGTCGAGGTCGGCCAGCGCGTAGTAGTAGCCCAGGTGACGGACGTGCTCGTGCTCCGGGCCGAAGGCCAGCCGCCGGACGTTGGAGTGGATGCCGTCGGCGCCGATCACCAGGTCGAAGGTGCGGGGCGCGCCTCGCTCGAAGCTCACGTGCACGCCCGCCGGGGTCTCGGTCAGCGAGGTGATCGAGTCGCCGAAGACGTACTCGCAGCTCTTCTCGGTCTGCTCGACCAGGATGCGGGCCAGGTCGCCGCGCAGGATCTCCAGGTCGCCGCCGGTGAACTCGCCCGGCCACACCGCCACCTCGCGGCCCTTCTCGTCGATGATCGTCAGGTCGGTGCCGCCGGTCTGGTGCTCCCGGATCCGCTCCAGGACGCCCATGCGCTCCAGGACGGTCAGGTGGGTCTCGCCCTTGAAGTCGACCGCCTGGCCGCCGGGGCGCAGCGCCGGGGCCTTCTCCACGAGGGTCACCTTGGCGCCGGCGCGGGCCAGCCAGAAGGCGAGGGCGGGGCCGGCGATGCTCGCGCCGGAGATGAGGACCGTGGTGTTCGTCAGCGTCATGCCCACACCTTCGGCCGGGGCGCTGACAACCGACGGCCCGATCGCTGACAGCCCCCGCCCCGACTGTCAGCGGGGGTGCTCACCGTCCACGGCCTTGGCCACTGCGGCCAGGGCGGCTTCGCGGTCGAGGGCGGCGGCCTCGGCGTAGGTCGTGGCGAAGCGTTCCTGGCCCAGGGCCGCGCGTGCCCGGGCCGCGGTCTCGGCCACGTCCCGATCCCCCGCCACCGCCAGCCCGCGCAGCGCCACGGCCACCCCGAGCAGGCGCGCACTCTCCTCCGCCGGTACGGCTTCCGCCAGCCCCTCCACCGCATCAGCCAGCTCGGCGACCAGCGGCGACTGCCGGGCCAACGCCACCGCCTCCCGATGCCACCCGGCCACCGAATCCCCCTCGACGCCCAGCGCACCGGCGATCCTGGCCCGCTCGGTCAGCACCCGGGCCGGACCGGCGTCGAGCCCGAACCCCTGCCCCTCGGCCGCCGTCGCCGCCCGCTCGACCTGCCGCCGGGCCCCGTCGAGGTCTCCCGACCAGCGGGCCAGCCGAGCCAGCCCGAGCGCGGCGATCGGCGGCTGCCCCGCCCTGGCCCGCAACTCGTCAGCGCCATGGAAGTCGGCGACCGCCGACGGGTCCCCTTCCCGCACCCGCGTCTCGGCCCGCCGGGCCAGCACGTCGGCCGACTCCTCCAGCGCACCGAGCTCCTCAAGCAGGTCCAGGGCCTCGGCCCGCAGCTCATGGGCCCGCTCCCACTGCCCACGCCAGCTCGCCACCAGGGCCTGCCAGTCGAGCGCCTGCGCCATCCCCCACCGCTCGCCGAGCGCACGGAACCGGGCCAGCACCCCGTCCAGCAGCCGGTGCCCCTCGCCCGGCTCACCGCCCAGCACCCGGACCAGCCCGTCGCTGAGCCGCCCCAGCGCCACGTTCCAGTCGTCGCCGCCGAGCAGCGCGGGCGAGCCGAACCCGTCGGGGCCCACGAACATCCCCCACAACGCCGCGGTGAACGGGTGCCGCAGCGGCCGGTCCATGCCCCGCATGATCGCCGCCGCCCGGTCCCAGTGCTCCTCCGAGGCGCGCGGCACCGCGTGCAGGACGCAGGCCACGTACTCCTCCTCCAGGCCCGGCAGCGGCTCCAGCAGACCGGCCGCGATCTCGCCGACCTGGCCGCGCCGGCCGCTCAGCCAGCAGTACGTGGCCAGCGCGGCGACCATCCGCTGCCCGGTCTCCGGGTCGTGCCGCATCGCCGCGGTCAGGTTGGCGTGCTCGGCCGACAGCCGGGCCAGCCAGTCGAGCTGCTCGGCCCGGCGCAGGTGCGGCTCGGCGCGCAGAGCCAGGTCGAGGTAGTAGCGGGCGTGCTCGGCGCGGACGTCGTCGGTCAGGGTGGCCGCGCAGAAGTAGCGGATCGTGTCGAACATCCGGAACCGCGAACCTTCGAGCACGACGAGGGACTTGTCGACGAGGTCGGCGATGTCGCCGCACAACGCCTCGGCGGCCTCCAGCGAGGCGCCGCCGGCGAAGACCGAGAAGCGCCTGGCCAGCTCCTGCTCGTGCGGGGTGAGCAGGCTCCAGCTCCACTCGACCGCCGCGCGCAGGGTCTGGTGGCGGGCGCTTGCCGTACGGTCGCCTCGGGACAGCAGGCGGAAGCGGCCGTCGGTGGCGAGCCGGGCGGCGAGCTCGGCGACCGGGAAGGTGCGCAGGCGGGCGGCGGCCAGCTCCAGCGCCAGCGGCAGGCCGTCGAGAGTGGCGCAGACCTCGGTGACCGCTTCGACGTTGGCCTCGGTGACCTCGAACCCCGGACGTACGGCTGCCGCCCGATCGGCGAAGAGCCGGACCGCGGGGTAGGCCAGGGCCTCGGCCGGGGTGGCGCCCGGCGGCGGTGCGGCGAGCGGGGCCAGGGGGACCAGGTGCTCGCCGGTCAGGCCGAGCGGCTCGCGGCTGGTGGCCAGGATGGCCAGGCCGGGGCAGGCGGCCAGCAGGTGCCGGGCCAGCGCGGCGGCGGCGTCGATCACGTGCTCGCAGTTGTCCAGCACCAGCAGCAGTTCCCGGCCGGCCAGCGCGGCGGTCAGCCGGTCGAGCGGCCCGGCCGGGGTGTGCGGCAGGAACCCGCCGCCCTCACGCACGCCCAGCGCGCCCAGCACGGTGAGCGCGACCACCTCGGACCCGCCACGGGGCGGGCGGGGCTCAACGGCGGACAGGTCGGCGAAGCAGACCTCGCGGGGGTCGCGGGCGGCGGCCTCGACCGCGAGCCGGGTCTTGCCGACGCCGCCGGGGCCGAGCAGGGTGACCAGCCGTTCGCCGCCCAGGCCACCGAGCTCGCCCGCCCGGCCGACGAAGCTGGTGAGCTGGGCGGGCAGTCCCCGCACGGCCGGCCGCTCGGCCCGCAGCACGGACAGGTGGAGGGCGGCCAGCTCAGGCGAGGGATCCGCGCCCAGCTCGGCGGCCAGGCGTGCCCGGGTCGCCTCGAACACCGCCAGCGCCTCGGCCGGCCGCCCGGTGGCCACCAGCGCCCGCATGAGCAGCCCCGCCAGCCGCTCCCGCAAGGGATGCTGAGCCACCAGCCCACCCAACTCGGCCACCAACCCCGGCACCCCACCACCGAAAGCCCCGCTCCCCGGGGGTGCCTGGTTCTCCGTGGTGGGGGCACCCAGGGCCAGGGTGGCCTCGGCCAGGTCCTCGACCGCCGACAGCCGCAGCTCCTCCAGCCGAGCCACCTGCGCCGCGCCGAAGGGCAGGTCGGGCAACGCCGGCCCCCGCCACAGCCCCAGGGCCTCACGCAACCGCTGGACGGCAGCCGAGTGCGAACCCCGCGAAAGCAGGTCACGCCCCTCCCCGGCCAGCCGCTCGAACAGGTGCGCGTCCACGTCGAGCGGCTCGACCGCCAGCCGGTAACCGGCGCCCTCGAAGGAGACCGGCAGGTGCCGCCGCAGCCGCGAGACCTGGGCCTGCAGCGCGTTGGCCGCTCCGGCGGGCGGCGCGTCGCCGTACTGGCCGTCGATCAGCCGCTCGACCGGCACCACGCGCCCGGCCTCCAGCAGGAGCATGGTCAGCAGCGCCCGCGGCCTGGGGCCGCCGACGGCGACCTCCTCTCCGGAGGCGCTCTCGACCGTCAGCGGCCCGAGGATGCCGAAGCGCATACCTGCGATCGTAGGCCCGTCAGCCGGACTGGCTCCGCGCGGCGTAGTGGCAGGCCGCCTGGGCGTCCGGTACGGCAGGCAGCACGCTCAGCAACTCGCCCTTGCACAGGTCGGCCACGCCTGCCTCCGCGGCCCGCCCGCTGCTGAGCACCTGGCAGCGCGCGTGGAACCGGCACCCGCCGGGCACCCGGGTGGGGTCGGGCGGCTCGCCGGTGAGCACGACCCGCTCGGTGGACTCCGGCAGCACCGACAGCAGCGCCTGCGTGTACGGATGCCTCGGCTCGGTGAGCACCTGCTCCACCGGCCCCGACTCGACGATGCGCCCGAGGTACATCACCGCCACCCGGTCGGCGATGTTCCAGGCCAGCCCGAGGTCGTGCGTGACGACCAGCGCGGACAGGCCCAGCTCGTCGCGCAGCCGCAACAGCAGGGCGAGGATCTCGCCGCGCACCGAGGCGTCGAGCGAGGCGACCGGCTCGTCGGCGACCAGCAGGCTGGGGTCGAGCGCGAGCGCCCCGGCGATGACCACGCGCTGGCGCTGGCCACCGGACAGCTCGTGCGGGTAGCGCAGGAAGAAGCGCTCCGGCGGGCGCAGCCCGGCCCGGCTGAGCGCGCTGCGCACGATCTCCTCCTCGTTGGCCAGGCCGTGGATGCGCGGGCCTTCGGCGACCGCCTCGTAGACGGTGTGCCTGGGGTTGAGCGCGCCGGTCGGGTCCTGGAGGACGAGCTGGGCCTGGCGGCGGTAGGCCTTGAGCGCCTTGGAGGAGTAGTCCAGGGCGGCTCCGCCGTACAGGACCTGGCCCTTGGTGGGGCGTTCGAGGCCGAGCAGGGTGCGGGCGAGGGTGGTCTTGCCGCATCCGGACTCGCCGACCAGCGCGACGATCTCGCCCTGGCCGACCGCCAGGTTGACCCCGTCGACGGCCCGGGCCCGCCGGCCGCGGGAGGAGAACTCGACGTGCAGGTCGCGGGCTTCGAGCAGGGTCTGGGTGACGGTCATCGTCATGACGCCTCCGTTTCGAGGACGTGCACGCAGGCGGCCTCGCGGCGGTCGCCGGCCCGCCAGAGCTGGACGTCGAGCGAGGCGCAGCCGGGCAGCGCGACCGGGCACCTCGGGTGGAAGGGGCATCCGGCCGGCAGGTCCATGGGGTCGGGCGGGTCGCCGCCGAGTCCCTTGGGCGCCAGGCGGGAGACCGGGTCGCCGACGGTGGGGAAGGCGGCGGCCAGGGCCCGGCTGTAGGGGTGCTTGGCGTCGTGGAAGACCTCGTGGGAGGGGCCGACCTCGACCAGGCGGCCGGCGTACATGACGCCGAGCCGGTCGCACATGTCGGCCAGGACCGACAGGTCGTGCGAGATCATGATCATCGAGATGCCGCGCTCGGCGATCAGGCCCTTGATCAGGGTGAGCACCTGGGCCTGGACCATGACGTCGAGCGCGGTGGTCGGCTCGTCGGCGATGATCAGGCGCGGCTCGCAGGCCAGGGCCATGGCGATCATCACGCGCTGCCGCTGGCCGCCGGAGAGCTCGTGCGGGTAGCTGCGGGCGCGCCAGGCCGGGAGGCCGACCTGGCTGAGCAGCTCAGCCACCCGCTTATCCGGATTTTTCGTGATCTCGTGGATGATGAGCGGTTCGGCGATCTGCTCCCCGATCCGGCGCACCGGGTTGAGCCCGTGCTGCGCGCCCTGGAAGACGATCGACGCCTCCGCCCAGCGGACCGCGCGCAACCGGCCCCACTTCATGGCCAGGATGTCCTCGCCGCCGAGCATGATCTTGCCCTCGACGCGGGCGGTGGCCGGCAGCAGCCGCAGCAGCGCCATGGCCAGCGTCGACTTGCCGGACCCGGACTCGCCCGCGATGCCGAGGGCCTCGCCCGGCGCCAGGGCCAGCGAGACCCCGCGCACGGCGGGCACCTCGCCCGAGGCGATCCGGTAGGTGATGGACAGCTCGTCCAGTTCGAGCAGGCTCATCGCGACACACCCCGCAGACGTGGGTTGAGCACGGCCTCGAGCGCCCGGCCGCAGAGCGTGAAGGCGAGCACGACCGCGACGATGCAGACGCCGGGCGACAGGATGTACCACCACGCGCCCTTCGTCGCCGCGCCCCAGTCGTAGGCGCCGCGCAGCAGGCTCCCCCACGACGTCGACCCCGAGGTCGCGCCGAGGAAGGCCAGCGTGGACTCGGCGACGATCGCGCTGGCCACCTGCAGGGTGGTGTTGGCCAGCACCAGCGGCGCCACGTTCGGCAGCACGTGCCTGGACATGATGTGCCAGTGGCCGGCGCCGAGCGCCTTGGCCCGCTCGATGTACGGCCTGGCCTCCACCGCGAGCGTCTGCGCGCGGATCAGCCGCGCGGTGGTCGCCCACGAGGTGATGCCGATGGCCAGGATGATCGTCGCGCCGCTGCCGCCGAGGATGGCCGACAGCACCAGGGCCAGCACCAGCGAGGGCAGCACCAGGAACCAGTCGGTGACGCGCATGAGCACCGCCGACAGCCAGCCGCGGAAGTGCCCGGCGGCGATCCCGACCACGGTGCCGATGCCGATGCTGAGCAACGCGGCCAGGAAGCCGATGAAGAGCGAGACCCGCGAGCCCCACATGATCATCTCCAGGACCGAGCGGCCCGACTCGTCCGTGCCGAGCGGGAACTCGAAGCTGGGCGGGGCGAGCTTCTGCCCCGTGGCCTTGGTCACGTCCATGACCGAGATGTCGCTGAGCAGGGGCGTGAGCAGGGCGAGCGCGACCGCGGCGAGCAGGATGGCGCCGCCGATGACGCCGGCCCGCTGCTTCCTGAACTCCGCCCAGAACCGGCCCAGCCCGGCCCGCCGCCGTTGCCAGGCGATAGTCGTCACGTCGACCTCACTCTCGGATCGAGCACGTGGTAGAGCACGTCGGCCAGCGTGTTCATGATGATCACCGCGACGCAGACCACGATGAAGGTGCCCTGCATGACCGGGAAGTCGGGCCCCTTGATCGCCTCCACGAAGAGCAGGCCCAGGCCGGGCCAGGAGTAGACGTACTCCACGCTCACCGCGCCGCCGACCACGAAGCCGATGTGGATGAAGACCAGCGTGACCGTCGGCAGCAACGCGTTGGGCACGGCGTGCCGGCGCCGGACCAGGTCGTCGCGCAGGCCCTTCGCCCGCGCGGTGACCACGTAGTCCTGCCCGATCTCGTCCAGCAACGACGAGCGCATGACCAGCAGGTACTGGGCGTAGACGACGGCGACCAGGGTGAGGCACGGCAGCACCATGTGGTGCGCCACGTCCAGCACGTAGGCGAAGCCGTCGGGCGAGTCCACGCTCTCCATGCCGCGGGTCGGGAACAGGCCGGGGATCGGCCCGATGCCCGAGGCGAGCGTCATGAGCAGGAGCAGGCCCAGCCAGAAGGTCGGCACCGACCAGAGCACCAGCGAGACCGCGGTGGAGTAGCGGTCGAAGCGGCCGCCGTGCTTCCACGCGGCGCGGGTGCCCTGCCACAGGCCGAGCGCGACCGAGATGATCACGCCGACGCCGGTGAGCAGCAGCGTGGGCCCGAAGCGCTCGCCGATGAGGTCGAGCACCGGCCGGCGGTACTCGTAGGAGGTGCCGAAGTCGAAGGTGAAGGTCCTGACCAGGAAGTCGAGGAACTGCTGCGGGACCGGCTGGTCGAGCCCCATCTGCTTGCGCAGGAGGTTGATCTGGTCGGGGCTGAGCGGCACGTCCCGGGTGTAGGCGATCACAGGGTCGCCCGGGATGAGGCGGAACAGGAAGAACGTGGCGATGACCACCATGACGATGCTGAGCAGCGCGCCGCCCAGCTTGGTCAGGGCGTACCGCCACATTCCCCGCGAGGCCGGGCCCGCCGCCAGATCGGCGGCGAGCCCGGTGTCGATCGTGCTGGTCACTCTCGGTCGTCCGCCGTGGTCTTGCGGCGGCGCAGAGCCAGGAAGCCGACCGCGGCCACCGCGACGACGCCGCCGACGATGCCGGCGATCAGGCCGGTGCTCATGCCGCCACCGCTCGCGGCGCCCGCCGGTGCGGGGGCGTCCATCGAGTACATCGGCCAGCCGCTGCTGCCGCCGTACAGGATGCCCTCACCCTGGCGGCCGGCCGGCACCGGCTCGATGCTGGTGATGCGGTCCTTGCGGTACAGCTCCAGGTTGTTCGGGTAGTAGATGGCGATCACCGGGGCGTTGACGTACAGATTCTTCTGCATCTGCTTGATCAGGTCGGCCCGCTTGGCCCGGTCGAGCTCCTTGAGCTGGTTGGTGTAGAGGCCCTCGTACTCCTGGTTGCACCAGAAGGACTCGGTGCCGCCGCCCTCGCCGGAGGGGGTGGGCCGCCGGCTGCACAGGTGCGTGGCGAGCACCTCCTCGGGGTCGGGGTTGACCGACCAGCCGCTGATGGCGATGTCGAACAGCGCGGTGCTGCCGGTCTCCTCGGTGAACTTGTTGGAGTCGAGCGCCCGGGTGGTCAGCGTGATGCCGATCTCCTTGAACCAGCCGGTCAGGAACTGCGCCAGCTTCTCCTCGGTGGGCGTCTCGGTGTGGATGCTGAAGCGGAACTCCAGCTTCTTGTTCGGGTCGTCGGGCATCGTGCGGACGCCGTCGGCGCCCTTCTTGTAGCCCGCCTCGTCGAGGATCTGGTTGGCCTTGGCCAGGTCGAAGCTGACCTTGTCGGCGCCCTCGGCCTGCCAGAAGAAGTCCTTGTACATCGGCGGGACGATCGAGCCCTCCGCCGGGACGGCCAGGCCGTTCTGGACCTGGTCGACCAGGGCCTTCTTGTCGATGGCGTAGTGCAGCGCCTGCCGTACCTTGACGTCCTTCAGCGCGGGGTGGCCGTCGCCGATGGGCTTGTCGTCGGAGGTGGTCGCGCCGTGGTTGATCTGCAGGTAGGCGGCGCGGCGGCCCGGGGTGTTCCACTGGACGATGTTCGCGTCGCCCGCGCCGGCCTCCCACTGCGGGGCGGCGAGGCGGCCGATGAGGTCGATGTCGCCCTTCTTCAGACCGGCGACGGCGGCCTCGGGGTTCTCGTAGAAGACGACCTGCAGTTCGTCGATCTTGGCCTTGCCGCGCCAGTAGTCGGGGTTGGCCTTCAGCTTGACGTACTGGTCCTTCTTCTGCTCGTACGGGATGTACGCGCCGTTGACCGCGGGGTTGTCCTCCGCCTCGTAGGCGTCGATGTCGGCGACCTTCTCCCAGACGTGCTTGGGCACGATCGGGATCGGGTTCTCCAGCATCGAGGCCTGCGGGGCCTTGGTCTTGATGACGAGGGTGCGGTCGTCGGTGGCCGACACGCTCTCGAAGTTCTCGACGGCCGGGCCGTTGCCGGTCTTGGCCTTGTCGTCAGTCATGATCTTGTTGAACGTCCAGGCCGCGTCGTGCGCGGTCACCGGCTTGCCGTCCGACCACTTGGTCTCGCGGATCTTGAACGTCCAGGTCAGCCCGTCGGGGCTGGTCGTCCACGACTCGGCCAGGTCCGGGCTGGGAGCGAGCGTCTTGGGGTCGGGCGTGGTCAGGAAGAGGTACGTCCAGCGCTGGAGCTGCCCGGCGATCAGGCGCACCGCCTTGAACGGGTTCATCGAGTCGACGGACTGGATCGAGCCAATGCGCACGATCTTCTTACCCGCCGAGGGATCCTGGGCCAGGGCGGCCTGCCCCTGGACCAGCAGTAAAAAAGCCACGCCGAGCGCCGACAGGCGCGCGAGCCATTTCGTCATCAGTGCCTCACCTTCAGGCGGGGGGTTACCTGTTGTACAAGAAGGCACACCCTAGGGAGAGCGTGTGTCAACGAACGACGGAAAATTGTTTCATTCCCGTTGCATTCTGCGGTGTAAATTTTCAGTCCGCTAGGGTTCCGCCATGCGTCTCGCGCTCGCCGCCCTCGCCTTGATCACCGTTGCCGCAGGCCTCGGGCTCAGGATGTTCATGGACGGGCCCTTCGCGAAGTACGGCGGCGACGCGCTCTACACGGTGCTGATCTATGTGCTGGTGTTGCTCGTGTGGCCCAGGTTGAAACCGGTGTGGACGCTGCTCATCGCGGTCGGAGCGAGCTGGGTGATCGAATTTGCGCAGATTGTGGGGATTCCTGAGGTTTTGCGGCCGGTGTTCGGGAGCACCTTCAACGCCCCCGATCTGCTCTGGTACGCCGTGGGCGGGCTGCTGGCGTTCCTCCTCCATGCGTACGGCCGGCGCTCCGTGTCGGAGAGCCGGCCGTGAAGTGGGTTGTCAGGCTACGGGGAGATCAGTGGCAGCCGCCGGAGCCGCAGCAGGAGCCGCCGGCCTGCGGGAGCAGTTCCACCTTGGGGGCGAGCTCGTAGCCCGCCTCGGCCACCGCCGCGCCGACGAGCGCCTCGTCCACCGGACCCTCGCTGGTCACCGTGACCGCCTTCGTCGCCAGGTCGACCCGCACCCCGCTGACCCCCGCGACCTTGCCCACCTCGGCGGTCACCGAGCTCACGCAGTGGCCGCACGTCATGCCTTCAACCTGAAAAGTCGTCTCCGTCATAAGCCCAACTATACCCCCTAGGGGTACTAGGCCGCCATATTCGGGGTAGCGGATCCCTATGATGACCATCGCATTCCTCGTCGCACCAGAAGGCGTCGAGCAGATCGAGCTGACCGAGCCGTGGAAGGCGATCAAGCAGGCCGGGGGCACCGCGCTCCTGGTCTCGACCGAGCAGGGACACGTCCAGGGCTTCAACCACCTCGACAAGGCCGACCACTTCGCCGTCGACGCCACCGTCGACAGCGCCAGCTCGGCCGAGTTCGACGGACTCGTCCTGCCCGGCGGGGTCGCCAACCCCGACTTCCTGCGTACGGTACCGAAAGCCGTCGCCTTCGTCCGCGAGTTCTTCGACGCCGGCAAACCCGTGGCCGCGATCTGCCACGCGCCCTGGACGCTCATCGAGGCCGACGTCGTCCGCGGCCGCACGATGACGTCCTGGCCCAGCCTCCAGACCGACCTCCGCAACGCCGGCGCCACCTGGGTGGACCAGGAGGTCGTCGTCTGCAACGCGGCGCCGAGCACGCTGGTGACCAGCCGCAAGCCGGACGACCTCAAGGCCTTCTGCCAGGCCGCCGTCGAGGCCTTCGGCTGACCGGCGTCGTACCACGGCAGCGGCGGTCGCCGCCGCTGCCGGAATAATCCGTTGCCGCAGCGCGCTTGTACGCGGCACTATGACGCTCATGTTCCGGCACGCTCTCCTGACCACGCCCGCGATCGCCGCGGGTGTGCTCGAGCGTGTCTGCGACGGCCTGGAGCGCTGACCTCTCCCCGTAAGTCCTGGTGACCCGGCGGGGGGAGGTCGACCGACCCGTTCGGGTCACCCCCTTCAGGCACTCGCGACAAGGAACTCCCATGGCCAAGCAGGCCTACGTGCGGAACAAGCCGCACCTCAACATCGGCACGATGGGCCACGTCGACCACGGCAAGACCACCCTGACCGCCGCCATCACCAAGGTGCTCGCCGAGCGCGGCGGAGCCACGTTCACGCCGTTCGAGAAGATCGACCGCACGCCCGAGGAGGCGCAGCGCGGCATCACGATCAACATCTCGCACGTCGAGTACGAGACGGCCACCCGCCACTACGCGCACGTCGACATGCCGGGCCACGCCGACTACGTGAAGAACATGATCACGGGGGCGGCGCAGCTCGACGGCGCCATCCTCGTGGTCTCCGCGCAGGACGGCATCATGCCGCAGACCCGCGAGCACGTCCTGCTCGCCAAGCGGGTCGGCGTCGAGCACCTGGTCGTCGCGCTCAACAAGGCCGACGGCGCCGACCCCGAGCTCGCCGACCTCGTCGAGCTGGAGCTGTCGGAGCTGCTGGCCGAGCACGACTACCACGACGTGCCCATGGTCCGCGTCTCCGGGCTGCGGGCGCTGGAGGGCGACCCCGCCTGGACCGCCTCGATCGAGGCGCTGCTCCAGGCGGTGGACGACCACATCCCGGTGCCCGTCCGCTACGTGGACGCGCCGTTCCTGATGCCGGTCGAGAACGTCCTCACCGTCACCGGGCGCGGCACCGTCGTCACCGGCGCCATCGAGCGCGGCGCGGTCCGCGTCGGCGACACCGTCGAGGTCGTGGGGTACGGCGAGCCGTACACCGCGGTCGTCACCGGCGTCGAGACGTTCGGCAAGACCATGGAGCGCGGCGAGGCCGGCGACAACGCCGCCGTGCTGCTCCGCGGCGTCCGTCGCGAGCAGGTACGGCGGGGCATGGTCCTGGCCGCGCCCGGCTCGCAGCTCGCCCGGGACAGCTTCACCGCCCGGGTCTACCTCCTCACCCCCGAGGAGGGCGGCCGGCGCAAGCCGATCGTGGACGGGTACCGGCCGCAGTTCTACCTGCGGACCACCGACGTGCCCGGCCGCATCGACCTGCCCGGCCCGGCCGAGCCCGGCCAGACCGTCGAGGTCACCGTGCACCTCGGCAGGGCTGTGGCGGTCGAGGCGGGGCTCGGCTTCGCCATCCGCGAAGGCGGCCTCACCGTCGGCGCCGGCACCGTCCTGCCCTGACCTCGGCTTGAGCCTCAGCCCCGGCGCGCTTCGCGCGTCAGGGCTCGGCCCTGCCCTGTGGGGGGCCGCCTCCGGCGTCCCCCCACACCCCCCGATGCGAGGAGCCTCCGGCCCCTCGCGCTACCCGAGCGTGCGGCGATTTACTGAGGTTCGGCTGCGATGCTGGACACCTCTCCCTTGCTGAATCAAATCTGTAGACTTGATTCAGCGAGAGGAGGCTCCATGGATCTCAAGACCGTCGGCCAGCGAGTCAGAGCCGAGCGCGAACGGGCCGGCCTCAACCAGCGCGAGCTCGCCGCGCAAACCGGCCTGTCACAACCGACACTGGCCCGCATCGAGCTGGGCACGCGAACGAAAGTCACCATCGCCGAACTCGACACTGTGGCCGCCGCGCTGGGGATTCCCCTCGCCGACCTGACCCGCGGCAACCCGGTACGCTCCCGCGCCCGCGTCGCCGCACGGATCGGCCGGCCGGATGACGAAGCCGCGACCGTCGCGATCCAGCAGGCGATGGACATCCTGGTTCTCGATGACCGACTGGACCGGCTCGTCGCCCCCTACACCCCTCCGCCCCGGCCCGACCTCCCGCTCCCCGACGCGTCGCTACCGGCCGAGACCCAGGGCCGGATGCTCGCCGAGGCGGTTCGTCACCTCCTGGATCTCGGCGGCGCGCCCCTGTCGGACCCCGGAGAGCTCGCCGAGCGACTGACCGGGGCCGATACCGCGGTGCTCGACTTTCCCGCAGGGGTGGACGGCTTGACGGTCATCGACCCCGACCGGCGAGTCGTCCTGATCGCCATCGGCTCGCGTGCTGTGGCGGAACGTCAGCGCTTCACCTTCGCCCATGAGCTCGGCCACCTGCTCTTCGGCGACGGCGCGCACAGCGACGCCGTCACCGCGTGCCGTACTCCGGCCGAGGTCCGTTGCGACGCCTTCGCCCGGCATCTGCTCGCCCCGCAGGACGGGATCCGGGCGTGGCTCGCCCCTACCGGCCGCCCGCTGGCCGAACGCGACTGCGCCCTGCTCGCCCGCCACTTCGGCGTGAGCCTCATGGTGATCCTCATCCAGCTCCGGCAGCTCGGCCTGCTCACCGATGCACAGGTCGAGACCCTTCGTGGACCTTCCGGCGCGCATCTCGCGCGGCGCTACGGCTGGGGGGCGCAATACGACCGCGAGCAGGAGAACGCGCGCGTTCGGCGGCCACCACGGCGGGTCCTCGAACGTGCGACCACCGCGTACCGCGCGGGACGACTCGGCATCCGCGCGCTGGCCGCGATCGAAGCGCGCGATGTGGCCGAACTGGCGGCCGGCCTGGCTGAGGCGGGCATCAATCCGGACAGCCCGCCGGTGCGTCACGCCGACCTCGGTCGCCTGCTGTCGCGGGCTCGAACACGAGCCGCCCGGGAGGACTGACGTGCCCGATCGGGGAGACGAGATATGTGTCCTGGACGCGGTGATCTGTGTCCATTTCGTGGGGGCGAACCTCCATCCTCTCCTGATCGATGTGCTGACCAAGGCCGGGCTTGTTCTTCTCGTCCCGCACGAGGTTTGCGAGGAAGTCGCCGGCAAGGACGGCAAGTACCCCGGTCTGCGGCAACGCTGGGCGCGGCTGGCTGCCAGCGGGCGGATCGAGGTGCTGCCCGCGCTGGAGCTCGCCACGGCGGCTCCCCGGGTCGTGGAAGTGATCGAGGAGATTCGTGGCCTCGACCTTGAGCAGGCCGTACGTGCCCGCCGCGACCTGGGCGAGGTGGTTGTGGTCGCCCACAGCGTTCACCTGGCCGAACTGGGTCACGAGGTCATCGCCGCCCTAGACGATCAAGAAGGTCAGCGGCTCGCCGCCCGGTGGAACATCCCCGTCCTCAGCATTGAGGACGTCCTCACCCTGGCGATCGAGCTCGGCCACTTCCCCTCGATCGCCGAGCTTCGCCGCGGCTACGCACGACTGCGCGCCTTCGGGGACGGGCTGGTGCCCCTGGAGAAGACCAGTCTGGTGGAAGTCCATCGAAGGTGGCTCCGGACCGACGCGACGGCCCGCGTCCCGGCCCAGGTAGAGGAAGCCGGACCGAGCCAGGGAGGGACACCGCCGGCCAGTGGCCCGCAGTGACCTGCTGGCGGGCCCGCTACTACCGTCCCAATCTGGTCTGCCTGCCCAACGGCGAAAGGCCCCTCGTTGAGGGGCCTTGTCCGGTGCGGGTGGTCAGCCGGGCAGCTTGTCCAGGAAGCCGATGACCTCGCGGATCCGGCCTTCCGGGGTGAGGCGCACCACGTCGAAGCCGATCGCGATGGGCTCGGTCGCGCCTTCGGGGGCGAGGTGCCAGGTGAAGCGGGCCACGTCGTGGTGGGCCTCGAACACCTGCCCGGCGGTGAACACCAGGCCGGGGAACATGCCCTGGGCGCCGGCGATCACTGCGGCGATGGCCTCGTGGCCGGCGACGTCGGCCAGGGGGTCGGTGTAGGTGCCGTCCTCGGTCCACAGGTCGGCGACGGCCTTGGCGCGGGCGTCGGCGTCGGTCTCGTTCCAGGCGGCGAGGTAGCGGGCGAGCAGGTCGTTCGTCATGGGAGCAGCCCTTTCAGGTGAGCGGTCAGGGGTGGAACCAAAGATCAGGTGGGCCGGAAGCCAGGGGCCAGGGGCCAGGGGCGGGTGCCGGGGTCCGGCCGGTGCCAGGGGCGGGTGCCGGGGGTCCGGCCGGTGCCAAGGGCGGGTGCCCGGGGATCGGCCAGCGCCAGGGATCTGGCGGGTGACGGGGGTCAGGGGCGGTTGGCCTTGCGGAGGCCGATGATCTGGAGCTCGGCGAAGCCGCCGACGACCAGCGCCTGGGCGATGGCCCAGACCGCGCCGAGAGTGCTGAACTCGATCACCCCGGTCACCACCGCCGCGATGCTGCCGAGCGCCCAGATCATGTTGAGCGCGATCACCGCCTTGACGGCCGCGGCGTTGGGCCGCGCGGCGAGGAAGCCGACGGCTGCGCCGTACACGAGCAGGAAGATCCCGATCCCGCGCAGCAGGCCGGTGTCGGGCCCGAGGAGGTCGCCGACCGGTCCGGCGAAGGCCAGGTAGATGAGGCCGTTCCCACCGGTGACCACGGCGTCGGTGGCGAGGGCGAGACGGAGGAACCGGGTGCGGTCCGCGGTGACGGTCATGGCGGTCATTTCGAGCTCCCTTCCGGGGTGTTTCCCCGTGCGATGTCCCAAGGTTGTCGCGAACGGGGTGACCTGCGCGATTACGCGGGAGGTAATGCGGGCGGCTATTTCGGGCCCGACCAGGGGGAAGATTTTTGCCACCCGCAGAGTGGGAAGGAAGCAGATAATCCGGATCAGGA
This sequence comes from Nonomuraea sp. NPDC050310, assembly GCF_040655795.1. NCBI lineage: Bacteria > Bacillati > Actinomycetota > Actinomycetes > Streptosporangiales > Streptosporangiaceae > Nonomuraea > Nonomuraea sp. NPDC050310. Next base: position 689,701 of record NZ_JBFAKP010000002.1, on the reverse strand, counting down.
CCAGTTGGTAGGCTGTCGAGATGACCGCCATGGCGCCCGCCCGCACCGAACCGGACCTGTCCTACCTGCTCGACCACTCCAGCCACGTACTGCGCACGAAAATGGCCGCCGCGCTGGCCGAGATCGGGCTGACCGCGCGCATGCACTGCGTGCTGGTCCACGCCCTGGAGGAGGAGCGCACGCAGATCCAGCTCGCCGAGATCGGCGACATGGACAAGACCACGATGGTGGTCACCGTGGACGCCCTGGAGAAGGCGGGCCTGGCCGAGCGCCGCCCGTCCAGCACCGACCGGCGGGCCCGGATCATCGCGGTCACCCCGAAGGGCGCGGAGGTGGCCGCACGCAGCCAGGAGATCGTCGACGGCGTGCACCAGGCGGCCCTGAGCGCCCTGCCGGACGACGAGCGCGAGGTGTTCCTGCGAGCGATGAACCGCCTGGTCACCGGCCATCTGGCCACCCCGGTCGAGGCCCCGCAGGGGGTACGGCGGGCCCGCCAGAAGGCTTGATTGGATCCGTGAAGGATCGTCTATAACAAAACTATCTGCTATGGTCTCTCCTGTCCCCCAACGGAGCAGGAGAGAAAGCTCATGGCCTCCACCACACCCCGATCCCGCCGACTGGCCCTCATGGTGCTGTCGGCGGCGATGTTGATGACGATCCTCGACGGCAGCATCGTGACCGTGGCGATGCCCGCCATCCAGCGCGACCTCGACTTCTCCCCCGCCGGCCTGAGCTGGACGGTCAACGCGTACCTGATCGCCTTCGGCGGGCTGCTCCTGCTGGCCGGCCGGCTCGGCGACCTGATCGGCCGCCGCGCGATGTTCCTGGCCGGGAACGCGGTCTTCACCGCGGCCTCGGTGCTGGCCGCCGCGTCGGCCGGGCCGGGCCTGCTGATCACCGCCCGGTTCCTGCAGGGCGTGGGCAGCGCGATGGCCTCGGCCGTCCTGCTCGGCATCCTGGTGACGCTGTTCACCGGCGCGGCCGAGCGGGCCAAGGCGATCGGCGTGTTCAGCTTCACCGGCGCGGCGGGCGCCTCGATCGGCCAGGTGCTCGGCGGGGTCCTGACCGACCTGCTGAGCTGGCACTGGATCTTCCTCATCAACCTCCCCATCGGGCTGGCCACGATCGCCCTGGCCGTCCGCGTCCTGCCCGCCGACCGCGGCGCCGGGCTCGCCGGGGGCGCCGACGTCGTCGGGGCCGTGCTGGTCACCGCCGGGCTGATGCTGGGCATCTACACCGTGGTCAAGGTCGAGCAGTACGGCTGGCTCGCCGCGCACACCCTGGGCCTCGGCGCGGTGTCGCTCGTGCTGCTGGCGCTGTTCGTGCTGCGGCAGGCGAGCGCCCGGGCGCCGCTGATGCCGCTGCGGATCTTCCGCTCGCGCAACGTCTCCGGGGCGAACCTGGTGCAGATCCTCACGCTGGCGGCCATGTTCGCCTTCCAGATCCTCGTCGCGCTCTACATGCAGCAGGTGCTCGGGTACGGCGCGCTGGCGACCGGCCTGGCGATGTTGCCCGCGGCGCTGGCCATCGGCGGGGTGTCGCTGTTCGTCTCCGCACGGCTCAACACGCGGTACGGCGAGCGTGCCGTACTGCTGGCGGGGCTGGCCTTGCTGCTCGGCGCGATGGGCTGGCTGACCCGCGTCCCCGTCCAGGCCGACTACGTCACCGACCTGCTCCCGGTCATGCTGCTCATCGCCGGTGGCGGCCTGGTGTTGCCCGCGCTGACCTCGCTCGGCATGTCCGGCGCCAAGGCCGACGACGCGGGGCTGGCCTCAGGGCTGTTCAACACCACGCAGCAGATCGGGATGGCCTTCGGCGTCGCCGTCCTGTCCACCCTGGCCGCCACCCGCACCGAGGACCTGCTCGCCGCCGGCCAGAGTCGGGCCGCCGCGCTGACCGGCGGCTACCACGTGGCCTTCGCGGTCGCCGCGGCCCTGCTCGTGGCCGCCTTCACCGTCACCCTCCTCGTCCTCCGCCAGCCCCGCACCCCCGCTCCAGAGCCCCTTCTCGTGGCCTGAACCACTGACCCCCGACTGCAGACAGGACCCAGACCCATGACCCAGACCGAGTCCACCCCCGTGGCCCCTCGCCCGCTCACCGACGCGGACCTCTCCCACCTGCTCGCCACCCAGCGGTTCGGCGTCCTGTCCACCGTCAAGCGCAGCGGCCACCCCCACCAGTCCACCATCATGTACCGCTGGAACCCGGACGAACGAGTCATCCGGATCTCCACCACGACCGACCGCCTCAAGGCCCGCCACGTCCGCGCCAACCCCCGCATCTCCCTGCACGTGACCGGCCCGTCCATCTGGTCCTTCGCCGTCGCCGAGGGCGACGCGGAGGTCTCCGAGGTCACCACCGAGCCCGGCGACGCCACCAGCAGGGAACTCCTCGCGATCACCCCGGGATTCGCCGACCCGGCGGAGGAGGCCGCCTTCCTCCGCCGGCAGGTGGACGAACAGCGCGTGGTGATCAGACTGCCCGTCACCCGCCTGTACGGCACCGCCCTCGACCTCCCCGCCGCCGACTAGCGGACCGCCCCGACCGAGCCGCGCCCGAACCACTGCTCCGCAGCCGCCGCCAGCCCGTCCCCGCCGCTCCCCGCCCACGCCACGACCCCGTCCGGCCGGATCAGGATGGCCTCGGCGGGGGCGTCGGCGCACCGAGCCCGAACCACCTCGACCCGCCCGCCGAGCTCCTGGTCGAGGCTTGCCGTACCAACCAGATCGAGCAGCACCGGCCGGCCCCGATGCATGAGCTCGGCCACCCGCCGCTCCCCGTCCTCGGTGACCACCCGAAGATCGGGAACCAGCCGCCCGATCAGCGGGTGCCCGCCGCCGCCGTACGGCAAGTCGGACCCGTGCAGCAGCGCGGCCATGTGCCGCACCGGCTCCTCATAGGCGAAGACCTCGGTCAGCAGCGACCGCAACGCGTCCCCCTCCTCCTGCGGCAGCCGCTCCAGAGCGGCCTGAGCGCGCGTCTGCATCAACGCACGCTCAGCCGCGGGACGACGCTCCGCCTCGTAGGTGTCGAGCAGCCCCTCCGGCCCGTTCCCCGCCAGCGTCGCCGACAACTTCCAGCCCAGGTTGACCGCATCCACCAGGCCGACGTTGAGCGCCGAGCCGCCCGCCGGGAACAGATGCGCGGCGTCACCTGCCAGAAACACCCGCCCGCTCCGGTACCGCTCGGCCACCCGTGCCTGCGACCGCGTACGCGACAACCAGATCGGCTCGCCCAGCGGCAGGTCGTCGCCGAGCACCCGACGGACCGCCGCCTGGAAGTCGGCGATCGTGACCCGCCCCGCCGCGTCGCCGCGCACCTCCCGGACGCCGACGATGTGGACTCCAGGCTGGAGCGAGGTGACCAGGACCCGCCCGGCCGGCGTGCGGTTCCACCCCGGCCCCAGCCCCGCCACCCGAGGATGGTCGAACACCCCGGTCTCGGTGCCGGTGGTGAAGTGACCGAGCCACACCTGCTCGTCGTCGGTGGTGCCGGGGAAGCCGATCCCCGCCAGCTCGCGGACCCGGCTGCTGCCCCCGTCACACCCCACCGCATAGCGACCGCGCAGGGCGAACCCCTCGCCCTGGACCGTCACCGACTCCGCGTCCTGCGCGAGCGAGGTCACCTCGTGCCCCCAGCGGATCCGCACCCCCAGCTCGGCCGCCCGCTCGCCCAGCAGCCGCTCCAGCCGGGGCTGCTGGATCATCAGCATCCGCAGCGGGATGCCGTCCACCCCGGCGAACCGGAGCGGGACCGACCCGAACGGGAACCCCGGCGGCACGCCGAAGAAGGGGCTCCCGGCGCTCAGCCTCTCCAGCAGCCCCCGGTGGTCTAAGACGTCGATGATCTGCCCGCCCAGCCCGTTGGCCTTGGGTGTGTCCCCAGGCTGTGGACGCCGGTCCAGCACGACCGGGCGGGCGCCGGTCAGGCTCAGCTCGCAGGCCAGCAGGAGCCCCACGGGCCCTGCTCCGATGATGAGAATGTCCTCCATGCCTGTCAGGCTAGATTGACAAACATCGGCCGTCAACCTAGCCTGACAGCGTGGATCTGGAGGAACTGTCCGAGCGCATCAGAACGAACGATCCCGCCGTCGGGCTCCGCGCGGTGGGCGCCCTGCACCGGCTGGCCGAGCAGGTCGAGGCCACCTCGGTGCTGCTGGCCCGCGAGCAGGGCTGGACCTGGGAGCAGATCGGGGACGCCCTGGGCGTCTCCCGTCAGTCTGTGCACGCCAAGTACGGGAAGTGAGAACCGGCCATGTTCGGGAGCGAGAAGAGCCCCTTCGCCGTCGCCATCAAGGCGGCGGCCGACGAAGCCCGGCAGCGTGGCGACCGCCGGATCGGCACCGAGCACCTGCTGCTCGGCCTGCTGCGCACCCCTGACTCGATCACCAGCCGCGCCCTTGGCGTCGACCTCGCCACCGCCCGGCGCGCCCTGGCCGACCTGGACGCCGCCGCCCTCCGCGCCATCGGCCTCGACATCGACCCGCCACCCCCCACCCGGCCCCGCCGCCACCCCCCGGTCTCCCCCACCGCCCTCGCCACCGGGGCCCGCACCGCCCTCACCCAGGCCGTCAAGACCACCACCCGCAAGAACCGCGACACCGAGGGGCCGGCCCAACTCCTCTTGGCCTTGCTCTCCCACGAACCGCCCGACCCCGTGGCCCAGTTGCTGGACCACCTCGGCATCGACCGCCCCACCACCCGAACCCGCCTCACCCACTCAGCCGAGTAACCCGCCCCCTCGCCTCGGCCGGTTCCGCGCCGCGGTCCGCCGCGCGCCGCCGAACCGGCCCGCCGCAGTCACCACCCTCGCGATGGGGCCGCCGCCGGTCCACCGCCCCTTCCCGATGGGGCCGAGTCGGCCCACCGCCCCCTGCCGACCCGACCGGACGGGGTCCACCGCCCGGCGCCGATGCCACCGACCCGCCCGAGCCGACCTCACGCCGAGCCCTAGCCTCCCGTGGTCTGCGCGACCGCGTTGTCCCGTTCGGTTCTCTCACCGCACCCACGGCAAGCCCACGTTGAGGCCGCCTGAGCCTGGCGTGCGCCGCTGGCGGGAATCGCTCCACCTCGGCGGGCGGGTTGAGGGCGTGGGCGGAGACGCCGTGCAGCAGCGGATCCACCAAGCCAGAGGGCCTCGGGCGTGTGAGAAGTCGCGGCACCCTGACCTCGTAGGCCGCCCCCGGCATGGATCCCGCCGTGTAGACGCTGTGCCCGTCCCGCTGCGTAGACGCCGTCCCCCGAACGTGGGTGACGCCGCCAGACCGGAGCCGTGTGCAGGTCACCGCCCTTCACAGCGACCGGCCCCAAGACTCCCCGCTTTCTCCCCGCCCCAGGCCCGGGGAGCGCGAGGGGCCGGGAGGCCCCTCGCACCGGGGGGTGTGGGGGGACGCCGGAGGCGGCCCCCCACCGAGCGCAGACCGAAGCTCCAAATGCGCGAAGCGCCCTCGCGAAGGACCGAAGCCCCGGAAAGGGCCAGAAGTGCGTGGCGGAGGGCCAAGTTTTCCGGAGGGTTGTGGAATCTAGCCGAGTACGCGTGATCAAACCGGCGATGTAACACCTAGCCCGCCGCCCAGGAATGGTCTAAACGTAGGCCAAAAGGAGTCCGCATGCTGGAGCTCGTCGCAGCGTGGGCCGGGCGACCGGTTCACGAGGTTCCGATCAAGGGTGGCCTGAGCCATCGCGTCTCGCGCGTGGAGTGCGAGGACGGGCGGCAGTGGGTGCTGCGCGTGCTGGATCCGGCGGTCTGCGCGGCGGGTCTGGGGATCCCGCTGGAGCAGGAGATCGCCAACACCGAGCTGGCCGCCCGCACGGGCGTGGGTCCGTCGATCGTCGCGAGCTGGCCGGAGTACGGGACGCTGCTGCTGGAGTACGTGGAGGGGGTGACGCTCGACGCGGCCGGGGTGGCCGCGAACATCGAGGGCATCGCGAAGGCCTGCAAGGTCCTGCACGCCGGCCCGCGATTCGTGAACGACTTCTCGATCTTCGACAAGTTGCGGCAGTTCCGGGAGATCTGCCGGCAGTACGGCCTGAGCAAGCCGGACGGCTACGACGAGGTGCTCCCCGCGGTCGAGGAGATCGAGCGCGCGATGCCGCGGGTGCCGACCGTCCCGTGCCACAACGACCTGCTGGCGGGCAACTTCATCGCCACCGCGGACGGCATCCGGATCGTCGACTACCAGCTCTCGGGCAACAACGATCCGGCCTTCGAGCTGGGCGACATAGCGGCGGAGGCGGATTTCGACCCTGACCGGACGGCGAGGCTGGCCAGGGCGTACGGCATCGACGAGGCGAGGGTCCGGCTCTTCCTGATCATGTCGAACGTGACGTGGACGTTGTGGTTCTCGGTCCATCACGGGCTCATGGCCAGGCAGGGCGCCTTCGACTACGCCGCAGAGGCGGCGGAGAAGTTCGCGCGTGCCGTACGAGATCTGGACGACCCGTCCTTCGGCCAGCTCATCGATCAGACAAGGAGACACCCCCCATGACAGTCGACGAGGACGCGAAACGGCTCGCCGAGCTCGGCTACAAGCAAGAACTGGCGCGAACGTGGAGCGGCTTCTCCAACTTCGCCATCTCCTTCTCCATCATCTCCATCCTCGCGGGCTGTTTCACCACCTTCTACCAGGCGTGGAACAACGGCGGGCCGGTCGCCATCTCGTGGGGCTGGCCGATCATCTCGATCTTCATCCTGATCATCGGCCTGTCCATGTCGGAGCTCGTCTCGGCCTATCCGACGGCCGGCGGCATCTACTGGTGGGCGGCCAAGCTGGGCAAGCCGGTGCACGGCTGGTTCACCGGGTGGCTGAACCTGGTCGGCCTGATCGCGGTGACCGCGTCGGTGGACTACGGCTGCGCGACGTTCCTGGATCTGACGTTGACGCAGTTCACCGCCTGGGAGCCGAGCCTGCTGCGGGTGTTCCTGTTCTTCGTGGCGATCCTGGCCCTGCACGCGCTGATCAACATCTACAGCCACCGGCTGATCTCGCTGCTGCAGAACATCTCGGTCTGGTGGCACGTGGTCGGCGCGGCGGTCGTCGTCGGCATCCTGGTCTTCCTGCCGGAGCGGCACCAGTCGGCGTCGTTCGTCTTCACCGAGACGATCAACAACTCCGGGTTCGGCGACGGCACGAGCGGCCTGCCGTTCTGGTTCTACGTGCTGCCGCTGGGCTTCCTGCTCACGCAGTACACGATCACCGGTTTCGACGCCTGCGCGCACGTGTCGGAGGAGACGAAGGGGGCGGCGCACTCGGCGGCGCGCGGGCTCTGGCAGTCGATCTTCTACTCGGCGATCGGCGGCTGGATCGTGCTGCTGGCCTTCCTGTTCGCGGCCACCGACGTGGACGCGATCAACAAGGGCGGCGGCCAGGTGGTGGCCATCTTCAACTCGGCGCTCGACGTGGTCCCGGCGACGCTGATCCTCGGCATCTCGACGATCGGCCAGTTCTTCTGCGGGATGAGCTGCGTGACGTCGATGTCGCGGATGACCTACGCCTTCTCGCGTGACGGCGCGGTGCCGGGCTGGCGGCTGTGGTCGCGGGTGGACCGGAACCGCACGCCGGTCGCGGCGATCCTGGGCGGCTGCCTCGCCGCCCTGGTGATCACCCTGCCGGCGCTCTACGCCCCTCCCGGTACGGTCACCCCGACCGCGTTCCTGGCGGTGGTGTCGATCGCGGTGATCGGGCTCTACCTGGCCTTCCTCATCCCGATCTGGCTGCGCTGGCGGATGGGCGACGCGTTCGTCGCCGGCCCGTGGACGCTCGGGTCGAAGTACCGGGTCCTGAACCTGATCGCGATCGTCGAGATCGTGATCATCTCGATCTACTTCATCATGCCGGTCTCCCCGGCGGGCGTGCCGTTCAGCGAGAACTTCGACTGGAAGGCGGTCAACTACGCGCCCATCGCCGTCGGCGTCGTCCTGCTCGGCATCGGGCTGTGGTGGACGCTGTCGGCGAGGAAGTGGTTCACCGGACCCCGTCGCAACGTGGACGAGGTGCCGGCTCCCTAACCCGCCTCAAAGGCGGTGACGACTGCGGCGCGGACCTCGTCCATCGAGGTCCGCCCCAGTTCGCGCTGGACCGAGGTCATGTCGACGTCCGGCATCCCGCAGGCCACCGCCCAGTGCCAGGGCTCCAGGTCGCCGTCGACGTTGAGGGCGAACCCGTGGCTGGTGACGCCGCGGCTCTGCCGCATGCCGATCGAGACGATCTTGCGTCCCGTCTCGGCGGTCCAGACGCCGGTGAGCAGTTCGGAGCCGGGCGGGGTGTCGCGGCGCTCGGCCGGCAGGCCCAGCTTCCCGAGCGCCTCGACGAGCCGCAGCTCGACCTCGCGCACGTAGTCGACGATGCCCTCGCCCTCGCCGAGCTTGACGATCAGGTAGCCGACGAGCTGGCCGGGGCCGTGGTAGGTGAGCTGCCCGCCCCGGGTGGTCTCGACGACCGGGATGCCCTTGGCGGGGTCGGGCAGATGGTCCATGGGGGTCCGCCGGCCGATGGTGAAGACCTGCGGGTGGCTGAGCAACCAGAGGGTGTCGGGGCGCTCGTCGCGCTGGCGTTCGCCGACGAGCTCCCGCATCCGCTCCATCGCCTGGTCGTAGTCGACCAGGTCGTCCTGGATCAGCGTCAGGGGGCGTTGCCTCATGCTTCGAGGCTATCTCAGCGGCAACGCGATCCAGAGCACGACGTAGAGGACCCAGCCGACGACCGGCAGCAGCGAGGCCAGCAGCCACAGGACGCGCACGAGCGTGGGCGACCAGCCCAGCGACTCGGCGATCCCGCCACAGACGCCGCCGAGAACCTTGTGCTTGCTTGAGCGGTGCATGCTCTCCTCCGTGTGTTCGTGTGTTCGCCTAGGAAAACGGACACCCAGGCTCCCTTCGTTCCACTACGGACCCTGAGAAAACCCTGTCAGGGACAGCCACTCGCGGGCCGTTTCGAGATGTTCCCTGGTCAGCCCGCGCCGCGGCTCGACGTTGACGAGCAGAAATTGACCCGTCCCCTGATAGCCCCTGAGGTACTCCTCGTCCTCCAGGAAGACGTGGTCGTCGAACCACACGAACGGCCGGTCACCCACGTACTTCGCGACGTGCGGCGTCTTGAACATCTCACCCAGCTCGCTGGGCGCGTCGTGCGCCAGCGGCACCACGGGCAGCCGCGGCAGCCCGAGCCGCGGCGCGATCCACTCGTTGGCCGACTCCTCCCAGGTCGTCGCCCAGGTCAGCTCCGCGCGGGCGGCCAGGGCGAGCTCCATCAACCAGGCGCCGTGCGCCGGGTTGAGATGGACCGTGTAGTGCTCCTCGCCGATCGTGCACTCATAGCGTCTGAAGCCCGGTTGCGTGGAGAACGGGTTGAGCACGCCATCGACGTCGACGAGCAGCAGCGGGCGCCCGTACATGAGGCGATTCTCCCGGCATGCGCTCACCGGTATCAACCTTTCGACCGAGCGCCCGGCCCGACCGCGTTCCACTACCCTGGCTTGTCGATCCCGGTTCGTGAAAGGTGTTGCCACGTGGGCTGGTTGGAAGCGGTGGTTCTCGGACTGCTCCAGGGACTTACGGAGTTCCTGCCGATCTCGTCGAGCGCGCACATCCGCGTCGTCTCGGCGTTCGTCGGCTGGGACGACCCCGGGGCGGCGTTCACCGCGGTGATCCAGCTCGGCACCGAGGCGGCCGTGCTGATCTATTTCCGCAAGCAGATCTGGGAGATCATCAAGACCTGGACGCTCGCGTTGTTCAAGCCGGAGCTGCGGGGTGAGCCCGCCGCCCGCATGGGCTGGTACGTGATCATCGGCACGTTGCCGATCGTCGTGCTGGGCCTGCTGTTCGAGGACGAGATCGAGGGCGTCTTCCGCGACCTGCGGCTGATCGCCGCCACCCTGATCGTCTTCGGCCTCATCCTGCTCTTCGCCGACCGTACGGCCCGCAACAAGCTCACCCTGGAGAAGCACCTCAACCCGCTGCACGCGGTGATCTACGGTCTGGCCCAGTCGCTGGCGCTCATCCCCGGCGTCTCCCGCTCGGGCGGCACCATCACCGCCGGTCTGTTCCTCGACTACCGGCGCGAGGAGGCGGCGCGCTACTCCTTCCTCCTCGCCATCCCGGCGGTGCTCGGCTCGGGCGTCTACCAGCTCACCGACATCGGCGAGACGGGTGCGCCCGACTGGGGGCCGACCATCCTGGCCACCGTGATCTCGTTCGTGGTGGGCTACCTGGCGGTCTCGTGGTTCCTGAAGTACATCAGCACCCACAAGTTCACCCTGTTCGTGGTCTACCGGGTGGCCCTGGGCCTGTTCATCTACCTGGCCGTGGCGCTCGGCTGGATCGACCCCCTGCCGGCCGGCTGAGGCTCGGCGGCGGCCCTGCCGCGCCCCGGCAGGGCCAGCAGGACCAGCCCGACGAGGGCCCAGACGCCGAGGACGGTCAGCGGCCAGGCCAGCGCCGCGCCGTCGAAGAACACCACGTTCCTGATCGCCTCGGCGCCGGGCCCGACCGGCAGGTAGTGGCCGATCGTCGCGTACCACTCGGGGATGTAGCGTGCGCCGAGCGGCCCGCCACTGGCCGGGACGCCGACGACGACGAAGAGCAGCGCCGCGAGCCCGACGCCGCCGGGTCCGAGCAGCTTGACCAGCCCGGATCCGACCAGCGCGATGGTCAGCACCAGGCCTGAGGAGATCGCGGCCAGCGCCCAGTAGTCGCCGGGCAGCACCTCGAAGACCGAGTGCGCCAGCCAGGCGGTGGCCGACCCGGCGACCAGCGCGCCCAGCGCGAGCGCTCCGGTGCGGGCGCCGAAGCCGAGCCGGGGCGCGAGCTGGAAGAGCAGCACCGCCAGCGCGACGCCCGGGATGACCAGGCTGAGCGTGAAGAACATGCCCGCGATGCCGCCCGCGTCGGCGGGCGCGGTGGGAGCCGCGTCCTCGACCGTCAGCGGCCGGCCCTGGGCTTGGGCCGCGCCCTGGAACGCCGCGGTGATCACGTTGGCGCCCGTGCGTCCGGCCGCGGAGGCCACCACGAGCTTGCCGGCCTGCGGGTCGAGGACCGCGTCGAGCTCCCGGTCGAGCAGCGCCTGCCGCGCGGTCTCCGCCGAGGCGTAGCCGGTCAGCTCGAAGGCGCCGGGCTTGACCTTGGCCAGGGTCGCCGAGAGCTGCTCCACGACCGGGGCCGGGCCGACGACGCCCACCGGGACGCCGTGCGGGGCGGGCTTGCTGAAGGCGCCGAGGAACGACGCGGCGAAGAGCAGGCCGAGCAAAGTGACGCCCACGATGGCGCCGATGACTTTGCGCACTGAAACTCACCACCTGATGATTTCAACTGTGTTGAATTGAAGGTAGCTCAATTCACCATGGTTGAATAGCCCCCATGGGCAGGCGATCCGGGACCTCGCAGACCAGAGAGGCGATCCTCGACGCGGCCATGGCCGCCTTCGCCGAGCACGGGTACGGCAAGACGACCATCAGGGGCGTGGCGCGGGAGGCCGGCGTCGATCCGGCGCTGGTCATGCACTTCTTCGGCACCAAGGACGGCCTGTTCGACGCCGCGATCAAGGGCGGCGCGATGCCGATCCGGCAACTGCAGGCGGCGCTCGACGGCGACCCGGGACAGCTCGGCGAGCGGCTGATCACCCGCTACCTGGAGCTGTGGTCCGACCCGGAGCAGGGCCCGCTCATGCTCGCGGTGATCACCGCGGCCACGTCCACACCCGCCGCCGCCGAGCTGCTCAAGGAGCTCATGCGCGGGGAACTGCTGCGCCCGCTGATCGAGCGGCTCGGCGCCGACCACCCCGAGGAGCGGGCCGTGCTGGCCGCCACGCAACTGCTCGGCCTGGCCGTCCTGCGGTACGTGATCCGGATCGAGCCGCTCGCCTCCATGCCGGCCCCGGCGCTCGTGGCGAGCGTGGGACCGACGTTGCAGCGCTACCTGACCGGAGCCGTCGACTTCGCGGGGTAGGTCACGAAGGTGAACACCAGGGCGGCCACACCCAGCCCGGCCGCCAGCACGATCACGCCCGGCCTGCCGTACCACTCCAGGGCCAGGCCGCCGGCGACGCCGGCGAAGAAGAAGCCGACGTACTGGCTGGAGGAGAGCAGGCCCAGCCCTACCGGCACGTTGTGCGGCACCGCGGCCACCGTGCGGTACTGCTGCGACGGCCCCAGCAGCCAGCCCAGCGCCCCCCACAGGAACGACCAGACCAGGCCCACCGCCAGCGAGAGGTTGGCCAGCGGCGTCAGCGCCATCAGCGCGGTCGCCCCGGCCATGCCCAGGAAGACCATCCGCCGCGGGCCGTAGGCGTCGGTCAGCCGGCCGCCGAAGTGCGTGCCGACGATGGCGCCGATCCCCCATGCCCACAACACGGCCGGCAGCGGCAGGTCGATCAGCGCGCCGAGGTAGGTGTAGGCGCTGAAGGCGCCGGCGAAGATGAGCAACTGCGTGATCAGTACGGCGAGCAGCCCCCGGTCGGCCAGAGGCGCGAAGCGGTCGCGGATCCGCCCGGAGGCCTCCAGCCGCAGGGCCGGGACCTGGGTGGCGACACCGATCAGGCCGATCACGCCGAGCCCCGCCACCAGCCACAACGTCGCGCGCCAGTTCGTGGCGCCGAGCCAGGTGCCCAGCGGCACGCCGAGTGCGGTGGCGATGGTCAGCCCGCCCATCACCAGCGCGAGCGCCTGGCCGCGCCGTTCCGGCGGGGAGAGCGCGCTGGCCACGGCCGAGGCGGTGGGGGTGAACAGGGCGGCGCCGATGGCCGCGAGCACGCGGGTGGCCAGCACCAGGCCGAAACTCGGCGCCAGCGCGGTCAGCACGTTGCCGACGATGAAGACGACCAGGCCGGCGACCAGGACGGTCCGGCGGGACAGGCGAGCGCTCAACGCGGCCAGGACGGGCGAGAGCACCGCGTAGGACAGGGCGAAGACCGTCATCATCTGCCCGGCGGCGGCCGGGGAGACGTCCAGGTCACGGGCGATCGGCTGGACGAGGCCGGCGGTGACGAACATGCCGGTGCCGATCGCGAAATTCCCTATGGCGAGGGGATACAGGCGGCGAATCACGCTTGTCACGGTGACTTATTGTTGGATTGTTGTCAAACCTTCCAACTGACCTAAGCTGGTTGACATGTCCCTGCTCCCGCAGCCGGCCACCACGGAGATCCAGCTCACCGAGGTGCTCCGCGCGCTGGCCGACCCGGTGCGGCTCGACCTCGTCGCCCGCCTCGACCGCGACGGCGAGGAGACCTGCTTCAGGCTGGGCGTCGACACCGGGCTGCACAAGTCGACGATGTCGCACCACTACCGGATCCTGCGCGAGGCCGGCGTCGTGCTGACCCGGCAGGACGGGCGCCGCAAGTACCTGAGCCTGCGCCGCGCGGACCTGGAGGAACGCTTCCCCGGCCTGCTCGACTCCGTCCTCGCGGCGGCACTCGACCGCACGCCGTGATCCCCGACCTGCTCGCCGCCCTCACGCCCGACGGCGGCCGGGCCGTGCTGACCGCGCCGCCGGGCACCGGCAAGACCACCGTCGTCCCGCTCGCGCTGGCCGACGCCGGCTACCGCGTGCTGGTCGCCGAGCCGCGCCGGCTGGCCGTCCGGGCCGCGGCCCGGCGCATGGGCGTGAGCTACACCATCCGCGGCGAGCGCGTCACCGGCGCCGACCCGCGCGTCGAGGTCGTCACCACCGGCGTGCTGCTCCAGCGCCTGCACCGCGACCCGGAGCTGCCGGGCGTGGACGTGGTCATGCTCGACGAGTGCCACGAGCGGCACCTCGACGCCGACACCGCCCTCGCCTTCCTGCTCGACGTGCGCGAGACGCTCCGGCCTGACCTGCGCCTGGTCGCCACCTCCGCGACCGCCGACACCGCGCCCTGGTCCCGGCTGCTCGGCGACGCGCCGGTGATCGTCGGCACGGGTTCCGCGTACCCGGTCGAGACCGTGTGGGCGCCGCCGCCCCGGCCCGTCGCGCCGCCCCACGGCCTGCGCGTCGATCCCGCGCTGCTCGCGCACGTGGCCTCCGTCGTACGGCAGGCGATCGAGACCCACGAGGGCGACGTGCTCTGCTTCCTGCCCGGCGTGGGCGAGATCCGCCGGGTCGCCGCCCAGCTCGGCGGCCTGGAGGTGCTGCAGATCCACGGCCAGGCCCCGGCGCAGGCCCAGGACGCGGTGTTGCGGCCCGGCGAGCGCAGGCGCGTCGTGCTGGCCACCTCGGTCGCCGAGTCGAGCCTGACCGTTCCCGGCGTGCGGGTGGTGGTGGACTCGGGGCTGGCCCGCGAGCCGCGCACCGACCACGCGCGGGGGCTCGGCTCGCTGGTCACCGTGCGGGTCTCGCGGGCGGCGGCCACCCAGCGGGCGGGGCGGGCTGGGCGGGAGGCGGCCGGGGTGGTGTACCGGTGCTGGACGCAGGCCGAGCACGAGCGGCTCGCCGAGCAGCCGCAGCCGGAGATCGCGCTGGCCGACCTGACCGGGTTCGCGCTGCAGGCGGCCTGCTGGGGGGCGCCGGACGGGGCCGGACTGGCCCTGCTCGATCCGCCGCCCGGGGCGGCGATGGCCGCGGCGCTCAAGGTGCTGCACGCGCTCGGTGCGCTGGAGGAGGGGCGGGTCAGCGGGCTGGGGCGGCGGATGGCGTTGGCCGGGGTGCATCCGCGGCTGGCACGGGCGCTGCTGGAGGTCGGGCCGCGAGCGGCCGGTGTGGTGGCGTTGTTGTCGGAGCAGTTGCCGCGGGAGGCCGGGGACGATCTGGTCGAGCTCTGGCGTACGGCGCGCCGGGGCGGGGACGGGTTCGCGGCTCGCTGGCGGCAGGAGGTCAAGCGGCTGGAGCGCTCGACCGGGCGGGGCGGCTCCGCCGTACCCGACAAGGACGAGCAGGTGGCGGGCCTCGCTGTGGCGCTGGCGTTTCCCGAGCGGGTGGCCAGGCGGCGGGGCGGGGGCTACCTGATGGCCTCCGGCACCCGGGCGGAGCTGCCCGAGGGCTCCCGGCTGGGCACGGCGCAATGGCTGGCCATCGCGGTCGCCGACCGGCCCACGGGCGCGGCCTCGGCCCGGATCCGCCAGGCGGTGGTGATCGACGAGGAGACCGCCCGCCAGGCGCTCGACCCCACGACCACCGACGAGGTCGCGTGGCGCGACGGCGACGTGGTGGCCCGGCGGGTGACCAGACTGGGCGCGATCGAGCTCGGCGAGCGACCGCTGGAGGACGCCGACGTCCGGGAGGCCCTGCTGGCCGGCCTGCGCACGGGCGAGGTGCTGACCTGGACCCGCGAGGCGGTGGCCCTGCGCGAGCGGCTGGCGTTCTGCCACCGCGCCCTGGGCGACCCGTGGCCGGACGTCAGCGACCTGATCGCCCTGGCCGACCGGTGGCTGGAGCCGGAACTGTCCAGGGCCCGGCGGCGCAAGGACCTGGCCCGCATCGACGTCGCCCAGGCCCTGCGCCGGCTGGTCCCCTGGAACCAGCGCCTGGAGGCCGTCGCCCCCGAACGCGTCCAGGTGCCGAGCGGCGCGAAGATCCGGCTCGACTACTCCGGCGACCAGCCGGTGCTCGCGGTCAAGCTCCAGGAGCTGTTCGGCTGGACCGAGGCGCCCAGGATCGCCGGTGTACCGCTGCTGATCCACCTGCTGTCCCCCGCGGGCCGCCCGGCCGCGGTCACCGCGGATCTCGCGTCCTTCTGGCGGGAGGGATACCGTGCGGTCAGGGCCGAACTCCGCGGCCGCTATCCGCGCCATCGCTGGCCGGAGGACCCCCTCAAGGACGTGACGTGACGACCCAGCAGGCAGCACGCAACAACGCCGAGTGGTGCGACCTGATGTGCCGGGCGCACGGCCGGCCGGGCGTCTTCGGCGAACGCGCCTGGACCAACGCGCACCGCACGCCCGTCCTCTACCCGGACGCCGTCACCCTGTCGCCGGAGGCGCGGGCCGAGGACGTCCTGCCGTACATCGACCTGGGGCCGGACGCCTCGGTGAAGGACAGCTTCGCCACGCTCGACCTGACCGGCGCGGGGTTCCGGGTGCTCTTCGAGGCGCAGTGGATCCACCGCGAGCCGCGGCCCGCGCCCACCGACCTGCGCGCCCGCACCGGCACGCCGCTGGAGTGGGAGGTCGCGCGGGACGTGCGCGAGTGGGAGCGGGCGTGCTTCCCGATGTGGCCGGAGGGCGGCCTGTTCCTGCCCTCGGTGCTGGACGAGGCCGTGCTGCTGTGCGCGCGGATCGACGGCGAGATCGCCTGCGGGTCGGTGCTCAACGCCTCCGAGGAGGTCGTCGGCGTCTCCAACGTCTTCGCCTCGGCGTGCGACATCGACGCCGCCTGGGCCGGCACGCTGGCGCTGGCCGCGGATCTGTTCCCCGGCCAGGCCCTGGTCGGCTACGAGGGCGCCGACGAGCTGGCGGCCCCGCTCGCCTTCGGCTTCACCACCACCGGCCCGCTGCGCGTCTGGATCAGGTGAGCAGCCGCTCGACGCTCGCCCAGCTCGCCTCGACCGTCTCGGGTACGGCGGTGCCGACCCCCATGTCCTTGAAGCCGCTGGAGGTCGACACGCAGACCACCGGCCCGTCGAACTCTTCGCCGAGCTGCCGGTACCCGGCCAGGCCCGCGGCGCTCGACACCTCGGCCCACAGGCCCTGACCGGCCAGCCGCCGCCGGGCTGCGACCAGCTCGTCGTCGGTCAGGGTGAGCGCCGCGCCGCCGCTCTCCCGGAGCGCGACGACGCCGCGGTAGCCGCTCACGCCCGCGCCGATGGCATAGGCGAGGGAACCGGACGTGTAGCTGATCTTCGCCGCGGCGACCCCGTCGGTGAAGGCGCGGGCCAGGGGCGCGTTGACCGCCGACTCGCAGGAGTAGAGCCTCGGCGCGCTCTGCGCGATCCCCAGCTCGCGCAGCTCGCGAAAGCCCTTCCACAGCCCGTAGAGCAGCTCGGCGTACCCGGTCGGCACGAAGACCGCCGCCGGGGCCCGGCCGAGCTGGTCGTGCAGCTCGTAGGCCATGCTCTTGTAGCCCTCGGGGCCGAACGGGTGCCCGGTGTGCGTCACCGTCAGGTTGCTGACCGGGTGGTAGCCCAGCCGCTCGACGATCTGCCGCATCAGCGGCCAGCGCCCCTCGGCCGGCACCGACAACACCTTCGCCCCGTAGGCGCGCAGGAAGTCCTGGACGGCTGGGGGCGACTCCGCCGAGCCCAGCACGATCGCGTCAAGACCGGCCCGAGCCGCGTAGGCCGCGGCCGAGGCGCCGTGGTTGCCCGAGGAGGCCACCACGATGCCCGGCGCGCCCGCGCCCACGGCCGCGCTCACCGTCACCCGGTTGAGGCGGTCCTTGTGCGACCACGTGGGGTTGCGCGACTCGTCCTTGACGAACACCCCGTCCACCTCCAGCAAGGGCGTGCCGCCCTCGCCCAGCGTCGGCGCGTGCAGGGGCGGCAGCAGTTCCTGCCAGCGCGCGATGTCCGGCCCGGAGCGCACGTTCCGGAACTCCGGCGAAAGATCGGCGTAGGAGTAGTCGACCTCCACGGGGAAGGCGAGCTCGGCGGTGCTGGTCACCGGGCACCCGGAGGTCAGCGGCGGCCACAACGGGAAAGTCTGCGCCGGGTCACCCAGGGACCGTTGCGCAACAGCAAGCGACGTCATGACGGACGAGGCTATGCGACGCCACCGACATGGGGCCAAAATCAGGACATGTCATGGGCCGGAAGACCAGCGACAGAGATCGCGGAGGCGGTACGGCAGGGCGAGGTCTCAGCCGTCACCGTGGTCCGTGAACACCTCGACGTCATCGCCAAGCGCGACCAGGCGGTCAACGCCTTCCGCCTGGTCCGTGAACAGGCGCTCGACGAGGCACGGGCCCTCCAGGACCGCCGCGACCTGCCGGACCTGCCCCTCGCCGGGGTGCCGGTCGCGGTCAAGGACAACCTGGAGGTCGCCGGCGAGGCCCCGCGCAACGGCTCCCGCGCCACCTCGAAGGTCCCGGTCGCGCACGACCATCCCGCCGTCGAGCGGTTACGGGCCGCCGGCGCGGTGATCGTCGGCCTCACCAACGTCCCCGAGCTCTGCCTGGTCGGCACCGGCGACAGCCACTTCGGCACCGTCCGCAACCCCTGGAACCTCACCAGGACCGCGGGCGGCTCCTCCAGCGGCGGCGCCGCGGCCGTCGCCGCCGGGATGGTCCCGCTGGCCCTCGGCAACGACGGCATGGGCTCGCTGCGCATCCCCGCCGCCGCCTGCGGCGTGCTGGCCATCAAGCCCGGCGCCGGCCTGGTCCCGCCGCCCACGCACCCCTGGCGCGGCCTGTCGGAGAACGGCCCCATCGCCACCACCGCCGCCGACCTCGCCCTCGCCCTGTCCGTGCTGGCCGCCGACCCCGGCCTCACCGACGCCCACCGGTACGGCACGCGCACCGAACCGGCCCCCCGGATGTTGCGCTCGGTCTGGGCCGACGAGGACGAGGACTACGCCTTCCGCGCCCCCCAAGACCTGAACCGCACCAGCCCCGAGCCCTTCGACCTGCGCGTGGCGGTCAGCCCCCAGCCGCTCCCGCCCGGCCTGCCGGTGGACGCCGAGTTCCAGGCCGCCGCCCGGGCCGCCGCCGACGCGCTGCGCGTCGCCGGGCACACCGCGCTCGACCGCTCGCGCCGGCTCCCGGTCTGGCTGGGCCCCGCGACCGTCGCCGCCTGGCTCGCCTGCGCCGCCGAGGACGCCGACGAGCTCGACCGCACCCGCCTCGAACCCCGCACCCGTGCCCTGGCCCGGGCCGGCCGCCTGCTGAGGTCCCTCAACCTCGACGGCGCCCGCAGCCGGGCCCGCTGGAGCGACTACGCCGCCGACAAGTGGTTCGACACCGTCGACGTGCTGGTCACCCCGACCCTCGCCACCGTCCCGCCCCGCGCCGACCGCTGGGGGCGCCGCGGCCTGCTGCGCAACGTCCTGGTCAACGTGCGCTACGCCCCGGCCACCGGCGCCTGGAACATGTGCGGCTGGCCCGCGCTCACCGTCCCCTTCGCCACGCACAGCACCGGCCTGCCGATCGGCGTCCAGCTCGTCGCCCCGCCCGGCGGTGAACCGCACCTGCTCGGCATGGCCGCCCAGCTCGAAGCCTCCCGCCCCTGGCCCAGACACGCGCCCGGCTACTCGGCTTGACCTCAAGTCGCTTTGAGGGAACACGCTGAACGCCTGAGTTCCGATGTGAAGGAAGGCGAGCACCATGCCTGTCGTCCAGGTGAAGGCGTTCGGTCCCCCGCGGGCCTGGGCAGCCCCGAGGCCGCGGGCGCGCGGCGAGGCCAAGGTCGCCCTGGTGCGCTCGCTGGGCGATGAGCACGCGCGGCGGCTTCGCCGAGCCCGACCCGGAGGAGGCCGCCGCGCGCCGGGTGTCGCTGCACAACGCGATCACCGACCGGCGCCTCAGCCCGGACGCCGTCCGGGAACTGCTCGGCGAGGCGCTGCGGCTGACCGCCGAAGGGCGCATCCGGCCCTCGATCGGGGCGACCTTCCCGCTGGAGCGCGCCCGCGAGGCGCATCTGTCCCTGGAGGAGCGCCGCACGGTGGGCAAGTCGCTCCTGCTGATGACCCGCTGACCATGCCGAGGGCCCGGCCTGGGATCCCAGGCCGGGCCCTCCACCGCGCTGCCGTCAGGCGCCCACGGGGTGCCAGACGGTCTTGGTCTCCAGGAAGCGGGTCATCCGGTCGAGACCCGGCTCGGCCGCCCAGTCCGCCTCCGCCGGGCCGCGGAGCACCCGCTTGAGGTTGTCCGCCGCGGCCACCTCGCACTCGACGGCCAGCTCGGGGGCGGCCACGCCGCTGAGGTCGAGGCCGTTGACGTCCATGTGCGAGGCCAGCCAGGGGGCCAGCTCGGCCTGGCGGCCGGTGAGGATGTTCACCACGCCGCCGGGCAGGTCGGAGGTGGCCAGCACCTCGGCCAGAGTGATCGCGGCCAGCGGGGCGGGCTCGGAGGCGACGACCACGCTGGTGTTACCGGTGACGATCACCGGGGCGACGACCGAGACCAGGCCGAGCAGCGGATCGGCCGGGGCGATCACCGCGACGACGCCGGTGGGCTCGGGAGTGGAGAGGTTGAAGTACGGGCCGGCGACCGGGTTGGCTCCGCCGTACACAGAAGTGATCTTGTCGGACCACCCGGCGTACCAGACGAGGCGGTCGATGGCCGCGTCGACCTGCTCCAGCGCGGCCTTCTTGCCGACGCCGAGCTCGTCCACGAACTGCGCGCGGCGGCCCTCCAGCATCTCGGCGATGCGGTAGAGGATCTGGCCGCGGTTGTACGCGGTCGCGCCCGACCAGCCGGGGAAGGCCTTGCGCGCGGCGGTGACCGCGTCGCGGGCGTCCTTGCGCGAGGCGCGCGAGGCGTTGGCGAGGAAGTCGCCCTTGGAGGAGGTCACGGCGTAGGACCTTCCGCTCTCCGACCGGGGGAAGGCCCCGCCGATGAACAACTTGTAGGTCTTGCGGACGGACAGCCTGCTCATCGTGGCTCCTGGATCGGCCGGACCGGCACGAAGATCTGACCGCAGCGGCTCACTCCGCAGCGGTGCGCGAACCAGCCCGTGCGGACCGGACGCCCGGCCCGCGCGAACGCCTTGCCACGGGTGGCCTGGCGGCGGCGCCTGGTCTTCTTCTTGTACTCACACGTCAAGGTAGGCCTCCAGCCCCAGCCGCCCGCCCTCCCGGCCGTAGCCGGACTCCTTGAAGCCGCCGAAGGGCGAGGTGGGGTCGAACCGGTTGAAGGTGTTGGCCCAGACGACGCCGGCGCGCAGCCGGTCGGCCATCCACAGGATGCGCGAGCCCTTCTCCGTCCACACGCCGGCCGACAGGCCGTACGGCGTGTTGTTCGCCTTCTCCACGGCCTCGGCCGGGGTGCGGAAGGTGAGCACGGACAGGACCGGGCCGAAGATCTCGTCGCGGGCGATGCGGTGCGACTGGGCGACGCCGGTGAAGAGCGTCGGCGGGAACCAGAAGCCGCGCTCGGGCAGGTCGCAGGCGGGCGACCAGCGCTCGGCGCCCTCCGACTCGCCGATCTCCGACAGCTCGCGGATCTTGGCGAGCTGCTCGGCGGAGTTGATCGCGCCGATGTCGGTGTTCTTGTCCAGCGGGTCGCCGACGCGCAGCGTGGACACGCGGCGCTTGAGCGAGGCGAGCACCTCGTCGTACACCGACTCCTGCACCAGCAGCCGCGAGCCCGCGCAGCAGACGTGGCCCTGGTTGAAGAAGATGCCGTTGACGATGCCCTCGACCGCCTGGTCGATCGGCGCGTCCTCGAAGACGATGTTGGCCGCCTTGCCGCCGAGCTCCAGCGTCACGCGCTTGGCGGTGCCGGCGACCGAGCGGGCGATGAGCTTGCCGACCTCGGTGGAGCCGGTGAAGGCCACCTTGTTGACGTCGGGGTGCGCGACCAGGGCCGCGCCGGTCTCGCCCGCGCCGGTGACGATGTTGACCACGCCGGGCGGCAGCTCGGCCTGCACGCAGATCTCGGCGAAGGCGAGCGCGGTCAGCGGGGTGGTCTCGGCCGGCTTGAGCACCACGGTGTTCCCGCAGGCCAGCGCGGGCGCGATCTTCCACGCCAGCATGAGCAGCGGGAAGTTCCACGGGATGACCTGCCCGGCCACGCCCAGCGGGCGCGGATTCGAGCCGAAGCCGGCGTGGTTGAGCTTGTCGGCCCAGCCGGCGTAGTAGAAGAAGTGCGCGGCGACCAGCGGCAGGTCGACGTCGCGCGACTCGCGGATGGGCTTGCCGTTGTCGAGGCTCTCCAGGACGGCCAGCTCGCGGGCGCGCTCCTGGATGATCCTGGCGATGCGGAAGAGGTACTTCGCGCGCTCGGCGCCGGGCAGCGCCGACCAGCCGCCGAACGCCTTGCGGGCGGCCTGGACGGCCCGGTCGACATCGGCCTCGCTCGCCGCGGCCACCTCGGCCAGCGACTCCTCGGAGGCCGGGTTGATCGTCTTGAAGGCCTGGCCCGACCCGTCCACGAACTCGCCGTCGATGAACAACCCGTAGGACGGCTTGATGTCGACGACGTCGCGCGACTCCGGCGCAGGTGCGTATTCGAACATCATCAGTCCAAGGTGAAGTAGTCGGGACCGGCGTAGCGCCCGGTCGTGAGCTTCTGCCGCTGCATGAGCAGGTCGTTGAGCAGCGTGGAGGCGCCGAGCCTGAACCAGTCGGGCGACAGCCAGTCGTCGCCGACCGTCTCGTTGACCAGGACGAGCATCTTGATGGCGTCCTTGGTGGTGCGGATGCCGCCGGCCGGCTTCACGCCGATCTGGACGCCGGTGGCGTCGCGGAAGTCGCGCACCGCTTCCAGCATGATCAGGGTCACCGGCAGCGTCGCGGCGGGCTGCACCTTGCCGGTCGAGGTCTTGATGAAGTCGCCGCCGGCCAGCATCGCCAGCCAGGACGCCCGCCGGACGTTGTCGTAGGTGGCCAGTTCGCCGGTCTCGAGGATCACCTTCAGGTGCGCGTCGCCGCAGGCGGCCTTGACCGCGCGGATCTCCTCGAAGACCTTGACGTAGTCGCCGGCCAGGAAGGCGCCGCGGTCGATGACCATGTCGATCTCGTCGGCCCCGGCGGCGACCGCGAGCGCGGTGTCGCTCACCTTCACCTCCAGCGAGCTGCGCCCGCTGGGGAAGGCGGTGGCGACCGAGGCGACCTTGACGCCCGAGCCCTTGACCGTCTCGGCGGCGACGTGGACCAGGTCGGGGTAGACGCAGACCGCGGCCACGCGAGGCGCGTCCCCGCCGGGGTGCACCGCCTTGGTGGACATCGCCCGGACCTTGCCCGGGGTGTCGGCGCCCTCCAGCGTGGTCAGGTCGACCATGGAGATGGCCAGGTCGATGGCCTGCGCCTTCGCGCTGGTCTTGATCGAGCGAGTGCCGAGCATGGCGGCCCGCTGGTCCGCGCCGACCCGGTCGACACCGGGCAGGCCGTGCAGGAATGCTCGCAACGTCGCGTTGGAAGACGCGACGTCGGCGAGCGGAGTAGTCACAGTTGACACCCTCACAGCATCGCCGACCGGGACCGATGATTCCAAACTCACTTGTACGAGAGGATCACTTGTTCGCCGTCGGCGTCCACCGTGGCCCACATCCGGGTGCTGCCCGGAACGTTGGCCAGGCCCTTGACCTGGGCCTTCGGCAGGCCCAGCGCGACCGACTCCCAGGCGCCGCGGCGGTGGCGGGTGAGCGTGTCGGGGCCCTCGGCCGACTCGGTCGCCAGCCACAGGCCGCCGGTCCCGTCGGGCGCGGCGGCCGTGAAGCCCGTGGCCGCCGGGCGGTGCTGGACCCGCCGCCACGCCGTACCGTCCCAGTGCAGGACCAGCGCCTCGCGCAGCGAGCGCACGCCGTCGCGGCGGACCACGATCGCGCCGACCGCCCAGACGTCGTCCTCGGCCAGCGCCACGATGTCGGCCAGCTCCGCGAACTCCAGCGGCGGCAGGTGCTCCGGCGCCCACTGCCGGCCGTCCCAGCGCAGGATCGAGGCGGACGGGCCGCCCTCGTAGCTGCTCAGCGCCCACACCGCGGAGCTGGAGACGGCGGCGAAGTCGGTCAGGGGCGCCGGCGCGGCGACGGTACGCCACCGGCCACCGGCGTGGTGCCACACCACGTCCCGCATGCCCTGCGCGCCGAACCGCAGCCCCGCCGCCCAGCACTCCCCCTTGGCCGGGACCACCGCGGCGGTCGCGTGCGCGCCCGGCTCGGGGATCGGCAGGCTGCTCCACCTGCGGCCGTTCCACCGCCAGACGGTCACCTGCTCGACGCTCTCGTTGAAGCGCCACACCTCCTCGGGGCCGTGCCCGCGCACCAGGTAGGGCGCCTCGGCGCCGCCCTGGCTGCGCCACGTCCGGCCGTTCCAGAGCAGCAGGGGACGGCCCGTGCGGACCACCCAGGCCTCGTCCGTACGGCTGGCGCCGACCTCCTGGTAGCCGCCCAGCACACCCGGGCTCGATGCCCTAGACACTCGCCAGCCACCGTCCTGAGCTGGGGCGGAAGGCTGGGGAACGAGCAACGAGATGATCATAAGGAGCCTCACGGCACCCCATGGTGGCCTGCCTTAGGGCTGCGTGCGGCGTGTCCTAGGTAGTTCTAAGCCGATGGTTCGGCAAGAGATAGGACATCCGCCCGATGCCCGGGTCCCGGCCTTAGCGCGAAGCTTTAAGACATGAACGCAGAACTCGAATACCAGCTCATCAAGTCCCACGTCAGCGAGCTTCAGCGGGCCGCCGCGAAGCACCGCCGGGTCAAGGAGGCCCAGAAGGACCAGAAGTCCGAGCGCCGCTCGGTCTTCGGCAAGCGCCACTCCGACGAGTCATGACCACGCCAAGAGAGCCCGGCCGCATCCTCCCTCGCGGCCGGGCCTCAAAGCCCCCGTGATCTTGCTGGTAAACCCGTCGAAAGCTCATCAAAAGGCATGCGATGCTTAACGACATGCTGGGACGTTCGGTAAGCCCGGTCTTCGTCGGGCGGCAGGACGAACTCTCGATCCTCTCCGAGGCCTACGACGAGGCCCGGAAGGGCACGGCGACAGCCGTACTGGTGGGCGGCGAGGCCGGAGTCGGCAAGACCCGGCTCGTGCAGCGCTTCTCCGAGCACGCCGTCCAGGGCGGCGCCCACGTGCTGTTCGGCGGGTGCGTCGAGCTGTCCACCGAGGGCCTCGCCTACGCCCCCTTCACCGCCGCGCTCCGCCAGCTCGTCCGCGAGACCAGCACCGGCCAGGTCGCCGCGCTCCTGCCCGAAGGGGCCGGCCGCGATCTGGCCCGGCTGCTGCCCGAGTTCGGGGAGCCCAGCGGCGACGGCGAGACCGACGCCGGCCGCGCCCGGCTGTTCGAGCAGTTCCTGACGCTGCTGGAGCGCGTCTCCGAGACGCGCCCGACCATCCTCGTGATCGAGGACATCCACTGGGCGGATCGCTCCAGCCGCGACCTGATCGCCTTCCTCAGCCGCAACCTGCGCTCGGCGCAGGTGCTCATGGTGCTGACCTACCGCTCCGACGACCTGCACCGCCAGCACCCGCTCCGGCCGGTCCTGGCCGAGCTCGGCCGGGTCGACGGCGTGCTCCGGCTCGACCTGCCCCGCCTGTCGCGCGACGAGGTCGCCGAGCAGATGGCCGGCATCCTCGGCGCCGTCCCCGCCTACACCAGGGTCCAGAAGGTCTACGAGCGCAGCGAGGGCATCCCGCTGTTCGTCGAGGCCCTGCTGGACGGCGGCTCGGAGTGCTCGTTCCCGGAGTCGATGCAGGACCTCATCCTCGCCGCGGTCGAGCGGCTGCCGGAGGAGACCCAGCGGGTGCTGCGCATGGCCGCCGCCGGCGGGATCCGGGTCGGCCACACGCTGCTCGCCCGGGTCAGCCAGCTCTCCGACCTCGAGCTGGAGAGCGCCCTGCGCCCGGCCATCGCCGGCAACGTCCTGCAGATCGCGGACAACCGGGCCTACGTCTTCCGGCACGCGCTGATCCGCGAGGCCGTGCACGACGAGCTCCTGCCCGGCGAGCACCAGCGGCTGCACGCCCGCTACGCCGAGGAGATCTCCAAGAACCGCCGCCTCGTGCCGATGGGCCGCGCCGCCGTCGAGCTCGCGCACCACTGGTACAGCGCCCGCAACGACGAGCAGGCTCTGGTCTCGGCGTGGGAGGCCGCGCGCAAGTCGTTCAAGGCCTTCGCCTACACCGAGGCCATCCCGCTGCTCGAACGCGTCCTCATGCTCTGGGACAAGGTGCCCGACGCCGCCGAGCTGACCGGCACCGACTCCACGCATGTCCTGGAGAAGGCCGCCATCTCCGCCCAGGCCGGCGCCGAGATCGACAAGGCGATGAAGTTCGTCAAGGCCGCGCTCAAGCAGCTCGACGAGACCGCCGAGCCCGAGCGGGTCGCGCAGCTCACCGTCCGCTGGGCCGCCCTGCAGATCCACAAGGGCAAGCAGGGCGTCACCGGCGACTTCCGCTACGCCCTGGGCCTGGTCCCGCAGCCCGGCCAGGCCCGCGCCGAGGTCCTCGAACGGATGAGCCAGCACCTCATGCTCCGCGGCGAGATAGAGGAGGGCACGCAGCTCGCCACCGAGGGGCTCCGCCTGGCCGAGGAGCTCGACGACTCCTGCCTGCGCGCCGACTTCCTGATGAACCTCTCCCTCGGCACCTCCATGGACGGCGACCTCCCCGCCACCCTCGACTCCGTCATCCGCGCCCGCCGGCTGGGCGAGGCCGAGAACAACGGCCGCGTCATCCTGCGCGCCATCGCCAACGCCGTCGACACCCTCAACGACCTCGGCCGCTCCGCCGAGGCGCTCGACCTCGCCGACGAGGGCGTCGACCTGGCCAAGAAGTACGGCAGGCTCCGCCACAGCGGCGCGTTCATCCTCAACAACCGCGCCGAGGCCCTCGAATCGCTCGGCCGCTGGGACGAGGCCGTCGAGACCCTCGACCGCGCCATGAGCCTGGGACCCAGCGCGCACGACCTGCGCCACCTCAAGCGGGTGCGCGCCGACATCGCGCTCTCGCGCGGCGAGCTCGACCTCGTCGAGGGCATCCTCGCCGAGCTCGGCGCGCTCAAGGACATCCCGCAGGACCTCCTCCAGGACTTCACCAGCAACACCCGGCTGCACATCGGCTGGCACCTGTTCAAGGGCGACCCCGCCTCCGCACTGGCCGTCTGCGAACGGTTCCTGGCCAGCAAGCTCTCCAGCAAGGCCATGCTCGGCTGGCGGCTGCTGACGGTGATCCGGCTCGTCTGCGACGCCGCCGCGGTCGTCGAGCCGGCCCGGGCCGCCGCCGTGCTCGCCCGCGCCCGCGAGCTCGCCCAGACGCTGCGGGTGTCCGGCCCGGTGGCCGGGGCCTACCAGCTCACCTTCTCCGGCGACTTCGACGCCGCGGCCGCCGCCTGGTCCCGGCTCGGCCGGCCGCACCCGCAGGCCAAGGCCCTGCTGTACGCCGCCGGCGTCGCCGCGCACGCCGGTGACCGCGACGGCGCCGCCACCCGGCTGCGCACCGCCCACCCGCTCGCGGTGACCCTGCGCGCCACGCCGCTGCTCACCGAGATCGAGGCCCTCGCCCGGCGCGTCGGCGCGGCCCTGGAGGAGCACGACACCCCCGAGCTGCTGACCCCCCGCGAGGTCGAGGTCCTGCGCCTGGTCGCCCTGGGCCGCAGCAACCGCGACATCGCCGCGGAGCTGTTCATCTCCGCCAAGACGGTCAGCGTGCACGTGTCCAACATCCTGGCCAAGCTCGGCGTCGGCAGCCGCGGCGAGGCCGCCGCCGCCGCGCACCGGCTCTCCCTGCTGTCCTAGCCGTCCCGGCTCCGGTCTCCGGGAAAGTGCGCGACCTTCGGTGTCAACCATCCACGCCCTCCGGGCGGTAGTCCTCTCCGGAGGCAATCAGCCCTGAACGACGGAGTTGACGGATGGAAGAAGGGTTCGCCGACTATGTGGCACAACGCCATTCCCGGCTGTGCCGCATGGCCTATCTCCTCACCCGGGAGTGGGCCACGGCCGAAGACCTGGTACAAACCGCCCTGGCCAAGGCGTGGGTCGCCTGGCGGCGGATCGAGGGCAACCCCGACCCCTACGTCTACCGGATCATCGTGAACACGCACGCGTCCTGGTGGCGGCGGCGCTGGCGGGGTGAGGTCCCGGCCGAGCACCTGCCCGAGGTGGCCGATCCCCGCGACCCGGCCGCCGAACTGGCCGACCGGGCCTCGCTGCGGAGCGCGATCGCCGCGCTCTCCCCTCGCCAGCGCGCGGTGATCGTTCTGCACTACTTCGAGGGGCGCACGCTCGTCCAGGTGGCCGAGATCCTCGGCTGCTCGGCGGGGGCGGTGAAGCGCCAGCTCAGCCGGGCGCTCGGCCGCCTCCGCGTCGATCCGGACATTCAGCTCATGAACGTGGAGAGGGTCCACCGATGAGGCACACCGAAAGCGACCTGCGCGACCTGCTGGCCGAGCAGGTGGAGACCCGGGGCGAACCGGCCGCGAACCTGGCGGCGATCGTGCGCCGGGGGCGGCGGCTTCGCCGTACCAGGAGGGTGGTGACGGCCGGGGCGGCGCTGGCCGCCGCGGTCGTCGCCGTGGGGCTGACGACCGGGCTGCCGGGCGGGCCGCCCGAGCCGGACGGGACGACGGTCGCCCAGGCCCCCGGCCCGACCCGGGTCCATCCCGGGCCGAAGGTGCCCGACAGCTACACGGTGGTGCTGGGGGCGGAGCGGTTCCGCCTCCCGCTGCTGCACTCCGAGCGGTTCGCGACGACGGGCGCCGGCCGGGCGGTGACCTTCACCCCGGTGAGCTTCTCCACGGCCTTCCGGGTGTTCTGCGCCGATCCGCAGGCGTGGGTGGTCACCGAGATGCAGCTCAAGGGCGGTGAGCCCGGCGGTACGGCCGGACGCTGCGGGAAGGGCGCGGGCGGGCACCACGACCGGCGCTCGGCGCCCACCGGCTGGCTGGAGGGGCCGCAGACCATCCGGGTCTGGGTCTATCCGGCCGACGCGCCGGTTCGGAAGGTGGCGGAGACCGTCACGGGCTGCCCGCCGGTCGGCGGAGGGCCGGGCGGGTGCGACGAGCCGGCCCAGGCCCGCTCGCTGCTGCGGCCCGAGGTCCGCGACCGGCTGTCGGCCGAGGTGGGCGAGGCGCCGGGCGGCTGGGCCGTCGCCCTCTACGACCGCCCGGAACCGACCCCCGCCGACTGAGCCCACGCCCGGGCAGGCGTCAGAAGCTGCCGTCCCCGGCCGCCTGCCCGGGCAGGGCCACCAGCTCCGCCGCGCCGGTGTACTTCTCCAGCAGCCGCAGCCGCCCGCTCCGGACGTCGACCGCGTAGGCCCGGACCCCGCCCTTCCCGGCGTCGAAGAAGACGGTGACCTCCGAGTCGCTGAGCCACAACCCGGTCCCGGCCAGCCCGCCCTGCTTCGGCAGCCCGTCGAGAGTCAATCGGCGCAGTACCTTCCCCTTCTTCGCGTCGAGCACGCTGAGCACCCGCTTGGCCATGGTCGCGTGCTCCACGGCCACCACCCTCGCCCCGTCAG
The DNA here is from genome assembly GCF_040655795.1 of Nonomuraea sp. NPDC050310. NCBI lineage: Bacteria > Bacillati > Actinomycetota > Actinomycetes > Streptosporangiales > Streptosporangiaceae > Nonomuraea > Nonomuraea sp. NPDC050310. The sequence goes on along the minus strand of NZ_JBFAKP010000002.1, from coordinate 660,743 downwards.
GAGCCGGTTCGGAGAACATGATGTAGGCCCCGTCGAACCGCACCGGCCGCCCGCTCTTGCCGGACACCGGCCGCAGCCAGTGGTCGGTCTTGATGTACCGGACGAGCTGCAGCATCCCGTCCTTGATGCTGACCGCCTCGTAGACCCCGGACACCGGCTCGCTCTTCCCGCCCGCCACGTCGACGAGCAGCCCCGGCGCCGCGCTCCCCTCGCGGGGGTCGAAGAACAGGTGCCGCCCGTCGTCGGAGAGCACGAGCATGGATCCCGGCCCGACCTTCGACAGCTCGACGCGCACGCCCGAGACCACTTCCGGCCCGCTCACCAGGTCCCGCACGACGTGCGCGCCGGCCTTGTCGTCGTAGAAGGCCAGGAACCGCCCGTCCCGGCTGATCGCGACCGGGACGCGGTCGTTGCCCGCGTACGCGGTGGCGCGCGGCAGCCGGTAGGTCTTCCCGGACCGGGTGACCAGCCGCCACTCGGAGCTGGAGCAGTCCAGCTCCTTGCTCTCGCGGTCGTACTCGCAGGGGACGAGGTGGGCCCGGCCGGCCGGGCCCACCGCTCCCTCGGGCAGGTCGGGAAGCTCCTGCACCCCGGCCGAGCCCACCTCGACCGGAGCCGCCGGCCGCAACGCGCCCGCCGTCAACACGCCGCCCGCGACCACCACGGCCGCGGTGAACGCGGAGGCCACGATCCGGCGGGTACGGCGGCGCCGCCGGTAGCCCCGGAGGGCGCCCTCGGCGAGGTTGTCGACCAACGGTGTTTCCTGGGCGATGCCCTCCAGCGCCCTGCGCAGCCTGGTCATCGTGTCACCTCCGCGTGGCTAGGTCGGCCAAGGATGGGGTTCGCACCAGCTCGGGTGCGAGCACGCGCAGGCGGGCCAGCGCGTGATGGGTCTGGCTCTTGACGTTCCCGACCGAGCAGCCGAGCGCCTCGGCGGTCTGGGCCTCGGTGAGGTCCTCCCAGAACCGCAGGACGAGCACCGCCCGCTGCTTGCGGGTGAGTTTGGCCAGGGCCTGCCGCAGGACGATCCGGTCGAGCGTCTCCTCGTCGTGGGCGTAGCCGCCCACGTCCGGCGGATGCGCGCTCGGCAGTTCGGGACGTAACCGGCGACGCCAGGAGATGTACTGGTTCACCAGGGCCTTGCGCGTGTAGGCCTCGGGGTTGCCCGTCCTGGCCAGCCGATCCCACTTCCCTGCCACGTTGATCAGCACGCTTTGCAGCAGGTCCTCGGCGAGATGCGGATCGCCCACGAGCAGGCAGGCTGTGCGCATCAGCGCCTGCTGCCGGGCGAGCACGAACTCGCGAAACCCCTCGTGATCCACAGTGATCTCCCTTCGCCCGTTCCCAACGCGGCCGGACGGGCGAAAGGTTGCACCCCGGAGGTCAGGACACCGGAACCGCGGGGATCCGGTCCAGGCACGACAGGTCGCCCGGCGTCCCGGTGCGGATGAAGTGGGTGTGCATCCGCACCACGCAGCCGCTCGGCTCCCGTTCGGGCAGGTGGCCCAGGTGGGGGACGGCGACGAAGGTGGATCGAGGGTACTGCGCGGCGGCCTGGCGGCCCTGTTCGAGGGTGGTGTTGGTGTCCATCACACCGGAGGTGACCAGCACCGGGACCACCGGGAGGGGCCCGCCCAGCCGCGGGCGCGGCGGATTGGTGTCGGGCCAGCGCAGGCAGTTGCCGCTGCGCAGCGCGGTGGTCCAGGTGCGCACGCCGAACGGCCGGAAGTCCTTGGCGGGCAGCTTGGCGCGGGCGCGCTCGAACTGCCGCTCCCTGTCCGCGAAGGAGGCCGAGAAGTCCCAGGCCCAGCGGTAGTCGTTGCACGGCACCGCGTGGCTCAGGCCGTGGTTGAAGGGCTCCTCGCCGTTGCCGCTCGGCCGCTTGGCCTGGCGGGCCAGCGCCACGAGCTTGGCGGGGTCCCCGCGAAGCGCCTCGGCGACCATCCGCGGCACCTGTCCGAGCAGGGAGGGGACGTTCGCGGCCGACACGTAGACCAGGCCGGCGAGGACGACGTCGTCGACGACCCATCGCTCGCCGTCCACGCGGTACTCGATCGGCCGGACCCGCAGCCGGGCGGCCAGCCGGCCCAGGTCGGCCAGGACCCGGCGGCTGTCGCAGCCGCCTGGCTCGCACAGCAGCCGGACCGAGCGCCGCAGCGCGCGGGCGTTGGAGGCGAACCAGGTGTCGCGGTCGAGCGGGTAGGCGCTCGACAGGACCGCCGACTGCACCCGCGTCGGATGCCGCTGGGCGTAGACGGTCATCAGGTTCGTCCCGTACGACTCGCCCTTGAGCACCAGCTTGTCGAGGCCGAGCTTCGCCCGGACCGCGTCGAGGTCGTCGGCGGTCTCGGCCGAGGTGTAGCCGCGCGACCGCTCGCCGAGCGCCCGCCCGCACCGCTCGGCGTCGCGGATCATCGCCGAGGTCGTCGCGGGGAACCCGGTGATCCCGCAGTCGAGGACGCCCGACCGGTTGACCCCGCGCGGATCGACCAGCAGGAAGTCGTGGTCGTTCAGGAGGTCGGCGTACAGCTCGGTGTACTGCGCGGCCATGTTCACGGTCGAGCCGCCCGGCCCGCCCGGGTTGAAGGCGATCGTCCCGGCGGCGGGCCGGGAGGTGTCCTTGCGCCGGACGAGCGCGTAGCCGACCGTGGTGTTGCCCAGATCGGGGCGAGCACGGACCAAGGGCACCTGGATGGACCCGCACACCGCCCTCGGCACTGGCACGCAGGCCGGCTCGGCCGCTCGGGCGGGCAGGGGCGCCAGGACGGCGGCGGTACAGGTCAGGGCCGCCAGAGCGGCTGGAATCCTCATGACAGCACCCTCGAACACCCCGCCCGCGGACAGCATCGGGGATCGCCCCCCGTTCCGCCCGGCCCGCACTACGCCTGCCGGAGGAGGCCGGCGGCCGGAAGCAGGAGACCGGCACGACCCGGGAGTCGCGCCCCTCGGCCGGTTTGGGCCAGGATGGCGGGCATGCGGCGAGCGAGCGTGGCCACGGTCCTGTCCCTGGCGCTGGCCTGCGCCGCCTGCGCCCAGCAACCGGCCGCGCCGCCGAAACCGTCCCCGAGCAGTACGGCAAGCCCCACCGCCGCCGCCGCCGCGACGCTCGCCGCCCCCAGCACGCCGCCGGTGCGCGTCACCAACGCCGACTGCCCCGAGCCGCCCAGGCCCGCCGACCAGTTCCGCGTCACCACCACCGCCGCGACCTGGAAGCTGCTCGACCTGCCGGAAAGGCCCGGCGCCCTGCGCGGCGGCACCCCGGGACCGGGCGGCGAGCTGTGGGCCGTGCACGACAAGGACTGGCAGCAGGGCACCCCCGTCCGGTTGACCGGCGGCGACTGGACCGACGCGGGGCTGCCGCCGGGCATGACCACGGTGCACCAGCTCACCGCCACGCCCGGCGGCCAGGTGTGGGTGGCCACGCCGGCGGCCGACGCCTGGCAGGTCGCGGTGCACGACGGCGGCGGCTGGCGCGCGCTGTCCATCGCCGCGCCGAAGGTCGACAACCAGCCCTCGCTGTCCGGCGGCGACGGCGGCTGGGTGTCCTACGCCGACGCCGCCGTGCACTGGGACGGCGCCCGCTGGACGCACCTGCGCCTCCCCGAGGACCAGGGGCCCGAGGTCGGCACCGAGCAGCCGCTGCGCACGCCGTACCGGCTGGCCGCCTCGGGCGGCGAGGTGTGGGCGCTGCCGTACCAGGGCTCGCGGGCGGTGCGGATCCGGGACGGCGTGCCGCAGCAGGTGTGGTTCGAGCTGAAGATCGACAAGCGTGGCGCCATCCACGACAACCAGGGCGGCGCCTTCTACCCCCAGGCTGTGGCCGTGCCCGGCCCGGACGAGACCTGGGTCTTCGGGTCCGCCGCCTTCGGCACCCACGACTCCGTGGACGCCGAGGACACCGCGGCCGGCCGGCTGGTCGCGCTGCGCGAGGCCGGCGGCCGGTGGACCTGCACGTGGGGACCCTTCCACCGGGAGGGGTTCTCCGACACGTTCCAGGACGCCGTCGAGGACGGGCGCGGCGGGGTGTGGGTGGCGACCGACGGCAAGATGTGGCACTTCGCCGACGGCCGGTGGACCGGCCAGCCACTGCCGGTCGGGAAGGCGGGCCGTCCCATCGCGCAGGTGATGGACCTGGTCAGGGCGGGGGACGAGGTCTACGCGCTGGGGGCGATCGTGACCGAGGGGACCAGCCACGCCGCCACCTGGCGACTCACCGGCTCCTAGACCCTTTACGCGAGGGCCTGGTAGAGCATCACCCCGCCGAACAGCACGAACCCGGCGGCGGCGCCGTACCGGATGACCTTCTCCGGCAGGTGCTTGCCCAGCAGCCGGCCGACCAGGATGGCCAGGGCGTCGGCGGCGACCATGCCGACCGTCGAGCCGATCCACGTGCCGACCCAGTCGTGCTGCGTCGCCAGCGTGATCGTCGCCAGCATCGTCTTGTCCCCCAGCTCGCTGAGGAAGAACGCGACCGTCACGGCGATGATCGCGTTACGCGTGGTCTTGCCGGCCTTCTGGGCTTCCTCGTCGGTCAGCTCGTCGCCGCGCAACGTCCACAGCGCGAAGCCGAAGAACGCGACGGCCGCCGCGATGTTGATCGCCTTGGTGGGCAACGCGTTCCCGAGCAGGCCGCCGAGCGCGACGCTGGCCAGGTGGACCGCGGTGGTGGCGATGGTGATGCCGATGATCACCGGCCAGGCCTTGAAGCGGGTGGCGAAGGTCAGCGCCATGAGCTGGCTCTTGTCGCCGAGTTCGGCGACGAAGATGACCACCAGGCTGATCCAGAACGCTTCCAACAATGGGTCCTCTTCCGCGCGGCCGAGCCGGAAGCAGGCACCCGGGGAGTTTCGGGCATGACTTCGGCCCGGCAGCGACTGACGTCGTCATTACCAGGCCGAAGGTCTCGTCCGCCCGTGAAGGCCGTGCGACCGGGCCGTGAGGCCAGTGTGTCGATCGCACTGTTGAGGACTACTCCCCTTCGGTATTAGGCCCCATCATAGCGCGCACCCCACCATGACCGGCTCGTTGACCAGCGTGATCCCGAACTTCTCCGCCACCCCGTCGCGCACCTCGCGGGCGAGGGCGAGCAGATCGGCGGTGCTGCCGCCGCCGGGGTTGGTGAGGGCGAGGGTGTGCTTGGTGGAGATGCGGACCGGGCCGCGGCTGTAGCCCTTGGCGAACCCGGCCTGCTCGATCAGCCACGCGGCGGGCACCTTCTCCAGGCCGCCGGGCAGCTCCCAGCGCGGGTGCCCAGGGGCGCGCGGCTCCAGCTCACCGGCCGGGAGGATCGGGTTCATGAAGAAGGAGCCGGCGCTGCGGGTGTCGGGGTCGCCGGCGTCGAGCACCATGCCCTTGCCCCGGCGCAGCCCGAGGACGGCCTCGCGGGCGGCGGCGAGCGGCACCCGCTCGCCCAGCGGCACCTCCAGCCGGCGCGCGAGCTCCTCGTAGGCCACCGGCCCCGACCGGTCGGCGAGGTCGAGCGCGTAGGTCACCGCGAGCACGACGTGCCGGCCGAGATCCTGCTTGAACACGCTGTCGCGGTAGGCGAACCCGCACTGCCGCGCGCCCAGGTCGAGCACCTGACAGGTGCGCCGGTCGTAGACGCGGACCGACCTGATCGTCTCGGCCACCGCCTGCCCGTAGGCTCCGACGTTCTGGATCGGCGTGGAGCCCACCAGGCCGGGGATGCCGGACAGGCACTCGATGCCCGACCAGCCCTCGGCGACCGCCCGCGCCACCAGCGGGTCCCACTCCTCGCCCGCCTCGACGGTGACCAGCACCTGGTCACCGTCGCGCTCGACGCCCACCCCGCGACTCGCCACCCGGACCACCCGGCCGTCGAATCCCTCGTCGGCGACCACCAGGTTGCTGCCGCCGCCCAGGATCAGCAGCGGCGTCTTGGTGCCGTCCGCCTCGGCGACGAGCGAGACCAGTTCCTCGGCCGTCCGGGCCTCGACGAAGTCGCGGGCGGGGCCGCCCAGGCCGAGGGTCGTGTAGGGCGCCAGAATCATGCGCCCAGCCTACGGTGCCGGATTGATGAGCTGTACTGCCGAGCGCTAGGTGGTGCGCAACAGGCGCAGGACCCGGTCGTAGGTCCGGCGCGACTCCCGGTCGCGGTAGCCGGGATCGACCTCGTGGTAGGCCCGGTGCGTGCCCTGGACCACCGGGAGCAGTTCGTCCGGCACCACCAGCTCGCCGGGCAGCGCCAGGGAGAACTCCAGATCGGCGTTGCGGTAGTAGCGGGCGCCGTCCGGGAAGGCGGTCAGCGCCGCGCTCCGCCGTACCGCCATCAGGTAGCCCAGCAACGCGCGCACCGGGCCGGGCCCCGCCTCGTGCCAGTCGTGCCCGTCCGCGGACGGCTCCACGCCCTTCCAGCCCGCCGCCACCGCACCGGACTTCAACGCGTCCACCAGCGGCGTGATCGCGTCGCCGGTGAACACGGTGGAGGTCTCCATCAGGACGTGCACGTCGGCTTCATCCAGATACAACAGTTTGGTACGGCAAGCGCCCCATTCCGCGGTCCCGCCTCGCCAGTGCGGCTGCTCGGCGACGTGCCAGACGGTGATGCGGCCGGGGTGGCGCTCGGCCAGTTCCTGGGCCGCGTCGCCGGCTCCGTCCACATTGCCCAGGTCGAGCAGGAGGACGCGGGCGGTGGTGTGCTCGATGATCGATTCGACGCAGGTGCGGAGGTCGTCCGGCCAGCCGTCCACGACCAGCCCGACCGACACCGTCACCTCGGCCACCTCGGTCCGGCGCCGCGTCATCGCGACACCGGCGTCGTCCAGGCGGTTCGCCGCGATCGAGCCGTCCCACAGGCGCTGGGCGTGCAGCAGGTCGTCGTCCGGCACCTTGGCCGGCGGCCCGCCGGCGAACCCGAGGTCCTCGGCCGGCCGCTCCTCGGCCCCTTGCCGTGCTGTCGCCCCGTCCGAGCGACCTCGGAGGGCGGGGTCGCCGTCGTGCTCGGGAGTGGCGGCGCCCGCGCCGACGTCGGGACGGGACCCGGTGGCCGTGCGGGACGAGCCGCCCTCGGTGTCCCGGCCCGTGCCGGTGGTCCGTACGGCAGGCGGAGGCAGGTGGCCCGCGGGCTCGTCCTCGGTCATGGCCGAGACCGGGATCGACCGCACGCTCGGCCACACCTCGTAGGCGGGCCGCTCGCTCAGCGCGAACCCGTCCGCGGTGTCGTGGACGACCCATCCGGCCGACTCGATCTCGGCACGGAGCGCGTCCGCCGAGGCGTAGTCGCGCTCCGCTCTGGCCTTGGCCCGCCGCTCGGCGAGCTCGCTGACATGTCGAGGGGCTTCGCTCATGTCCCCCCGCATACCCCCAGCGAATCCCCACAATCTGCCCAGTCCCCGGAGGTCAGCCCGGGGCCGGGTTCGCCTTGCCCGGGAGGTGAGCCCTGGTCGGGCTCGCCCGGCCGCCGGAGGTGGGCTCGGGGTCAGGCGAGTTGGACCACCGCCCGGGCCCGGGACAGCACCTTGGCGTCGCCGGACTTGGCGGTCAGCCCCACGACCACCCGGTTGCCCTCCAGCTTCTCCTCGACCACCCCGCTGACCGAGATCGTCGCGCCCTCGTCGTCATCCGGGACCACCACCATCGCCGAGAAGCGCACACCGTAGTCCACCACCGCCGCCGGATCACCCGCCCAGTCGGTGACGAACCGCCCGGCCTGGGCCATCGTGTACATCCCGTGCGCGATCACATCCGGAAGCCCGACCTGCTTGGCGAACCGCTCGTTCCAGTGGATCGGGTTCAGGTCGCCGGACGCCCCGGCGTACATGACCAGGTTCACCCGCCGCGCCTTGTACTCCGCCGCCGGGATCTCCTGCCCGACCTCGACCTCGTCGTACTTGATCGTCGCCGCCATCAGCCCGCTCCGCCCCGCTCGACGATGGTGTTGTAGGTCGTGCACACGTGCTCGCCGTCGACCGTAGTGATCTCGCTGCGGATGGTCAGCAGCTCGTTGCGTCCGGCGCTGCGAATGTCGGTGATCTTCGCGGTGGTGACCAGCAGGTCGCCCGGGTGGATCGGGCGGGTGTACTCGAACCGCTGCTCCCCGTGCACCACCATCGCGTAGTTGAGGCCCAGGTCGGGGCTGGCGAGCGCTTCGCCGCCGCCGGAGAGGCTGAACACGATGGGGAAGGTGGGAGGTGCGACCACATCGGGATGCCCGGCCGCCTGGGCCGCCTCCCGGTCGCGGTAGATCGGGTTGTCGTCACCGATCGCGGCGGCGAACTCGCGGATCTTCACCCTGCTGACCTCGTAGGGCGCCGAGGGCGGGAACTCGCGGCCGACGAAGTCACGATTCAAGGCCATGCTTGCCCCTTGTGCGTGCGTCCAGAGCTGATGGGGCGACGTTAACAGAATAACGTTCGGTTGTCGCCCGCCTCGTCGGGATCTTGGCACCCACCGGGGAGCGCGGCGGTTGACCTTGGAGTCCCGGTCCTTCTCCTGGTCCGGGACAGCGAGAGGGCGACACCCTCTCCGGATGCCGCCCTCTCAGTGTGGCCGAGTGGCCGAGTGGCCGCGTTGACCAGGCGACCGCGTGGCCGCGTTGGCCGTATGACCGTGTGGTGGCGCGTGCGCCTAGCGACGGTCCTTGTTGTCAGGCGTGATCGCGTCCTTCACGTTCTTGGCCGCGTCCTTGATCTTCTCGCCGGCCTGCTTGACCTTGCTCTTGCTCTGGTCAGCATGCCCCTCGGCCTCAAGGCTCCGGTCGCCGGTCGCCCGACCGACACCTTCCTTGACCTTGCCGCCGAGCTCCTCGGCCTTGTTGTCCACCTTGTCGTCCAGGCCCATATCGACTCCCCTAGGTCTTGTCGCCCTGGACCTTCTCCTGTCCCCAGGAACGGGAGACAAACCCCGCTGACCTCCACGATCATCCCCACGAACCCCCACGCCCACCACGCGCGGGGAAAGCCGAAAACCCCGCCTGGCGAGGCCAGACAGGGTGTCGGGGGTAACACAGCAAACCGGCGCTCTCCCCAGAGAACGCCGGTTGAGTCAGGAGTGCCGCGACATCGCGCGGCTCAAGCCTGCCCGGGGGATGCCTTGCGGCACCGGCCTATCGCGTCTCGCGGTGAGCGCGGTGGGTGCGGCAGTTGGGGCAGTACTTCTTCAGCTCAAGCCGATCCGGGTCATTGCGCCGGTTCTTCCGCGTGATGTAGTTGCGGTGCTTGCACTCCTGGCAGGCCAGCGTGATCTTCGGCCTAACGTCGGTGGCAGCCACGTGGGAGTGCCTTTCTACGTTCGGGACTGGGACACACCCATGCCCGAGCCGTGAAGCTCGGGAGTGGGTAGTAGCGGAGGCCGGACTTGAACCGGCGACACAACGATTATGAGCCGTTTGCTCTGCCTGACTGAGCTACTCCGCCTTTGCCGAGCACAACATACCCGGCCCGACGAGGATACCCGACCTTGGGAGCACCTTCGTACTTCACCTGATCGGATGGGGTACTTCCAGTATGCCTCACGAACCTCCCCAACCTGAAATCGCCGCCGCGGCCGGTGACAACGATCGTGAGGGACACGTCAAACGGGACGTTCTGGCCATCCGCAATGGCTGGAGTTACCGTCGAAGGGGCATCATCCACCCGCTGCGGGACGCCTGCCGCAGGGAACGCCCGATGTGGGGGACGCCCGGCCCGCCTCAGGGCCGGGCGTGGGCAGCCTCAGCCGATCCTTGGGGGACAACGAGAAACGCCCGGCTCCGAATACTTCGGACCGGGCGTCGTGCCGTGTCAGGCGTGGAGCCCCCAAACGGAATCGAACCGTTGACCTTCTCCTTACCATGGAGACGCTCTGCCGACTGAGCTATAGGGGCCTGTCCGTTTTGCTGTCTGCGCTGCGGACAGGTGTAACCATACACGGCCCTCAGCGATGATGCGAACTCGAACCCGGCAACCGGAGGACGACGATCGCGCCCTCGCCGGTGTTGGCGAACTCGAGCGTGGCGCCGAGGAGGCGGGCCTGGCCGGCGGCGATCGTCAGGCCCAGGCCGACACCCGTTCCCCGGGCTGTCGCGCCGCTCTCGAACCGCTGCGGGCCGTGCTCGCGGAGGCGGTCCAGGAGGGCGGGCTGGAAGCCTGGGCCGTGGTCGGCGACCGAGATCACCGGGCCGTCCACGGTGACGGTCACCGGGGGCGCGCCGTGGTGGAGGGCGTTGGTTACGAGGTTGGCCAGGATGCGTTCGACCCGCCTGGGATCGGTCACCACCTCGGCGTCCCTCACCACCTCCAACTTCACCCGAGACTCCGGCCCACCCCCCAGCCGCACCCCCGGCTTCGCACCGTCCCGCAACCGCACCCCGGCCTGGGCACCCCTGCCCACCTCCGGCCGTTCCGCGGCTCCGGCTGCCTCCGGGAGCACGCTCGGCTCCGTATCGGTGGCCTCAGCCGTCTCCCGTGGGGAGCCGGGCTCGCCCTCTCCCAGGTGGAGGGAGGTGAGGGCGCGGCGGGCCAGGGTGGCGGACAGGCGGGGTTCCAGGGAGGGGCGTTCGGTGGCGGAGTCGAGGCGGGCGACCTCCAGGACGTCCTCGACCAGCCGCCGCAGCACCGCGGCCCGGTCGCGCACCAGCTCGGTGGGTCGCCCCGGTGGGAGCAGTTCGGCCGCGGCGACCAGCCCGGCCACCGGGGTGCGCAGTTCGTGCGCGATGTCGGCGGTCACCCGGCGCTCGGCCTCCAGCCGGGCCTGCAGCGCGTCGGCCATCCCGTCGAGCGCCCGGCCCAGAGCCGCCACCTCATCCTGCCCCGCCGACCCGTCACCTCGCCCAGCCGCGACCACCTCGGGCCGCCCCGCTGTGCGCGCCTCGGTCCACCGGGCGTCCGCCGCCTCGCCCCGACTGGCAGCCGTCCGCTGGGCCTGCCCGGGCGCCCTCTCCTTGGCGGCCGTCTCCCCCACCAGCCGGGGCGTGACGCGGGCGCTCAGGTCGCCGGCGGTGATGGCGGCGGCGGTGCGGGCGACGGTGCGGAGGCGGCGGCTCAGGCCGTTGGCGACGGCGACGCCGAGCAGGGAGGCGGCCACCGTGGCAAGCAGGCCCGAGCCCACCAGGGCACGGTCGAGGGCCGCCTGGGAGGCCAGCTCGGGCCGGTAGGAGCGGCTGAGCGAGTAGACGGACTCCCCCACCCGGGCCGCCGCCCACAGCCGGTCCCCCTCCAGGTAGGTGGCACGGACGGGCCGGGCGGCGAGCACCGCGGCGAGGGGTAGGGGCAGGGCGGGGTCGCCGATGTGCAGCCCGGCGTCCTGGCCTTCGAGCTGCCGTTCGAGCAGGGTGACCAGGTGCCGGTCGAGCTCCGTCCGGGCCGCGTCGAGCCGGCTGCCGGAGGTGTGGACGTGCACGAGCACCCCGATGGCCGCGGCGACGAGGACGGCGGTGCCCGCCAAGGCCAGGGCGATACGTCCGCGGAGCCCCATCAACGCCTCAGCTTGTACCCGAAACCGCGCACGGTCTCGATCCGCTCGTTGCCGATCTTGGCCCGCAACCGCTGGACGTGCACGTCGACGACGCGGGTGTCGCCCTCCCAGGTGTAGTCCCAGACGTGCGCCAGCAGCGTGTCCCGCGAGAGCACGACACCGGGCTGGGCGGCGAACTCCAGCAGCAGCTTGAGCTCGGTCGGCGTCAAAGCCACCAGCGCGCCGCCGAGCCGTACCTCCATGGAGAGCGTGTCGACGGTGAGGTCGCCGAAGGCGACCACCGACGGCTCGGCGACGGGCGCCTGGCGGCGGAGCACGGCACGGATGCGCGCATGCAGGACGGCCAGGTCGAAGGGCTTGGTGACGTAGTCGTCGGCGCCGGCTTCGAGGGCGTTGATCACGTCGATGGAGTCGGTCCGCGCCGAGATCATGATGATCGGCACGTGCCCGGCCTCGCGGATGCGCCGGGCGAGGCTGACGCCGTCGAGGTGCGGGAGCATCACGTCGAGCACGGCGACGTCGGTAGGCTGGGCGCGGAAGAGGTCGAGGCCGGCGAGCCCGTCGTCGGCGGTGCGGACGCGCATGCCGTACCGCTCCAGCGCGAGCTGAGTGGCCTCGCGGATGACCGCGTCGTCCTCGACCAGCAGCACGTGGGTGGTCATCGGGGCGGCACCTCCAGGCGGCCGTCGGTGAGGTCCTCGCCGGGCGGCGGGGTGGTGGTGACGGTGAAGCGGCTGTAGTAGCCGGTGCGTTCGAGCCGGCGCAGGCCGCTGAGCACGAGCGTGGCGGGCAGGCCCCGCGCGCATTCGGCCTCGGTGCGGCACCAGGTGCCGTGCAGGGTGCCGGTGCCGGTGGCGCGCTCGTCGCCCCAGGAGGTCCAGCGCACGCCGGTCATGCCGCTGAACTCGGTCAGGGCGAGGCTGGTGGGCCGCTGCAGGGCGTCGCCCATGTAGGCGAGCACGTAGACGGGTCCCCGCGGCGCCACGGGCGCCTCGCCCTCGACCCGCACCCCGGGGGCGCAGGCGGACAGCAGCAGCAGAGCCGCGACGACGTGGAGCTTCATGCCGTCACGTTAGGTGAGGAAAGCCGCCGCGTGGTTATCCGACGGCTTGAAAGCGGCTGCGCGTGGGCAGCGGGACCACCTCGCACAGGTCGGCGAGGTCGACGAATCGAGCCACCTGCTCGACGGAGAGGCAGTCGGCGATCAGCCAGCCGTGCCTCCGCACCCTGAGCACCTGCCGCCCGGCCCGGATGGCCGGAGCCACCTCGAAGCCGTCCGGCCCCACCCACCGCCTGTCCATAGCGGCTCACAGTAGCGCCCGGGTCTCTCATTTTCCGTACGGCTCACGCGTTACACGTCATACCAAGTGGGTCCCAAGTGCCACCTAAGCAGCACTCCGCAGGCTGGGAGCATGAAAAAGCCAGATCTAGTCGGATTCCGCATCACTCACCGGGCCATGCGCGGCGACGTCAGGCGCCTGGCCACGGTCACGGCCGAGCTCGCCGAGGGCAGGCAGCGGGCGTCCGCCGCCCGGCTGGCCGCGCTGGCTGGTTTCGTGTCCCGGCTCTGCGCGGGCATCCACCACCATCACACGATGGAGGACGAGGTGCTCTGGCCGGTGCTCGTCCGCTGCGCGTCAGCCGAGGTGGATCTGAGCGACCTCACCGACGACCACCGGGAGCTCGATCCGCTGCTCGACGAGATCACCGCTGCGGCGGCCCAGATCGGCGCCGACCGGGCCGCCCTGACGCCGCTGGCGGTCGCCCTGGCCCGCCTCGCGGACCTGCTGGACGAGCACATCGCGGAGGAGGAGAAGACGATCTTCCCGGTGATCGAGGCGTACGTGTCCGGCGAGGAGTGGGCGAAGGTCGAGGCCGCCGTCCGCAAGGGCGCCGACCTGCGCTTCGACCTGCCGCGCATCGGCCAGTACGCGTTGCCGGAAGAGCTGGCCGCACTCCGGAAGGCGGCCGGGCCGGTGCTCTCGCTCCTGCTCGCGCTGGTCCGCCGGGGGCACGAGCGGCGTCAGCGGTTGATCTTCGAGAGCGCCTGATCGCTCCAGTAGGCCGAGCCCAGGGTCCGGGCCACCGCCAGGGCCTGCTCGAAGTGCGCCCGGCCGTCGCGGCCGAGCGACTCGGCCAGCTCGCCGAGCAGGAAGGCCACCGGGCCGAGGGTGACCGAGCCGCTGTGCAGCCCGGCCATCTCCCCGGACCAGGGCAGCAGCTCCTCGTAACACCGTTCGGCCACCTCGCGGTCGCCGAAGGTCATCGCGGTCACCGCCCGCAAGCCGGTCATGACCAGCCAGTAGTAGTCCAGGGCGAAGACCACGTCCGGCCGCCACACCTGCCTGGCCCGCTCGGGCTCGCCGTCGCGCAGCAGGACGAGCGCGTAGATCTCGTTCAGCCCGGTCTCGGGCGGCAGCAGGGCCGTGAAGGCCGCCAGCTCCTCACGGGAGCGGTGCAGGTCGCCGCGGGTGAGCCGGACGACCGCCCGGCAGGTGACGCCCATGGCCGCCGCGTTGATGCCGCCGCCGTCGCCGAGCGTCTCCGCCAGCTCGGTGTACAGCCGCTCGGCCTCGTCGAACTCGCCCGCGACCAGGTGCCGCGCCGCGGTGAAGAAGCCCAGCACGACCAGGGCCATGCCGAGCTGGCCGCTGCTGGCCATCGCGACGCCCTGCCCGGCGTGGTAGGCCGCGGCGGCCAGGTCGTTGCGGCCGAGCGCCACCAGCATGAGCGTGTGGTGGCCCTGCATCAGGTAGCCGACCAGCCGGTGCCGCTCGCCCAGCTCCAGCAGCTCCGCGCCGATCGCGGCCAGCTCGTCGCGGCCCGCGGGGTGCAGGACGGCGAAGTACCTGGCGTTGAGCGCGAGGCAGAGCAGGTCGGGCCGGTCGAGCTCGCGGGCCAGCCGTACCGCCTCCAGCGAGGCCTCGCCGGTCCGCTCCTCGTCGTGCCCCTCCACCGCGAAGACCAGCGCGGCCAGCAGCCGGCAGCGCGTCTCGGCGTCGGCGGTGATCGCCAGTTCGGCCTCGACCGCGGCCACGAACGGCACGTCCAGCGCCCGGTTCTCCTGCAGCGACCAGCTCACCGGGGCGTCGTAGCAGGTCAGCGCGCGGACGCGGTCGCCGATGCGGCTGCCGAGCTCGATCGCGCCCCGCCGTACCGCCAGCGCGCCCAGGCCGTCGCCGGCGTGCCCGAGCGAGGAGACCAGGCCGCACATCAGCTCCAGCCGGGTCCGGTCGTCGGTCGCGAGGTCCAGTGCGGCCCGCCGCAGTTCCGCGGCCTCGCGGTGGGCGTGCAGGCCAGAGGCTTGTACGGCTGCCGCCGCGGCGTAGCGCACCGCGTCCGGGGAAGCGGCCTGCAGCGCGTGGTGCGCCAGAGCCGGCAGGTCGTCGGGCCGAACCGCCTCCAGCGCCGCCAGGACGCGGCCGTGCACCCGGGTGCGCCGGATGCGGGCCGTACCTTCGTAGAGCGTCTCCCTGACCAGCACGTGCGCGAAACGCACCCGGCCCGGGCCGGGCTCGGTGAGCAGGCCGGTCAGCACCGCCGCCTCCAGGCCGTCGAGCACGGTGTCCTCGTCGCCCTCGTGCATGTGGACCAGCACGTCCACCTCCGCCTCGCGGCCGACGGTGGCGGCGTTGCGCAACACGGTCTGCGCGGTGGCGGGCAGCCGCGAGATGCGCCGCCGGATCAGGTCGCGGACGCCGGGCGGGAGGGCGTGGGCCGCCTGCGGGCCGTCGGTGGCCAGCAGGCGGGCGATCTCGCAGACGTACAGCGGGTTGCCGTCGGTGCGCTCGGCGACGGTGCGCACGGTGGGCTCGTCGAGGGTGAGCCCGGAGACGCTGGCCAGGAGCCGGCCGACGTCGGGGCCGGCCAGCTTGGTGAGCTCGACGTGCCGGCTGGCCGAAGCGAGGGCGGCCAGCGTGGCGCGCAGCTCGTCGGTGGCCTCCGAGGGGCGGTGGGTGGCGACGATCAGCAGGTCCTGCGCGGCGGTGGCGACCGCGCGCAGCAGGTACAGGGTCTCGCTGTCGGCCCGGTGCACGTCCTCCAGGACGATCACCAGCGGGGTGCGGGCGGCCAGGTGCTCGGCGAGGGCGCGGGCGAGCTGGAACTGGCTGGCGATCGGCTCACCGTCGCGCAGCAGCGGCGCCAAGCGGGCGCCCGGAGCGGCTTCGGGCGGTGCGTTGTGGTCCAGGGTGCGGACGACCTCGCTCCACGCCCACGCGGGCGGTGCTCCGCCGTCCGTCTCGGGGCAGCGGCCCACCGCGACCCGCCGCCCGGCCGCGGCCGCCTCCGCCGCGAACGCCTCGGCGAGCGTGCTCTTGCCCGCTCCCGGCTCGCCCGCCAGCCATACGACGCCCGCGCGGGCCTCCCGCAGCACGGCCAGCTCCCGAGCGCGCCCCACCAGCTCCAGCCTCGGTACGGCAGGCGGCACCGGCGCGGGCGGCTCCGATTCCGGCCTGACCAGCGGGGGCGACTGCAGGCCGGGATCCTGGTGGAGGATGTCCCGTTCGAGCGCCTGGAGGGCAGGCCCGGGGTCGACGCCGAGCTCGTCGGCCAGCGTCCGCCGCGCCTCGCGCAACACCGCCAGCGCCTCGGCCTGGCTGCCGGAGCGGTAGTGCGCCAGGGCCAGCAACCGCACCCCGTTCTCCCGCAACGGATAGGCGTTGACGTGGCTCCGCAACTCGGGCACGACCTGGGCGGGCCGGCCCAGGAGCAGCTCGGCCTCCGCCCGGTATTCCAAGGCCAGCAGCCGCAGCTCGGCCAGCCGCACCGCCTCGGGTGCGGCCCAGTCGTCCGGGAACTCGCCGAAGGCGGCCCCCCGCCACAACCCGCGCAGCTCGTCGAGGAGAACCAGCGCCTGCTCGGCCCGCCCCTGCTCCAGGACGGCGGCGGCCTGCTCGATCAGCGGACGCGCCCGCCAGGCGTCGACCGCCTCGACCGGCAGGCTGAGGCGGTACCCCGGCGGCGTGCTGACGATCACCGTGGCCGGAGTGCGCGGAGCCCGCCCGGGCTCGGTGGCGCGGCGCAGGTTGGAGATGTAGACCTGCAGCGCGGCCAGCGCCTTGGGCGGCGGCTGGCCCTGCCACAGGTCGTCGATGAAACGGTCGGTGGACACGACCTCGCCGCCGGCCGCGACCAGGCGGGCGAGCACCGCCCGCTGGCGGGAGGTGCCGAGGTCGATCCGGCGGCCGTCTAGGGTGACTTGGAGCGGTCCGAGGACGTGGATGCGCAGCATGATGATCGGACCAAGTATGTCCTGATCAACCGCGATTTATCACCCCTTTGCGGGGCGCTGCGCCGGGGCTCAGGCCTTGAGGGTGTACTCCGCCTCGCCCACGGTGAACTTGATCCCGACCGCACCCCGAGCCTTGGCCTTGAGCACGACCTGGATCCGCGCCCGCTGCCCCGGCTTGAGCTGCGGGATCACGCACTTGACGGCGGTTCCGCTGAACTTGCACCCCGGAGCCGTCCGCACCGTCCCGCCGAAGGCCCGGCCGCTGACCCGGATGTTGGTCATCGCGTGTGGTCCGGTGTTGGACACGGTCAGCGTGTAACTGGTCCGCCCCTTGATCCCGCCGCCCAGCGTGATCTCGGCCGGCGGGCTGACCAGCTCCTTGAGCTGCTCCTCGCTGCCGTTGAAGCTGTTCTGGCCGCCGACCAGCGGCCCCTTGTCCGCCGACTGCCAGAAGGTGTGGGCGCTCCAGCTCGCCGGCAGCTCACCCGGCTCGCCGCCCCAGCGCGCCAGCCACAGCGGGTTGGCCTTGAACTTGGTCGAGTCGCCCGTGCAGGTGCGCCACCAGCTCGTCGTGGTGTAGATGATCGCGTGCCGGCCGGTCTTGCGGCGGTAGGTGGTGGTGAAGTCCTTGATCCAAGCGACCATCTCCTTGGCGGAGAGGCCGTAGCAGCTGTTCTTGCCGTTCTTGTCCTGGTACGGGTTGTCCTCCACGTCCAGCACGCCCGGCAGGGTCTGCCCGTCGTTCGTCCACTTGCCGCCGTTCGCCACGAAATGCTCGGCCTGCTGGCCGCCGTCCGAGGTGTGCGGCATGGCGAAGTGGTAGGCGCCGCGGATGAGGCCGGCCGCGGCGGCTCCGCCGTACTGGGCCTGGAAGTGCGGGCTCGTCCAGTCGCTGCCCTCGGTGGCCTGGACGAAGGCGAACTTGCCGCCTCCGGCGGCCACGGACGGCCAGTCGACCTCGCCGGTCCAGTTGCTCACGTCGACGCCGGGCACGCCGTTCAGAGCCTGGGCGCTGCCCGCGAACAGCGGGATCCCGAGCGCCACACCAGCCGCCACCAGCACCAAACGTCTCATCAGGCGCGTCCTTCCTCACGGGTTGCGGGGAAGATCCTGACGGAACGCCGCAAACAGCGCAAGTTCCGGTTTTTTTGAAAGGCCATCTCAGCGCCTTTTCCCTTACGTATTCGCGCAGGTCAGAGGCGAATATGAACGCGACATTCGCGTTTGCCAAAACAAATGGCAGCCACCAAGAATGAATTCATCGCCGAACCCGCCCCGAACAGGGGTTTCTTCGGCATGCCCGGAAGGAGCCACGTTGATCCACACCCGTCGCCTGGCCCGCGACTTCACCATCAAGAAACAGACCGTCCACGCCGTGCGCGGCATCGACCTCGACATCGAGGCCGGCTCGCTGGTGGCCTTCCTCGGCCCCAACGGCGCCGGGAAATCCACGACGCTGCGCATGCTCACCACCCTGCTCCCACCCACGTCCGGCAGCGCCGTGGTCGCCGGTCACGACGTCGCCACCGACCCGGCCGCCGTCCGCGCCCGCATCGGCTACGTCGGCCAGGGCAGCAGCGCCGGCGAGAACTTCCGCGCCGGCGACGAGCTGGTCACCCAGGGGCTCGCGTACGGCTTGCGCCGCGCCGACGCCCGCCGCCGCGCCCAGGAGGTCATGGACCTGCTCGACCTGGTGCCCTTCGCCACCCGCAAGCCCGGCACCCTGTCCGGCGGCCAGCGCCGCCGCCTCGACATCGCGCTCGGCCTTATCCACCGGCCCGGCCTGCTCTTCCTCGACGAACCCACCACCGGCCTCGACCCCACCGGCCGCGCCGAGGTCTGGCAGCACATCCTGCGGCTGCGCGCCGACTTCGGCACCACGCTCTTCTTCACCACGCACTACCTGGCCGAGGCGGACACCATGGCCGAACGGGTGATCATCATCGACGGCGGGCGGATCATCGCCGACGGCACGGCGGCCAAGCTCAAGGGCGAGCTCGCCGGCGACCGCATCACCATCACCGTCGACGACGCCGTAGCCGCGCGGACCGTCGCCGACCGCATGGGCGCCGAGGTGATCTCCGCCGAACCCGTCGCCGACGACCACCTCGTGCAGGTCCGCGTCGCGCACGCCGACCGGGCCCTGCCCGACTACCTGCGCGCCCTCGACGCCGCCGGCGCCAAGGTCACCAGCGCCGAGACCGCCCGGCCGACCCTCGACGACGTCTTCCTCACCCTCACCGGAAGGGCCCTCGATGATCCTGCGTGACACCGCGACCGTCTTCACCCGGGAGATCACCCCGTCCCTGCGCGAACCGGTCTCGCTCCTCTTCGAGATGGGCCAGCCGCTCTTCTTCCTGTTCATCTTCGGCTCGCTGCTGCCCGGCGGGGGCGACTGGCAGTGGTTCGTGCCGGGCATCCTCGTGATGATGTGCCTGATGGGGCCGCTCGGATCCGGCTACCACCTGCTGGTCGAGCTGATGTCCGGCTCGATGGAACGCCTCACCGTCACGCCGCTCAACCGCACCGCGCTGCTGGCCGGCCGGGCGCTCAAGGAGTCTTCGGTCCTGCTCGCGCAGGCCGTGCTGATCGTGGTGCTGGCCGTACCGCTGGGCTTCGAGCTGCACCCGCTCGGCATCCTGGCCGGCCTGGCGCTCCTGGTCGTGCTGGGGCTCGGGCTGAGCTCGCTCTCCTTCGTGCTGGCCATCAAGTCCGCGCCGAGCGGCACGCTCTTCTACGTCGTGAGCCAGCTCCTGATCTTCCCGATGCTGCTGCTGTCCGGCGTGCTCCTGCCCCTCGACTCCGGACCCGCCTGGCTCCGCGCCGTCGGCGCCGCCAACCCGCTCGCCCACATCGTCTCCGCCGAGCGCGCCCTGTTCGCCGGCTCCTTCCAGAACCTCTCCATCCTGTACGGCGCAGCCGGCGCGACCGTGTTCGCGATTATCGGACTTGTCCTTGGAAACCGGGCAATGCGTAGAGGCTTGTCAGGGCGCTGATCTACCCTCGGGATGTGGACAGCGACAGCCAGGCGGCGGGCGCGGTGCTCGCCGCCCTGGGGCAAACCGTGGCGGTCTTCACCGAACTGCACCATCCCTACGTGCGGCACCAGGCCTTCTCCTACCTGCTCCCCGCCGGTGGCGCCGTCGCCGGGACCGTCTTCACCCTCCCCGACGGCCGCGAGGTGCACTTCGCCGTCACGCTCGGCTTCACCGGCGACTCCTTCACCGTCTCCGGCACCGCCGCCGTCGAGGACTCCGAACTCCTGTCCCTCCCGCCGCGCACCCTGCACAACCTCGACGACGCCTTATCCGTGCTCGACTCCTACGTCGACGAGATCGCCGAGTCCTCCCGCCGCCTGGTCGACACCCTCTTCGAGGACCTCGCCCGATGAGCGGCTCCTACCTGGCCCGTCTCACCGACGACCTCGAAGCCATCTCCAGCCACTACGCCCAGCGCCACGGCATCCACCGGGACTCCTCGCGGTTCCTGCTCAAGGTGCACGAGGAACTCGGCGAGCTCACCCAGGCCTACCTCATGCGCACCGGCCAGGCCCGCGACAAGGGCCACACCCCGGCCGAACTCGACCAGGCCTTCCGGTCCGAGCTGGCGGACGTGTTGTGCCAGTTGCTGCTGCTCGCCCGCCACCACGACGTCGACCTCCAGGCCGAGATCAACCACAAGTGGATGCCCCACCACCCGGCCCGGGAGCCTTCCCAGCCCTAGACCGGCTTCGACGTGCGTCAGGCCAAATGCGGCGGCACCAACAAGGCCTCCGCCCCCACCGGCACATACCCCGCCGCCAGAAACGCCCGCACACTGGCCGCGTTCCCGGGAGCGATCTGCGCCCACACCGGCCCCGGGGTCAAATACCGCGCCGCCTCAGCCAACGCCCGCCCCACCCCACGCCCCCGGCTCTCCTCCGCCACCTCGACGGCAACCTCCCACCGCCCCGCCACCCCGCGCCCCACCGCCAGCACCCCACCCGGACACGTCCACACCCGCACGTCGTCCCGATGCCGCAACGCCCGCCGTACCCGCGGATGCCCCCGGTCCATCACCTCGGCCAACTCCACCGCCGGCTCCCCCACCAACGGCTGACCCAGCGCCAGCAGATCGACGTTGTTCACCCGCCGCCCCGTCCGAACCTCCAGCTCCCGCAGGAACGGCGGATTCAACGCAGCCGACAGATCCGCCACATCCACCTGAGCCCGGATCCACTCCCGATCCACATCCACGAACACCACCGAATGCGCGGTGAACGCCATCACCCCCGCATCCCGCTCCGACGGCTGCGCAAGGATCGTCGGCCCCGCCCCCGGCTCCGGCATCCGCCCCGCAGCCACCCCGTCCAGCACTTCCTCCAGCCCACCCACCTTCAGACCGTACCCCTCCCCTGTGTGGCCCCCGGAGGCGTACTCCACCGGCAGTACGCCACCGTCTCCCCCAGGACGACGCACCCGCCGCCCAACCCCGCCACCATCGAAGCCATGGAAACCCCCGACTTCCATGCCTACCTCACCCGCCTGCCGTACGAACTGGCCTTCAGCGAAGACGACCCCGCCTCGATCATCGACCGCTACTACACCCCCACCTTCCAGTACCGCAACGACGGCATCACCCTCGACCGCCAACGCCTCATCGACCACACCACCCCAGCCCGTAAAACCACCAAGCACCTCGACATCCAGATCCACGAAACCCTGACCGACGGCCACAGAGCCGCCGCCCGCTTCACCATGACCGCCCTCACCCGCAAGGACAAGGTGATCAAAGTAGTGGTCCACCTGTTCGCCGAATACGCCCGCGACGGCCGAATCGAACGGGTCAACGCCATCACCCGCACCCTCGACGCAAAACCCTGACTGGGCTGTCCCATTCATGCATCGGCGAGCCAGAGCAGCCCAACCAGGGGCCGCCCGACTCTCAGCCCAGGTAAATCGCTTCGCGACCTCGCAGGTGCGGACACCCCCGGGCTGGCCGTGCTCCTTACGACCGCGCGAGAGAGGCGCCGGAACGCAAGGCGGAGCAGGTGGTCGACCGCGCCGAAAGCGAGGCGGTCAACGATAGCCGCACAGAGACGCTCAAGTTCTTCAGGGGCGCTGGGCCAGCCGCCGCGGGAGGTGACCCCGAAGGACATCGACCGGGTGGTCGGTGATCTTGCTGTGCCCGGCCGGGCGTCGTCGACGCCTTGCACCCCTGGTCCCTCGCGGCCAAAGCCTGGCACGCGGTCAGCCGCAGCGGCTGCCTGGTCGATCCCGCCAACACCCGCGACCCAAAGTCCTCGCCGCCCCGTTCGGGATGACCCCCGAAAGCGTCATGATCCATCTCGCTGACCGGGTCAACGTGGAGCCCCTGCCTCCCGGCAACGCCCGCCGCGACGATCGTCCCTGACTATCCTGCTCCCGTGGACGACAAAGATCACGACGGCCAAGCCAGGCCACCCGACGTGCTGATCCGCTGCTCGGAAGACCCCGATCTCCTCGTCCAGCTCAGCAACAGGCAATTCCTCGATGGCGACGAGACCGTCTTCTCCATCGAGGCCAAAGCCGACGGGCTGCGCGCGGCGATCCCCGACGTGACCGTCTCGATCTGGGACGGCGCCGGTGACCTCGCCGCCTTCCTGCAACAACTCGCCGACGACTTCCGCGGATGGCCCGGAAAGCGCACCTGGCATACCAACCAGCTCACTCTCGAAGCCGACTTCCACTCCGGCGGTCACGTCGAGCTGACCTGGAAGCTCCGCCCCTGGTTCCCGCAGCGAGCAGCATGGGAGGTTTCCATCACCACCTGGATCGAGGGTGGGCAGTACCTGACCGCCCTGGCCTCCGACGTCGAGGCATTTCTCGCCCGGCCCTGAAAGCCGTGCACTTTCGGCCACACCTGACACACGTTTGCGCGTACATGTGCGCTTTGCCGAAGCCTTCATGCAAGGCAATGCCCGCTGGCATCGGCCGGGAGTTGGTGGTGAGGCGCCCCGGAAACTGGGCACACATCGCGCCTAGCCACCCGTAGCAACCCGTTGATCAACGTACAGGCCGGAACAAGACGAAAAAGGCCCTGGAGCGCGTTGATGCAGCTCCAAGGCCTCTTTCATGAGGTGTGGCAGGTCCAGGGTTCGAACCTGGGTAGGCTAAGCCGACGGATTTACAGTCCGCTCCCATTGGCCACTCGGGCAACCTGCCGTGCCATCCGCTCTCGCGGCGACAGGTAGAAGCATAGCGGACTTCCCACGTGCACGTGACACCGGTTTGTCCCGCAGGCCGGGCGTCACAGGGCGCTAAGGTCGGAGAGGGAAGAAGAGAGGACACCCATACCGATGGCCGACAGCAGTTTCGACGTGGTCAGTAAGATCGACCGGCAGGAGGTCGACAACGCCCTGAACCAGGCCGCCAAGGAGCTCGGGCACCGCTTCGACTTCAAGGGCACCGGGGCGAGCATCAACTGGTCCGGGGAGAGCATCGAGATCAAGGCCAACAGCGAGGAGCGCGCGAACGCCGCACTCGACGTGTTCAAGGAGAAGGTCGTCAAGCGCGGCCTGTCGCTGAAGACCCTCGACGCGGGCGAGCCGAAGCTGTCTGGCAAGGAGTACCGCCTGGTCGTGGCGCTCAAGGAGGGCATCGACCAGGAGAACGCCAAGAAGATCTCGAAGATCATCCGGGACGAGGGTCCCAAGGGCGTCAAGGCGCAGATCCAGGGGGACGAGCTCCGGGTCAGCTCCAAGAAGAAGGACGACCTGCAGGAGATCATCAACCTGCTCAAGGGCAAGGATCTCGACCTCGCCCTGCAGTTCACGAACTACCGCTGACTGGTCCCCGCCTGGAGGGGGAGTCCAGGGCACTTGGCCGTACGTCCCGATCAGAGGTTCGGGGCGGCGGCTTCTCGTGTTTTCCGGCGCAGGGGGAGGATCAGGGCGGTCACAGCCAAGAGGGCGGCGGTGAGGACGGCGAGGCGGAGGTCGGGGGTGCCGTCCGTGCCGGAGATGAGGATGAGGAGGGCCAGGCCGGTGCCGCTGCCGGCCTGGAGGACGGTGGTGGACAGGCCTGAGGCGGCGCCCTGGTCGGTGGCGGGGACGCCGGTGGAGGCGAGGATGAACAGGGTGTTGAACGACAGGCCGGAGCCGAGGCCGAAGCCGAGCAGCCCGGCCAAGAGGGTGAGGTAGGTGCCGTCCGGGGTGAGGGAGAGGCCTAGGAGGGCGGTTCCGGCGACGCCGGTGACGAGGGAGATCAGGAGGGTACGGCGTAGCCCCAGCCTGGTGAGGAGGCGTTCGCTGAGGAGGTTGCCGGCGGTGATGCCGAGGGTCGGGCCGAGGAAGGCCAGGCCGGACTGGAGGGCGGCGTAGCCGAGGACGTCCTGGAAGTAGAGGGTCAGGAAGTACGGGACGCTCTGCAATGTCATGCCGTACACGAGGATGGCCAGAGCCGCGGTGCGGGTGTGAGGGTTGGACCAGAGGCGGAGCGGCATGAGCGGGTTGCGGGTGCGGGACTCGATCAGGAGGAAGGCGCCCAGGGCGGCGAGGGAGGCTGCGGCGAGCAGGCCCGAGGTGGGCCAGCCCCAGACAGGGCCCTGGGTGAGGGCCAGGATGAGGCCGGTGACGCCCAGGGTGCCCAGCAAAGCACCGGGGAGGTCGAAGCGACGGTCGCCGGGGAGGGACGGGGCACTCCCGGGGAGAGGCGACGCGGCGGCAGGGAGGGGTGGGGCACTTGCGGGGAGGACGGTGAGGGCTAGGAGAGCGCCGGCCGCGGCTATCGGGACGTTGACGAAGAAGACGGCGGACCAGCCGAAGTACCCCGTGAGCACCCCGCCCAGCAACGCGCCGAGGCTGAGGCCGCCGGCGCCGCAGACGGCCCAGACGGTCATGGCCCGGTTCCGGGCGGGCCCCTCGTCGAACAGGGTGGCCACCAGGGAGAGGGTGGCGGGCATGAGGAGCGCCCCGCCGACGCCCTGGAGGACACGCGCAAGGATCAACCACCCCGGCGAACCGCTCAAGCCGCCCAACGTCGACGCCACGCCGTACAGGATCATGCCCGCGACGAACATCCGGCGACGGCCCACCAGGTCGGCAAGACGGCCGCCGAGCAGGAGCAGCCCGCCGAAGGGGACGGCATAGGCGGTGACAACCCACTGCAGGCCGGTCGCGGAGAAGCCGACATCGCGCGCGATCTGCGGCAGGGCGACGTAGACGATGGTGAAGTCGATGGCGGTGATCAGGGCGCCGAGCCCGAGCAGGAACAGTCTCATGAGCGCGAGCCTGGTTCAGAGGCAGGCGCGACAACCAGGTCCGGAAAGTGAGTAGGCAAGAATTGAACACATGGACCGTGATCTCGAACTGAGCGAGTTCCTGAAGTCCAGGCGCGCAAGGGTCCGCCCGGAGGGCCTGCCGTACGGGAGCAACGGCACGCGGCGGGTGCGCGGGTTGCGACGGGAGGAGCTGGCGCTGCTGGCCGGGGTGAGCGTGGCGCACTACACGCGGCTGGAGCAGGGGCGCGGGCGGCACGTGTCGGCCGAGGTGCTGGACGCGATCGCCGACGCGCTGCGGCTGAGCGCGGATGAGCGGAGCTACCTGCACGCGCTGGTACGGCCGGCGCACCGGTGCCAGGACGTGACGCAGGGGCCGGTGAGGCCGGGGCTGCGGCGGTTGCTCGACTCGATGGTGCTGACCCCGGCGTTCGTGCTGGGCCGGCACGCGAACGTGTTGGCCTGGAACACGCTGGCCGCGGCGGTGTTCGGGGACTTCGGGGCGATCCCGGAGGAGCGGCGGACGATCGCGCACCTGATCTTCACCGACCCGGGGATCCGGCGGCTGCACGGCGAGCGGTGGGAGTGGCTGGCGCGCGAGCACGTGGCGCAACTGCGGCTGCTGGCCGCGCGGTACCCGAAGTACCGGCAGATCCGGCAGCACATCCGAGGGCTGGCGGCCGAGAGCCCGGAGTTCGCGCGGCTGTGGGAGGAGCACGCGGTGGCGGCGGCGACGCATCGCGACTACGTGCTCGACCACCCGGTGGTGGGCGAGCTGCGGCTGTCGGCGGAGATCGTCACGCTGCCCGGGGACCCGGAGTTGCAGGGCATGGACCTGTTCGCCGCCGAGCCGGGGTCGGAGTCGGAGCGGCGGCTGCGGACGCTGGCCGCACGTGATCAGAGGGCGACCTAGCGTATTGATCGACCCCAGCGGGTACTCCGACAGCGTGCGCCGTTTCCACCTGCGTCACCGGTGGGTGATCATCGAACGGATCGGCCGAGTAGTCACCCAGCAGTGCGAGACCTGCGGAAAGACACGAGTGCGCATCACGTCCTGACGGCCTACTCCCCCATGACGTACCGCACCGTCGGTCCCGCGGTCCAGCCGCCGTCGACGGCGATCTCGGCGCCGGTGACGTAGGAGGCCGCGTCGGAGAGCAGGAAGCAGACCGCCCCGGCGATCTCCTCGGCCTCACCCACCCGGCCCATCGGCGTGTTCGGGTAGTTGCCCTCGCCCGCGCGGATCCCGGTGGCGGCGGTCATCGGGGTGTAGGTCATCCCGGGATGGACGGAGTTGACGCGGATCCGGTCGGTTCCGAGCTCGATCGCGGCGACCTTGGACAGGCCGCGCACGCCCCACTTGGACGCGCCGTACCCGGCGGTGAGCGCGAGGCCCATGAGCCCGGCGGCCGAGGAGATGTTGACGATCGACCCGCCGCCGGCGGCGCGCATGGGTGCGATGGCGGCCTGGAGGCCGTTGAAGGTCCCGACCAGGTTGATCCTGAGCACCAGCTCGAAGTGGTCGAGCGGCTCGCGCTCCACGAACTGCCCGGTGGAGATGCCGGCGTTGTTGACCAGGCCGGTCAGCCTGCCGTACACCGACTCGGCGAGCTCGATCGCCCGCGCCCACTCGGCCGGCTTGGTGACGTCGAGGTGGACGTAGCGGGCGGACGGGCCGAGCCGGGCGGCGGTGGCCTCGCCGTCGTCGTCGAGCAGGTCGCCGATGACCACCTGGCCGCCGCTGGCGACGATGCGTTCGGCGAAGGCCGCGCCCAGGCCGCGGGCGCCGCCGCTGACGACGACGACCTTGCCGTCGAGTGATTCGTGGCCGCTCATGAGAGGGACCTTCCGCGAAAGGGCCCGGCAGGAGCACCGGGCACGGTCGAAAAGCTCAGAGTTCGGTGAGGTTGGCCCCGCTGACCGGGTCGAACAGGTGGATGGCCTCGCAGTCGAACCAGAGCGTCGTCCGCTGCCCCTCGTGCACCTCGGTCTGCGGGCTGAGCCGCGCGACGAGCTGCGGGTGGCCGTCGGCGTCGAAGGCCGAGGTGTCGCGCAGGTGCTCGGAGGCGACGCCGCCCTCGGGCAGCGAGAAGAAGGCGTACTTCTCCGCCCCGGTGGACTCGACGATGTCCACGACCTCGGTGATCTGCCCGCCGCCCTCGATCGGCGCCTCGCCGAGCGCCTCGGGGCGGATGCCCAGGATGACCTCGCTGGGCACGTCGTGCTCGGTCATCGCTCGGCGCATCCGACCGCTGACCGGGAAGGTGCCGGCGATCGTCTTGAGCCCTTCGGTGGTGACCTGAGCGGGCAGGAAGTTCATGGCCGGCGAGCCGATGAAGCCGGCGACGAAGAGGTTGCGCGGGTGGTCGTAGAGCTCCTGCGGCGCGCCGACCTGCTGCACCACGCCCTTGCGCATCAGCACGATGCGGTCGCCGAGGGTCATGGCCTCGGTCTGGTCGTGGGTGACGTAGACCGTGGTGGTGCCGAGGTTCTTCTGCAGCCGCGAGATCGTGGTGCGCATCTGCACGCGCAGCTTGGCGTCGAGGTTGGACAGCGGCTCGTCCATGAGGAAGGCCTTGGGGCTGCGGACGATCGCCCGGCCCATGGCCACCCGCTGGCGCTGGCCGCCCGACAGGTTGCCGGGCTTCTTGTCGAGGTAGGGCTGCAGGTCGAGCATCTCGGCCGCGTGCTCGACCCGGCGGTCGGCCTCAGCCTTGTCCACCTTGGCCAGCTTGAGCGGGAAGGCGATGTTCTCGCGGACCGTCATGTGCGGGTAGAGCGCGTACGACTGGAACACCATCGCGATGTCGCGCTCGCGCGGCGCCCGGTCGTTGACCCGCTTGCCGTCGATGAGCAGCTCGCCCTCGGTGATGTCCTCCAGCCCGGCGATCATGTTGAGCGTCGTCGACTTCCCGCAGCCGGACGGCCCGACCAGGATGATGAACTCGCGGTCGGCGATGTGCAGGTCGATGTGGTCGACGGCCAGGGCGCCGTCGGGATACCGCTTGGTCACCCCGTTGAGCACGATCTCAGCCACGCGTCATCCCTTCACGGCTCCCGAGGTCAGCCCGGCCACGATCCGGCGCTGGAAGAACAAGACGAAGATCACGATGGGGATCGTGATGATCACGGCCGCCGCGGCGATGGACCCGGTCGGGTCCTCGAACTGGGAGCTGCCGGTGAAGAACGAGATGGTCGCCGGGGCGGTGCGCGCGGCGTTGGAGGAGGTCAGCGAGATGGCGAAGAGGAAGTCGTTCCAGCACATGATGAAGGCCAGGATCGCCGTGGTGACCATGCCCGGCGCCGCCAGCGGCACGATGACCTGCCAGAACGCCTGGAACGGCGTCGCGCCGTCCATCTTGGCGGCCTTCTCCAGCTCCCAGGGGATCTCGCGGAAGAACGCGGCCAGCGTGTAGATCGTCAGCGGCAGCGCGAAGGTGATGTACGGCAGGATCAGGCCGGGCCAGGTGTTGAACAGCCCCAGCGAGCGCTCGATCTGGAACAGCGGGGTGACCAGCGAGATCTGCGGGAACATCGCGATCAGCAGCGAGAAGCCGACCAGCAGCTTCTTGCCCGGGAAGGTCAGCCGGGCGATGGCGTAGGCGGCCATCGTGCCGAAGACGATCGCGATGAAGGTCGAGATCAGCCCGATGCCGATCGAGTTGACCAGGCCGCGGGTGAAGTCGTCGTTCTGGAAGATGCCGGTGTAGTTGGCGAGCGTCCACTTCTGCGGGATGAAGGAGCCGTCGGTGATCGTCGAGGGGTCCTTGAAGCTCAGCGAGACCACCCACAGCACCGGGATCAGCGCGTACAGCACGATGAACACATCGGCGACGCCCCACTTGAGCTTCATCGGCTGTCACTCCCCGGGGCCGAAGCGCCGAATATCCGGATGAAGAGGAACGCGATGATCGCCACGGTGATGAGGATCAGCACGGACATCGTCGAGCCGATGCCGAGGTTCAGGCCGCCGATCAGGTTGTGATACGCGATGATCGACACCGAGCTCGTGTTGTTCGCGCCGTTGGTCAGCACGTAGATGTTGTCGAAGATGCGGAACGCGTCCAGCGTCCTGAACAGCAGCGCGACCAGGATGGCCGGCTTCATCAGCGGCAGCGTCACCTGGGTGAAGCGCTGCCAGGTGGTCGCGCCGTCCATCGACGCCGCGCGCAGCAGTTCCTCGGGGACCACCGCGAGGCCGGCCATGAGCAGCAGCGCCATGAAGGGCGTCGTCTTCCACACCTCGGCGACGATGACGATCGCCAGCGCCGGCCACTGCTCGGTCAGCGGCGCCGTACCGTCCGGGAGCAGGTTGGCCAGCCAGCCGGTGCCCGGCGTCCACGCGTACTTCCAGCCGTAGGCCGCCGCGACGGTGACGATGCCGTACGGGATCAGCACCACGGTGCGGATCAGGCCGCGGCCGACCAGCGTGCGGTACATCGCGATGGCCAGCGCCATGCCCAGCACCAGCTCCAGCGCCACGCTGATCACGGTGATCAGCAGCGTCACCCAGAACGCGTTCCACCAGTAGGGGCTGGACAGGACCGTGCCGTAGTTCTCCAGCCCGATCCACTTCTGCTGGTCAGGGAAGCGCAGGTCGGCGCGTTGCAGCGACAGGATGAAGGAGTAGATGATCGGCCAGCCGGTCACCGCGATCATGATCAGTGCCGCGGGGGCGCTCAGCCACAGGCCCAGCCGCCGTTCGTCCCGCTTGCCCTCGCTCAAGGCCAAGAGAGCTCTCCCTCGCTCACGGCAGCACTCCCTTGCTCTCCAGCGCGTCCTGGATCTGCTCCTTCAGGCGCGTCATCGTGGCGTCCGGGTTGATCGCCCCCGGCGGCGACAGCACCGCCGAGATCACCGTCGAGACGTTCTGGTAGGTCGGCGTCTTCGGCCGCGGCGCGGCCGTCTTGAGCGCCTGGAGGATGGCGTCCTTCATCGGGTACGGCTCGCGCATCGCCGGGTCCTGGTAGACGGCTTCCAGGGTCGGCGGCAGGCCGTCCTTGGTCGCGGCGATCTTCTGGCTCTCGGCGTCCCGCAGGCACAGCGCGGCCTCGAAGGCCAGCTCGGGGTGCTTGGAGTAGGAGCTGATCGCGAAGTTCGCCCCGCCCAGCGGGGAGCGGCCCGGCCCGTTGGCCCCCGGATAGGGCGCCCACCGGAAGTTCGGCAGCATGTCGGGCTTGTTCTCGGCCATCGAGGCGTAGACGAACGGCCAGTTCACCTCGAACGCGGCGCGTCCCGCCTCGACCGCCAGGCGTGCCTCGTCCTCGTGCGTGTTCGACAGCGACGGGTCGGCCGCCTTCGACGTCGCGTACTGCCGCATCAGGCGCAGCGCGGCCAGCGCGGGCGGCCCGAGTTCCACCTTCGTCCCGCTCTGGTCCAGGATGCTGCCGCCCTCGGAGGCGACCATGCTGTTGAACCAGACGACCAGGCCCTCGTACTGCGCGCCGGTCACCTCGCCGTAGTGCGGCTTGCCCTCCTTGGCCAGGCGCGCGGCCTCGTCCATGATCCCCTGCCACGTCTTCGGCGGCTCGGGCACCAGGTCGGAGCGGTACCACAGGAGTTGCACGTTGGTCGTGTACGGCGCGGCGTACAGCTTGCCGTCCCAGATCGCCGTGTCCAGCGGCATCTGGAGCGTGCCCGCCCGCGCCTTGGCCGCGTTCTCGCCCGTCCACTCCCGGATCCAGCCGGCCTCCGCCAGCTCGGCGGTCCAGGTGACGTCCGCCCCGAGCACGTCGAGGCCGTCGTCACCGGCGGCCAGCCGGCGCACGAGCTGCTCGCGCTGGCCGTCGGCGTCACGCGGCAGGATGTTGAGGACGATCCGGTAGCGGCCGTCGGCCAGCTTGGTGCAGCGGTCGGCGATCGCCTTGATGTTCTGCTGGGGCGAGTTGTAGAAGTTGATCCGCGGGACGCCGCCCTCGTCGTCCGAGGCACATGCCGCGGGCAGCAGGAGCACCAGGGCCAGTGTTCCTGCCAGAATCCGGGACATGCCTGGTCAGGTACCCGACGCCGGGTAAAGGGTCACCCCGGGCGGAGTACACGGGTGGCACCGGCGATCAAAGCCGTGGCAAGCACCCAGCCCATGATGATCATCCCGTAGGCCAGTCCTTGCGTCCACCCTGCCGGGTCGAAGAGGTCGCGCTGCCCGAACACCGACACCGGCAGCAGCAGGTCGAAGGCGTAGGCGAACGGCTCGAACTCCGGGCTCTCCTCGGGCTTGATCGGCCTGGGCGGGTTGAGCCCGAAGACCGTCGCGCCCAGCGCGAGCAGGCCGGCGAACCACCACGCGGCGATCCAGGGGCGGTAGCCGTACCCCACGGTGAGGTCCAGGAGCAGTGAGAACAGGCGCAGGCCGCGGCCGCCGCGGTGGCGGCGCAGCGCGCGCAGCTTCGCGAGCTGGGTACGGCGGGCCAGAGCCCCGTTGCCGTCGCGCAGGTACCACGCGGCCAGTTGCTCGTAGGGCTGCGGGCGGAAGCCGTCGGGGTCTCGCGCGACCCACTCGACGCGCCGGGCGACGCCGCTGCCGCGCAGCCGCTCGTAGATCAGGCCGTTGAGGCGGAGCTTGTCGGGCCACAGGTCGTCGTGCAACGCGCCGACCGTGGAGTGCACGAAGGTCACCACGCCGTCCACGCTCGCCTGCGCGCCGAGCCAGACCTCGCGCGCCTCGATGTGCCCGGCGTGCAGGGCGAACTCGGTGTCCGGGCTGATCAGCGCCCCGGCGACGAGCAGGCTGCCGTTGAACCGCGCGCCGCGCACGCGCACGCAGCCGTAGGCGGTGAAGCCTTCGCCGAGCCGCATCACGTCATCCACGACCAGGTTGTCGCCGATCAGGGCGTCCTTGCCGGGATTGCGGAGCGTGGCGCCGTCCAGCAGCAGGCCGCCGTTGAGCCGCGCGCCGACCAGGCGGGTGCCGCCGGTCAGGTCGGCGTTCGTCAGCAACATCCCGGAATCGACCACCACGGTCGGGGCGTAGAGCGCCCACTCGCCATCGCCGTCGATCTTGGTGCCGGCCAGCCACAACCCGCCCTCGAACTGGGCTCGCGACAGCCGTACCGCACCGGTCACGTGCGAGCCGGACAGGCTCAGGTGGCCGGCCACCCGCAATCCGCCGGCGGTGAGGCCGGGCAGGTGGCAGTCGATCAGCCGGACCGTCCGGCTGGTCGAGCCGGTCATGATCACCACGTCGTCCAGGTGGCAGCGGTTCAGCTCCACCTCGTGCTTCAGGTCGCCGCCGCGCAGGTCCAGCGTGCCGGTGATGCGGGCGCCGCGCAGCCGGACCGCCGCGACCGCGCCGGCCTCGGCCTCCCGGGCGCCGAGCAGCAGCGACGCCAGGACCTCCGCGCGTACCGTGCGCTCCGGCCCCCACGACCCGCCGTCGGCCGGCGCGTTCCGCCCGGCCTCTTCGGTACGGCGGGGCCGCGCCTGACGCGGCTCGAACTCGACCCAGGCTCCGGAGGGGAAAGCCCGCCACAACAGCCGTTCCGCCTTGCTTAACCGACGCATGATCCGATTGTCCATACCGTGACGCAACCTTTGGCCTCGGCAGCGCATCTATCCAGAGGACACGGAAGGACAAGACATGATCAACTCACGCGGGTACGCGGCGCTGGCCCTCGCGGCGGCGGCCTCCTCCATCATGATCGCCGCGCCCGCTGAGGCGCGGACGGCGGCCTCCCCGGCCCGGTACGCCTGGCTGGACGGCTGCCCCAAGAAGGACTACACCGTCCCGTGCGGGGACTGGACCCTCACCCTGCGCAACGGCAAGCACGTCGCCCTCAAGGACGCCGTGGTCCACCCGCGCGGCGCCGACGGCAAGACCGACAAGGAGGCCAGCGCGCCGATCGCGATCAGCGGCGACGGGTCGAGCGTCGGCTACTTCCGCGAGAGCGACAACAAGCTCGTCGTGCGCGACCTGGCCGGCGGGAGCGTGCGGACGCTGCCCGGCGCGACGGCCAAGCTGCCCAAGGGCCTCGGCATGAACGACCTCGACCTCGCCTTCTCCAACAGCGGGGACAAGCTGTTCATCGACTACTTCGACGCCGCGTCCAAGCTCAAGTCCGTGGTCGTGGACCTGACCTCCAGCAAGGTCACCCGGATCAACGGGACCGAGGTCATGCAGGGCTTCAGCCCGGACGGCGCCTACGTGCTGACCTCCCGGATCACCGCGGACAACACCACCGAGTTCGCGGTCTACGACGCCGACGGCCAGGAGGTCGAGAGCCGCGTCGTGCCGCAGGTCGTCAGCAACAACGCGCCCGTCGCGCTCAACGACGACGGCAAGACCGTCGCGGTGGTCATCACCGGGCCCGAGACCACCAGCCGGGCGCGGCTGCGGACCTACGACCTGTCGACCGACACCGTGTCCGACGCGGTCAAGCTCAGCTACCCGCCGGAAGCGGAGTACCCGAACCGGATCACCTGGGAGTCGGGGGACGGGCTCACCCTGTGGACCTCCCGCACCGACGCGGAGGGCACGCCGGTGGCGGCCGTCCAGCGGCGGGTCAACCCGGACACGGGGGCGGCGGTGCGGCAGGACTCGTTCAAGTTCAAGCGGGGGCTGTGGACTTGGTGGCTGCCGGGCGACTAGTCGCTTCGGGTGGCGGCTATCGGTGTTCACCGGATTTATCGGTGGCCGCCACCACTCGCCGGTTCAGCGGAATTTGTCGGTGGCCGCCACCACTCGCCGACTCAGCGGAATTTGTCGGTCGCCGCCACCACCAGTTCGATCATTCCGGCCCCGCCATGCCCCTCGTCCTCCACGTGCAGCTCGCTCCCCGGCCACCCCCGGTGCAGCTCCCACGCCGTCTCCAACGGCCCGCTGACGTCATACCGCCCATGGATGAGCACCCCGGGCACCCCCGCCAGCCGCCCGACCTCCCGCACCAGCACCCCCTCCTCCTCCAGGAAACAGTCGTTCCCCCAGTAATGGGTCACCAGCCGCGCGAAGGTCATCCGAAACCCGGGGTCCCGAAACTGCGAGCTCGGCTCGAACCGGGGGTCGAGGCTGACGTGCGTGTCCTCCCACGCACACCACTCCACCGCCGCCTGCTCCCGAACCGCCGGATCCGCCAGCAACCGCGCGTACGCCGCCGCCAGGTTCCCCTCCCGCTCCCCCTCCGGCACGAAGTCGCGGAACCGCTCCCACTCCCGCGGGAAGATCCGCCCCACGTCCCGCGTGATCCACTCGATCTCCCGCCGCCGCCCCGCGGTGACCGCGAAGAGGATCACCTCGCTCACCCGCTCCGGGTACTGCTCGGCGTAGGCCAGCGACAACGTCGAGCCCCACGACGCCCCCACGAGCTGCCACCGCTCGATCCCGAGGTGCTCGCGCAGCAGTTCCATGTCCGCGATCAGGTGCTGCGTGGTGTTGACCGACAGATCCGTCCCGAGCTCCCCCGCGTCCGGCGTGCTCTTCCCGCAGCCGCGCTGGTGGAAAAGCACGATCTTGTACGCCGAGGGATCGTGGTAGCGGCGCCAGCTCGGCGACGCCGCCCCTCCCGGCCCGCCGTGCACGATCAGCGCCGGCTTCCCGTCCGGGTTGCCGCTGACCTCCCAGTACACCCGGTTCCCGTCTCCGACCTCCAGCATGCCCTGGTCGTAGGGCTCAACGGCAGAATACATAAGCGCTAATATATCTCCATGGCCCCGAGCTTCGGCACCCTCATGCGCACCCTCTACGAACGCACCGACGGCGCGATCGCCCAGATCTACGCCGACCTCGGACTCCCCGACTACCGCCCCCGCTACTCGCCCATCGTCCGCGCCTTGGTCACCTCCGGTCCCATGACCATCCGCGACCTCGCCGCCGCCGCCTCGGTCACCCACTCCGCCGCCAGCCAGACCGTCTCGCAGATGCGCCGTGCCGGCTACCTCGACCTCCACCCCGGCCCCACCGACGCCCGTCAGCGCATCGTCCACCTCACCGACCGCTGCCGGGCCGCGCTGCCGCTCATCGAGGCCGAATGGCAGGCCACCGCCCTGGCCATGCGCGACCTCGACGCCGAACTGCCCATCCCCCTGGCCGACCTCCTCGAAGCCGCTCTGGCCGCCCTCGACCGCCGCCCCTTCCACGACCGCCTGCTCGCCACACCGCCGCTCGCCGCCTACCGGCCTTGACTACGCTTCAGCCGCTCTCCACCTACCGGTCTTGATTACGCTTCAACCGCACTCCGCCTGCCGGTCCTGACTACCCTTCAACCATGCTCAAGCCCGCACTCGCCCTCCTGCTGGCAGTCGGCACACCCCTCACCCCCGCCCAGGCACGCGAACCGGCCGACTCAGCCGGTTGGGCTGGTTCAGCCGGTTGGGCTGATTCGGCCCGTTCGGCCGGTTGGGCTGGTTCAGCCGGTTGGGCTGATTCGGCCCGTTCAGCCGGTTCGGCCGCCAACCCCCGCCTGACCGCCCGATACGCCGGCCTGACCAGCTGCGGCGGACGCCCCCAGCGCTACATCTGCTCCCCCTGGCGCCTGTGGCTACGCGGCGGCGGCATCCTCCCCCTCCCCGACGCCCAGGTCCGTGCCCTCGACGAGAACGGCCGCGAACTCCGCCTCCGAGCCCCCATCGCCGTCGACCCCTACGGACAGTTCGCCGCCTACTTCCACAAATCCACCCGCCGCCTGGCCGTACGCGACCTCAACGCCCGGACCGTCCGCCTCATCCCTGGTACGGCAGGCAAGCGCCCGTCGATGACGCACCTCGACCTGCTCGTCTCCCCCAAGGGCCGCTACCTCGTCGTCGACCCCGACCTCGGCACCCAGCCCACCACGGTCATCGAGACCGCCACCGGCGCCACCTGGTCCCTGCCCGACTACGCCAAGGTCCAGGGCTTCACCCCGGACGGCTCCCTCCTATGCGTCATCCTCGACATGGAAGAAACCGCCGCCTGGCGTCCCGGCGCCCCGCCCCCTTCCGGCGGCGTCACCGTCGTCGGCTGGAGCGCCCTCCGTACCACCGGCGACATCATCGCCGGCGTCTCCCGCGAGGGCCGCACCCACTTCGTCCGCTTCTACGCCGCCCG
Source organism: Nonomuraea sp. NPDC050310 (assembly GCF_040655795.1). Taxonomy (NCBI): domain Bacteria; kingdom Bacillati; phylum Actinomycetota; class Actinomycetes; order Streptosporangiales; family Streptosporangiaceae; genus Nonomuraea; species Nonomuraea sp. NPDC050310. The sequence continues at coordinate 624,849 of NZ_JBFAKP010000002.1, read as the reverse complement.
TACCGCCATGGAGCACCGCCGCCCGCTCCGCTTCACCCTCCCCCGAGGCCAGGAAGCCCGCCGTCTGGATTGGACCCCCTCCGGCCACCTCACCCTGCTCACCCTGAAGCAGCCCGGCTCCTACGTCACCCGCTCCCTCAACCCCACCACCGGCAAACTCCGCACGCTCGACACTTTCACCATCAGCCCCCATACCTGGGACATCCACCTCGCCGGCGAGTAACCGGGCCATGGAGGTGGACTGAGAGGCACGGCCGAACGACGCGACCAGCCGGTACGGCGGGACAGTACGGCCGGGCCCTGCGGCCGGGTCGTCCAAGCGGTGCGTCCGGGCGGTGCAGCCGGGCGGTGCAGGCGGGCGGTGCAGGCGGGCGGTGCAGGCGGGCGGTGCAGCCGGATGGCGCGGCGCCGGACGGTGGGCGGCTAGGCGGTACGGCTCGCCAACTGGGCGGCGCGACCAGCCAGTGCGGCTAGGCGGTGCGGCCGAGCGGTGCGGCCGGATGGTGTGGCACCGGATGGGTGGGCGGCTAGGCGGTGCGGCGCCGGACGGTGCGGCGCCGGGCGGCGGTGCGGCGCAGCTCGCCGGTTGAGCGGTGCAGCCGACACCGCACAGACCGCCACACAGCGGCCAACCTCAGCGCCGATACCCCGCCATCCGCTCCAACCGAGCCACCCGCTCCGCCGTAGACGGATGGGTCGAGAACAACCGCCCAACCCCCGACCCACTGAACGGGTTGGCGATCATCAAGTGCGAAGCCGAAGTCAACCGGCTGTTCTCCGGCAACGGCACCCGCCGAGCCCCCATCTCGATCTTCCGCAACGCCGAAGCCAACGCCAACGGCTCCCCCGTCAACCGAGCCGCCGACTCATCAGCATGAAACTCCCGCGACCGAGCAATAGCCATCTGGATCATCGTCGCCGCCACCGGCCCAAGGACCATCATCAACAACGCCCCGAGAAACCCAGGCCCCTCATCGTCATCAGACCCACCGAAGAACACCGCGACATAGCTGGCCCAAGTGATCATCGTCGCCAACGCCCCGGCCACCGACGACAGCAAGATGTCCCGGTTATACACATGGGACAACTCATGAGCCACCACCCCACGCAGTTCCCGCTCATCCAGCAACTGCGTCAGCCCGTACGTCACACAAACCACCGCACTCCGCGGATTCCGCCCGGTGGCAAAAGCATTGGGCTGAGCGGTAGGCGAGATGTACAACCGCGGCATCGGCCGCCGCGCCTCGGTCGAGAGCTCCCTGACGATCCGGTACAACGTCGGCTGCTCAACCTCACTCACCGGCCGAGCCCGCAGCGCCGACAGCGCGATCCGATCCGAGAAGAAGTACGCGACCCCGTTCCCCACCAACGCCAGCACGAACGCGATCTGCAGTCCGACACTGCCGCCGAGCCAGGCCCCCACCGCAAGAGTCAGCGCGGACATGGTCCCCAGCAGGACCGCCGTGCGCAGACCGTTGTGGTGCAAGGTACCCTCCGCTGATCTTGGCCGGGCCCACGGTCCCGCCCGCAAGGAGCCTGCCTTCCTCCACTCCAACGACCAACCCCTGGTCAGCGTTCCCCGCCCACCCCCACCCGACCGCAGAGCGCGTTCACCCGATTACTCCCCCTTCCTCCACCAACCACCCACCAAGCCCGCCCCCGCACCCCTCACGCCCCTATGCGGCCCGTCACCCTCATGTAGTCCATGCCCCTCATGCGGCCCCGGACCCTGGAGTGGCCCGCGCCCCCGCTGCCGCACCCTTTCGCTGCCCGCGACCCACGACGGATAGCCGGGCCCACCACGGCAGCCCTCAAATCCGCCCCGCCAAGCCTCAGAGCCACGGTCTCCGGAAGCCCACAAGGCCAACCCACCCAAAAGGCTCACCCGGAAGCCGAAACCACCACCGCATCCAAGACAAGCTGCGGCGCAACCGAAAAGGCCACCGCCACCACAACCGCCAACCCCGCAGCCACCCAGGTAGCCGCCAAGCCCCCACCAAACCGGCCACCAGCCAAAGCCTCACCCGCCGCCGCCGGGGTGAACAGCTTCGCCGCCCAAACCACGTAGTAATACAGCCCGATCACCGTGTTGATCGCCATAACGACGGCAAGCCACCCCAGCCCGCCCTGCACGATCTCCCGGAACACCACCACCTTCGCGAACAACCCCGCCAGCCCAGGCGGCAACCCCGCCAGACAGATCAGGCTGAACGCCAAGGTCAACGCCGCCACCGGACTCCGGAAGACCAGCCCCCGATAGTCCTCCAGCGAATTGCCGGCCGCATAACGCGAGACCAGCATGACAACCGCAAAGGCCCCCAGGTTCATGGCCGCATAAATCACCAGATACGCCACCGCCGCGTTGACCGCCCCAGCCTCCTGTACGGCAAGCGGCGCCAGGATGTACCCCGACTGCGCCACCGACGACCACGCCAGCAACCGCACCGCCGAACGTTGCCGCATGGCGAGCAGGTTGCCCACGGTCATGGTGAGCGCGGACACGATCGCCACGATCGGCGCCCAGGTCGCGGCATGCGCGCTTAGCGCGGTCAGCATGACCAGGATCAACCCGGCGAACCCCGAAGCCTTGGACACCACCGACAGCAACGCCGCCACCGGGATCGGCGCCCCTTCATAGACGTCCGCGGCCCACGCGTGGAACGGCACTGCCGCGATCTTGAACGCGAAGCCCGCCACGACGAGCACCACGCCCACCGTGATCACCGGCGCATCACGCCCGGTGGCGAAGACCGCGGCGAGCTGCGTGAGGTAGACGGTTCCGCTCATGCCGTACAGCAGGGAGATCCCGAACAACATCACCGCAGTCGACACGATGGAGACGAGGAAGAGCTTGATCGCGGCTTCGGAGGCGCGCCCGTCGTAGCGGCGCAGCGCGGTGAGGGCGAAGACCGGCAGGGAGACGAGCTCGAGGGCGACCAGGAGCATGATCAGGTCGCGCGACGCCGGGAGCGTGACCGCGCCCACCAGCGCGCAGAGCAACAGGAAATACCACTCACCCACCGGGATCCGTCCCTCGGCGAGCTCCGTCATCGACAGCAGGACGACCACAAGACCCGCCGCCAGCACCAGCCCAGCGAAGATCAACGTGAACTGATCGACCACGAACGAGCACGGAGCCGGACCGGCACTCGCCACCGCGATCTTCTGCGAGGCAGCCAGGTCCTTCGGTACGCAGAACGTCGACAGCGGCGTCCCGCCCGAGAACGCCTGCGCGAGCACGAAGCCCGCCGCACCCAGAATCCCCGCCAGCGTGACCCCGGCCAGCAGCGCCCGCACCCGCCGGCTCGCCGGAAGGAAGGCGTCGAGCACCAGCACCAGCCCGGCCACCAGCGCCAGAACCACCGGCGGCGCGATGGCGAAATAGTCGATCGACTGGATCATGGCTTCACCCGGCCACTCCAAGGAGAGCTTGTACGGCAGGCGTCGTCACCGACAACAACGCCTTTGGCCACAGACCGAAAACCAGGGTCAGCACGATCAGCGGACTCCACGCGGCCAGCTCATACGGCTGGATGTCCTTGAGCGGCCCCACCCAGCCCTTCCCCCGACCAGCCCCACCCCCAGCCCGGACCTTGCCCGCAGCCCCGCTCGCCGCCGCATCCCCAGCACCTTCGGCTGCCACACCCCCAGCGCCACCCGCCGTCTCACCCACAGCACCGCCCACCGGATCAGTCCCAGCCCCGCCAGCCGCCCCGACCTCAGCCCCGCTCCCCGCCTGACCCCCAGCCCAGGCACCAGCGGCCCCGGCTTCGGTTCCAGCTCCGGCAGCGGTACCGGCCTCAGCCTCGCGCCCGGCGCCTGGGCCGAGGCCTGCGCCCGAGCTCGTCCCCGCTCCCGCATCTACGCCCGTGTCCGCCCCTGCGCCTGTCTGAGCCCCGCCCCACGGCCGCTCACCGGTGCGGAACTCCCGAGCGGCGGCCTCTCGTTCGAGGCGTTCCGCGCGCTCCTGCTCCTCGGCCCAGTCCGGGTCCTCTTCCCAAGCACCCGCCCCGGCCAGCGCCTTCTCCTCGGCCACCCACGGGTCGTCGCCCGTCCAAGCCCGCTTGCTCGAAGCCGACGCGTCGCCCCCCGACCAGGCCCGCTCCCCCTCCGCCAACGCCGGCTGCCGGTACGGCGACGCCGCACCAGGGACGACGGCGACCGGTTGCTCGTCGGGATATCCAGGCCCGGGCGACCGGAGGCCACGTGCCACGCCGTGGGTGACGCGCGAGAGCATGACCAAGAAGTACGCCGCCGTGAGCAACGCCCCGAGCCCACCCACCACCATGAACACCAGGAACAACCCGCGCGGCAACCCGGTAGCCGGTTCAAAGGCAGCCAACAACGCCAGCATCTCGCCCCAGAACCCGGCCAGCCCAGGCAGGCCGAGCGAGGCGATGCAGGCGAAGGTGAGTACGGCTCCGAGGTGCGGCAGGGTGCTCAGGAGGCCACCGCCCAGCGAGGGCATGTCCGCTGTGCCGTACCGCGTCTTGATGGCACCGGCGAGGAAGAAGAGCAGCCCGGTGATCAGCCCGTGCGCGATGTTCGCGAAGAGGGCGGCGTTGATGCCGACCGTGGTCAGCGTGGACAGTCCCAGCAGGACGAAGCCCATGTGACCGACGGACGAGTAGGCGATCAGGCGCTTGAGGTCGCGCTGGGCCAGACACGCGAGGGCTCCGTAGACGATGCCGATCGCCGCGAACGCCCCCAACCAGGGCGCGACCACCAGCGCGCCCTCGGGAAGGATCGGGATGGCGATGCGGACGAAGCCGTACGTGCCCATCTTGAGCAGGACTCCGGCGAGCAGCACCGAGCCGACGGTGGGCGCTTCGGTGTGGGCGTCCGGCAGCCAGGTGTGCAGCGGCCACATCGGCGTCTTCACCGCGAATCCCACCCCGATGGCGATGAACGCCACGGTCTGGACACCCCGGGCCAGGCCCATGCCGTGGGCGGCGGTCAGGGCGATGATGTCGAACGTCCCGGTCTGGGCCCAGATGAGCAGCAGGCCGAGAAGGAGGACGACCGAGCCGAGCAGGGTGTAGAGGATGAACTTGATCGCCGCCGCGCGCCGGGCCGGGCCGCCCCAGATGGCGATCAGGAAATACATCGGGATCAGGACGATCTCGAAGAAGAGGAAGAAGAGCAGCAGGTCGAACGCCAGGAAGGTGCCGATCATGCCGACTTCGAGGACCAGGAGGGTGAAGACCAGGGCTCGGGGGCGTCCCGACTCCGGGCGCAGTAGTTGGCCCGGGCTCCGGCCGCCGCTCCAGGACAGGTAGCCGAAGCAGAGGAACGTCAGCAGGGCGGTCAGCACGACCAGTGGCAGGGAGATGCCGTCCACACCCAGGTGGAAGCGCAGGCCGAGGCTTGGGACCCAGGCCCAGTCGGTCTCGAACTGGGGGGTGCCGGAGCGGTTGTAGTCGAACCGCACCGCCAGGACGACCGCCAGGGCCAGGACCACTCCCGACACGGCCAGCCCGTAAGGGCGTAGCCAGTCCCGTTGGCGGGAGCGGTTCGGCAGTAGCAGTCCGGCCGCGCCGACGAGCGGCACCGCCACGAGCGACACCAGCAGCCAGCTCATCGCCTCACCACCCTTTTCCCGCCACGACCACTCTTTCCGGGCTTCCCGCCACGACTGCTGCTCTCGCGGTGCCCGCTCTGCCCGTGATGACCGCCCTCACCCCGGCGACCGCAGTGACCGCGGCATCCGTGCCCCCGGTCGGGGCCAGACCAGGCTGAGCCGCCCATCCACGCCGCAACCGGTCCGGGCACGTCGGAAGGAAAAGGAAAGGGAGCGCGGAGGCTTCGCCGTACAGAGGGGTGGCGTTGCCGTACCAAAGCGCGGTGCGGGGTCATGTGAGCATCACCGCTCCCACCGCGATCAACAGCACCCCGGCAAGGACGCCGCTGACATAGAGCTGGACGTTGCCGTTCTGGGCGAGGCGGAGCAGGCCAGAGGCGCCCTGGGCGGTACGGCCGGATTCGCGGACGGCGCCGTCGACCACGTGGTCGTCGGTCCGGACGACCAGCCTCGACAGGGCGAGGACCGGGCGCACGAAGAGGACGGAGTAGAGGGTGTCCAGGTAGAAAGCCTGCTCACAGGGGGCGCGAAACGGGCCGAGGACGCGGGCGGGGTCGGAGACCGGGTCGATACGCCAGACGGCGAAGATCGAGGCACCGCCCAGCAGGGCCAGAACCACGCTGATGGCCGCGATGGCCAGGTCGAGGTGGCCCATCGCGGGCAGGCCGAGCAACATCGCCGGGACGGCGAGCAGCATGACAGGCAACAGCATCGACAGCGGCGCCTCGCGGACGTCGATGACGTGTGCGGTGCCGGGGGGCGGTTCGGCGAGTTCGACCAGCCGGGGCGGGCCGAGGAAGGTACGCAGCCAGGCTCGGGTGGCGTAGGCGCCGGTGACGATCAGCGTCGCCAGCGCGCAGCCGTACAGCAGCCAAGCGGCGGCGTCGGTCAGCACACCGTCGGACAGGGACTGCTCGATGGTGTGGAGAACGCTGTCCTTGCTGAAGAAACCGCTGGTGGGCGGCAGGCCCATCAGGGCGGCGAAGCCCACGGTCATCGTGACGAAGGTGACCGGCAGTTCCTTGCGGAGGCCGCCCATCTCGCTCATCAGGTTGGAGCCCACGTGGTGGATGACCACTCCGGCGCAGAGGAACAGCAACGCCTTGAAGGCGCCGTGGGTGATCAGATGGAAGATCGCCGTGGTGGACGATCCGGCGGCCAGGGCGGCGGCCATGAAGGCGAGCTGGCTGATCGTGGAGTAGGCGAGGACTCGTTTGAGGTCGTCCTGGGCGAGCGCGGCCAGGGCGGCGCCGAGCATGCCGAGGGCGGCCAGTACGGCAAGCACGTCGAGAGTCGGCGGGGCGGCGAGGAAGACCGGGAAGAGGCGGGCGACGACGAAGATGCCCGCGGCGACCATGGTGGCCGCGTGGATCAGCGCGCTGATCGGAGTCGGACCGGCCATCGCGTCGGGCAGCCAGGTGTGCAGCGGCACCTGGGCGCTCTTGCCTGCCACGCCGGCGAGCAGGAGCAGGGTGGCGGCGATCGCGGTGCCGGTGGACAGTTCGGGGACCTTGGCAAGGATGTCGGCGATCTTGAAGCTGCCGGTCGCGGTGCCGAGGACGAAGATGCCGAACAGGAAGCCGACGTCGCCGAGGCGCGTGACCAGGAACGCCTTGATCGCGGCGCGGGAGTTGCCGCGGTCCTCCCACCAGTGGCCGACCAGGAGGTAGGAGCAGATGCCCATGATCTCCCAGCCGACGTACAGCACCAGGAGGTCGCCGGAGAAGACGACCAGGAGCATCGCGCTGGTGAACAGGCTGACGAACGCGCTGTAGGAGGGGTAGCGGGCGTCGTCCTTCAGGTAGCCGACGGAGTAGATCTGGACGGCCAGCGCGACCACGGTGACGAGGATGCCCAGCACTGTGGAGAGGGCGTCTGCCTGGAGGGTCAGGGAGATGGGGATTCCGCCGGTCTCGATCGTGCCGTAGTCGGCGGTCAGGACCGGGGATTGGGCGGTTCCGCCTTCGAGTTGGGCGAAGAAGGTCAGGCCCTGTTGCCAGGCCAACCAGGCGGCCAGCACTGCGGATGCGGCTGTGGCTGTGATGGCGATGGCGGCGGCTCGGCGGTGTGCTGTGCGGGTGTCGGCGCGGCCGGCGAAGGCTGGGCGGCTGCCGGAGCCGGAATGGTTGGCTGGGTGGCTGCCGGAGCCGGAGGGGGAATCTGGGCCGGTGCCGGTTCCGGAGGCCAGGGACGGGTGGGTGCCCGGCCTGGTGGTGGCTGCCTGGCTAAGTGCGGCTGAGGGCGTGTGAATGACAGTCGGGCGTCGGGTCAAGGAGAGGCGGGTCAGGAGCAGGCCAGCTGCGGAGGCCAGGAACGGCAGCGCGATCGTCAGCGGGAGCAGGACGGATGGGGTCATCGGCCAGCTCCCCGCTGTCCGGCGGCATGCGGGTCAGGTTGGGCGGTGGCGCCGTTGCCGGCGTCGGCCGTCGGAAGTGGCTGGGCGCCCGGTGACCGTTCTGAGGCGGTGAGGCTCGCGGCTGCGGCGGCGGTTGTCGCAGGGTCGGCAGGCGAAGGGTCAGCAGGCGGGGGTTCGGCCAGGTCGCGGAGGCGGTCGATGTCGACGGTCGCGCGGTTCCTGAACAGCGCGAGGACGATCGCCAAGCCAAGGCCCAGTTCGGCGGCGGCGATGACGATCACGAACAGGGTGAGCACCTGGCCGCCGTGCAGCTTGTCGCCGAGCCAGACGTCGAACGCGACCAGGTTGATGTTGACGGCGTTGAGCATCAACTCGACCGACATCAGCACGAGGATGGTGTTGCGGCGGGCGAGCACGCCGTACACGCCTATGGAGAAGAGCAGCGCGGAGATGACCGCCGGGTAGACGATGTGCACTACTTGTCCCCGCTTTCGCCCGTGGGGGGTGCTGCTTCGGAGGGCGGACTGGTTGGTGGGTCGCCTTGCTCCGGAGCTTGCTGTACGGCTTGGCCGTTGCCGGGGGGTTGGTGGCCTGGGCTCGGGGCGGGTGCCTGGTCGCCTGAGGTCGGGCGGAGGGCCTGGCGTCCTGGGGTTGGGTCGGAGACCTGCAGGCCCGCGGCCGGACTGGAGCCTTGAGGGCCTGGGGTCGGGCTGGGGGCTTGCCGTACTGGTGTGGGGTCGGTGCCCCGGATGTCGGTTCGGGACAGGACGATGGCGCCGATCAGGGCGGCCAGGAGGAGCACCGACAGGGCTTCGAAGGGCAGGACCCAGGTGCGGAAGACGCTGGTGCCGAGTTCCTTGGCGGCGCCTGCGCCTGGGGTGAGCGGGGTGTAGGCCGTACGGAAGCCGTCGATGACGACCGTGACCAGGACTCCTGCGGTGGCCAGGGCGACGGCGAAGGCCAGCTTCTTGTTGCCGCTGTCGAGGTCGGCCGAGCGGCCGATGGGGGCGCGGGTCAGCATGATCCCGAACAGCAGCAGGACGATGACCGCGCCGACGTAGATGAGGACCTGGACCCAGGCCACGAACTCGGCGGTGAGGACCAGGTAGCAGCCGGCCAGGGCGCCGAAAGAGACCACCAGCCACAGGGCGGCGTGGACGAGTTGGCGGGTCGTGACGACGAGCAGCGCCGACCCTACGGCGACCACGCCGAGCAGCAAGAGGACCACCTCTTGGCCGGTTGGCGGAAAGAAGGGTGGCACCGGGTCGGTCACGACTACTCCTCCTCGGGCTCCCGTGGGTCGGCAGGCTTGAGCGTGCCCGGCGGACGGATGGACCTTGGGTCGGCCATCTTTCGCCTGCGTCGCTCCGCGGGAGAAGTCTGCTCCTCGGATTCGGCCTGCGGGGGTGGGGCGGGGGAACCTGTGGACAACTTCTCGTCGGAGGGCTCGCCTGTGGATGACAAGGTTGTGTCCGTGTCCGCTGCCTCGGGTTGGGTGGGGTGAGCGGGCTCATTGGCGGACTCTGGCTGGGCTGCCGGGTGGGCGGGCCCTTCCGCGGGGGCCGGTTGGGTGGGCGTGCTGGGGCGCTCCGGGCCGGCGGTGTGGGGCTTCGGCTCACCCTGGGACTCCAGGCCGCGCTGGGACTCCGGCTCGCCCTGGGACTCCGGCTCGGCCTGGGACTTCGGTGACTCGGAGGCCGGGGTCCGGGGCTGGGTGGAGGGCTGGGGACGCGGAGGGAGAGAGCCAGGCGGGCGGATCGCGCGGACGTTCGCGGTTGGGCGGCGCGCAGAGCTCGGTGTGGTCGAGCTCGGCGTAGTTGAGGCCGAGGAGGTGGGGTCAGTGGGGGGAGGCGTGGCTGGGGAGGGTGTGGCCGGGCTGTCCGTCGCTGGCGGTACGGCAGGCTGGTCCGTCGAGGGAGCCGCGGTCGCGCCCTCGTTTGTCCGAGCCGCTGGCCCGCCTTCAGCGACGGTCCCGGGCTCAGCAGGCATAGCGGACCCGCCCTCCCCCGGAGCAGATGTCTCACCCTCAGCACGGGCGGTGGACCCGGGCTCAGCAGGGACGGAGGACTCGCCCTCAGCGCGTACGGCCGGCGTACGTCTGGCGGAGGGGCCTCGCTCGGTTGCCGAGGCGGTTCTGGCGGCTGCGGGCCCCGCGGCGGGGGTGGTTCGGGTGGGGCGAGCGGGTCGGGGCGTGGTGGTCAGTTCCTTAGGGGGCTCGGCGCCGGGGTCGTGGGCCGGAGGTGGCGGGACGGACTGGGTCCAGGCGGCCAGGCGGGACTTCTCGTGGAGAAGGTTGCGGATGTCGCCTTCGGCGTACTCGAACTCCGGGGACCAGAACAGCGCGTCGAAGGGACAGACCTCGATGCAGATGCCGCAGTACATGCACAGCGAGAAGTCGATGGCGAAGCGGTCGAGGACGTTGCGCTGACGCGGGCGGCCGCCTTCGGGGGCGGGGAGGGTCTCCTTGTGGGAGTCGATGTAGATGCACCAGTCGGGGCATTCGCGGGCGCAGAGCATGCAGGAGGTGCAGTTCTCCTCGACGAGAGCGATCACGCCCCGGCTGCGAGGAGGAAGATCGGGATGCACCTCCGGGTACTGCTGCGTGACCGACCTGCGCAGCATGTGGCGAAGGGTGATGGACAGCCCCTTTGCCAGTCCGACTCCCGGTATCCGCGCCATGATTGAACATCATGACGCACTCGGCGTCAGAGGTGAATGCGCCACACGATTTCCACAACCGTCCACAGGCGAATCGGAGTTATCCACAGGTTGGCTCCACAGCCCGATTTGCGAAGTGCGGCCCGATAGTCTCTCCGCATGCCGTACAGCCGTCCGAGTGCTGGAACGTGGGTCGCCACCGTGGTGTGGGCCCTCATCCCCCTGGTCACCTGCGGTCTGGGGACGCCGTTCGCGATCGGTTTCGCCGCGTTCTGGATGAGGAGTGCCTTTCAGGCGGTCGCCGCGGCGTTCTACCTGTTCTGCGTGGGGCTGTTCGTGGTGGTGACGGCGCAGTATGACGATTTTGAGATGGTGCCTGAGCCGGCTTCCACATTGGTGACGATCGCTTTGGTGGGGGCTTGGTTCGGCGGGCTCGTGCATACCGGGATCTTGGTGCCGTTGATGGCCAATGCTCGGCGGCGGGATGACATTCATGGCATGGCCACTCATCCTGCTCATCAGCGGGGGCCGGTTCAGGGGCATCATCAAGGGCCCAAGGGGCCGTATGGGCAGCAGCAAGGTGGACAGGGGCGGCAGGCTGGGGGGTACTCGGCGCACTTCGGGCCGCAGCACGGGGAGCCGGGGAGTTCTGGGGGGCCTTATCAGGGGGCGGGGCACGGGACGGCGAACTCGGGGCCGGCGTCGCCTGCTACTAGGCACGGTTCGGGGCACGGTCTGGCCGGTTCGGGGCACGGCGGTGGGCACGGTCCGGCCGGTTCGGGGCATGGCGCGGGGCACCTTGGGCACGGTTCGGGGCCGGTTGGGCACGGCCCGGGTCATGTAGGGCACGGCTCGGGGCCTCAAGGGCCTGGATCTCCCGCTTCGGGGCCGAATTCGCCGTTCGGGGGGCCGCTTCCGGGGCATCGGGCAGGGCAGCCGGGGGGTGGTGGGCAGCCCGGTCGCGGCGCGGCCGAGCATCCTGGGCGGCAGGCGTCGTCGTCGCAGAGCCAGGCTGGGCTTCCGCACTTCGTGGGGCATTACAAGGTGCTTGAGTCGCTCGGGCGTGGTGGGCAGGGGGCGGTGTATCTCGCGGTCGCGCCGAACGGGACCAAGGTGGCCGTGAAGGTGCTGCACGAGTTGGGCAATGAGACTGCGCGGGAGCGGTTCGTCCGGGAGGTGGAGGCGGCTCGGCGGGTGGCGACGTTTTCCACAGCCCGCGTGCTGGACGTGAACATCAACGGGCCGCACGCGTACATCGTCAGTGAATATGTGGAGGGGCCGTCGCTTGAGCAGCTCGTACGTCGGCAGGGGCCGCGGGATGCGGACAGCCTTACGCGGCTGGCGTTGTCCACAGCGGGGGCGTTGGCTGCTATCCACAAGGCGGGGATCGTCCACAGGGACTTCAAGCCGAGCAACATCCTGATCGGGGCCGACGGCCCTCGGGTGATCGACTTCGGCATTGCCCGGGCGCTGGATCAGGTGACGATGACCGCTGGGCGGATGGTGGGGACGCCGCCGTACATGTCGCCCGAGCAGTTGTCCGGGGAGAAGGTGGGGCCGCCTTCGGATGTCTTCAGCTGGGCGGTGACGATGTTGTTCGCCGCGACGGGGCGTCCGGCCTTTGGGGAGGACAGTGTGCCGGCGGTTTTCAACCGGGTGCTTACGGTTCACCCCGATTTGTCACCGTTGCCGTCCTCGTTGCGGCGGGTGGCGGGGGCCTGCCTGGACAAGACGCCCGAGAACCGGCCCAGCGCCTCGGACGTCATGCTGGCGATCGTGGACTGACCGCCGAAATAAGGGCTAAGGGGTGACCCGACGGGTGGCATGGACTGGCCTCCAGGTTGAAGGGCCATGGGACGGCCCAGTAAAAGGCCCCGACTGACCGCCGGCCTGAGGGGCTAGAGGGTGGCCCGGGGGGCGCCCCGACTGGCCGCCTGATTAAGGGCTAACCCGACCGGCCGCCTGGTTAAGGGCTAAGGGGTGGCTCGGCGGGTGGCGTGGACGGCGGACAGGTATTCAGCGCGGGTGAAGCGCAGGAAGCGGGCGTCCAGGGAGTTGCGGGTGGCGAAGCGGTGGACGGCGTCCGGGGTCAAGGGTCCGGGCAGGTGGTGGAGCGGGGCGCCGGTGCGGTTCAGGATGAGCAGGCCGGCCAGTTCTTCGTAGCGGTAGTGGACCAGGGTGGCGGCGCCGCCCATGGGGATGCTGGTCTTGGGGTACTCGAGTTCGAGCGTGGTGCCGATCATCCGGAGGTACGGCCCGCCGAGGGGGCCCAGGCGGGTGCCGCGGGCGAGGCGGCGGCGGTGGAAGCGGGCGCGGATGGGGCGGGCCAGGAGCGCGAGTGGGGCGAAGGCGGCGATGGCCAGCTTGGAGTCCAGGAGGTCGAGGAGCATGCGGCCCAGGCCGGACAGGCCGCGCCAGGCTAACCAGCCGCCGGCGGTGACCAGGTAGGCCATGACCAGCAGGCCGGTGAAGGCGACGGTGGTCAGGACGGGTTTGGTCCAGCGGCCCAGGCGCAGGACGCGGCGTCCGTGGAGGCGGCGCCAGCCGGGGGCCCGGGCGGCCAGCCGTACCGCAGCGGCGGGGGCGGTGATCTGCACGGTCAGCGGGATGCCGAGGGCGGTGGCCAGTTCGGCGACCTGGCGGGGGAGCCATTCGCCGGGCAGGTCGAGCATGACCAGGCCGTCGGGGTCGAGGGCGACGAGGCCCAGGATGCGGTCGGGGTCACGGGAGCCGGAACCATGGCTCCCCGGCATGACCAGACGACCACCTGTGGAAACGAAGTGACCGGGCGAACCGGGAGGAACGGCGTCGGCGTTCGCGCCGTCCGTGGAGGCGAGGTGGCCAGGTGAATCGGCGGTGTCCGTGGAGGCGAGACGCCCGGGCGAACCGGGGGCGGTCGTCCCGCTTGTGGAGGCGACGGGGCCGGGCCTGCCGGCGGCGGCCTTGTCGTCCGGGAGCGGGCAGGAGTAGAGGGCCAGGGCCGCGGGCCGGAGGCGTAACCGCTCCCCCGGCACGTCCACCACGAGCCAAGCCCCGTCCGCCTCGAGGACGGTCTTCGGGCGCGCCCCGTTCTTGACCGCGCCGGCGATAGGACGAACAGCCCGCATCACCCTCACCCCACTCTGTCCGACGGCCGGACGAGGCGGGAAGTTCCTCAGAGCAGGACCTTGACCACCCCGGTGAGCGCGAGCTGCATCAACGCCAAAGGCACCAGCCCCGCCCAGGCGAGCTTCTGCAACTGGTCCTCACGAAGCCGCGGGTAACTGACCCGCAGCCAGATGACGACGAAGGACAACGCCCCGATCTTGAGGAGCGTCCAGATCCACCCCGGCAGCAACGGCCCCTGCCAGCCGCCGAGGAACAGCACGGTGGTCAGGAACGACAGCACCACGATCCCGACGTACTCGGCGAGCATGAACAGGGCGAACCGCATCCCGGTGTACTCGGTCATCGGCCCCATGATGATCTCGGATTCCGCGATCGGCATGTCGAACGGCGGCCGCCGCAGCTCGGCCAGCCCGGCGGTGAAGAAGACGACCGCGCCGATGGCCTGCCAGGGCAGCCACCACCACTGCCAGGCCTCGACGATGCCCGGGATGGACAGCGTGCCGGCGGCCATCGCGACCGAGGAGGCGGCCAGCACCAGCGGGAGCTCGTACGACATGAGCTGGGCCGCCGAGCGCATGCCGCCGAGCACGGAGAACTTGTTCGCCGACGCCCACCCGGCCATGATCGAACCGAGGACGCCGACGCCCATGACGGCGAGGGCGAAGAACAGGCCGAGGTCGAGGTCGACCCCCACGAACCCGGCGTCGAGCGGCAGGACGATCAGGACCACGAGGTACGGCACCAGCGCGACCCCAGGGGCGATCATGAAGACGCGCCGGTCGGCCCCGGCGGGGATGACGTCCTCCTTCTGGGCGAACTTCACCCCGTCCGCGATGAGCTGGGCCCAGCCGTGGAAGCCGCCGGCGTACATGGGGCCGAGGCGGGACTGCATGTGCGCCATGACCTTGTGCTCGGTCTGCCCCACGATCAGCGGGAGCAGCAGGAAGAGCAGGAGGATGACGGCGAAGTGCAGCAGGATCTCAACCATCGGGCGGCTCCTGTGGCTGGCGGGCCTCGGCCGCAGCGTCGGCCTCGGACAAGGCGCGGGCCTCGAACGAGGCGGGCAGGGAGGTCGACGAGGGGGCGTCCCAGTCCGCGGGCACGCCCGGCGGCAACGTCTTGCGCCGCGCCGGCGCCGACTCCCCCGGCTCCTTGGCCCCCGGCCAAGGCTTGGCCACCCGCGCGGCCAGGATGAACTCCTTGCGCAGCGGATAACCCTCGAACCCGTCCGGCAGCAGCAGCGGCACGAGGTTCGGGTGGCCGTCGAAACGCACCCCGAACATCTCGAACGTCTCCCGCTCGTGCCAGTCGGCCCCGCGGTACACCCCGATCGCGGTGGGCAGCACCGGGTCGGCGCGCGGCACCCAGGTGCGCAGCAGCACCCGGACCTGCGCGGTGGGGTTGTAGACGTGCGAGACGACGAAGAACCCCTCGGGCGGGTCGTCCACGCCGGTCAACCAGTCGAAGTACTCGTAGCCCTCGTCCCGGCAGTGGGTGAGCAGCCGGATCCAGTCCCCGCGCTCGACGTCGAACGTGCGCTCGCCGAACGTCTCGGAGACCTCGTAGAAGCTCACGCCTCCTCCCCGGGGGTCCCGTGCGAGCGGGACCACACGTACCGGTCGCTCAGCCGCTCCCCGGCGATCTTCTCCTGGAGCTGCATGATCCCGTGCAGCAGTGCCTCGGGCCGCGGCGGGCAGCCGGGGACGTAGACGTCGACCGGGATAATCTGGTCCACCCCGTTGGTGACGCAGTAGGAGTCCCAGTACGGCCCGCCCGAGTTGGAGCAGGCGCCGAAGGAGATGACGTACTTCGGGTCGGGCATCTGCTCGTAGAGCCGCTTCACGGCCGGGGCCATCTTGTCGGTGACCGTACCCGAGACGATCATCAGGTCCGCCTGCCGAGGCCCGTTCGCGAACGGGATCACGCCGAAGCGGATGAAGTCATGCCGGCTCATCGAGGTGGCGATGAACTCGATCGCGCAGCAGGCCAGCCCGAAGTTGAACACCCACAGCGAGTAACGCCTGCCCCAGTTGAGGATGAATCGCATGGGCTTGGGAGCCAGCCGTGAGACCGGCCCCACCGTGGGCATCGGAAGATCGGCCATGGCGACCATTCTCGCCTGCCGGGGCCGCCCTGAGTAGAGGCACCACGCCCGAGCCGCTCAGGCCCAGGTGAGGACCTTCTTCCGCCAGGCGTACAGGATGCCCAGCGCGATGATCCCCAGGAAGACGAACATCTCCACCAGCGTCGTCATCCCGAACCCCGGGTCGGCGAAGACCGTCGCCCACGGGAACAGGAAGACCGCGTCCACCGCGAACACCACGTACAGGTAGATGAACACGTAGTACCGGATCTGCGACTGCGCCCACCCCTCGCCCACGGGGTCGACGCCGCACTCGTAGGTCGTCAGCTTCTCGGCGGTCGGCCGGGTGGGCCGCAACAGCCGGTTGGCGAGCAGCGCGACGGCCACGATCGCCACCCCGATGCCGATGAGCACGGCGACCAGCAGGTAGGAGCCGTAATAGCCGTCCATGGTCGCGATGGTAGCCCTCAGGAGGGCAGGCGGCGAGGATCGGCGTGGGAGCGAAGGGCTGGGGCGACGGGCCGGCCGCGCAGGAACGGCTCGACGCCGGACTCCAGGGCTTTGCCGTACACCACGAGGGCTTCGCGCGCGGCGGCGATCGTGTGCTCGACGTCCTCAGGAGTGTGCGCCGCGGAGATCACGAAGGACTGGCCGAGCACGCCTCTTCTGATCATTTCCTGGAGGAAGAGCGCCCGGTAGGTCTGGGAGGGCTGCCCGTCGGGGCCGGTCGTGGTGAACACCAGGCAGGAGGGCCGTCCGATCACCCGGACGTGCTCGCCGACGCCCAGGCCGTCCGCGGCGGCGTTCACCCCGTCGGCGAGTTGCCGTCCCCGCGTCTCCATGACGCCGATCGGGTCGTGCTCGCGGTAGGCCTGCAGCACCGCGCGGAAGGCGGCGAGGGACACGCTTTCCGGGCCGTGGGTGGTGGACAGCAGGAAGGTCCGGGCGGCGTCGGTGCGGAGCCCGCCGAGTTCCATCAGCTCACGGCGCCCGGCCAGCGCCGAGATGGGGAAGCCGTTGCCCATGCCCTTGCCCCAGCACGACAGGTCGGGCCGCACGCCGTACAACTCCTGCGCGCCGGGGAAGGACCAGCGGAAGCCGGTGATGATCTCGTCGAAGACCAGGACCGTTCCGTGCTGGGTGCACAGGTCGCGCACGCCTTCGAGGAAGCCCGGCTCCGGCTCGGCCAGCGCGGTGGCCGCCTCCAGGAAGACCGCCGCCAGCCGGCCGGGGTGAGCCTCGAACAGCGAGCGCAGCGAGTCGAGGTCGTTGTAGCGGAAGCGCACGGTGAGCTCGGCGATCGGCGCGGGGATGCCGGCGTTCATGCCGACGGTGGCGATGAACCAGTCGTCGACGGAGAAGAACGGCTGCTCGCAGACGGCCACGAGGTCGCGTCCGGTGGCCGCCCTGGCCAGGCGCAGGGCGGCGGTAGTGGCGTCGGAGCCGTTCTTGGCGAACTTCACCATGTCGGCGCCGGGCAGCAGGTCCAGGAGCTCCTCGGCCGCGTGGAGTTCGAGCTCGGTTGGCCGGCTGAAGTTGAGCCCGTCGTCCAGGACCGAGCGGACCGCGTCGAGGACCGGCCGGTAGGCGTGACCGAGCGTGACCGAGCGAAGGCCCATGCCGTACTCGACGTAGCTGTTGCCGTCGACGTCCCAGACGCGGGCGCCCTGACCGCGGGTGAGGACGGGCGCGAAACCCTCTGGATACTGGTCCGCTCCGCGGGCGTAAGTATGGGCCCCACCTGGGATGACGTCGTGGAGGCGGTCCTGCAGCCGGGTGGAGAGCGGTAAGCCTGGATCATCCATCGGCCCATGGTAGGCAGGGGATCTGCCCTTGGAAAGGCCGGAACAGCATCTTCCCAAGAGGGGGTAAATAGCAAAGAAGCCGTCTTAAGGTGACATTCATGCACAAAAGGCGATTCTTCGGAGGAATCGCGCTTGCCGCGGCCGTTCTCACCGGTTGCGGCGTCGCCACCGCCTCCCCCAGCCAGGACGACACCGTCCCGGCGGACCCCACCAAGATCCGTTTTGTGGACCCCGCCACGATCACGGGTCTGACCACGCGGACCCTCAACGAGGGCGAGTCCGGTGGCCGGTACGTGCACATCTCCCATCCCGAGTTCCCCGGAGCGGCCGCCCTGAACGAGGCGCTCGCCGAGGAGGCGCGCCGGCAGCAGCGCGACTTCCGCGCCGCCACCGGCGACACCGGCGCCGCGCCCCGGCCCGAGCTGAACGTCGACTGGCAGGTCGCCGCCTTCTCCGACCAGGTCATCGGCGTACGGCTGCGCACCGGCGAGTTCACCGGCGCCAACTGGGGCAACTCCGTACGCACCCTCTGGTACGACCGTGCCGCCGAGCGGGCCACCGGCTCGCTGGGCCTGCTCGCGGACCGCGACGCCGTACGGCAGGCGGTCCAGACCAAGCTGGTCGACCGCGGGGTGACGCCCACGCTCACCGACGACATGCTCGACTCGATCGCCTTCAGCGCCGACGGCGACCTGGTGGTGGAGTTCGACGACTGCCAGGTCTTCGACTGCTCGCAGGGCCGGGTCGCGGCAGCCGTACCGAAAGACCAGGCCCGGCCGCTGCTGTCGGCGCTGGGCCGGCGGGCCCAGGAGGCGGCGCTCGGGCAGGAGGCGGCGACGGCCACACCACGGCCGACCACGCCGGCGCCGGCGGCCCGGGCGGTCGACTGCCGCGTCGCCAAGTGCGTGGCGCTGACCTTCGACGACGGCCCGGGGCCGTACACCGGGCGGCTGCTGGATTCGCTGGAGGAGGCCGGTGCGCGCGCGACGTTCTTCACCGTGGGCCTGAACGCCGCCGCCCAGCCGGAGATATTGCGCCGGATGGTCAGGGAGGGCCACCTGGTCGCCAACCACAGCTGGGCGCATCGCGACCTGTCGAAGCAGTCGAGCAGCCGGGTGGCCGACTCGCTGGGCCGCACCCAGGACGCCCTGGCCGCGGCGACCGGCGTCGAGCCCACGCTGGCCCGCCCGCCGTACGGTGCGGTGAACAAGGACGTCCGCGACGTGGCCAAGCGCCTCGGCGTCGCCCTGGTCAACTGGAACGTCGACACCAGGGACTGGAAGGACCGCGACTCCAAAACCGTGACGAGCCGGGCGGTCGCCGGGGCGCGGCCCGGGGCGATCATCCTGCTGCACGACATCCACCGGACGACCGTTGACGCCGTTCCGGCCATCCTCAAAGCGCTCAAGGGGAAGGGTTACACGCTTGTCACTGTTCCGGAGTTGTACGGCGAGGCCACGCTTGAGGCGGGGCAGTTGTACACGTCCGGACCCCTCAACCGGGCCACGCGCGACGGGGACGTATAGTTGGCGACCGTGACCAGAACCGTCCTCTTCGCCCGGCTGCACGTTGACCTGTGCAGGCTCGCATCCGGGCTGTGTCACGCTTCCCGTTCTCGCGCGGCTTCCTGAAATTCGACTGCGTGTACCCGCTTTGGGCAGTGGGAAACGTATGACCTCCCGAGGATCTAGCATGGAAATAGAGAACGCGCCCCGGCGACGAACAGCGAGGACTGAGGCGTGACCGAGCGTAGCGAGGGCACCAAGCAGGGCACCTCGGTGGAGGCGCTATGAGCAAGCAGGTCCAGCAACTCGACCGTGTGATCATCCGGTTCGCGGGCGACTCCGGCGACGGCATGCAGCTCACCGGCGACCGCTTCACCGCGGGCACCGCGGAGTTCGGCAACGACCTGTCGACCTTCCCCAACTTCCCGGCCGAGATCCGCGCCCCCGCAGGCACCCTGCCGGGCGTGTCGAGCTTCCAGCTCCACTTCGCCGACCACGACATCCTCACCCCCGGTGACGCCCCCAACGTGCTGGTCGCGATGAACCCGGCCGCGCTCAAGGCCAACCTGGGCGACCTGCCACGCGGCGCGGACATCATCGCCAACACCGACGAGTTCACCAAGCGCAACCTGGCCAAGGTCGGCTACGACGCCAACCCCCTCGAAGACGACAGCCTCAAGGAATGGCGGGTGCACGCCGTCCCGCTCACCTCGCTGACCGTCAAGGCGCTCGAAGACTTCGACATCTCCAAGAAGGACGCCGAGCGCTCCAAGAACATGTTCGCGCTCGGCCTGCTGAGCTGGCTCTACCACCGGCCGACCGAGCACACCGTCAAGTTCATCGAGACCAAGTTCGCCAAGAAGCCCGAGATCGCCAAGGCGAACGTCGCGGCCTTCCAGGCGGGCTGGAACTACGGCGAGACCACCGAGTCGTTCTCGGTCTCGTATGAGGTGAAGCCGGCCAAGCTGGCGCCGGGCGTCTACCGCAACATCTCCGGCAACCAGGCGCTGGCCTACGGCCTGATCGCCGCCAGCGTCCAGGCCAAGCTGCCGCTGTTCCTGGGCTCCTACCCGATCACCCCGGCCAGCGACATCCTGCACGAGCTGTCCAAGCACAAGCGGTTCGGCGTGCGCACCTTCCAGGCCGAGGACGAGATCGCCGGCGTCGGCGCCGCCCTGGGCGCCTCCTTCGGCGGCCAGCTCGGCGTCACCACCACCAGCGGCCCCGGCGTCGCGCTCAAGGCCGAGACCGTGGGCCTGGCCGTCGCCACCGAGCTGCCGCTGATCCTGGTCGACGTGCAGCGCGCGGGCCCCTCGACCGGCATGCCGACCAAGACCGAGCAGACCGACCTGCTGATGGCCATGTTCGGCCGCAACGGCGAGTCGCCGGTGCCGATCGTCGCCCCCCGCTCGCCCTCGGACTGCTTCGACGCGGCCGTCGAGGCGGCCCGGATCGCGATCAAGTACCGCACGCCGGTCTACCTGCTGTCGGACGGGTACCTGGCCAACGGCTCCGAGCCGTGGCGGCTGCCGGAGATCTCCGACCTGCCGGACATCTCCACCGCGTTCGCGGTCAAGACCGAAGAGGAGTTCCTGCCCTTCAAGCGCGATCCGGAGACGCTGGCCCGCCCCTGGGCCATCCCGGGCACGGCAGGGCTGGAGCACCGGATCGGCGGCATCGAGAAGGCCGACGGCACCGGCAACATCTCCTACGACCCGGGCAACCACGAGCTGATGACCCGGCTGCGGCAGGCCAAGATCGACGGCATCGACGTGCCCGACCTCGAAGTCGACGACCCGACCGGCCCCGACGGCCGCGGCGCCAAGGTGCTGGTGCTCGGCTGGGGCTCGACCTACGGCCCGATCGCGGCAGCCGTACGCCGGATCCGGAAGAGCGGCGGCCAGGTCGCCCAGGCCCACCTGCGCCACCTCAACCCGCTGCCGGCCAACACCGGCCAGGTGCTGAAGGCGTATGACCGGGTGCTGCTGCCGGAGATCAACCTCGGCCAGCTCGCCCTGCTGCTGCGCGCCCGCTTCCTGATCGACATCATCAGCTACAACCGGGTGCGCGGGCTTCCGTTCAAGGCCGAAGAGCTGGCCGGAGTGATCCAGGACGTGATCGACGGTGACTGAACTGATCAACGGCAAGGGGCTGGAGCTGATCCCCAAGTCCGAGGCCAAGCAGAGCCTGAAGGACTTCAAGTCCGACCAGGAGGTGCGCTGGTGCCCCGGCTGCGGTGACTACGCCATCCTGGCCGCGGTGCAGAGCTTCCTGCCGGAACTGGGGCTCAAGCGGGAGAACATCGTGTTCGTGAGCGGCATCGGCTGCTCCTCACGTTTCCCGTACTACCTCAACACCTACGGCTTCCACTCCATCCACGGCCGCGCTCCGGCGATCGCGACCGGGCTGGCGGCCTCCCGGCCCGACCTGAGCGTGTGGGTGATCACCGGGGACGGCGACGCGCTGTCCATCGGCGGCAACCACCTGATCCACGCCCTGCGGCGCAACGTCAACCTGAACATCCTGCTGTTCAACAACCGGATCTACGGGTTGACCAAGGGCCAGTACTCGCCCACCAGCGAGGTCGGCAAGATCACCAAGTCGACGCCGATGGGGTCGCTGGACAAGCCGTTCAACCCGATCTCCCTGGCCATCGGCGCCGAAGCCACCTTCGTCGCCCGCACCCTCGACTCCGACCGCAAGCACCTGCAGTCGGTGTTGCGCGAGGCCACCGCCCACCGCGGCACCTCGATCGTGGAGATCTACCAGAACTGCAACATCTTCAACGACAACGCCTTCGAGCCGCTGAAGGACCCCGAGGTGCGTGACGACATCACCTTGCGGCTGGAGCACGACCAGCCCATCGTGAGCGCCACCAAGGCGGTCGTCCGCGGCCCGAACGGCAGCCTCCAGGTCGTCGCCCGTGACCAGGCCGCCCCGGCCGACATCCTGGTCCACGACGCCCACCACCCGGACCCGTCACTGGCCTTCGCGCTGAGCAGGCTGGACGAGCCGGCCTTCGAGCACGTCCCGATCGGCATCTTCCGGCAGGTCGACCGGCCCTCCTACGACTCGCTGATGAGCGGGCAGCTGGAGGAGGCGGTGGCGCAGCAGGGGCCTGGCGATCTGGGGTCGCTGCTGCACGGCGGGGACACCTGGCGGATCGGCTAGCAAGAAAGGGCCTGTAAGGCTCCCGTAACGCACCCTCAGCATGGACCGATACATTTCGGGTGAGGGGCGGCCGGCCCCGGATGCGGGGAGGGAAATGGGGACCTTACAGGCCCTTCGCAACAGGTTCGTGGACGCGCCCGACTCCGTGGGCGCACGGGCCAGGCAGCGGCGCTGGGAGCGGTTCACCGCCACCTTCCCCGGCATCGAGCAGATGTCGGTGATCGACCTCGGCGGCACCTTCGGCGCCTGGGAGCGCGCCCCGGTCCGGCCGGCTCGGCTGCACCTGGTCAACCTGATGGATCCGCCCGCCGACCTGCCCTCGTGGGCGCGGGCCGACCGGGCGGACGCGACCGAGCTCCCGAAGGCGATCCTCGCCGGCGAGTACGACCTGGTCTACTCCAACGCCGTCATCGAGCACGTCGGCGGCCACATCCGGCGCGAGCGCTTCGCCGACAACGTGCGGGCGCTAGCCCCCCGGCACTGGGTGCAGTGCCCCTACCGCTACTTCCCCATCGAGCCGCACGTGCTCTTCCCCGGCTTCCAGTTCCTGCCCGTGGCGGCCCGACGGATGATCATCAGTCACTGGCCGCTGGTGCACACCGCGCCCGCCGACCGGCTGCACGCCCTGCGGGACGCGATGGAGGTGGAGCTGCTGAGCGTCACCGAGATGCGCTACTACTTCCCCACCTCGCAGATCCGCTTCGAGCGGATGGGCGGCCTGGTCAAGTCGGTGATCGCGGTCGGCTCGGCTAAGGCGTGACCTTGTAGACGTGGTAGGACGTCTCCGCCTTGAACGAGTCGGTGAACCGGCCGTGCTGGATGGGGAGCTTGCGGTTCTCGAACAGCACCTCCACCTCGGCGGCGTGGGACAGCTCGGGCGGCAGGGTGAAGGAGCGCGAGCCGGGCTTGTCGCCCCGCTCGATCATCGCGAAGACGTAGTACGAGCCGTCGTGCCCCTTCAGCATCGTCTCGACGCCAGTGCCGAAGTCGAAGGCGTAGGACTGCGTGTTCAGGACCGGGGCGAGCTGCTGGATCTGCTTGTTGACCTGCGTGGCCGCCTCGCGGACCTTCGAGTAGCAGGGTTCGCGCAACGCGTGCTGGCTCTGGCACGGGCCGCCGAAGCTGTGGTTGAAGTAGAGGATGCCGCGCGCCTCGTGGATGATCGAGTTCATCACCGCGCCCTTGAGCTCCTCCGGCTCCATGGTGCGCACGCCTGAGCCGTTCTGCTCGCTGAACGGCCAGCCGACCTCGACGAAGGCGTAGATCGGCTGGAGCTTGCCGTCGGTGGCGTCGAGCCGCCGCTGCTTGTCCAGCAGCCAGCCGTAGTCGGCGGCCTTCGGGCAGTGGCTCTCGGGGAACTTCAGGATGTTCTTGGCCTCCACGCAGATGCCCGCGTCGGTGTACCAGTACATGTCGGTCGAGACCACGTCGGTGTAGTCGTTGACGAAGGTGGCGTTGTCCTCGTCCGACCACCACATGCCGACGCCCTTGCCGTAGTTGGCGTAGTACATGCGCCCGTCGTTCGCGGGCAGCTTGCTCTTGAGGGTCTTCATCGCGGTGAAGCCGCAGCCCTCGCCCTTGGCCGGGATGCACGGGTCGCCGTCGCCGGCCAGCCGGCCGTCCCACTTGGCGTTGCCGGGCCGGGGGAACATGTCCGCCTCGTCGGCGATGATCCAGCCCACCGTCTCGGCGCCCGCGCCGGCGAGCGGCTTGCTGGTCATGGCCGACATGCCGTGCTTCCTGATCAGGCTCAGATCGCTGTCGTCGGTGAGCTCCACGTACAGGTTGAGCCCGGCCGCCTTGTCGGTCGCGACGTCCTGCTCGGACAGGACCGACTCGTACCAGACGCCGATCGGGAAGAAGCCGGGGTCGGTCCAGCCGCGCTCGGCGGCCACCTTGAACCGCTTGTAGTAGGCAGGCCCGCCCTCCCACGGCACGCGCGGCAGCTTCAGCGTGGCGACCGAGCCGCCGTTCGCCGAACCCCGGGGGGCGGCGCCCGCGTTGACCACGAACAACACCGCGGCAGCCGTGACCACGGCGGTGGCCACCATCAGGGCCAGGACGTGTCTCTTCCTCACGGGCGTGCCTCTCCCAACGGGATCCGGTAGATGTGGTAGCTGTGCTCGGCGGCGAAGGTGTCGGTGAACCTGCCTTCGGCGTCCACGGGCAGCCTGCGTCCTTCGAAGAGGACCTCCACTTCACCGGCCGGGCTCAGGCCGACCGGCACCGTCATGCTGTGGGCTCCCATGTTTCCACCTCGCTTGGGCATCGCGAAGAGGTAATAGAAGCCCTCGTGGCGCTTCAGCATCGTGTCCAGCCCGGCCGAGTAGCCGTAGGTGAGCGACTGGCTGTTCAGGACCGGGGCGAGCCGGGCCAGCCGGCCGTTGAGGTCGGTGACCGCCTTGCGCATGGCCGCGCCGCAGCGCTCCCGGAGCAGGTTGGTGGTACGGCAGGCGGGCTCGGCGCTGTGCGCCAGGTAGATCACGCCCCGGGCGCCGTGGATGAGGGAGCTCATGACCGCACCCGCCACCTGCGCCGGCGTGATCGCCTTGCTGTCGCCCGGCCGGGGCCGGCCCAGCTCCACGAAGGCGTAGATCGGCTGCAGCCGCCCGTCCCTGGCGTCCAGCAGGCGCTGCCGGTCGATGACGCCGCCGTAGTTGACGGCCAGCCGGCACTGGCTGGCCAGCAGGTGCATGAAGCGTTCGCCCTCGTCGCAGGCGGCCGGGTCGGTGTACCAGTACAGGCTGGTGGAGACGGCGTCGGTGTAGTCGTTGACGAAGGCCGCGGCCAGCTCGTTGGCCTGCCAGTACATGACGCCCTTGCCGTAGGTGGCGTAGAACATCCGCCCGTCGCCCCGGGGCAGCCGGCTCTTGAGCGTCGCCAGCGCGGTG
The DNA here is from genome assembly GCF_040655795.1 of Nonomuraea sp. NPDC050310. NCBI lineage: Bacteria > Bacillati > Actinomycetota > Actinomycetes > Streptosporangiales > Streptosporangiaceae > Nonomuraea > Nonomuraea sp. NPDC050310. The sequence continues at coordinate 599,691 of NZ_JBFAKP010000002.1, read as the reverse complement.
TAGCCGCACAGGCTCTTCTTCGGCGTGCACGCCGCGCCGTCGAAGCCGGTCACGCCGGTCCACCGGCCCTTGCCCGGTCCGCCCCACATGTCGGCCTCGCCGGCCAGCAGCCAGCCCACCGTCTCCGAGCCGTGGCCGGGGAAGGGCCGGCTGGTCAGGGCCGACAGCCCGGCGCCGCGGACCAGCCGGATGTCGCTGTCGGCGGTCAGCTCGAAGTAGGTCGTGATGCCCGCGCCGCGATCTTGCTCCACGTCGTCGCGCGAGCGCACCGCCGCGAACCACAACCCCACCGGGAAGAAGCGGGGGTCGGTCCAGCCGGCCTTGGCCGCTTGGGGGAAGCGCGCGTAGTAGGCCGGCCCGCCTTCCCAGGGCACCGCCTCGGGTTCGACCGCCGCCGGAGGCAGCGCGGCGGCCCGGCCCTTCGTCTCCGGGGCGGCGCAGCCCGCCAGGGCGAGCCCGGCGGCCAGCAGAGCGGTGAGTGCCCTCACCCGCTCCGCCTCTCGGCGATGCGGCGCAGCTCGGCGGCGCGCACGGACCAGTCGTGCGCCATGACCGATTCGCGCAGCGTCGCGGGCGGGACCGGTGCGCCTTCGGCGAGCGAGACCCGGACGGCCTTGGCGAACAGCTCGGGCGTGGCGGCCACCCGGACGCGGTCCACGTAGCCCGCCAGCTCGCCGAACTCCGTGCTGACCACCGGAAGCCCCAGCGCCAGGTACTCCTTGAGCTTGATCGGGTTGGCGTGCCTGATCCAGTCGTTGTCGAGCCAGGGCATGATCGCGACGTCGAAGCCGGACCCGTAGGCCGGGATCAGCTCGTAGGGCTTGAAGCCGAGCCAGTGCACGTTCCGGTGCCGGGTCAGCCGCTCGATCGGGCCGTTGGCGTCGCCGACCAGCACGAGCGACACCTCGGGCAGGTCGCTCGCGAGCCGGTCGAGCAGGTCGAAGTCGACGACGAAGTCGTCCAGCGCGCCGAAGAAGCCGACCCGGGGCGAGGGTATCGCCGCCAGGTCGGGCGGGATCGGGCCGCGCTGGAAGTGGTCCAGGTCGACGCCGTGGTCGAGGAAGTGCGCGCGGTCGGCCGCCAGAGGCCGGTCCTCGGCCATCAGGGTGCGGCTGACGTAGACGACGGAGTCGGCGTTACGCAGCAGTTCCTGCTCCATGGCGGCGATGATCTCGCCGCCCTCGGGGAAGGCCGAGTGCCGGTCGGAGCGGTTGAACACCAGCGAGTGCCGCTTCATCGGCCGGACCACGTCCCAGGCGGTCGGCAGGGTGACCATGATCACCGGCTTGCGCAGGCCGAGGGCCCGGCAGACCGCGCCCACCTGGAGCCGGACCAGCAGGCCGTTGACGCGCCGGCCCAGCGGCGAGCCGTACAGCGGGAGGGGCAGGGGGGACATCACGTAGAACCCGGGCGCGGGGCGGCGGACGAACTTGGCCACGCTCCTGAGCTTGCGCACGATGCGCCGCACCGGGTTGCTGGTCTTGCCCGGGGTCGGCAGGCGCATGCCGATGCTGTTGACGACCAGGACCCGCCGGTGGGCGGCCATGTGGCGCATGAGCTGGAAGTCGGAGTGCGCCCGGTTGTGGTACCACCAGTCCTGCGCGGAGAAGCAGACGTAGCCGGAGGGCGGGGGCGCCTCGCCGGGCGGGGCCGGCCAGGCGGCCATGGTGAGCAGCTCGCGCAGGGCCGCCCGGTGCCTGCTTCTGACCGGCGCGCGGCTGGCCTCGTTCAGGGTGACCGCCAGGCGCATCAGGGCGCCGCGCGGCCTGCCGTACAGCTCCCTGTGCAGGCGCACGCGGTTGGCGGCGGCCAGCGCCCACAACCACCCGGAGGCGACCTGGTCCCCGCCGAGGTGGACGGCGACGGCCTCGGGCTCGTAGCGGACGGCGAAGCCGTGCCGCCCGGCCCGCAGCATGTACTCGGTCTCCTCGGAGTAGAGGAAGTACCGTTCGTCGAGCGGTCCGGTGGCCTCGATGCACGCCGCGGAGATCAGCCAGGCCGCGCCGGTCGCCCAGTCGACCCGGCGAGCCCGCCGGTAGTCCCGCGGGTCGGCGACGAGCTCGCCCAGCGGCGCGATCCGTCCGGCGCGGAAGCCGCCGAGCATCGCCTCGCCCATGGCCCTGAGCACGGTCGGCCTCCGGCGCAGCGAGAGCTGCAGCCCGCCGGCCTCGTCCAGCAGCCGGGGTACGGCGATGCCGGTGCCCGGGAGGCGCAGCGTCTCCAGCAGCCGGGCGGCGGCGCCGGGCTTGAGCCGGATGTCGGCGTTGAGCACCAGGACGTCGCAGCCGCGAGCCGCCTCGATCCCGGCGTTCACCCCGAAGGCGAAGCCGCCGTTGCGCCCGGTCTCGATCAGCTCGACGCCCTGCCCGAAGGCCCGCACGCGGGCCGCGGTGTCATCGGGCGAGGCGTTGTCCACCACGATGATCCGGGTGGGCCCGGCGCCCTCCAGCCCCGGTCCCAGCGAACGCAGGCAGTCCTCGATGATCGCGGCACTCGCGTAGGAGACGATCACAACGGCAAGGGTCATCAGCCGACATCCATCCTCACGAGGTCAGGCGCCGCCAGACGGCGACGGCCAGCATCCTGAGCGCGAAGGGCGTGTCCTCCCGCAGGTACCGCCGCGCCAGCCGGCGGGGTTCGAGCCACAGGCGGTAGAGCCACTCCCCGCCCAGCCGCTGGAGCCGCTCGGGCGCGCGGCGGAACTGCCCGGCGGCCATCGGGATGCCCGCGCCGCAGCCGAGGTACCACGCGCGGGGCAGCCGGGCCCGGATCGCGGCGATGGTCAGTTCCTGCTTCGGGAAGCCCAGCCCGACCAGGACCAGGTCGGGTTCGGCCGCGGCGACCTTGCCCACGACCTCGGCCAGCCCTTCGGGGCTCTGTTCGAAGCCGTACGGCGGGCAGTGGTCACCGGCCACCCGCAGGCCCGGATACCGCTCGGCGAGGACCCGCCCGGCCTCGGCGGCGACGCCGGGGTCGCCGCCCACCAGGTAGACCGACCAGCCCTCCGCCGCGGCCCGCTCGCTCAACGTGAAGACCAGCGAGGAGCCCGTGACGCGCGCGGGCACGGCCAGCCGTTGCAGGCGGGCCGCCCACACCACCGGCATGCCGTCGGCGACCACCAGCTCGGCCTCGGCGACCAGCCGCGCCAGGCCGGGGTCGCGGGTGGCCTTGCGGATGATGTCCACGTTGGCGGTGACGATGGAGCCGCCCAGGCCCGCGCGCCGGGCGGCGGCCACGTGGTCGGCCACCTCGGCCTCCCCGATCGCCATCACCTCGACGGCGCCCACGCGGACGCTCGGCGGCCGGATCATGCCGAAGCCTCGCGCGTGGTGGTGGTGGCGCGCAGCAGCGCCCCTGACAGGCCGACGAAGAGGAAGGCGATGCCGCTGGTGGTCTCGAAGGCGTTCAGGTCGAAGGTGGCGCAGCCGACCAGCGGGACGGTGAGCGCGGCGGCCAAGCTCAGGCCGAGATCGCGCGTCGTCGGGTCGGTGGCCGCCCAGCGCGAGCGGAGCGAGGCCCAGATGGCCGCGACGAACAGGCCGACCAGGGTGAGGACCCCGATGATGCCGCCTTCCACCGCGGTCAGCAGGTACTGGTTGTCGAAGACGATGTCGTAGGGCGGGTACCAGGTGCCGTGGCCCTGCCCGAGCCACGGGTGCCGGCTGATCGCCTCCAGCGCGATGCCGTAGTCGGAGGTGCGGTAGCGGACGCTCTCGTCGCCGCCGATGTTGCCGAAGAGCCCGGTGATCGCCCCGAGCAGGCCGGGCACGGTGATCCGTACCACCACCAGGAAGAGCAGCAGCGTGAGCACCGCCCGCACCCGCCGCCGGTGCGGCCAGCCGCCCAGCAGGATGAGCCCGGCCGCGGCCAGGCCCAGCACCGGCGAACGGGAGGCGGAGAAGACCAGGCCCACGGCGATCAGCCCCACGCAGAGCCACCAGCGGACCGCCGGCCGGCCCAGTTGCCCGGCGGCGAAGGCGTAGTGCAGCGCGATGGGCAGGATCATGGAGCAGACGACCCCGAACTCGATGGGGTGGCTCGTGGTGGCCGCCACCCGGTTGAGCCCGTTGCGTTCCATGATCGCGGGGGCCTCGCCCCTGATCCGGGTGCCCGGGATGGGGATGTCGGCGGTGATGTCGTAGGTGAAGACGTACTGGATCACCGCGATCACGGAGATGATCGCGCCGCAGACGACGACGGTCTTGAGCACCAGGTCGATGCGTTCGGTGCCGCGCACGCCGTCGCAGGCCAGCAACGCGATGCCGATCATCGCGATGGCGATGATCCCGATGTGGTCGGCCAGCTCCAGCTCGCGCGGTTCGAGGTAGGAGATGGCCGCCTGGGCGTAGCTGGCCAGGTAGGCGACGGCGTAGAGGTAGATGGCGGTGCGGACCGGGTTGCCGCCCTTGGCCGCGCCGAGGGAGAGCGTGAGGTGCGCGCAGAGCCACCACACGAAGGCGAACAGGCCGACCGCCTCGGCCGGGGTGAGCGCGAACGGAAGACCGCGCAGGATCAGCCGGGCGGGCACGACCATCAGGATGACGACGAAGAGCGCAGAGAAGGTGGCGCCGTCGGTCCTGGGCCTGAGGGGCGCGAGAGCCGTCGCGGTCACCGGAGTACCGGCTCCCTGACCGGGGTTTCCGCCGCATCCGCGGCACGTTCCACCTTCCGGCGGTGCAGCCGGGCCAGCCCGCTCTCGGTGATGAAGGAACCGGCCAGCGCCGCCAGCAGGCCCAGCAGCAGCACCGCCGCCGCGAACCGGAGCTTGTCGTTGCGCAGGGCCACGGCCTCGGTCGGCTCCAGGATCTCGGTGAGCACGATGAACGTGGTGGGCGGCGCCTTGAGCTGCACCTGCCGCCGGTCCAGCTCGATCTTCGCCTGCTGGGCGACCCGCTTGACCACCGCGGTCGCCGTCGCCGGATCGGTGCTCGTGCCCTCGATGAGCACGAACGGCTCGCTGAAGAGCAGTTCGGGGTTGGGGTGGCCGTTGTTGACCGCGTAGGTGGTGTCACTGTGCGCGGGGGCGCCCAGCTTGGCCATCATGTTCTCCGAGCCCAGGACCTGGACGAGCACCTCCGCGGTCATGTTCAGGCCGGTGCCGAAGTTGAGCAGCGGGTTGACCTCCATGATCCGGTCCCTGGGGTCGCCCAGGGTGGAGGGGCCGCTGGTGGGCACGGTCAACGAGAGCACGGCGGTCGAGCGGTACTGCGGCGGGATGCCCTGGTAGACGCCGAAGGCCCCGCCGAGGGTCAGCAGCAGGGCGGGCAGGGCGACGTACCAGCGCCGGACGACGACGCCGACGGCCCCCCAGAAGTCCACTGGTCACTCACCCTCTTCGGGCTCGTCCAGGCGTACGGCGGGCAGCGGCATCGTGAGCTCGGCGTCGGGCACCTGGGCCGTGCCGGACCGATCCGGCTTCTCGTCCGCGTCCGGCTTCTTCTCCTCGGTCAGCACCAGGACCTTGCCGTTGGACTTGGCCTCGGAAGCCTCCTCGGCGCTCTTGAGCACCGCCGCGTCCTTCTTCGCGGGGCTCATCCTGGGCGCGGGAACGGTGACCGGCTCAGCGATGACCGGCTCGGCCGGCGCGACGAGCGCCGCTTCCGGGGTACCCGGCCGGCGCCGTGCGATCACGAAGTAGGCGACACCCAGCCCGCCGGCCATGCCGAGCAAGAAACCGCCGAGGACGGCAGTGATCGTGTTGGTCCACACCGGCTTGGGCGGCAGGACGGTCACGCTGTTGATCGCGATGTAGGTGCCCTGCGGAGCGCCGAGGACCTTCTGCTGCCTGAGCAGTTCGGAGCGGATGCGCTTCTCGGCCCGGCTGATCGTGTCCTGCACGACCGCCCCGGAGGGCGCCTCGGCGGCCAGGTGCACGAAGGGGCCGGAGTTGGTCATGCCCATCAGGTCGGCGTTGGAGCGGCCGTCGTCGACGGTGAGCTTGACCGGCCCGTTCTCGACGATGCCGAGCTCACGCTGCACGGCGGGGCTGTTGAGGGTGAGGATGAGGATGCTGGACACCGTCCGCATGCTGTCGTTGTACTGCAGCAGCGGGTTGGTCAGTCCTACGGGCTTGGTGGGGTCGAACGAGAGCGTTCCACCGGAGGGCGGGGCGACGAGGATCATGGATGCGCTGGCGGCGTAGCGAGCGGGTACCAGGAAGAAGCCTCCCGCTGCCAGGGCCAGGGCCAGCACGAAAACGGGCGGACCTACTAATTTCCTCCGTAAGAGACCGAAAACAGTGCCCCAGAAGCCCATACTTACCCTCTCGCCCCCGATTGGTGCATATACCTTTGAAGCGGGTACTGATCTCTATCGAACGATTGCCCAACAACGTTACGGTTCTCCGGCCAACGCGTCCACCCCGCGCGAAATCCCTGCGAATGTGGCGGCTGAGGATATTCTGCACGCGAGTGCAGCGATATCCAGTGACCTCCGGAGGGCGGCAATGACCCAGGAAACTCCTTCGTTAACCGGCCTGGCGGAGCCGGAGATCGGCTTGGGGCTCTGCGTCTACAACGGGGAGCCCTACCTGAGCTCGTCACTCGACTCGATCCTCGCCCAGGAGGGCGACTTCGAGCTGGTCATCGCGGACAATGCCTCCACCGACGGCACGGAGGAGATCTGCCGGGAACGCGCCAGGAACGACCCGCGCGTGCGCTACCTGCGGCGGGAGCGCAACATCGGCGTCACCGCCACCCACAACCAGATCATCCACGAGACGCGCGGCGAGTTCTTCGCCTGGGTCACCTCCGACGACCGCTACCGCGCCGACCGCCTGGTCCTGCTCGCCGACGCGCTGCGCAAGCACCCCGAGGCCGCCATGGCCTTCTCCGGGGCCGAGGAGGTCGACCAGGACGGGCAGACGTTGTCGATCTGGCTGAACACCGCGCCGACCGACGACCCGGACCCGGTCCGGCGGCTGCACGCCAAGCTCTCCCACTACGACGAGACCCTGCACTTCTACGGCCTGATGCGGCGCAGCGTCCTGGAACGCGCGCTGCCGCTGGCGCCGATCGTGGCCTGCGACCGCGTCCTGATCGCCGACCTGGCCCTGCTCGGCCCGCTGATCGCGGTCAACGAGCCGCTGCTGTGGCACCGCAACCACCCGGGCAGCGTGAGCCGGGCCAACCGCTCCCGTGCCTTCCGCAAGCGCGAGGCGCCCGAGGAGAACCTGCGCTGGTTCCTGCCCAACGTGGAGGAGGGCCGGTGCCTGCTGCGCGCCATCGGCAACGCGCCGCTCACCCGCGGCCAGCGGGCCCGCGCCTACGCGGCGATGCGGCCGTGGCTGCGGCGCAACGCGGTGCCGATGCTGAAGAACGTGGCGCACGTGCTGCTGGCCCGCGGGGAGCGGTGAATCAGCTCGCGACCAGGCCGCGCATCTCCCTGAGCCGGGCCGGGGAGATGCCGACCAGCACGTAGACGACCAGTCCGGCCGTGCCGGCCGCGGCCAGCCGTACGAAGGAGAAGGCGCCCGCGGTGGCCTCGGCCACCAGCCACGCGACCAGACCGGCCACCACCCCGCCGAGCAGCGGGCGCACGACGGCCGGGCCGATCGGGGCCAACTCGATGCCCTGGCGGTGCAGGAGCACCCCGGTCACGGGCAGCGTGACCAGGAGACCCACCACCGCGTGGGCGACGGCGACGCCCTGGATGCCGCCCCACTGCGCGCCGAACCACAACGCCGGGATGAGCGCCACCGCCCAGACGACCTTCACCAGGGCGATCGAGCCCACCGCGCCGATCGAGGTGAGCACGTCGGAGCAGGTGTTCATGAACATCCGCACCGCCATCAGGCCCATCAGGAAGGAGAGCGCGGCGGCGGAGGGCAGCCACCGGTCGCCGTAGAGGAAGGGCACCAGCACCGGGGCCAGCACGGCGACCAGCACCGCGATCGGGGTCAGCACGATCAGCAGCATCGGGATGATCTGCTGCACCTTGGCGGACAGGTCGTCGGGCCGCTCGTCGGCGACCCGGGCGAAACCGGGGAGGGTGACATGGCGCAGCGCCTCGCCGATCAGCCCCGGGACCCAGTTGGAGACGTTCATGGCCAGCAGGTAGAAGCCGAGCGTCGTGGCGCCGAAGAGCTTGCCGACGATGATGGAGTCGGCGTTCAGCAGCAACGCCTCCACGCCGAGCCCGAGCGCCAGCGGCAGGCCGAAGCGGAGCAGGCGCGTCGCGACGTCGCGGCGCAGGCCGAACCTGATCGGCTCACCGGCCCAGATGATCATGAGCACGCCGCCGACCGCGGTCGAGGCCAGCGCGCCGAAGGCGAAGCTGAAGGGCCCGGCGCCGGCCAGGGCGAAGCCGATCGCGACCGGCACCTGCACCGCCACGCCCACCATGGTCGCGATGGCGACCTTGCCCTGCTGGAAGCGGCGCAGCAGGACGGCGCTGCGTACGCCGATGAAGCCGTCGATCACGATCAGCAAGGCCATGGTCCGGACCATGGTGGCGGCGTGCTCGTTGCCCGCGAAACCGGCGAAGGCGGGAGCGAGGAACCAGAAGACCGCGTAGACCAGCACGCTGAAGGTGAGCACCATGGTGGTCGCCGTCGGCAGGACCTCTTCGAGCTTGCCGCGCCACTGCACGATGGCCGAGACGATGCCCGCGTCGTTGATGTGCCACAGGAGTTGCTGCGCGGCCAGGGCGACGGCGAAGACGCCGAAGTCCTCCGGGGCCAGCAGCCTGGCCAGCACCAACCCCATCCCGAAGGAGGCGAGCCTGCTCGCCACCCGGGCGACCAGGCCCCAACGTAACCCTTTGCCCGCCGAACCGGCGCGCTCCGAGGCCTCAGTCTCCACCATGCTGCTCCCTAGCCCTCATCGGTCGGCACCCTCTCCAGCCAGATCTCCCGCCAGTAGGCGAGGTGGCTGCGAGGGCAGTTGAAGCTCCTGCGGCCGGGGCAGACGAAACCGTCGATGACGAGGCTCGGCGTCTTCATCTCGATCATGCGCCCGCTGCTCTCCTCGATCAGCCGGTCGATCCGCCCGCTGATCCGGCCGGTCTTCCCGCAGAACTCGGTCAGGTCGTCGGCGAACGCCATGCCTCGGTTCCGCAGCCCCGCGTCCAGCGTTTCGGCGATCTCGTCCATCGATCTGACGCGCACCAACTCTCCCGTTTCGAGGTCGAGGTTGGCAACGGGCGTGCGGGTGCCGGCCCTGCCCTTGATCACGCGGGCTTCGCCGAGGCCGAGCCTGGCCCGAATCCGGCCGATCAGCGCGGTGACGAAGCCGCGCAGGGTGTCGGCGGCGCCGGTGTTGCCCGTCCGGTAGTCCCACCAGAACTGGCGCACGTCCTTGAGCGGCAGCCGCTCCGGCGCGGCTCGCAACATCTCGGTGGCCTGGCAGGAGTAGCGTGTCGCGCCGTCCTCGTCGGGCTCCTTGGTGGTCGCCCGCTCCAGGAGCGTGACGTCGACCGGGCCGGTGGCGGCCGGCCGGCCTTCGGCGGACACGGGCCTGAGCCAGGCGGTCTTCCAGTAGATCAGGCAGGCGGCCTGGCAGCCGCCGTGCGCGGAGCCGTCGCACCTGGACTCCGCGAGGTGGACGGCGTCCCGCATGCGCCGGATGCCGGTGTACTCGATCGTGTCGCACAGCTTGTGCGCCACCTTGAAGACCGTCATGCGCCGGCCGCAGTACCGCAGCATCTCCGGCATGAACGGCAGGCCGTCGAGCTCGCCACGCTCGTCCAGCGTGGCGAGGATCTCCCCGGCGCTCAGCACCTCAACCTGGTCCCCCACCTTGAGCATCGTTCCCTTCCTCCTTCAGGAGTCCAGCGGTCGACAACGCGCGCGCCGCGGCGGACAGCGCGGGGAAGGGCATCCCCGTCCGCTCGGCGATGTCCAGGAGGCTGTGCTGTCCGTCGGACAGGTTCAGCACCCACAGCAGCGCCAGGTGATCGACGCCTGGAACGCCGTACAGGCCCCGAGGCCCCAGCCAGGGCTCGCCGTACGGTTCGAGGTTGAGATAGGTGGCGTTCTCCTCCAGGACCTGGGCGGTCTCCTCCAGGACGGCGAGCGTGTCGCGCAGCGCGTCCTCGGTCACCAGATCCGGGTTGTCGGCGGAGGTGTGGTACTCGGGGAACTCCCCGTTGGGCGTCCTGGTCAGGAGCCCGACCGGCAGGTTGAAGCCGGGCGAGCAGAACTGCCGCTCGTCGTAGCCGAGCGGGAGGAAGTCGCGCAGCTCGTGCTCTCTGGAGGCGAGCACGAGCGCCAGCGCCCGGTCGATCACCGCGTCGCCTCTGCGGCTGCGCTTGTAGGTGAGCCGTCCGGGGTCGCCCGCGCACGCCAGGACGAGGCCGTGCTTGACCCGCGCCACCCGCTCCCGGTTCATGGCCAGCCAGGTGATCGAGCCGATCGCGGCGGGCGCGAAGACGAAACGGAAGGTGAGCCGGGGCATGGCCCGGCGGGCGAGCCGCCGGGCCAGTTCGGTCGCCACCGCGATGCCCGAGAGGGTCTCGTTGGCCAGGGCCGGATGGCAGGTGTGGCAGAAGATCAGCACCTCGTCGTCGCTGGTGCCGGGCACCACGTGCTCGGCGTAGGTGAGGTGGCCGTCGGTGAGCGTCGAGTCGATGCGGACCTCGTAGTCGCCCGAGGGCAACGCCCGCAGCTCGTTGTCGCTGAGGCAGAAGCCCCAGTCCTGCCGGAAGTAGCCGGTGCGGTAGGGGACCAGGTCCGGCTGGTCGGGCAGGCTGTGCAGGTGCGGGCGGAGCTCGTCCAGGCTCATGGTGCCGGACACCGGCACGCTGTAGCCCATGACGTGCAGGGGTGAACGCCCGAAGTCGATCACCCGCCGGCCGGCGGCGTTCTTGACGTAGGCGTCGCCGATGTTCCACTCCTGCGGCACCACCCAGTCCAGCACCCGGGTTCCGGTGGGCACCTCGTGGACCTGCAGCGGGATGCGCTCGTTGATGATCTCCAGCGTCCGCCGCACGCCGTCGCCCGTCATGCTCCTGCAGATCGGGTGGAGCCGCTCGACCAGCGCTTTCATGGTCTGAGACTCTCGTCGATCGTGCCCGCAGCGCGGCGGGCGGCGAGTCTGGCCAGCCGGGTGAAACGCCCGTCGAAGGCCTCCTGGGTCAGGCCGTGCTCGCGGTAGGCGTCGGCGAGCTCGCGCGCTCCGGCCTTGACCGACCACGCCGCCTCGAACTCCGGCATCGCCGTACGGATGCGGGAGAAGTCCACCCGGTAGGAGCGCGGGTCGCTGCCGGTCTCGCCGGTGACCAGCAGGTCGGCGCCGGGCACGGCCTCCACGACCTCGGCCGCGATCTCCGCCACGGTCACGTTGTTCTGCTCGGTGCCCACGTTGAAGGCCCGGTTGTGTACGGCTTCGCGGGGCGCCTCCAGGGCGAGCACGAAGGCCCGCGCGATGTCCTGGGCGTGCACGAGCGGCCGCCAGGGGGTGCCGTCGGAGAGCACCTTCACCGTGCCGGTCAGGACGGCGTGGCCGACCAGGTTGTTCAGCACGATGTCGGCCCGGAGCCGCGGCGAGAACCCGAAGGCGGTGGCGTTGCGCAGGTAGACCGGGGAGAAGTCGGCGTCGGCGAGTTCGGCCAGGTCGTCCTCGACCCGGACCTTGGACTCGGCGTACGGGGTGACCGGCCGCAGCGGCGCGTCCTCCCCCACGAGCTCGTCTCCGCCGGAGGCGCCGTAGACCGAGCAGGTGGAGGCATACAGGTAGCGGCGCACGCCGGCCTCCCTGGCCAGCCGGGCCAGCCGTACCGAGGCGTGGTGGTTGATGTCGTACGTCAGGTCGGGTGCGAGCGCGCCCAGCGGGTCGTTCGACAGGGCGCCCAGATGGATCACCGCGTCGAAGCCGGCGACGTGCTCAGGCCCGGCGTCTCGCAGGTCTACGGAGAAACCCTCGGGGTCGTCGGGAATGGGGCCCAGAACGCAGTCGGCGAACAGCCCTGAATCGAGGCCCACCACTTCATGACCGGCGGCAGTCAGGAATGGCGCCATAACCGTTCCGAGATACCCCTGATATCCAGTTAAGAGAACGCGCACAAGCTTCTCCTTCAGTTAGCGGAATCGGTAGGCCAAGATAGCCCCATGCGTGCAGAAAAGACCGAGTTTGAGGGTCTGATGCTGTTTGTTCCTACGCCGCACCGCGACGACAGGGGATTCTTCAGCCGGACATTCGACGCAGCAGTGGCCGAAGAGGCGGGTCTCGACCCTTGGGCCTTCGTCCAGGACTCCCAGTCGAGGTCGAGTCACGGCATCCTGCGCGGGCTGCACGGCCGGTCCGGCAAGGGCGAGGCCAAGCTGGTCCGGTGCGCGCGCGGTGCCATCCTCGACGTCGTCGTGGACGCCCGGCCCGACTCCCCCACCTTCGGCAGGCATCAGAGCTTCCGCCTCGACGACCACAACCTCGCCTGCCTCTACGTCCCGCGCGGCTTCCTGCACGGCTTCCAGGTGCTGACGGAGCTGGCCGACGTCTGCTACCGCATCGACCGCGAGCACGACCCGGCCGAGGACCTCTCGGTCCGCTTCGACGACCCCGACCTGGGCATCGCCTGGCCGTTCCCGCCGCGCGGCCTCAGCGCCCGCGACCTGGCCGCGGGCTCGTGGGCCGATCTCCGGCTCTGACCTCACAGGGCGGCTCCACCGATCACCAGCTTGTCGACGTGGAAGCCCTCGGCGTAGCGGCTCCGGCACTGCACCCCCCGCACCCGGGCGAGCCCGGCGAAGCTCTCCCGATCGAACCAGTCCCGGCTCAGCTGGGAGGGGTAGTGCCGGTGCAGCAGCTCGATCTTCTCCCGGAGCACTTGCTCGGGCAACGGCCAGAAGGCGGTCGGCTGGGCCAGGTCGGACTCCCACTTGAGGATCTCGTAGCCGAGGATGAGCCCGCCGCGGAAGACGGTCGGCGTCAGCCGGGCCAGCTCGCGGTGGTCCTGGTGGGCGTCGTGCGCGGCCGGCGCGAAGATCAGGTCCGGCGCGCACCGGCCCCGCAGCTCGTGCAACGCGTCCTTGGCACGGTCCCAGTGCTGCGGCAACCGCCCGTCGGGCACGTCGAGCACGGTCACCTCCAGCTCAGCCTTGGGGCAGAAGGCGGCCAGCGCCGCCCGCTCCTCAGTCTCGCGTTCGGTGCCCGCGCCGGACAGCACGAAGGCGCTCACCCGCAGCCCCGGCCGGGCCCGGCACAGGTCGAGCAGCGCGCCGCCCGCCCCGATCGCGATGTCGTCACAGTGCGCGCCCAGGAGCAGGATCTCCCTGCAGTGCTCAGCAAGCAGCCGCGGCAACCGGCGCTCCTTCCCACAGCGCCCACGGACGATCCCCTCGCGAGTACTCCTCGTCCAGTTGCACGCGTTCCTTCACGGTGTCGGTCGGCCGCCAGAACCCGCGGTAGGGATAGCCCAGCAGCCGACCCCGCTTGGCCAGAGCCGCGCACCCGTCGGCCACCAGGTCCCCACCGGGGGGGATGTGGTCGAAGACCTCCCGGCGCAGGACGAAGTAGCCGCCGTTGATCCACAGCGGCATCTCGGTGACCGGGGTGATCCCGCCGACCATGCCGTTCTCCCCGAGCTCCACGCAGTGGAACGTGCCGGGCGGCGGCACGACCATCATCGACGCGCCCAGCTCCGAGGCGGCGAAGCGCGCGATCATGTCGTTGAGCGGCGCGTCGGTGAGTACGTCGGCGTAGTTGGCCAGGAACATCTCCTCGCCGTCGAGATGCTCGCGCACCCGGCGGAGCCGCTCGCCGATCGGCGAGTCGGTGCCGGTGTGGATGAAGGTGATCTGCCAGTCGGAGATGTCCGCCGACAGCAGCTCGATCCGGCCGCCGGTCAGGCGGAAGTCGTTGGAGACCGTCTCCTGGTAGGAGAGGAAGAAGTCCTTGATGTACTCGGCCCCGTAGCCCAGGCAGAGGATGAACTCCTTGTGCCCGTGGTAGGCGTAGTAGCGCATGACGTGCCAGATCAGCGGCCTGGGGCCGACGAGCTGCATCGGCTTGGGCAGATCGGTCGGGCCGCTCCGCATCCGCGAGCCGCGTCCCCCGCAGAACAGGACGACTTTCACACGACCTCCAGCCGCGGGATCGGGAAGACCAGCCGGCCGCCCCACTCGTGCACGTACGAGAGCTGCTCGGACAGCTCCTCGCGCAGGTTCCACGGCAGGACGAGCACGTAGTCGGGGCGATCCTCGGCGATGCGCTCGGGCGGCAGGATCGGGATCCGGGTGCCGGGGGTGAACCGGCCGTGCTTGTAGGGGTTGCGGTCCACGGTGTAGGCCAGCAGGTCGGGCCGGATGCCGCAGTGGTTGAGCAGGGTGTTGCCCTTGCCCGGCGCGCCGTAGCCGACCACCGTCCTGCCCTCGTCGGCCGCGTCGATGAGGAAGCGCAGCAGGTCGCGCCGGACCTTCGCGACACGGGCCGCGAAGTCGGCGTAGCCGGAGATCTCCAGCAGCCCGGCGGCCTTCTCCCGGGCGATCACGTCCAGCACCCGTTCGGAGGGCGTGCCGTACGGCTTGGCGAGCAACCGGATGGAACCGCCGTGAGTGGGCAGCAACTCGACGTCCACGAGCGTCAGCCCGCCGTCGGCCAGCGCCCGCTGCGCGGAGGCGACGGTGTAGTACTGGAAGTGCTCGTGGTAGATGGTGTCGTACTGGTTCAGCTCCATGAGCGTGAGCAGGTGTTGCACCTCGATGGAGACCAGCCCGTCCTCGGCGACCAGCGCGCGCAGCCCCCGGGTGAAGCCGAGCACGTCGGGGATGTGCGCGTAGACGTTGTTGGCGATCACGACGTCGGCCGGCCCGTTCTCCGCGCGCACCCGGGCGCCGAGCTCGGGGGTGAGGAACTCGGTGAGCGTCGGCACCCCCTTGTCCCGCGCCGCCTGGCCCACGTTCGCCGAGGGCTCGATGCCCAGGCAGCGCACCCCGCGGGCTACCACGTGCTGCAGCAGGTAGCCGTCGTTGCTGGCGACCTCCACCACGAAGGCGTCCTGCCCCAGCTTCAGGCCGTCCACGAAGGTCCTGGCGTGCTCGACCCAGGAGGAGGAGAAGGAGGAGAAGTAGGCGTACTCGGTGAAGGTCTCCTCCGGCGTGATCAACGGCGGGATCTGCGCCAGCCAGCACGACGTGCAGACCCGCAGGTGCAGCGGGTAGGTCGGCTCCGGCAGGTCGAGCTGCTCCGCGGTCAGGAACAGCTCGCACGGAGGCGTCGCCCCGAGGTCCACGACCTCGGCCAGCTCAGCCGACCCGCATAACCGGCAAACACTCATCTAGGCGCTCCAAACACGGGGATTATTCGGGGTAACAGCGACGGTCGTTACAGCTACTCTTCGGATCATGCGGCCCCTCAGCATCGACGGCGCCTGGGTGTACGAACCCCGCGTCCACGCCGATCCACGCGGCAGCTTCGCCGAAGCCTTCCGCGCCGCCGACCTGCCTCACCCCTTCGAGCTCGCGCAGGTCAACTGCTCCGTATCCGGCAGGGGCGTGATCCGCGGCATCCACTTCGCCGACGTGCCGCCGAGCCAGGCGAAGTACGTGATGTGCGTGGCCGGCGCGGTGCTCGACGTGGTGGTCGACGTCCGGGTGGGCTCGCCCACCTTCGGCCGCTGGGAGGCGGTCGAGCTCGACGACCGCACGCGGGCCGCGGTGCTGATCGCCGAAGGGCTCGGGCACGCGTTCATGGCGCTCAGCGAGGAGGCCACGGTGCTGTACCTGTGCTCCCAGCCGTACAGCCCGGGACGCGAGCACGGGGTGCACCCGCTGAGCGCCGGCATCGAGTGGCCGGAGCTGGCCCCGGTGCTGTCGGAGAAGGACGCGGCCGCGCCCACGCTGGAGCAGGCCCGGGCCGGCGGGCTCCTGCCCTCCTTCGAGGAGTGCCGGGAGTTCTACACGACGCTGCACTGACGCCTCCCGGTCAGCACCGGCCAGGCGGCGTGCAGCGCCTCGCGCCAGTGCCGGATGCGCGGGCCCCTGGTGTGGGCCAGCACGCTGTTGGCCGGACGCGGCGCGGGACGGGGGAAGGCCGTCGACGGCACCGGCCGGACCCGGTCGGGATCGGCGCCGAGCAGGGTGAAGATCTCCTGCGCGAAGCCGTGCCAGGTCGTCTCGCCGTCGCTGGTGCCGTGGTAGACGGCCGGCGGCAGATCCGACTGGGCCAGCCGTACCAGCAGGTCGGCCAGGTCGGCGCTCCAGGTCGGCTGGCCGCGCTGGTCGTCGACCACGTCCAGGGTCTCGCGCTCGGCCGCCAGCCGGATCATCGTCGTGACGAAGTTCGGGCCGCCCGCGCCGTAGAGCCAGGCGGTGCGGACCACCGAGTGGCCGAGGTCCAGGGCGGCCCGCTCGCCGGCCAGCTTGGTCCGGCCGTAGGCGTTGAGCGGGGCCGGCGGATGATCCTCCGGGTACGGCTCGCGCCGCGTGCCGTCGAAGACGTAGTCGGTCGAGACCTGGAGCAACCGGGCCCCCACGCGGTCGCAGTGTTCGGCGAGGGTGCGCACGGCCAGGCCGTTGATCTCCAGCGCCTCCGCCTCGCGGCTCTCCGCGTCGTCGACCGCGGTCCACGCGGCGCAGTTGATCACGACTCGGGGGCGGTAGCCGGCGAGCAGGTCACGGACCGCCCGCCGGTCGCGTAAGTCCAGTTCGGCGCGGCCGGGTGCGAGGACCGGCTCCCCCGTGAGCGCCACCCGGTGCAGCAGGTCGGTGGCGAGCAGGCCCTGGCCGCCGGTGATCAGCCAGCGCACGGGTCCCACCAGTCACGGTGCTCGGCGTACCAGCGGACCGTCTCCTTGAGTCCCTGCTCGAAGGCGATCTCCGGCCGGTAGCCCAGCGCGCGCAGCCGGCTGTCGTCGAGGGAGTAGCGCCGGTCGTGGCCCTTGCGGTCGCGGACCTGCTCGACCAGGTCCCAGCCCTTGCCGCACGCCTCCAGGAGCCGTTCGGTCAGCTCCAGGTTGGACAGCTCCTCGGTGCCCGCGATGTGGTAGACCTCGCCGGGCTCGCCCACCTCGGCCACCAGGCGGATGCCCGCGCAGTGGTCCTCGACGTGGATCCAGTCGCGCACGTTGCCGCCGTCGCCGTACAGCGGCACCTTGCGGTTGCGCATGAGGTTGGTGAGGAAGAGCGGGATGATCTTTTCGGGGTACTGGCGCGGGCCGTAGTTGTTGCCGCACCTGGTGATCGAGACGTTCAGGCCATGGGTGATCGCGTACGAGCGGGCGATCAGGTCGCCGCCCGCCTTGGCCGCGGCGTACGGCGATCGCGGCGCGAGGGGCGCCGACTCGTCCCACGAGCCGAGATCGATCGAGCCGTAGACCTCGTCGGTGGAGACCTGGACGACCTTGCGCACCCCCGCGTCGAGGCAGGCCGCCAT
Source organism: Nonomuraea sp. NPDC050310 (assembly GCF_040655795.1). Classification (NCBI taxonomy): domain Bacteria; kingdom Bacillati; phylum Actinomycetota; class Actinomycetes; order Streptosporangiales; family Streptosporangiaceae; genus Nonomuraea; species Nonomuraea sp. NPDC050310. Next base: position 582,385 of record NZ_JBFAKP010000002.1, on the reverse strand, counting down.
CAAGGCCTGGGTGCCGAGCACGTTGGTGCGGACGAACTCGCCGGCGCCGTCGATCGAGCGGTCCACGTGCGATTCGGCGGCGAAGTTCACCACGAGGTCGTGCCCGGGCACGACCTCGGCCAGGAGCTCCGCGTCGCAGATGTCGCCGTGCACGAAGGTGTGCGGCACCCCGTCGAGGTTGGCGCGGTTGCCGGCGTAGGTGAGCTTGTCGAGCACGGTGACGTCCGCCGGCTGCACGCTGCGGACGAAGTGCGAGCCGATGAAGCCCGCGCCTCCCGTGACCAGGATCTTCTTCATGAGCTGATCTGAACCTTGCTGTGATCGCCCAGCACCAGGCGGTGCGCTCGGGGCGTGGTGGGTGCGGGGGTGACCTCGACGTCGTGGCCGATCAGGGAGGCCTCGATGCGGCCGACGCCGCTGATCGAGGCCCTCGGCAGCAGGATGGAGTACTCGATCTCGCTCTGCCTGATCACGCAGTCCTGACCGATGGAGGTGAAGGGGCCGACGTAGCTGTCGACGACGCGGGCGCCCGATCCGACGATGGCCGGGCCCACGATGCGGGAGCCCCGCACGACGGCGCCCGGCTCCACGACCACCCGGCCGATCAGCGTGCTGGCCGCGTCCACCTCGCCCTCGACCGAGCCGGGCAACGTTTCCAGCACCAGCCGGTTGACCTCCAGCATGTCGTCGACGTTCCCGGTGTCCTTCCAGTAGCCCGAGACCGTGGTCGAGCGGACCGGATGGCCGTTGTCGATCAGCCACTGGATCGCGTCGGTGATCTCCAGCTCGCCCCGCCAGGACGGTTTCAGCTCGGCCACCGCCTCGTGCACGGCAGGGCTGAACAGGTAGACGCCGACCAGCGCCAGATCGCTCTTGGGGCGGGCCGGCTTCTCCTCCAGCCCGATCACCTGGCCGTGCTCGTCGAGTTCGGCGACGCCGAACTGGCGCGGGTCGCTGACGGTGGTCAGCATGATCTGCGCCGCCGCCCGGGTCTCGGCGAAGCTCCGCACGATGCCGGTGATGCCGCCGACGATGAAGTTGTCGCCGAGGTACATGACGAAGTCGTCGTCACCCAGGAACTCCCTGGCGATCAGTACGGCATGCGCCAGCCCCAGCGGCGCTGCCTGCCGCAGGTAGGTCACCTGCAGCCCGAAGCGCGAGCCGTCGCCGACCGCCGCCTCGATCTCGGCCTGGGTGTCGCCCACGACCAGGCCGATCTCCGTCACGCCGGCGTCGGCGATCGCCCGCAGGCCGTAGAAGAGCACCGGCTGGTTGGCCACCGGAACCAGTTGTTTGGCCGAGGTGTGGGTGATGGGCCGAAGCCGCGTGCCCGACCCTCCGGCGAGCACAAGTGCTTTCACCGCTAGTACGCCCCTTCTCCGCGCACGACCGCGGCGCAGGTTTTCCACAGGATCTGGAGATCGAGGATGAGCGACCAGTTCTCCACGTAACGAAGGTCCAGCCTGACTGATTCCTCCCACGACAGGTCGGATCGGCCGCTGACCTGCCACAACCCGGTCATCCCCGGCTTGACGACCAGGCGCCGGCGGACGTCGGCACCGTACCTGGCGACCTCTTCGGGCAGCGGAGGCCGTGGCCCGACGAGCGACATCTCACCGCGCAGCACGTTGATCAACTGCGGGAGCTCGTCGAGCGAGTACCGGCGCAGCAGGCCGCCCACGCGGGTGATGCGTGGATCGTTCCTTATCTTGAAGAGCACCTGGTCGAAGTCGTTCGCTTCGCGAAGCGTGCCCTTGAGCTGCTCGGCGTTGATCACCATGGTGCGGAACTTGTACACCTTGAACTCCCGGCCGCCCTTGCCGACCCGGGTCTGGGTGAACAGCGCGGGACCCTGGCTGGTCAGCCGGATCGCCAGCGCCATGACCAGCAGCGGCAGCGCCAGGCCGATCAGGACCGCGCCGCCCATCACCTTGTCGAACACGCCCTTGATCAGCTGCCTGACGCCGTCGAACTCGGGGTGCTCCACGTGCAGCAGCGGCATCCCGGCGACCGGCCGGATGCTGATCCGCGGCCCGGCCACCTCCAGCAGCGCGGGCGCGACGAACAGGTCGGTGCGCGAGGCCTCCAGGCTCCAGGCGAGCCGGCGCAGCGCCGTCCCGTCCAGTTCGGGGCAGGACAACACCGCCACCGCGTCCGCCTGGACCCGCGCCACTGCGTCGGCCACGTCACCGAACGTGCCGAGAATCGGGACGCCGTCCAGGTCGGCGTGGAGTGCCGAGGGCGGCAGGCACGCGCCCACGATGCGCATGCCGTGATGGGGTTGCCTGCGGAACTGGACCACCAGGTCGAGGACCGAATCCCGGTGCCCGACCGCGACCACCTGCCGCAGGTACTGGCCGGCGATGCGGCGGCGGTGCAGGCGCTTGCGCATCCGGTGCCTGAACAGCAGGGTCAGCCCGATGGCCAGCGGCAGCGTGGCCATCACGAAGCTTCTCGCCACGAGGGTCTGGGTGGCGTACGCGGCTACCGCGACCGCAGCCATTAGCCCGATACCCGCATTGAATACCGACCGGAATTCGTCGGTGCCTTCTCCGTGCACTCTCCGCCGGTACGCGCCCGCCGCCGCCAGGCCCCCCGGCCAGGCAACCGCGAGTCCGGCGCAGAGCGCGATTTCTCCCATGGGGATATACACCCCAGACGATAGCCGGACCCCCAAAACGGAGGCGCTGGCTAACAGCGCGCACACCACATCTCCGCCCAATAAGACTCGAAAATAGGATCGAGTCCAAATGGTGGCGACATGGTGAGCTCGCGTCCCGACAACGAAGACGTCGACGTCTTCCGTTCCGAGCCCCATAGCTTCCCCACCCTGCAGCTTCAGGCACTGTGAATCTACAGACGTCCCATGAACCCCATCGGTTGCCACGAATCACACAGATAACTCAGCGGCTGACCAACTCCCCTAGCGTAAAGATCGAGACAAGGCTGGGGAATAACGACAAATGTCCACAATCGGACGCCGACCACAACTTGACGGGAACGGTCCAACGGCCTCGTTCGGCCGGGCAACCTAGTGCTACTGCCTGCTTAACGCCCTAGTCGTATTCGAGGTCCGGCAAAGCGGACGGCGGATCAGGACTCCGCCAAACGACCACAAACCCATCAAGAGGCCGCTCCGCCGCCAGATGCAGACGCTCTAGATCAAAATCCGGCAGATAACGCAACCGCGCGAGAAAAGTGGCATCGGTGGCGCTGCGCGGGACCACGCAGCCTTCGCCGTCCCGATCGAGCAGGATGTACAACACCTCGGGCTCGGTCCGCACCCGGACCTCCACGACATCCTCCCACGCGAGCGCCTCCACGCTCCCGTCAGCGTAGTGTCGCGTAACGCCCTCTTCGGTGACGTACACGTAGGAGTCCGGCATCGCGTTGCCGTGCATGGCCGCGATTCTCGCGACAACTACGCACATCCCGCAAGGGCTACGCGGCACCCCAGGAATGGCTGAGGTGCTCGGCCACGGCGGCACGGCCGTCACCAGCGGCTATCGCGTCGAGCAGCGCGCGGTGCTCGGCGACGAGCAGATCGCGGTCCTCGTACGTCTCACGCAGCCTGACCAGGCCCAACCGCGTCTCGGCGGCGAGCACCGCGTACAGCCGTTCGAGGCGCGGGCTGCCGACCGCCTCGATCAGTGCCTCGTGCAGGGCCATGTGCTCGGCGACGAGCTCCGACCACGGGCCGGCGGCCTTGCTCGCCATGCGCTCCAGCGCGGCCTCCGCCGCGGGGACCCGGCGGCCGGCCAGCCGCTGCGCCATCAGGTCCTCCAGGGGGCGGCGGACCAGCATGAGGTCGTCGAGGTCCTGGGCCGTGATCACCGGGACGTACGCGCTGCGGTTGCGCTCGCGGCGCAGGATGCCCTCGTGGACCAGCGCGGCGAGCGCCTCGCGGACCGTGGGGCGGGCTACGCCGTACAGGGCGGAGATCTCCTGCTCGGGCAGGGGCGCGCCCGGTTCGATCTCGCCTGACAGCACCCTTTTGCGCAGTGCGTCAACGAGGGCGTCCACCGCCGACACCGGCTTCAGCAAGGGGCTGCTTCCTTTCAGGTACGGCTACCGCCACGAGGCTAGCGCCCAGGAGCAACAGTCCGCCCACGGACAGCGGCGTCAGCGTCTCGTGCAGCACGACCAGGCCGAGCAGCGCCGCCACCGCCGGTTCGGCCAGCGCCAGCGTCGCGGCGGTGGCCACCGGGGTGCTCCTGAGGCCCCTGCCGTACAGGAAGTAGGCCAGCGCCGTCGTCCCCAGGCCCAGGTAGAGCGCGGCCAGCAGGCTCGTCGGCTCGGCCAGCCAGCCGGGCCCGGTCCACAGCAGCACCGGCACCATCGCCACCGCCGCGCCGCCGAACAGCACGCCCATCACCGCGTTCGAGCTCTGGCCCGCCTCGATGTGCCGGGCGGCGGTCACCGCGTAGAAGGCGTACAGCAGGCCGCCGAGCAGCGCCAGCCCGACGCCGAGCGCGACCTCCCCGCCCGCGGCCCGCGCGTCGCCCTCGGCCGGGCCGGCGCCCACGATCAGGGCCGCACATCCGGCGATCGCCGCCGCCGTCGCGCCCGCCCACCTGCGGGTGGGCGCCTTGCCGTGCAGGACCCAGCTCAGCAGGCCGGTGAACACCGGGCCGCTGCCGATCGCGACCACCGTCCCGATCGCCACGCCGGTGCGGCTGACCGCGGCGAAGAAGCACAACTGGTACGCCGCCACCGCCAGCGCCGCCAGCACCAGCCCCGGCGACACCGCTCTGCGCAGTCCCGCCCGTGCCACGACCGCCAGGGCCACACCACCGATGACCAGCCGTGCCGCGGCGACCGAGATCGGGTCGGCCGACGTCAGCAACCCGGCCGTGCCCGCCGTACCCCACAACACGGCCGCACCCACGACAGCCATCGCACCGTTTCGCATGGGTGAGATTGTCTGACAACCAGACAACATTCGTCCAGTGGCGTGCAGAGATCGTCCGGTACGGCATGCGGAGGTTCGTCCCGACTCTTCCCGGGTACGGCAGGCGTCGTGAGAACCCGGGGACTCCTGACAGCCCTTCTAGCGATCTTCGTGTTCCTCGGCGGCTGCGGGGCCGGGACCGTGCCTCGAACCGGCCTCCCGGTGAAGCCGCTCTCCTCCCTCCCCGCCCAGGCCGCCGAGACCTGGCGCCTGATTCAGCAGGGCGGACCCTTCCCCTATCGCAAGGACGGCGTGACCTTCGAGAACCGCGAACGCCTGCTGCCGACCCGCTCCCGCGGGTACTACCGCGAATACACCGTCCCGACTCCCGGCAGATCCGACCGCGGCGCCCGCCGCCTCGTCACCGGGCGCTCGTCCGAGGTCTACTACACCTCGGACCACTATCGGAGCTTCGTGTCGGTGGATGTGACGAGATGAGCACCAAGCACCTGATCACCGGCGACAGCACCGCCGAGGTGATCGCCGCCATCGCGCGGCAGTTGTCCTTCCCGGACTACTTCGGGGGGACGCTGGACAGCCTGTACGACTGCCTGACCGACCTCGAATGGCTGCCCGACGGGGACTATGTCCTGGTCTGGAACGCTCCTGGGCGGCTGGCCCAGCTCGACCCGGAGGGCTACTCCAAACTCGCCTCCGCCCTCACCGACGCGGTCGCCACCGGTACCTTCGGCGGCCCCCGCCTGTCGATCGTCTTCCGGCCCTAGCCGACCGGGCTTCAGATCACGTCGTCGGCCAGGCGCGCGTGCCGTTCCACGTCATACCGGACCCCGTCGTAACAGAGCTTCCCCCGCTCGATCCCCTCGGCCCGGAACCCCGCCCGCACAGCCACCCGGCACGAGGCCGGGTTGTTGGTCCGGTGCCCGAGCTCCAGCCGGTAGAGCCCCCGCTCACGGAACGCCCACTCCGCCACCAGCAGGGTCGCCTGCGTGGCGACCCCCTTCCCCCGCACCTCGGCGGTCGTCCAGTACGACACCCACCCGTTGTCGTGCCGGTCGATGTTGGTCACCGCCACGTTCCCGACCACCGCCCCGTCGAGCGTCACCGCGAACGCGTGCTGCACCTCCCGCATCGCGGTCACCCACCCGACGGCGTCCTGCAACGACACGATCGGCAGTGACGTCTGCCGCCGCATGTCAGGCTCCTGGAACGCCCGCAGCACCGCCGGCGCGTCCTCGTCCCGCCAGGCTCGCAGCTCGATCCCCACTGGCTTCCCTTCCTTGCGGTCTAGCCCAACACTCAACAGTTCACGCCATTTCCCCATTTAGCGGGAAGCCCGTCACGTCCACCGTCACCAGGGCGGTCAAGAACTCGGCGTGCCGGGGGTGCACCCAGTCTCCCGCCTCGTCCCCGTTGATCACCGTCCAGACGCCCCACTCCAGGAGCATGTACTGCAGGGCGGTCGGCCACAGCCGTCGCTCCTCCTCGGTGAGCTCCACCTCGGCCAGGTAGGCCTCCCGGAACGCCTGCCACTGCTCGGCATCGAACAACCCGGCCGGCTCCCCTGGCAGGTCGTTGTGGAACAGCAGCACCGCCAGGGCGAGATCCAGCAGCCTCGGGACCCGCTCCCCGTTGTCCGGATCCACCAACACCGGTCCCTTGGGCGCGGTGGGGGTGTACTGGGGGTAGACGAGGTTGACCGCCTTGAAGTCGAGGCACGCGTCCACCACCGGCAGGTCGGCGTCCCGGATCGCGGGGAGGGTGGTGGTCATGAACGACCGCAGAAGCGGCTCCAGCCGCCCCATGACCTCGGCGTGAAGGTCCGGACGGTGTGCTCGCAGGACGGCGGACAGCCCCGTGACGTCCTCGTCGATCGACGCCTGGTCATGGTCAGGCCAGGAGAAGGCCGGCAGACCGCCCCCGCCGGGATCCCCATCTCGCTCCCCGGCCGCCTTCCCGACCCCCGCCCCGTCCCCTTCTCCGGCCCCCTCCTCAACCCCGGCCCCGTCCCCTTCTCCGGCCCCCTCCTCAACCCCGGCCCCGTCCCCTTCTCCGGCCCCCTCCTCAACCCCGGCCCCGTCCCCTTCTCTGGCCTCCTCCTCGACCCCGGCCCCGTGCGGTGGGATGGTGTGGATGCGGCCGAGCAACGCACCGGCCGCTGCGGCGTCGGCTGGGGTGCCGTTGTAGAGGCGGCCGTCGATCCACGGGTACGCGACCCAGTCCCACGCCCCGATCCGCACAGGCCCGGCCACCGGGGTGACCACGGGCACGCCACGGGCGGCGAGCGAGTGAAGCCACCGCACCATGGCCGCACCGGAGTGGGTGCGCTTCACCGCAACCTGACGACCACCGACCTCGCCCCGGAAGACCGGCGAGTAGGCATATATCGACTCCTGCGGCTCGATCCCGAACCGCTGGAAGACTTCCCCGTACTCCGCGCTCATTCCGGCGAACCTACGCCACAAACCGGGACGAAGCACTCAAATATCTACAGCTTCAGCGCCCGGCCGCCCGCGCGGCCTCGTGGGCGTCCACGAGTTGCTTGGGCGCGGTCAGGCACCAGGCCTCGTCCACCAGCTCCTCCAGCTCGTCCGCCTCGATCCCGTCGAGCCGCACCACGACCCACCCGAACCGCCCGGCGGTGAACTGCTCCTCGAACACGTGCGGCCGCTCGTTGACCAGAGCCTGCTGCTCCTCGATCGTCGCCTTCAACCCGACCGTGCGCGTCTTCTCCCACAGGTAGCCGAAGCCCTTGCCCCGCACCTTCAGCGAGACCCACTCGCCCCCATCGCCCTGCTTGACCTCAGGCAGCCGCTCCAAGATCTCCAGGAACTCATCGACGCTCACACCCATGCCGCCGATGAAACCAGACGCCTCCGACAGAATCGACGGCATGACGGTCTACGTGGGCAACGCGCACCTCGACGGGGCGGCGGACAGCGGCTGGCTGCTCGGCCACTTCAAACCGGAGGGCGACGCCCGGCACAGCACGGATGTCGAGGTCAAGTGGGGAGTGCACGCGCGTGGGGACAAGCGGGGCGAGTGGGCGGTGAACGAGACCAGGACGGCGTTGCTGTTGCTGGTCAGCGGGCGGTTCCGGGTGGAGTTCACGGATCGGAGCGTGCTGCTGGACTCGCCGGGGGACTACGTGGTGTGGGGGCGGGGGGTGGATCACTCGTGGGTGGCCGAGGAGGACTCGGTGCTCGTCACGGTCCGCTGGCCCTCGATCCCCGGCTACGCCGTACAGAAAGACTGACCAGCCACCCGGCCGCGCCGTACAGAAAGACTGACCAACCACCCGGCTCCGCCGTACAGAAGGGCAGACCGGCCACCCGGCTCCGCCCTACCGGACGGACCCCCGCCACTCACCTGGTGGCCGTGGGTGGGTTTCGCGAACTGGTGTTCACCTGCTTGGATCTCGGGATATGGACTCATCCCGGCTGCTCACCTGCCTGAACGACGACTACGACCGCCTGCGGGCCGCCGTCACCGCCGCCGACCCGGCGGCGCGCGTGCCGTCCTGCCCCGACTGGACCGCGAACGACCTGACTGAGCACGTGGCCAAGGTCTACCTGCACAAGGCCGAGTGCATCCGCCTCCAGGCCTTCCCCGAGGAGTGGCCCGAGGGCGTCCTGGACGAGGCGGACCCGCTGGGCACCCTGGAGCGCACCCACGCCCGGCTCAGCGAGGAGTTCGCCGCGCACGCACCCACCGACCCGGCGGCCACCTGGCACGAGCCCGACCAGACCGTGAGCTTCTGGATCCGCCGCATGGCCCAGGAGACCGTTATCCACCGCGTCGACGCCGAGCTCGTCGCCGGGCGGCCGCTCTCGCCGATCCCCGACGACCTAGCGCTCGACGGCATCGACGAGATCCTCAAGCTGTTCCTCGGCTACGGGAGCACCGTGTGGCAGGACGAGTTCGGCTCGCTGCTCCACGCCCCGGACGAGCGTCCAGTGCTCGTGACGGCGGGTGGCCGCGGCTGGGTGGTGACCGCGGTCGAGGGCCGCGTCGAGGTGGCCGACGCCGACCCCGCGACCCCGAGCGACGCCCGGGTGTCCGGCGAGCCCCAGCCGCTGCTGCTGTGGCTCTGGAACCGTACGGACGACGCCGCGGTCCAGACCTCCGGCGACACCGTCCTGCTCAAGCAGTTCCAGGCCCTCCGGACCGCCGCCACCCAGTAACCCCGTCCGGCACGACATCACCCGGTACGGCAGGCGCTGGGATACTGCAAGCCGTGGACAAGAATGAGGCACGAAACGGTCAAGCGAACCGGGTGTTGCAGTGGCGGTTGCGACCGGCGCGGCACGAGGACGTGGAGGAGATCGCCGAACTCCGGGCGATCGTGCTCCGCGACGACCTCGAACGGCTGGGCCGGTTCGACGAGCACCGGGTGCGGCAACGGCTCAGGGACACCTTCTCGGCCGAGCACACCTCGGTCATCGAGGTGGACGACTCCTTCGCCGGTTGTGTCACCGTCCGGCCGGAGGAGGACGGGTGCTGGCTGGAGCACTTCTACCTCGACCCCGACCTCCAGGGCCGCGGTCTGGGCACGGTCGTGTTGCGCACGCTGCTGCTCGGGATGGACGCCGAGGGCGTCCCGGTCCGGCTGAACGTCTTGCAGGGCAGCGCCGCCCTCCGCCTGTACGAACGCCACGGCTTCACCGTCGAGTCGGAGGACGAGATCGACGTCTACATGGTCCGTCACGCGGGCTGAGCGGGGCGTTCATCGGGGTGGCCCAACGGGGTGTGGGGATGTTGGCCGGGAGGACAGGTCCGGGGCCTGGGTGGTTCGCGATGCTGGGGCGGTGCGCGAACGAGGGAGACACGGGGGCCGGGCCGGCCTGCCGTACACGATGGTCAGGGATGTGGCGCGGCTGGTCGGCTGCGAGTCGCCGTCCGAGGATCTCGGGGCGGTGGCGCGGAGCGCGGAGGTGGTCGCGGAGGTCGGCGCGCGGTGGCTCGGGGGTGAGCCGGAGCGGGTCGTGATCGACGGGTGCACCCATCTGCGGTGGCGGTTCGGGGGCGAGCCGCGGGTGCTGCTCCTGGGACACCACGACACGGTGTGGCCGGTGGGGACGCTGGCCAGGCGGCCGTTCGACGTACGGGACGGGGTCCTGCGCGGGCCGGGGTGTTTCGACATGAAGGCCGGGCTGGTCGTGGCGTTCCACGCGCTGGCCGGGCTGAGCGGTCTCGACGGGGTGACGGTGCTGGTCACCGGGGACGAGGAGCCGGGGTCGGCGACGTCGCGGGGGTTGATCGAGGACGAGGCCCGGGGGTGTACGGCGGCGCTGGTGCTGGAGGCGGCCGGGCCTGGCGGGGCGTTGAAGACGGCACGCAAGGGGGTGTCGCGGTACGAGGTGATCGTGCCGGACTCGCCGGGTGCGACGGTGAAGCTAGCGCGGCTGGTGGTGGCGGTGGCCGGGCTGGGGGACGCGGCGGCGGGGACGACGGTGACGCCGACCCGGATGGAGGCCGGGCCGGGCGGGGCGCGGTTCGAGGTGGACGCGCGGGTGTGGGACCAGGCCGAGCAGGACCGGGTGCACGCTGCGATGACCGGGCTGCCGGGGGCCGAGGTGCGGGGTGGGCCGAATCGGCCGCCGCTGGCCGGGGCGGCGTCGCGGGAGTTGTTCGAGCGGGCGAGCCGGCTGGCCGATCGGCTCGGGGTCGGGCCGCTGGCCGAGGTCGCCGTCGGCGGGGCCTCGGACGGGAACTTCACCGCCGGGGTGGGCACGCCCACGCTCGACGGGCTGGGCGCGGTCGGCGGCGGGGCGCACGCGGAGGACGAGCACGTGCTGGTGGCCGAACTGCCCAGGCGAGCCCGGCTGCTCGCGGCGCTGGTCACCGACCTGCTGACCGACGCCCGGGCGGCCACACAGCCGGAAGAGCGCGCGGGACGGCCTAGCGAGCCAGCCAGCGGAGCCGAACCGGCCGGGCTGGCGGGAGGGGGCGGGGCGGGTTGTTCGGATGGACGAACCGGGGTGGCCGGAGCGGTGCGCGTCGACCATCTACAGGGCTGGAGCGGCTGAAACCATGACCGCCGTGACCGATCTCATCCGCGACCGCCGCGAGTCAGGCCCCGTCGAGGCGGCCTACGCCGCGGCCGAGGCAGCCGCGCGCGCCGGGGGCGTGGACATCCGCCCGCTGGACAGCGTCGCCGAGCTGGAGGCCGTCCGCCGCCTGTACGAGCACATCTGGCGCACCGGCGCGAACAACCCGCCGGTGACCGCCGACCTGCTGGTGGCGATGGCCAAGGCGGGCAGCTACGTGAGCGGCGCGTTCGACGGGGGCGAGCTGGTGGGCGCCTGCTTCGGCTTCTTCTCCCCGCCCGCGCGGGAGGCGCTGCACAGTCACATCGCCGGGGTGCTGGCCCGGATGCAGGGGCGGAACGTCGGGTTCGCGCTGAAGCTGCACCAGCGGGCGTGGGCGATGTCGCGCGGGGTGGGCGAGGTGAGCTGGACCTACGACCCGCTGATCCGGCGCAACGCCTACTTCAACCTCGCCAAGCTGGCCGCCGAGCCGGCGGAGTACCTGCCGAACTTCTACGGGCCGATGGACGACGACATCAACCGGAGCGACGACACCGACCGGGTCCTGATCCGGTGGCGGCTGGAGACCCCGGAGGCGGTGGCCGCGTGCGCGGGGCGGCCCAAGGCGGTCTCGGTGCAGGCCGCGGCGGCGTTGCGGGTGGCGGCCGGCGGCGGGCCGGTGGTGGCCCGGGCCGACGAGCGCACGGTGCTCGTGGGGGTGCCGGCCGACATCGAGGCCATGCGGGAGACCGACCCCGGCTGCGCCGCCGAGTGGCGTACGGCGCTGCGGGAGGTGCTGGGCGGGCTGCTCGCCGAGGGCGCCCGCGTGCGCGGCTTCGACCGCACCGGCTGGTACGTCGTGGACCGAGACCCAACGAATCGAAATGACCACAGCCCGGCAGGCAGGGAGATGTCGCAATGAAGCTGACCGGAGTAGAGCTCCGCACCATCCAGATCCCCCTGGTCACCCCCTTCCGCACCTCGTTCGGCACGGAGACCGTACGCGAGGCCCTGCTGGTCCGCGCGGTGACGGACGAGGCCGAAGGCTGGGGCGAGTGCGGCGCGGGCACCGCGCCGCTGTACTCGGCGGAGTACACCCACGCCGCAGCCGACGTGCTGACCCGCCACCTGGTCCCCGCCCTGGCCGGCGTGGCCGACGGGCTGGAGGCCCACCAGGTGGCCCCGGCGCTGGCGGAGTTCAAGGGCCACCGGATGGCGAAGGCCGCCCTGGAGACCGCCGTGCTGGACGTCGGACTGCGAGCCAGGGGCGTCAGCTTCGGCCAGGCGCTCGGCGCGGTCCGGGACCGGGTGCCCTGCGGGGTGTCGGTGGGGATCACCGACACCCTCCCCGAACTGCTCGACACCGTCGGCGGCTACCTGGGCGACGGCTACCGGCGGATCAAGCTGAAGATCGAGCCTGGCTGGGACATCGAGCCGGTCCGCGCGGTCCGCGAGCGCTTCGGCGACATTCCGCTCCAGGTCGACGCCAACACCGCCTACAGCCGTGCCGACGCCCGGCACCTGGCCGGTCTCGACCCGTTCGGCCTGCTGCTGCTGGAGCAGCCGCTGGCCGAGGACGACCTGCTCGGGCACGCCGAACTGGCCCGGCAGCTCAGCACGCCGATCTGCCTGGACGAGTCGATCGTCTCGGCCCGCGCCGCCGCCGACGCGATCGCGATGGGCGCCTGCCAGGTGGTCAACATCAAGCCGGGCCGGGTGGGCGGCTACCTGGAGGCCAAGCGCATCCACGACGTCTGCGCGGCGCACGACGTGCCGGTCTGGTGCGGCGGCATGCTGGAGACCGGGCTGGGCCGGGCGGCCAACGTCGCGCTGGCCGCGCTGCCCAATTTCGTCCTGCCCGGCGACACCTCGGCCTCCGACCGTTACTACCGGACCGACCTGACCCCGCCGTTCCGGCTGGAGGACGGTCACCTCGCGGTGCCGACCGGTCCCGGGCTCGGCGTCTCCCCCATCCCCGAGGTCCTGGAGGAGGTCACCACCACCACCGTCTGGCTACCCCTCCCCTGACCCGGTCCCGCCGGACGAACCTCCCCCCGACCTGGTCCCGCCGGACGAACCTCCCCCCGACCTGGTCCCGCCGGACGAAGCGGGTAGCATCATTTCGTCATGCACAACGAACGACGACAGGTCCGGGCCGCGCTAGCTTCGGGCCTGTGCTTGTCCCGGTGACCAGCCTCCCGCGCGCCGGTCTGGCCCGTGTCCTGGAGGAACTCGGCTCCACGCTCCTCGATGTGGTGTGTGGCGATGTCGAGCGCGCCGGTGACATCGGCGGCGTCGTCATCCACGACCCGCTCGACGAGCCGGAGCTGCCGCCCCGCGCGGTGGTCCTGGGCGTCGGCCTGCACGACCCCGACGAGCTGGTCCGGGTGGTGACCCAGCTCGGCCGGCGCGGCGCCGTCGGGCTGGTGGTCCGCGCGCCGGTCGCCCCCGACGAGCGGCTGGCCGCCGCGGCCCGCGAGGCCGGGGTGACCGTCCTGGCCTTCGCGCGTGGCGCGTCGTGGACGCACCTGTCGGGGATGTTGCGCTCGCTGACCGCCGACAGCGGCCTGCACGACCCGGACGCGCACACCGTGGGCCGGATCCGCTCCGGCGACCTGTTCGCGGTGGCCAACGCCATCGCCGCGCTGCTCGACGCGCCGGTCACCATCGAGGACCGCAACTCGCGCCTGCTGGCCTTCTCCAGCCGCCAGGAGGAGGCCGACCCGTCCCGCGTCCAGACGATCCTGGGCCGCCAGGTCCCCGAGCACTACACCCGCATCCTGGAGGAGCGCGGCGTCTTCCAGGCGATCTACCGCAGCGACCGGCCGGTCTACGTCGCGCCGCTGCCCGAGCCGGTGGACCCGACGTTGCCGCCCGAGCTGCCCCGGGCGGCCATCGCCGTACGCGCCGGGGACGAGATCCTCGGCACGATCTGGGTCGTCGTCCCCGAGCCGCTCAGCGACGAGCGCAGCGAGGCGCTCTACGAGGCGTCCAAGCTGGTCGCGATGCACATGGTGTGGCAGCGCGCCGACGAGGACATGGAGCGGCGGCTACGCGCCGAGCTGCTGAGCACCGCGCTGGAGAGCGGGCCCGGCTCGCTGGAGGCGGTGCGCCGGCTGGGGCTGAAGGACGAGCCCGCGGTCGTGCTCGCGCTCACCGTGGTCGGCTCGGGCGCGGAGAACCCGCTGCCCGCGCAGCTCGCCACCGAGCGCAAGCGGCTGGCCGACGCCTTCGGCATGCACCTGTCGGCCGTGCACCCCCGGGCCGCCGCGGCGCTGATCGGCGACGTCGCCTACGGCATCCTCCCGGCCCAGAACCGGCAGGACGCCGAGGAGCGCGCGGTCGTGGTGGCCGAGGAGTTCCTGACCCGGGTCGGCTCGCGGCTCCGGCCGCTGGTCGGCGTCGGACGGTTGGCCAGGGACAGCTCCGCGCTCGCCCGGTCCCGCTCGGGCGCCGAGCGGGCCCTGCGCGTGCTGCGTTCGGGTGTCGCACCGCAGCAGGTGGCCCGCCTGGACGACGTGCACGTCGAGGCGCTGCTGATCGAGCTCGGCGACCTCGTCCCGCGCGGCGACATCCCCAGCGGGGCGGTCGCGCGGATCGTCGCCTACGACCGGGAGCACCAGACCAGCCTCATCGAGACGTTGCGCACCTGGCTCGACGCCTTCGGCGACGTGGCGGTAGCCTCGGCGTCGATGTACGTGCACCCCAACACCTTCCGGTACCGGCTGCGCCGCGCCGCCGAGGTCGGGCGGCTCGACCTCGGCGACCCGAACGCGCGGCTGTCGGCGATGCTGCAGCTTCGGCTGATGTCCCTCAGGTCCGAGCCGGAGGCGTGAGCCCGAGGGTCTTCGCCAGGAACGCCAGCCACTCCGCGTCCTGCGCCACCGCCACGTCGGGCCCGGTCGCCGCGCCGTGCCCGGCGTTCTCGAAGACGTGCACCAGGATCGGCGCCTCCCCCTGCTGGGCCGCCTGCAGCCGCGCGGCGAACTTGCGCGCGTGCCACGGCCGGCACCGCGGGTCGGCCGCCCCGGCCTGCAGGTAGACCGCGGGGAAGACACCCGGCCGGACGAGCTGGTACGGCGAGAGCCCCAGCAGGCGGCGTACCTCGTCCGGGTCGTCCGGGTCGGCCCACGCCTTGCGGATCACGAAGTCGAGGTAGGGGTCGCGGGTGCCTCCGATGAGGTCCAGCAGGGGCGCCCGGGGCAGCACGGCCCGCCACAGCTCCGGCCGCCGGGTGAGCGCGACGCCGCACATCAGGCCGCCGTCGGAGCCTCCGGTCAGCGCGAGCCGGGCCGGGGTCGTCACCCCTTCCGCGATGAGGTGCTCGGCGACCGCGACGAGGTCGGAGTCGCGCACGCCCTTGCGCTCGCGGTGCGCGGCCAGGTACCAGTCCCGGCCGAACTCGCCGCCGCCGCGCAGGTAGGCCTGCACCAGCACGCCGCCGGCGGCGACGAACGCGGCCAGGTCGGGCTGGTACTGCGGCAGCAGCGGCACGTTGGCCGCGCCGTACGCGGAGATCAGCACCGGCGCCGGCCCGCCGCCGGTCCGTCCCACCACGTGGTACGGCACAGCGACCCCGTCCGGCGCGAGCGCCTGCCCCTCCACCACGTCGGCGTCGAGCGTGACCGCCGGGGCGGCCAGCGTCTCCAGCTCCCCGCCCGGCCGATGCCGGTAGACCCCCCACGAGCTGGTCAGCGTGGAGAAGGCGAAGACGAAGTCGGCCACTGGCGCCCCGACGGCCAGCCCGGTGAGCGCGAAGAACGGCGCGGCCAGCGCGCCCCGCCCCGGCAACGGCACCTCGCCGACCACCGCGCCGGCCCGGTCGAGGATCCGGACCCGCGCGAAGGTCCGGTCGAACTCGCTCAGGTAGAGGTGCTCGCCCACCGGCGTGAGCGAGCGCAACACCGTCTCGCCCTCCGGGACGAGCTCGATCCACTGGCCGGGATCGCCGGGGTCGGCCGCGTCCAGCGGGATCGCGACCACCCGCCCGCGGGCCGCGCCCACGTCGGTCACCGCGACGTAGTGATCGCCGATCACGTGCCCGGCGACGGTCCCGGCGCAATCGGTGACGAAGGGCCGCCAGGGCGCGCCCGCCTCGGACAGGTCGCGCACGGCCACCGGGATCGGGCTGCCCACGCGGTGCGCCGCCACGGCCCACCGGCTGCCGGGCGTCATCTGGACCAGCGTGTACTCGCGCGAGCCGGCCGGCACCGGGATCTCCTCCAGCTCGGTCGGGCCGCCGAGCCGGTGGGTGAAGACCGCCTGCCGGAACTCCTCCGGCGTGCCGGTGAGCGCGAAGAAGGTGAAGCCGCTGCCGTCCGGCAGCCACGAGACGCCTCCGGCCCACGCGCTGTGCAGGACCTGCTCGGGCGCGCCCGGAAGCAGGTCGCCGGTGGCGGTGTCGACCAGGCGGATGGTGTTGTGCTCGCTGCCGTCGGTGCACAGGCCGAGCGCCAGCACCCGGCCGTCCGGGCTGGGCGCCAGCCAGGAGACGTAGGCGCCTCCGGTGTCCAGGAGCGGGCGGCCATCACCGAACGGCTCGTCGGCGACCACGACCGACGCCCCGGCCACCCGGAACCAGCGGCCCGCGGCGTGCTTCGGCAGCGCCGGCCGCGAACCGGCGTCGTAGGCGCGGATCAGGTCGCGGAAGGCCTCCGGGTCCTGGCCCTCGTAGATGACGGAGACGGCCAGCTCGGCCTGCCGCCGCTGCCAGCGGTGCACCTCCGGGCTCTCGTCCTCCAGCCACCGGTAGGGGTCGGCGGCGCGGACGCCGGCGACCTCCTCGAAGACCTCGACCGTGCGGGCGGGCGGGTAGAGCAGGGTCACGTCGGCTCCGATCCGGCGAGTTCCGCCCGGAGCCGCTCGAACGCTCCGGGAATGCGGGTGGCCTCGCGGACGTGCACGAGCGCGTCGAAGGCCGCGGGGAAGTCGTCGACCGGGTCGAGCCCGCCCGAGGCGAGGGTGCCGGCCACGCCGTCGAACAGCTCGGCGGGCGCGGTGCGCAGGTCGACCGCGGACACCGGCGCGCCGAGGCGGTCGAGCCGCGCCTCGATGCTGTCCGGCCTCAGCGTGCGGGCGCCGAGCGAGACGTCGCAGTCGAAGGGGCGCGGCGAGCGCTGGGTGAAGCGCACCTCGGGCCCCGAGCCGTAGGTCATGCCGACGACGGCCAGCTCGTCGCCGAGCGTCTCGGCCAGCAGGCCGCCCAGGGTCGGCCGGCCCAGGAAGGGCGTGCGCCGGACGTGCGAGTTGTGCGCGCTCACCACGACGCGCTCCTCGCGCTCCAGGATCCAGCGCACGGTCTCGGCCATGAACCGCTCCCTCGGGTACGGCCCGGCCGCCTCGGGGTCGAACTCGGCCTCGGCCACGAAGGCGTCCAGCGAGGCGGCGCACCGCCGTACGATCCCGTCCGGGTGGGCGGCCGCGCGCCCGGCCAGCTCGCGCAGCGCGTCCAGCAGCCCGGCCCGCTCGCCGGGCGGCAGGGCCGCGAAGCGGACCGCCGCCTCGGTGCGCCCGCCGAGGTCGCTGAGCCGCAGCAGCTCCTCGTCGCCCGGCATGCGGGCGAGGATCGCGCGGACCGCCGGGCCGGGCGAGGTGGACGAGCCCGGCAGGTCCATGCCGTAGAAGCCGACCTGCGCCTGCCGCATCCAGCTCAGGTGCCGCCACATCGGCTCGCACTCGCCGAAACGGTAGGTGATGCCCTCGCGGGCCACCGTCTCGACCTCGCCGGGCCCGCCGCGCACCCAGGCGTCCACGGCCAGCCCCTCGGGGAAGCCCGACTCCATCACGAACGCGGTGAAGCCGTACTCCTCGACGAGCGTGCGCAGCAGCTCCAGCCGGAGCTCGTAGAACTCGGTGACGTTGTGCGCGCCCTCGCCGACGGCCACCACGCGGGCGCCGCCGGCCAGGTCGCGGGCTAGCTGTGGAAGTACCATTGCTCGGGGCTGTAGAGGTAGCTGAGCAGGGCGTTGAACGACGACTGCGGCCCCGACAGGGTGTCCTTCACCACGACCAGCGTGTGCGGGGTGGGGAAGAAGAGCACCGGCAGGTCCTCGGCCAGCCGCGTCACCTCGGCCGACAACGTCTTCTCGTCCGCGCCGAAGGTCGACTCGTTGATCAGCTTGTCCACCTCGGCGTTGCGGTAGCTGCCCAGGTTGAAGCTGCCGTCGGCGTTGAAGACGGTGTTGCTGCTCGGGTAGCCCGCGGCCAGGTAGAGCGGGCCGAAGTCCTGCATCGCCCACTCGTTCTTGGTGGCCGGCGCGAAGGTGTTGCCGTAGTTGGCGTACATGTAGTTCAGCGCCTTGGTCACGATCTTGACCTCGATGCCGAGCTTCTTGGCCGCCGAGGAGAACGCGACGTCCCGGGCGCCGACGTAGGCGGGGGTGTTCGCCGAGGCCAGGGTGAAGCTGATCTTCTG
The DNA here is from genome assembly GCF_040655795.1 of Nonomuraea sp. NPDC050310. Classification (NCBI taxonomy): domain Bacteria; kingdom Bacillati; phylum Actinomycetota; class Actinomycetes; order Streptosporangiales; family Streptosporangiaceae; genus Nonomuraea; species Nonomuraea sp. NPDC050310. The sequence goes on along the minus strand of NZ_JBFAKP010000002.1, from coordinate 564,033 downwards.
CCCCTTCTCGATGCCCGCGCCGCACTGCCCGGCTCCGGTCCCGGGGTTCTCGCAGGTGGTGACGCCGTTCGGCACGACCTTCCAGCCGTTGCCGGTCAGCAGCTTCTCGGCGGCGGCGGGGTCGTAGGGGTAGGGCGGGGTGTCGCCGAAGGCCGGCGGGTACGGCGAGCCGCTGCCGGCGGTGCTGTAGTTGGGCGAGCCCGCGCCGTTGTAGATGCCGCGGCTGGCGATGTAGCCGTTCTGGTCGATCAGCCGCTGCAGGGCCTGGCGGACGTACGGCTGGGCGATGACCTTGTCGAAGTTGTCGACGGTGTTGGCGAAGTTGATGGTCAGCGCGTCGAACCGGGCCGGGGCCGGGGCACCGTACACGCTGTAGCCCTTGGCCTTGAGCTCGTCGATCTGCGTGACGTAGCTGGAGTCGAGCGTGCCGACGGTCAGCGTGCCGGCCTTGAACTGGTTGAGCACCGCCGCCGCGGAGGTGAAGGCCTTGAAGTCGACCTGGTCCAGGCGCGAGTCGCCGGGTCCGCTGTAGTTCTCGTTGGGCACCAGCGAGAACGAGCCGGTCGTCGGGTCGAAGCTCTTGAGCTTGTACGGGCCGTTGACCACCTGCCAGAGCGGGTTGGTGGCGAAGGTGGACTGCTCGGCCGACTGCTCGGTGAGGTAATTGTAGATCGCCTTGGCGTTCTTCGGGTCCTTGAAGTCGAGGTGCTCGCCGCCGGTCTCGGCGATGTTCCACTCGGCCGAAGGCATGACGTACAGCAGCGTGAGCATCGACAGCAGGTAGGACGGGTTGTAGGCCGTCTCCAGCTTCAGGGTGAGCGTGTCCGGGGCGGTGGCCTCGGCGCTGACGCCGTCGGGGAACTGGCCGGGGGTGTAGAAGCTCCAGTTGGCCGGGCTCTCCTTGAGCGCGGCCTTCAGCAGCGCCAGGGAGAAGACGACGTCATCGGCGGTGACCGGGGTGCCGGTGGACCACTTGTAGTCCTTCATCTTGATGGTCACGGTCTTGCGGTCCGGGCTGAAGGCCGGCGGCTCGGCCAGGCTGAGCTCCGCGTCGGCCACCTGGTCGCCCTCGCCGCTCGGCCGGTAGAGGGAGCGCCACATCTGCCCGCGCCCGATCACCGTGCCGTTGGCGGCGGCGGGCGGGTAGGGGTAGATGTAGTTCGGGCTCAGCCCGGGGGTCAGCGCCACGGTGATCGTGCCGCCGTCCTTGGGCGCCCCGGTCTGCTGCGGCGTGGCGGTGTAGCCGGTCGCGATCTGCTTCGGCTTGGGCGCACCCCCGCCGGCGCTGCACGCGGTGGCGAGCACGGCGACCGCGGCGGCCAGCGCCACCGATCGGCGCGGCATTCGGGTCATGACAGGCTCCCTGCGGATGAAGTGGAGTGGGTCGGCCGCCCGATGGCGTCCCGGAGGGCGTCGGCGAGCAGGTTGAGCGCCAGCACGGTGAGGATGATGCAGGCGCCCGCGGGATAGATCAGCCACCAGTAGTCGGCGGAGATGTAGGTGACGCCGCTGGCGAGTTGGCTGCCCCAGTCGGCGCTCGGGAAGGTCAGGCCGAAGCCCAGGAAGCCCAGGGCGGCGACGACGAGGATGGCGTCGGCGACCTGGAAGGTGATGTTGACGATGATCACGCCGAGCGCGTTCGGGATCAGGTGGGTGAGGATGATCCGGCGCCGGGAGGCGCCCATCACCTTCGCCGCCAGCACGAACTCCCGCACCCGCAGGGTGAGCACCTCGCCGCGCACCAGCCGGGCCGAGACCAGCCAGGAGAAGCCGCCGATGACCAGGCTCAGCGACACCGCGTCGGCGTGGAAGCGGGCCGACAGGATGAGCACGAAGAACAGGAACGGGATCGACAGCATGATGTCGACCAGCCGCATCATGAACCCGTCCACCACGCCCCCGGCCAGCCCGGCGATCGCCCCGTAGAGGGTGCCGATCGTGGTCGCGAACAGCGCGGCCATCAGGCCGATCTGCAACGAGACCTGGCCGCCGGCCATCAACCGGCCCAGCACGTCGAACCCGTTGGTGTCGGTGCCGAGCGGGAAGCCCTCGCCCGGCGGCACGGCCGCGTTGACCAGGTCCACGTCGGTCTGGTTGGTCTGGTAGAGCAGCGGGCCGAGGAAACAGAAGGCGACGATCAGCGCCAGGAGCAGGCCGCCGGCGACGCCGAGCGGGTGCTGCCGCAGGGAGGACCTCATGTGTTCAGCTCGATTCGGCGGTCGGCGGCCGCGACCATGACGTCGGCGAGGAAGTTGCCGGCCACGGTCAGGACGCCGCCGATGAGGGTGTAGGCCAGGAGCACCGGATAGTCCTCGCGCTGCAGGCTGTTGAGGAAGAGCAGGCCCAGGCCGGGATAGTTGAACAGGGACTCGACGATCAGGTTGCCGGCCAGCAGCGTCGGGATGAGCGTGCCGACCAGCATGATCAGCGGCAGGCAGGCGTTGCGCAGCAGGTGGCGGGTGAGGATCAGCCGTTCCGGCAGGCCCTTGGCGCGCGCGACCCGGATGTAGTCCTGGCCGAGCTGGTCCAGCGCGGCCGAGCGCTGGTACTGCGCGAAGATCGCGACGCTGGTGATGGCCAGCGTGATGACCGGCAGCGCCATCGCCTGCGGGTCGGTGAAGACCACCCAGGGCGAGTGCGACTGCGACGCCTCCGCCGGGAAGATCGGCACCGTCTGGCTGAAGACCGCGATGAGGATCAGCCCGAGCAGGAACGACGGCGTCGCGTAGAGCACGTACGACACCGCGGTCGCGACCCGGTCCACGACGCTGTTGCGCTTGACCGCCTGCAGGATGCCCAGCGGGACCGCGATCACCAGCGCGACCACCAGGCCGGCCAGCGACAGCATCGCGCTGCGGCCGGCGTTCTGCTGGAGCAGCGTGGCGACGTTCTCGTTCAGCTTGTAGGAGCGGCCGAGGTCGCCCTGGAAGAGCTGGCCCAGGTAGCTGACGTACTGCACGACCACGGGCCGGTCGAAGCCGTGCTCGTGGTTGAAGGCGGCGACCGCCTCGGGCGAGGCGCGCTGGCCCAGCACCACGCGGCCCGGGCTCTCCGACACCAGGTGCAGCAGCAGGAAGACGACCGCGGTGATGCCGAGCAGGACGAGCAGCGAGATCGCCAGCCGCCGGAGGACGTACCAGGTCATGCGAGCGAGTCCTCTCGGCGCAGGGGGTGGTGGCAGGCGACCTGGTGAGTGCCGGTGAGCGGCTTCATCGGGGGTTCCACCTGGGCGCACAGCTCGGTCGCCAGGGCGCAGCGGGTGCGGAAGCGGCAGCCGCTGGGCGGGTCGATGGGGCTGGGCAGCTCGCCTCGCACCCTGGCGGCGCCTGCCGTACCGGCTTGGGGGATGGCGGCCAGCAGGCCGGCGGTGTAGGGGTGGGCGGCGGCGCCGTACACCTCGTCGGTGCTGCCGGTCTCGACCAGCTTGCCCAGGTACATGACGCCGACGCGGTCGGCGAGGTACCTGACGACGGCGAGGTCGTGCGAGATCACCACGCTGCTCAGGCCGCGCTCGATCTGCAGCCGGCGCATCAGGTTGAGGACCTGCGAGCGGATGGAGACGTCCAGCGCGCTGACCGGCTCGTCGGCGACCAGCACCGTCGGGTTCAGGGCGAGCGCCCGGGCCAGGCCGACGCGCTGGCGCTGGCCGCCGGACAGCTCGTAGGGGTAGCGGTCCAGGACCGCGGCCGGCAGGCCCACGTCCGCCAGCAGCTCGTGGGCGCGCTCGGTGCGCTGCGCGCGGTTGCCGATCCCCTGGATCGCGAGCGGCTCGCGCAGGATCGTGCCGATCCGCATCCGCGGGTCGAGCGAGGCGTTGGAGTCCTGGAACATCATCTGCAGGTCGGTACGGCGGAGCCGCTTCGTGCCCGGCGTGACGGGTTCGCCGTCGAAGACCACCTGGCCGGAGGTCGGCCGGTCGAGGGCGACGAGCATCCGGCCCAGCGAGGACTTGCCGCAGCCCGACTCCCCCACCAGCCCGAAGGTCTCGCCGGGCGCCACCTCGAAGCTGACCCCGGACACCGCCTTGACCGTGCGGCGCCCACCGGCCGGGTACTCCCGGACGAGGTCGACCACCCGCAACCGCGGCGCGGCGTCCTCGGTCTTCGCTGCGGGGACGGGGAAGGACGAGCGGGCCCGCGCGGTGGGTCCCGAGGCGGGGTGCCAGCACGCGTGCGCGTGCCCGTCCTCGGCCACGGTGAGCGGGGGCTGCTCGGTCCGGCACTGCTCGGTCGCCGCCTCGCAACGCGCCGCGAACGGGCACCCGGCCTGCGCCACCGTCAGGTCCGGCGGCGCTCCGGGGATGCTGAAGAGCTCCTCGCCCCGGTCCTGGGTGAGCGACGGGATCGAGGCGAGCAACGCGTGCGTGTAGCGGTGCCGCGTGCGGTCGAAGAGCGCGGCCGTCGGCCCCGTCTCGGCCAGACGCCCGCCGTACATCACCCCGACCCGATCCGCATGCCGGGCGATCACCCCCATGTCATGCGTGACCAGGATCATCGACATGCCCAGCCGAGACCGGAGGTCGTCGAGCAGCTCCAGGATCTCGGCTTGGATCGTGACATCCAGGGCCGTGGTCGGCTCGTCGGCGATGACCACGCTCGGCTCGCAGACCAGCGCCATGGCGATCATCACGCGCTGCCGCATGCCGCCGGAGAGCTGGTGCGGGTAGTCGTCCAGCCGCTCGGCGGGGCGCGGCAGCCCGACCAGGGCGAGCATCTCCTCCGCGCGGGCGCGGGCGGCCCGCCTCGACTCGCCCCGGTGCAGCCGGACCGGCTCGGCGACCTGGTCGCCGATGCGCCGGGTGGGATTAAGGGCGGTCATCGAGTCCTGGAAGATCATCGCGATCTCGTTGCCGCGGACGCCCCGGTACTGCGCGGCCGGCAGGCCGACGAGCTCGCGGTCGCGGAAGTGGATCGAACCGCCGGCCAGCCGGCCGCCCGGAGGCAGCATGCCCATGATCGCCAGGCCGGTCATGGACTTGCCGGACCCGGTCTCACCGACGATGCCGAGCGTCTCGCCGCGGTTCAGGACCAGGTTGACGTCCGAGACCGGACGGACGACCCGATCCCCGCGGCGGATCTCGACCGACAGGTCGCGGATCGTCAGCACACGGTCGGTGCTCACGGCAGTACGTTCCAAATCCACCCGACGATATTGGGATGGGATGGTCTGGTGGTGTTCGTCGCGTCCATCGAACCTTCAGTCCCGCGCTTGTCCGTGCGGACGAACTGATCGCCGGTCGGCTCGGCCGGTGTGCAGGTAGAGCGCGCGGCCCTCGCCGTCGTCGCCCAGGAAGGCGACCGGCGCGTGGGCGCCGCCCTCCGGCTCCAGCGGGATCAGCGAGTCACCACGCCAGGCGACCAGCTCGGAGCGGTAGGGCACCTCGTCCAGCTCGGCGGTCACGCCCAGCGGGACGCGGTCCAGCCACACCCGTCCCTCCCCGTCCACGCTGACGGTGGTGCGACCGGTGCTCGACTCATACACCCCCGCGTAGCGCTCGGGTCTGGTCGGCCGGGCCTGGGGGTCTGGAACCGGGGCTTGGGGAAGGTCATGGAACCGCCCGAATATTTCCCGAAATATCGGCTTAGGTGAGCCGCCATTGGTGAGCACCACCAGCACCAGATCCAGCTCAGGCACCACCCGCAGGAACGCCGACTGCCCGATGGTGTTCCCGTCATGCCCGAACACCGCCCTGTCGGCGCTGCTCTCGAACAACTCCCAGCCCAGCCCCCAGGCCTCCCCCTGCCAGAGATCCGGCTGCCGGACCTGAACCTCCCGCATCGCCTCGACCCCGGCCCGGCTCAGAACCCGAGCGCCGTCAGCCGCGACGCCACCCGCCAGATGCATCCGCCCGAACGCCAGCAGATCCCGCGCCCGCATCGCCAGCATCGACCCCGCCGGCGCGTTCGACCTCGCCAGCGCCCACACCGGCGTCGGCTCCCCCGCGATGTGCCCCACCGCCACCCGATGCAGCACCGCCTCGTAGGGATCGTTCGCCGCGTGCGTCATCCCCAGCGGCCCGAACAGGTGCTCCCGCAGGCACTCGTCGAACGGCCGGCCCCGCACGCTCTCCACCAGCCGCCCGAGCACGCAGAACCCCGCGTTGTTGTAGGAGAACATCTCTCCCGGCCCGAACACCTGCGGCACCTCGTCCAGCGACGCCACGAACTTCGCCAGGCAGTCGTCCCCCTTGCCGGTGTCGGTGAAGATGTCCCCCTCGAACCCCGCCACGTGGCACGACAACTGCCGGACGGTGCCCTCCCGCCCGAACTCCGGCACGTACCGGCCCGCCGGGGCGTCCAGCTCGACCTTGCCCTCGTCGACGAGCTGCATCACCAGCGTCGCCGTCAGCACCTTGGTGACCGACCCGATCTGGAAGATCGAGTCCGTCGTCACCCCCACCCCGGTGGTACGGCTCAGCAACCCGGCCGCGGCCTCCACCACTTCGTCCCCGATGCCGATCGCCACGACCGCCCCGGGCACGTCATGCTCGCCCAGCAACTCCGGCAACCGCCGCTTCAGCCACTCGCCAACCTCGCCCAGCGCCGCCACCCGCACCCCTCCCAGGTCGTCCGGCGCCCCTGAGCCCCGGATTTTCCGGTCGAGCATAGAACTGGGCGGAACATGCCCGTTCGTCCGCTCCCACCAGCCGGACCCGAGGTATTCGTGACGTAGACCAGCCCCGGTCCATGTTTTCCGCCGGTCTGTAGCTCGAAGTTCAGGTTTGGTCATGCATTGGGTATCTCGCGATACCTCCCGGCCACGGCGGGCATCTGTGCAGGTGACCAAGGGGGGATAACCGTGATTAGCCACACGCAGATCGACAACCTGATCGGTATGACGGTCTACGACGCCAACGGTGACCGGGTCGGCGAGGTACAGAATCTCTACCTCGACGACGAATCCGGGCGCCCGGAGTGGATGACCGTCAAGACCGGCTGGTTCGGCATGCACGAGTCCTTCGTGCCACTGAGCGCCGCCACCCGGGTCGAGGACCGGGTGCAGGTCGACTTCGACAAGTCGCGCATCAAGGACGCGCCGCGCGTGGACGCCGCCGGTGGCCAGCACCTGTCCGCAGAGGAGGAGCGCGAGCTCTACCGCTACTACGGCGTCAACTCCGGCACCGGCACCAGCACGACCGGCCGGACCGGCATCCCCGGCCAGGGCGGCCGCGACGGCGTGGACATGTCCCGCCGCGGCACCGCCGCCGCCGCGGCCTCCATCCCGACGCAGGGCTCCACCACCGACGACACCGGCGACCTGACCCTGTCCGAGGAGCGCCTCCGCGTCGGCACCGAGAGCTACGAGACCGGCCGGGTCCGCCTGCGCAAGTACGTCGTCACCGAGCAGCAGCAGGTCACCGTTCCCGTCACCCACGAAGAGGTGCGCGTCGAGCGTGAGCCCATCGCCGACGGCGCCCGCGGCGACGTCGACTTCACCGAAGTCGAGCGCGAGGTGACCCTGCACGCCGAACGCCCCGTCGTCGACACCGAGGCCGTCCCCGTCGAACGGGTCCGCCTGGTGAAGGAGAACGTCACCGAGCAGGAAACCGTCTCGGGCCAGGTGCGCAAGGAGCGCCTGGAGACCGACGGCGCCCTCGACACCTCGGACGACGACATCGACCCGCGCTCCTCCTGATCGATCGGGAGGGCCCCAACTGCACGCCCGGCCCGCCCGGGCGTGCAGTCACGTCCGAGATAGGTTGGACCCTCCCGCCGAGGAACCCACCGTCCTCCTACACGTCGCCCGGATTGAGGACGACCGATGGGGCCGCGCACCCACCCTGATCTACCACGGAGACGGCCTCCCCATCCGCCCACGCCCCCTGGATGACGGTCAGCTTTCTGTCCACGCCATGCATCCGCTCTCGGCCTTCACTACGAATGAAGCACTATGCCGCCGACCCAGCGAGAGATCATGGCCGCCTTCCCAGATTGGGAGATCATGGATGCGGCCGGAGGCGGTTGGTATGCGCTCCGCCGGATCCCCCTTCCTCAGCAGAACGGCCTTTCCAACGTCGTCTGCAGCCGCACCCTGGAGGGCCTCCGCAAGAGCCTGGAGTCCGAGGAATGCCAGCCCGAACCCTCAGCTCGCTGAGGTGCGCCTAAACCGGTCAGTCGCTGGACGTCAGCCCGACCGGCCGGGGTTCTTGTACAAGTACTGCTAGCGCGTGGAACTCGACTCTCCGCACCAACTCACGTGAGAAGGGTTATAGGTCCATTGTCCGCCCGTCTCTTACGCTCGCATTTCCGCAATATCAGGCGGGATGAGCACGGGGTGCAGGACCAGTACCGCCTCAACCGGGAGACGGCGGAACGGCACAGATGGACGGTCGTCCACAAGTAAAAGCCGTCCTGTAGAACGCCCACGCAGGCATGCGCCTCTGCCACCACGTCAGCAGTCCCGCCGCATCCTCGGGCGGGCTGGCTCCCAGACGGGGAACAACACCAGCTCGCCCCGTCATCGAGAGCTGGAGAGAACAGATGCTGCGTGATCAGATTGACACGACGGATGAACGCCCATAGTCGTTCGCATGTTGCCCGCACAGCCAAGATGCATGCTCATCATCTCCGCGTGGGCGGTGCTGGCCGCGACCGGCCCTCAGGCCCCAGCGCGGCCTGCGACGGCCCGAGGAGCGGCGGGCCGCCGCAGGCGGCACGCTCTTGACCTTGTAGTGAAGTTTGTCGCCGCAACTACTTGCGGCGGCCAGAACTATCCTGGGGCATCACTGATGACCAGCTCGCCGATTCGGACCAACCGGGCGACGTACGTTCGGCCTTCGCGACGTCGTAGGCGCGGAAGGAGCGCTCGCAAATCACGAGCGGACTCCTTCACAACTCGAAGCTGATCAGCGTCCAACACGCCTCTCTGGCTTCCGACATAGCTGGCCAGAGGGCCTGCCATGCAGAAGTCCAGATACGCGACCGGCTGCTCGTAGATGTCCACGCCGCGCAGGTCGTCGGGGAACGGCAGGCCCATGTGCTCCGCCCAGAGCACACAGACCTCGTCGAAGACCGTCTTGTTCACTCGCCAGCAGGCGCGACGCCCACGGGGCAAGCGACCCCGGTCCCTACGAGCGTGTATCTGTGTGACCCATGACGAGACGTGCAGCCATCTACTGCCGGATCAGCCAGGACCGCGAAGGTGCGGGGCTGGGAGTCGCCCGCCAGGAGGCCGACTGCCGCAAGCTCGTGGAGCTTCGCGGCTGGAACGTCGCCGGGGTCTACCCAGACAATGACGTCAGCGCCTACTCCGGCAGCCCCGCCCCGCCTGGCAACAGCTCCTGGAAGACATCAAGTCAGGCGCGATCGACGCGATCGTCTGCTGGCATGTGGACAGGCTGACACGATCCCCACGCGAGTTGGAAGACGTCATCGACCTCGCCGACCGCCACGGTATCGAGTTGGCCACCGTCACCGGCGAAATCGACCTCGCGACACCAACCGGTCGCCTCATCGCCCGCATGCTCGGTGCCGCCGCCCGCCACGAAGCCGAACACAAGGCAGAACGCCAGAAGCGCCAACGCCGCCAGAACGCTGCGGCTGGCAAGGTCTCTGGTGGGGGTCTACGTCCGTACGGCTACGCCGAAGACCGCATCACCATCATCGAGCAGGAAGCAGAGCTCATCCGCGAGGCCGCCCATCGCATCCTGGCTGGAGAGTCCCTCTCCAGTGTGTGCCGAGACTTCGCAAGCCGAGATGTCCGCACGTCCGGTGGTCGGCTTTGGATCCCGACTACGCTTCGGCGGATGCTCGCTGGTGCGCGGATCAGTGGTCGTCGTGAACACACCCCGCGCAGCACCTTCGAGACGACGCGTCCCCTTCTCGGCGAGATCGTTGCGGATGCCGTTTGGCCCGCGATCATCAGCCCACTGGACTCCGACCGGCTACGAACCCTACTGAGCGATCCCAGCAGGGACTACCGTCGGCTGGCCGCCACTGGCCGTACCTACCTGCTCTCCGGAATCCTGCGCTGCGGTCGCTGCGGACACCGGATGAACGGCCGCCCTCGCTCCGGAGTCCCCCGCTACGTGTGCCCCAACGTACCCGGCAGCGGCGCATGCGGAGGCATCGCCACCAACGCTGAACGCACTGACACACACGTCCGCGACATGGTCCTCACCGCTCTCGACTCACCCGCACTCGCCGAACGCATCCGGCATCAGTCAGGCGACGATGACAACCTTTCCGAACTGGTCCGCGCCGACGAAGAACAACTCGAAGAACTCGCCGAAGCATGGGCCGCCCGTGAGATCAGCCGCAAGGAGTGGATGGCAGCCCGTGCACCTATAGATATGCGTCTGGAGAAGAACCGCGCTCAGCTCGCCAGCCTCTCACGCAGTTCCCCACTCATCTCCTTCATCGGAACCGCCGACGAGATGCTCGCCCGATGGAGGGTCATGAATGTCTCCCAGCAGCGTGCCATCGTGAGCGCCACCGTCCGCACCATCGCCGTCGCTCCCGCCAACCCACGTAAGCGCTGGGACCCCGACCGCTTCACCTTCGACTGGATCGCCTAAGCCGCACAACGACCCTCCGAATCCTCTGCCGCCACCAACCGGAACACTGCCGCGACCCGTTCAAGGACCGCCAGATCCTCGATAACCGGCGGCAACCCCTGCCGTGCCCGAGATGCAGCCACCCGTGCTCGCATCTCTTCATTCACCCGCACCGCCGGAACCCGACAACACAAGCTCACTCCCGACCTCAACCCGCCGGGCCTGGTACCTCCTCATCGTCATGGATGGCCTCCTTCCGCTGCTCCTTTCAGTCGTCGAACAACATCAAGGATCAGCGAAGGAACCGGGACACGATCACCACCAGCACGGACGCGGCCGAGACGTCCCCGACGCATCGGTCATCCCTGGACGTCCCTCATCGGCCCCAGATGAACTTCGTCGGCAGCGCCACACACAGGCCGTCAAGATCAGAAAGCAACTTCTCTGTACGTCATCAAGGCGCGAGCCGCCTGCGGCGTCCCCCGCGCGCCGGGCGGTCGCTGGCCGCGCTGCGGCTCTTCGGCCGGTCGCGGCCGGCACCGCCCCGCGGACGAAGGCATGCAGATGAGGAGCCATCGAAAGCTGCTGGCTCACCAGGATCCGACTCATGGTAGTTAGTTCCTCCCGGAACTTACCAAGAGATCATGAAGAATCTGCGAACTCCGCGAGTATGTCGTGGGCGGTTCGTGCGGGGTCCGGTAGGGCGATATGGGGGGCCATACAATCGACAATGTCCGCATGTGGGGATCCACAGTGCAGACATGTCCACTTGCCGTGCTCCGTGCTGGCGATGCTCTTGAGGTGTTCGACAGCCGCCTTCGTGCGCACATCACCGACGTTGCGCACCGCAGCGTCGGCCACGCGATTGTCCTTGTCATGTGTGAGTTGGCAGAGGAGGGAGTTGAGCTCCCCGTTCACCACGTTTGGTAGCCGCATCGCGGCTACACGCCGTAGTTCAACTTGGTCCGATACGGCCCACTCCCTCAGCGGCTCATCGTGCTGTAGTAGTGAGAGAGCAAGCGCAGCAAAGTGCTGATTGTCGCGGAGAGACTCAAGCCGGGGCAGTGCATCTTCCAGTAGTGGGACGGCAATATCTGGAGGAGCGGTCGATAGGGCAGCGGCGGCGACGAAAGATGTCGCCCTGCCCATAAAAAGAGCCTTGGCCAGGCTGCGCGCGCCAACCTCGGGAGTATCGATGGCGTGCCAGCGTACGAGGCGTCGGTGGTCAGACGCGATGTCCAGTGCCGTGAACGCTCTAATGCCAAACTGCGCGACACGTCGCTGCATGATCGCGGCTTCTGCGGAAATGCGGGCTAGATCGAATCCGCCAAGTGTGAGGATGACATCGACAAACTCCAGCCAGGCTGAATACGCCTCTCGGCGAGGCCAAGCGCTGAGGACATCCAACCTCAGCGAGGTGATGAGTACGGCGAGTTCGTCGAGTCGCGCTGCTTGTGCGACATCCAACTCCGCGGCACACGAGAGGTGTGCGAGATGATCAAGGACGCGCACTTCTCCCTCCCAATCATGATCCTTCAACCACTCCAAAGTGCGCTTAAACTTACGCGCCTCTTGAGTGAGAATGTCATTTACCTCGTCGTCAAAACCAGCACCGCGCAGCGCACTGAGCAAACGCTTGTGCAGACCTATGGATGCGTTCTTCAGCATCTCTATGATGAGCCCTGTCGCCTCATCCACATGGCCCAGAAGTCGGCGCGCTACCGCCTCAATCACCTCGTCATACAGATCGTCCCCAAGTGTCCAAGGGCCCGCCGATGTGGCGGTGAGATCTCGATCCGGCAATTGTCGAAGGCGATTAGTGCGAAGCGTATTCAGCAGAGCCTCGTTGTCTGCCGAGTCGGATGAGGTGCGTAGCACTATCGCCGCCTTCGCGATGACTTGATGCTCAAGCGGATATTGCGCCAGCACCTCACCTGTATGACGCAGAGTGTCGTACTCGCTCACCAACCCCAGCATCGCAACGTAGGATGTCCATCCTTGTCTATCCGGGCTCGCGGCATCCTTCGTTAAGGCAGCGGCGAGTCGTACTCGACCCTCGTCGGATATGCGTGCATGCTGGCGGACAGCGGTGCTGGCCGCGATCAGCAACTCGTGCTCGCCGCTGTCACACGCTGCGGTTAGCAGCTTCTCGCACGCGATGTCGCTCATTGCGGCAGCGAGGATGAGGGGCTCGTGCCGTCGGTCATGGATGCGTGCGTCGACCCATGCGGCAACGGCCTCCGGTGGCCGTTTGCTGGCTTGGACGGCGTCGCCAATATCGAGGAACAGTTCCATCCGTGGCGCGATGATCTCATCCGCACCGCGGATGACGAATACTCCAATTTCATCCCAGAAGTGCACAATGGCTCTCGCGCTGGACGCAGCGGCGCCTGAGGGGAGACCCCAGTCGCGCATCAAGGCGGTGGCGACCGCCTCCTGCACAGTCGCCAATCGTGCCTGGCCGCCAGAGTCCCCGAGAACACCGGCCTCGACTGCGAACGCGGCCAGGGTCGCGTTTGCAGAGTCGTGCTCGTTGAGAGTCGCTAGTCGAACACCGGGGTCGCGATGCGCCTCGCGGCGTCGTACGGCGGCCTCGACTACCCCGTGCAGGATCTCGGCGCGCGTTACGGGCAGGGCTCCGTTGCTTCGGTCACCCGCAAGCAACGCCAACAGCACTGGCATGAGTGCTGTTTCGCCCAGCACACGGTCCCTGTCGAGAATCGCTGCTACCCACTCGACCCGCCGTTCCACCCACGTGTCAGAATCCGGTGCCTGGCGAGCGGCCGCTACTGCCGCAAGGACGGCCCGGACAGCTCGTTTGGGCTCCTTCGGTTTGACGAGGCGCAGGTCGTCCCACCCGAGCGTGGCTGCTTGGGCGTAGGCGACATCGCGCGTCGCAAGCAATACCGGCACATCCGCGCTAATTCCACCACATAGGTTTTCTATCTCGGACACAACCGTCCCGCGGCGGTCGTGTGTCTCATCTAGTGAGTCCAGCAGAAGCGCTGTCGCACCCGACCGCAGCCCGTGCTCAAGCGCCGCGCGGACCAGTGGTCGATCGATCGCCGGTACGTCTTTTACAGCGGTATCCAGCACGCGGTCGGCAAATCCGCTGGACCGGTCCCGCGCATCGACGTCCCGCAAGGAGACCACCAGCGGGAGCGGCGCGCCCGCCGCATCGACGAGCACCGCTGCTGCCGCTGACATCGTGACGCTCTTTCCGCCGCCCGGTAGCCCTGTAAGCAGCACGCGTCGACGGCGAAGCAATGACCATGGCAGCGGCTCGACTTCACGTTCATCCGCACCCGCCGGCACGCATTCCGTTACTGAATCAACTTCTGCGAGCGGAATCGGTGGCGTGTCGGCGCCGAGTGGCCGCAAGTCGACCATAGTGCCACGCGACCGCAGCAGATCCCGATATCTGTCTAATGCCTCTGCTTGTCGGGCCGCATCTGCCGCCGGGGTCCCGTAGCCAGCGACCCGATATCCTTCCTCCTGCAGGAGCCGCACCCAGCCTTCGACGCCGAACCCACCCCGCAGTCGTCCCACTCTGCCGCAATGCGCAACCAAATCACGCCAGGCTCGTACTGCCACGTCGCCGCCGCCGAGGACTCGCCCAAGCAAATGCCGAGCAAGACTGGCCCCTGACGACTGCTCCTCCTCCACATCGAGGATCGTGATCACCGCGCACCGACGTACCAGCTGCCGCTGCTGTGACGTCAGGCCAGACAGCATCTGGTCGAGCGCCTTCAGCGCCTCCTTCTCCTGTCCCGTGAACGCCCCAGGCTCGTCGGTCTTGCATCGATCGAGCGCTCGTGCCAGCGTACGTACAGGCCCGCTAGCAGCACCGGTTACCAGGACCAGTCGGTCACGAGTAACGTTCAGTCCTGACATCGCCGCGTCGCGCCACTGCGCTACAGCGCTACGCAACACACGGCCGGAGCGCAGCGTGCGCTTCGCCTGAACCTGCGCTTTATGACCGCCAGCGAGCGTTACCCGAACATCGTCGGCGTGCTCGTCCGTCTCAATTGCAACTGCCACGACTTGCGCCAAGGTGAGGGCAAATCCGAACTCCGGCAGCGCCTCGCCCGCCAGGGCGTGTGCTACGGCGTACGCTGCCACGGCTCGCCGGTACTCCACACCCCCGTCCCCGCTCGCCCCTCCGATCGAGGCACGCGGGACCGACACTTTCAGATGAGCCATAGCAGGCAGACTAAAGGACCCAACTTTGATCAGATGGCAACTGCCGTTAGGAGCGCAGGATCTCCGGGGGTGGTGAAGTCGGCAACTCCCCTACGCCCGGAGGTCTTTTTGCGATCAGCTATCCTCTCAGGGAGTCGAGGCCACGCCATCACTGTAGGGAGCTCAAAGAGGCTTTGCGCCGTATCTCGCTCATTTCTATAGGGCGCTCACGCTGATCCACGGCATGACAACGAACATCACTCGCTGAGGCCGTGACGATCGCGGACTTCGGCTCTCGCCGTCCGTTGCTGGGGCGATCGACGCCGAGGCTCTCCTTCGTCGGGCCTCGCCACCGAGTGACAATGGCTGAGGTGACAGCAGTGCTGACAGCAACGTCCCCGCACGCCGACGCATCCGCGCCACTGTCCACGCGTGCCTGACCACGGTCTCGATCAGCCGAGCAGGCTGATCGGTCCGCCTGAAAAGCGGACGGTCACGCTGCCGCAAGGCTTCCCCTCGTCGGGTCTGGTAGCCCTGCGGTGCGGTCTCCTCTGGCCATCGGATGACGTGGCTGAGGGCCGGATCTTGCTGACGCGGTTGCTAACAACGGCCTTGGACGAGCACGGACGACAGCAGGCCGGGCCAAGCGCATCGGGTGGATGTGACCAGCGCGCGGAGTCTCTGGTGGACGGCGCTGGACGATCATGGAGAATCTCGTAATGAGTTGCTCAGCGAGCGGTGCCCAGTAGCACGCGGAGCCACCATTCCTGAGCCTCCGAACGCCGCCAGGCCCCCGCATAGGTGTGTACTGGCGATTCGGCCTGTACGAGCTTGTGGATCTGAAACAGGCCGCCTATGACCACCAGCTCGTAGACGACGGCGACACACGCGCACGTATGGTCCACCACGCGATACGGACCCAGCGGATGGCCCTGCCAGGACAGAGTGATGTGATTCGACAGAGCACGGCCTGGGTGAACCGACACGCCTGGGCACTCCCACTCGGAGGCATCCACCGAATCGCGGGCAGGGGCACGTGGATTCCTGTCCACGGAACTCATCGAGAACGGATCTGGCGTTCGGTTTGAGCGTTCAGGAGGTACGCCAGGTCGTCCAGCGTGGCAGCGCACACCGTCATACACAGTCCAGCATCCAGCTGTGCGTCGGTGATACGGAATGCCTTCCGCGTCGCATACCAATCGCCGTAGCCATCTCCAGCCCGAGCGCGCCAGATGGACCAATTCGGGAAGCCTTCCGCCAGCAACTTCAAGTCGTCCACGATAGAGACATTAGAGAGCCTCTCTATGCCTGTCTATAGCTATGAGCTTCTATGGTTGGCAGACTGTGACTGTCTACAGTTGCTTGCATGATCGACTACGACCCCGTGCGCCCCAAGTGGGTGCAGATCTACGAGGTCGTACGCGCACGCATCGAGTCAGGCGAGTACCCGCCCAACCACCTCATCTCAGAGGTGCAGATGGAGTCCGAGTTCCACGTCGCCCGCGTGACCATCCGCAAGGCGACCGCCCAACTCCGCGAAGACGGCCTCATCGTCACCACCCCAGGCATGGGATCCTTCGTCGCTTCCAAGAAGGCCTCCGAAAACGACTGAGACCCCGGACGGTGCACTCACCGCACAACGGGGTCTCAAGGTTCAGGGACTACTCCTCTGACGTAGTCAGTCCCGTCGGGCAGGACCACTCGGACGGGTCACCCAGCTTGACGTTGGTGCCCCCGATCCCGCAGTAGCCGCCGGGGTTCTTGTACAAGTACTGCTGGTGATACTCCTCGGCATAGAAGAACGGCCCCGCCGGCGCGAGCTCCGTGGTGATCTCGCCGTACCCCGCGCCCTTGAGCACAGCCTGGTAGGCGTCACGGGAGGCCAGAGCGGACTTCTCCTGCTCGGGTGAGTGGTAGTAGATCGCCGAGCGGTACTGGGTGCCGACGTCGTTGCCCTGGCGCATGCCCTGGGTGGGGTCGTGGGCCTCCCAGAAGACGCGCAGGAGCTCCTCGTACGACACCTTGGCCGGGTCGAAGACGACGCGGACGGCCTCGGTGTGGCCGGTGAGGCCGCTGCAGACCTCTTCGTAGGTGGGGTTGGCGGTGTAGCCGCCCTGATAGCCCACCGCGGTGGTGACGACGCCCGGCGTCTGCCAGAACTTGCGTTCGGCGCCCCAGAAACAGCCCAGGCCGAAGTCGGCGATCTCCAGCCCGTCGGGGTACGGCGGTGCCAGCGGAGCGTCGAGGACAGCGTGGCGCGCGGGGACGGGCATGGGGGTGTCCCGCCCGGGAAGCGCGTCGGAAGGAGCGACCATCGAGGTCTTGTGCGTACCGAAAAGCCAGCCCATACCGTCCAGCCTACGTCAACCCCACACTGAAGCTGCGCTTAAGTGTCCGCATACCAAGACTTATTTGTATTTAAGCACGTAAGGCGCAAAAATTGACTACATGCCTGACTCTCGCCGTGGTGTGCTCTATGGGGTGGCCGCCTACGCCATGTGGGGCCTCTTCCCGCTGTACTGGCCCCTGCTGAAGCCGTCCGAGCCGGTCGAGATCCTGGCCCACCGCATGGCGTGGTCCCTGGTCGCCGTCGTAGCGATCCTGGCGATCCGCCGGCACTGGTCGTGGTTCCGCGTCCTGGTCAAGCAGCCCAGGACGATGGGGCTGCTCGCCCTCGCCGCGGTGCTCGTGTCGCTCAACTGGGGCACCTACATCTTCGCCGTCAACAGCGGCCAAGTGGTCGAGAGCGCCCTCGGCTACTTCATCAACCCGCTGGTCAGCGTGCTGTTCGGCGTCGCCGTACTCAAGGAGCGCCTGCGCACCCTGCAGTGGGTCGCGGTCGGGTTCGGGACGCTGGCCGTCGTGGTGCTCGCGCTCGGGTACGGCAGGCTGCCCTGGATCGCGCTCACCCTGGCCTTCAGCTTCGGCCTCTACGGCCTGGTGAAGAAGAAGGCGAACGTGGGCGCGGCCGAGAGCCTCACCGTGGAGACCCTCGTGCTCCTCGCGCCCGCGCTCGCCTACCTGGTCTACCTGGAGGCCAACGGCACGGCCACCTTCGGCCACACCACGCCCGGCCACGCCCTGCTGCTGGCGGGGGCCGGTCTGATCACCGCGGTGCCGCTGCTGTGCTTCACCTCGGCCGCGATCCGGGTCCCGCTCAGCACGATCGGGCTGCTCCAGTACATCGCGCCGGTCCTGCAGTTCCTGTGCGGCGTGCTGATCGCCAAGGAGACCATGCCGCCCAGCCGCTGGATCGGGTTCGCCATCGTCTGGGCAGCCCTGGCCGTCTTCACCTACGACTCCCTGCGGGAGGCCCACCGCAACGAGAAGGCCCGCCAGGCCGTCCTCGCCGCGGCGGCGACGCGGGAGGCCGGTCAGCCCGAGCGTTCCACCACGTAGTCGCACAGGGCCAGGAAGGCGGCGCGAGCCGGGATGTCCGGCAGGGTGGCCAGGTCGCCCCGAGCCCGGTCGACCCAGGCGTGCAGGTCGGCACGGGCCTGCCGCATGCCCTCGGACGAGCGCAGCAGGTCGAGCGCCTCGTCGAGGTCCTCCTCGGCGACCGGCCCGGCCAGGAGCTCGGACAGCCGGGCGGACTCCCCGGAGCGCAGCGCGTAGAGCATCGGCAGGGTCTGGATGCCCTCCCGCAGGTCGGTGCCCGGGGTCTTGCCCGACTCGGTCGACGTGGACGCCACGTCGAGCAGGTCGTCCCCGAGCTGCCAGGCGACGCCGATGGCCTCGCAGGCCCGGCTGATGCGGTCCTCGATCTCGGAGGAGGCCCCGGACAGCAGGGCGCCGAAGCGGCCGGAGGCCGCGATCAGGGAGCCGGTCTTGTCGGCCAGAACGCGGATGTGGTGCGCGATGCGGTCTTCACCGGGCCGCGGCCCGATGGTCTCGCGGATCTGGCCCTGAACCAGGCGGGAGAAGGTCTGCGCCTGGATGCGGATGAGCTCGGGGCCCAGATCGGCCAGGATGTCGGAGGCCTGGGCGAAGAGGTAGTCGCCGGTGAGGATGGCGACGGTGTTGCCGTAACGCGAGTTCGCCGACTCCGAGCCCCGGCGCACGAGCGCCTCGTCCATGACGTCGTCGTGGTAGAGCGAACCGAGGTGGGTCAGCTCGATGACCACGGCGCCGGGCACGATCCCCGGCGCCGACGGGTCACCGAACTGGGCGGCGAGCAGCACCATCATGGTGCGGAACCGCTTGCCGCCGGCCTCGATGAGGTGCTTGGAGGCCTCGGTGACGAAGGCGTCCTCCGTCTCGACGGACGAGCGGAGCAGCTTCTCGACCGAGGCCATCCCGGTGGCCAGATCCTGCGCCAACCTCTCGTCGACGATCGGAAGGTCAACAACGGGTGGCGCAGCCATCTAATCCCCCAATTTCACCGAATGAACAGGCCTGAAGCGGCCTGGCCAGCGATGTCCAGAATAGGCTGCGGGAAAACGCCCACGACGAGCGTGACCGCCAAAGCCATACCAATTACCACCTTCAGCGACACCGAGGGCGCCACGACGGCCGGGCCGTCCGCGGCCGGCTCGCTGAAGAACATCAGCACGATGACGCGGACGTAGAAGAAGGCGGCGATCGCCGAGGCGATCACACCGACGACCACGATTCCGGTCATCCACGCGCCGAGCGAGTCGCCCGCTTCCGCGCCACTGCCCAGCGCCGCGGTGAACACCGCGTACTTCCCGAAGAAGCCGCTGGTCAGCGGGATGCCCGCGAAGGCGAGCAGGAAGAAGGCGAAGATGCCGGCCAGCAGCGGCGAGCGCTTGCCGAGCCCGGCCCAGCGGGACAGGTGCCCCGCCTCGCCGCCGGCGTCGCGCACCATCGTGACGACGGCGAACGCGCCGACCGTGGTGAACCCGTACACCAGCAGGTAGAACAGGATCGCCCCGAGCGACTTCTCGTTGCCCTCGGCCGCGTCGTAGGTGGCCAGGACGCCGACCAGCAGGAAGCCCGCGTGGGCGACCGAGGAGTAGGCCAGCATGCGCTTGATGTCGGTCTGCGTGATCGCGAGGATCGCGCCGACCAGCATGGTGAGCGCGGCCACGCCCCACATGACCGGGCGCCAGTCCCAGTCCATGTTGCCCAGCGCCACCCAGAAGACCCGCAGCACGGCGCCCACGGCGGCGACGAGCACGCCGGAGGCCATGAGGGCGGTGATCGGGGTGGGCGCGCCCTGGTAGACGTCGGGCTTCCACGCCTGGAAGGGCGCGGCGCCGATCTTGAACAGCAGGCCGACGCCGAGCAGCGCCAGCCCGGCCAGCAGCAGCGGGTCGAGCACGCCGCCGGTGGCCAGCGCCTTGCTGATGCCCGCCAGCTCCACCGAACCGGCGTAGCCGTAGGTCATGGCGATGCCGTACAGGAAGAACGCCGAGGAGAACGCGCCGAGCAGGAAGTACTTCAGCGCGGCCTCCTGCGAGAGCAGGCGGCGCCGGCGGGCCAGGCCGCACAGCAGGTACAGCGGCAGCGACATGACCTCGAGGGCGACGAACATGACCAGCAGGTCGTTGCTGGCCGGGAAGAGCATCATGCCGCCGACGGCGAAGAGCACCAGCGGGTAGACCTCGGTGTGCGCGTTGCCGGAGGCCTCGGCCTCCTCCTCGTCCCGGCTGCCCGGGACCGCCGCCGCCGAGGCGACGAAGTGACCCTCGTCGTTGATCAGCAGCACGGACACGAAGGACAGGACGAGGATGACGCCCCAGATGAACAGGGACGGGCCGTCCACCGCGACCGCGCCCATGGCGACCGCGGACTTCGGCACTCCGGAGGTCACCGTCTGCACGACGACCAGGACGAACGCGCCCGCCAGCCCCAGCAGGGTCAGCGGCAGGTGGATCGACCTGCGCAGGTATCGGGGCGCGAAGGCCTCGACCAGCACGCCGAGGACGGCCGCACCGAAGACCAGCAGCAGCGGCGCTAGCGTGCCGTACTCGATCGTTGGCGCCGGAATGGTATTCACTGACCCGCACCCTTCTCAGCGACAGCGGGGTTGTCGACCTTGACGCTCTGCAAGGTGTGGTTGACCGCCGGGTTGATGATGTCCAGCAGCGGCTTGGGGAAGAAGCCGAAGCCGATGATCAGGGCCATCAGCGGGGCGACCACCCAGAGCTCGCGCTTGTTGAGGTCCTTCATGCCCGCGACCGACTCGGTGGCCGGGCCGTGCAGGACCCGCTGCACCATCCACAGGATGTAGACGGCGGCGAGGATGACCGCGACGGCCGAGATCACCGCGGCCACACCCAGCGCCCCGCTCCCGAAGGCGGAGCTGGAGTAGGTGCCGATCATGACCATGAACTCGCTGACGAACGACGACAGACCCGGCAGGGACAGCCCGGCCAGACCGGCGATGAAGAACGCCCCGGCCAGCAGCGGCGCCACCTTCTGCACGCCGCCGTAGTCGGCGATGTACGGCGAGCCGCGGCGGGCGATGAGGAAGCCCGCGGCGAGGAAGAGCATGCCGGTCGCGAAGCCGTGGTTGACCATGTAGAGGGTCGCGCCCGACTGCGCGGTCTGCGACATCGCGAACACGCCCATGGCGATGAAGCCGAAGTGTGAGATCGAGGTGTAGGCGATCAGGCGCTTCATGTCCGTCTGGCCGATGGCCACGATGGCGCCGTAGATGATGCCGACCACCGACAGCACGATGACCAGCGGGGTGGCCCACTTGGAGGCCTCCGGGAACAGCTCCAGGCAGAAGCGGAGCATTCCGAAGGTGCCCACCTTGTCGAGCACGCCCACCAGCAGCACCGCGGCGCCCGCCGGGGCCTGGGCCGCCGCGTCGGGCAGCCAGGTGTGGAAGGGCACCAGCGGCGCCTTGATCGCGAAAGCGATGAAGAAGCCGGCGAACAGCCACTTCTGCGTCGTCGGGTCCTGGATCGCGCCGATCAGCTCGGGGAACAGGAAGGTGTTCTTGCCCGCCGCGACGTAGAGGCCGATGACCGCGACCAGCATGAGCAGGCCGCCGAAGAGCGAGTAGAGCAGGAACTTGATGGCCGCGTAGGACCGCTGGGCTCCGCCGTACGACCCGATCATGAAGTACATCGGGATCAGCATGGCTTCGAAGAAGACGTAGAACAGGAAGATGTCGGTGGCCGCGAAGACCCCGATCATCATCGCCTCGAGCACCAGCAGCAGGGCGAAGTAGGTCTTCACCGAGTACTTGGCGTGCGGGGCGTCCGCGTCGTGCCAGGAGGCCGCGATGACGATCGGCGTGAGCACGACCGACAGCGCGATCAGCACCAGCGCGATGCCGTCGACCCCGAGGCCGAAGTGCACGCCGAAGCTCGGGATCCAGTCCTTCTCGAAGACGAACTGGAACCGCTCAGCCTTGGCGCCGGTGTCGAACTGGAAGGCCATGACCAGGGTCAGGACCATCACGACCAGGGAGACGCCGAGCGTGAGCCACTTGGCCAGCGTGTCGCTGCCCTTGGGGAGCAGTGCCACCAGCACGGCGCCCAGTACGGGCACCGCGATGAGGATTGGAAGCCAGAGTGACATCACAGGTTCCCAACGAGGAGCAGGGCGCCGCTGAGCAGCGCGGCACCGATCAGGATGGACAACGCGTAGCTGCGCGCGAAGCCGGTCTGGATCCGGCGCAGCCGGCCCGAGGTGCCGCCGATCGTCGCGGCCAGGCCGTTGACGAGCCCGTCGATGCCGCGGTTGTCGAAGAACACCGCCAGGCGGGTCAGCCACTGGCCGGGGCGCATGAACAGCGACTCGTTGAGCGCGTCCCCGTAGAGGTCACGCCGGGCGAAGGTGGTGAGGAAGCTGCCGCGCGGGGCGACGACCGGGACCTCGGCCTTGCCGTACTTGAGCCAGGCGATGACGACGCCCACCGCGACCAGCGCCAGGGTCGCGAGACCCGGCGTGGTGATCGGGTGGAAGGCCGGCGCGCCGTCACGCGCGCCGCCGACCGCCGGGGCCAGCCACGTGTAGAGGCGGCCACCCAGCACCAGGAAGGCGCCGAGGCCGATCGCGCCGATCGACAGGATGACCAGCGGGAGGGTCATGACCGCTGGCGACTCGTGCGGGTGCGCGTCCTTGTCCCAGCGGGGCTTGCCGAAGAAGGTCATGAAGATCATGCGCGACATGTAGAAGCCGGTCAGACCGGCGCCCAGCACCGCGAGCCAGCCGAGCACCTGGTTGTGGTGCATGGCGGTCTCGATGATGCCGTCCTTGGTGAAGTAGCCGGACAGCAGCGGGAACCCGATGATCGCCAGGTAGCCGATGATGAACGTGATCGCGGTGATCTTCATCTTGGAGAAGAGCCCGCCGTACTTGCGCATGTCGACTTCGTCGTTCATGGCGTGCATGACCGAGCCCGCGCCGAGGAACATGTCGGCCTTGAAGAAGCCGTGCGTGATCAGGTGACCGATCGCGAAGGCGTAGCCGACCGGGCCGAAGCCCGCGCCGAGCATCATGTAGCCGATCTGCGACATCGTCGAGCCGGCCAGGCCCTTCTTGATGTCGTCCTTGGCGCAACCGATGATCGCACCGGCGATCAGCGTGGCGCAGCCGACGATCGCCGCGGCCATCGCCGCCGTGGAGCCGAGCGGGAAGAAGAACGCGCCCGAGCGGACGACGAGGTAGACGCCGGCGGTGACCATGGTCGCCGCGTGGATGAGGGCCGAGACCGGGGTCGGGCCCTCCATCGCGTCGAGCAACCAGGACTGCAGCGGGAGCTGGGCGGACTTGCCGCACGCGCCGAGCAGGAGCAGGAGGCCGATCGCGGTCAGCGTGCCGTTGGAGGCGGTGCCGACCTTGGCGCCGAGGTCGGCGAAGGCCAGCGTGCCGAAGGTGGTCCACATGACGAACATGCCGACCAGCAGGCCGAAGTCACCGACGCGGTTGACGATGAAGGCCTTCTTGGCCGCCACCGCCGCCGAGGGCTTGAAGTACCAGAAGCCGATCAGCAGGTACGAGGCCAGGCCCACGCCCTCCCAGCCGATGAACAGCCCGACGTAGTTGTCGGCCAGCACCAGCAGGAGCATCGCCGCGACGAACAGGTTGAGGTAGGCGAAGAAGCGCCGCCGCTCGGGGTCGTGCGACATGTAGCCGATCGAGTAGATGTGGATCAGCGATCCGACACCCGTGATCAGCAGGGCGAAGCTGATCGACAACTGGTCGACCAGCAGGCCCATGTCCACCATGCCGGGGATGAACTCGTACAGGTGCACGGCCTGACGGCGCTGCTCGGGGGCGAGCCCCAGCAGTTCGACGAAGGCGAGCACCGCCACGACGAAGGCGCCCAGGGACATGGTGACACCCAGGAGATGTCCCCACTTGTTGGTCCGCCGGCCGGCGATCAGCAGGATCGCCGCGCCCAGCAGCGGCAGCGCGATCATCAGCCACGAGACGCCGATGACACCGCCGCCCGCGTACTTGAGGATCTCAGCAGGAGATTCCACCAGTCACCTCTTAGTACTTCAGCAGGTTCGCGTCGTCCACAGACGCGGACCTGCGGGTCCGGAAGATCGTCACGATGATCGCCAAGCCGATGACGACCTCGGCCGCGGCCACCACCATCACGAAGAAGGCGATGATCTGGCCGTCGAGGTTGCCCCACTGCCGGGCGAAGGTGACGAACGCGAGGTTGCAGGCGTTGAGCATGAGCTCCACGCACATGAACACCACGATCGCGTTACGGCGGATCAGCACGCCGACGGCGCCGATCACGAACAGGATGCCCGACAGGACAAGGAACTCGGTGGTCACTTGGCCTCCTCCTCAGCGGCGGCGTGCCGGATGGCCTCGGCCAGCTCGGGGTCGGTGGGCAGGTGCCCGTCCTCGACGTCGTGCCGCGCGATGGTGCGGTTGACCGACAGCTCCGAGAGGGTGCCGTCGGGCAGGCGGGCCGGCATGTCGATGGCGTTGTTGCGGGCGTAGGTGCCCGGGCCCGGCAGCGGCGACGGGTCGCCCTGGCGGAAGCGGGCGCGAGCCAGCTCCTTCTGCGAGGGCCGCGGCCGGTCCTTCTCGCGGTGCGCGAGCACCATCGCGCCGAGCGCGGCGGTGATCAGCAGCGCCGAGACGACCTCGAAGGCGAAGACGTGCCGCGTGAAGATCAGCCTCGCCAGCGCGCCGATGTTGCCGCCGCCCTCCTGGTGGATGGCGCCGAGCCCGGCCGGGCTGGTGAAGAAGGCGTTGCCGAAGGCCAGCACGAGCAGCACGCCGAAGCCGAGACCGGCGACGGCCGCCCAGAAGCGCTGCCCCTTGATCGTCTCGACCAGCGAGTCGGAGGAGTCGACGCCCACGAGCATCAGCGTGAACAGGAACAGCATCATGATCGCGCCGGTGTAGACGATGATCTGCACCGCGGCCAGGAAGGGCGCGTCCTGCACGGCGTAGAGCGCCGCGAGGCAGAGCATCACCGTGCCCAGCATGAGCGCGGAGTACACCGCCTTGCGGTTGAACACCATGCCGAGCGCCGCGCCGACGGAGACCACGGCAAGCACCCAGAATGTGACTTGCTCACCCATTGGTTCGTCCCAGCCGGTAGTAGTCCTCTTCGGTCTCGCCGAGCCGCATGGGGTGCGGAGGCTGCTCCATACCCGGCGTGAGGTCCGCCAGGAGCATCTCCTTGGTGTAGATCAGGCTCTCACGCGAGGTGTCGGCGAGCTCGTACTCGTTGGTCATGGTCAGCGCCCGAGTCGGGCAAGCCTCGATGCACAGGCCGCACAGGATGCACCGCAGATAGTTGATCTGGTAGGTGCGCCCGTAGCGCTCACCCGGCGAGAACCGCTCCTCCTCGGTGTTGTCGGCGCCCTCCACGTAGATCGCGTCCGCAGGACACGCCCACGCGCAGAGCTCACAACCCACACACTTCTCGAGCCCGTCCGGCCAGCGGTTGAGCTGGTGCCTACCGTGGAAGCGAGGAGCCGTCGGCTTCTTCTCCTCCGGGTAGTTCGTCGTGACGGGCTTCTTGAACATCGTGTGGAAGGTGACGCCGAAGCCCTTCACGGGGTTCAGCCAATCAGTTGCTCCCACTGGAGACCTCCTTGCGGGAAACCCCGTGATAGTGGGGCAAGTCGAGCGGAGGCACCGGGAAGCCGCCGGCCTCGGGCTCGTTCCTGAGCTCCTCGTACTCGGCTTCGACCTGTGCCTTCTTGGCTTCCTTACGGCGCTGGTTGACCGTGTCGAACCGGGCCCAGATGGCCAGGCCGGCGAGCAGGACCACCGCGGTGACGCCGACGGCCCAGTACCAGTCGCCGGTGCCCATGTCCTGGCCGCGGACGGTCTGGATGCCGGCCACGAGCAGCAGCCAGGCCAGGTTGACCGGGATCAGGACCTTCCAGCCCAGCGCCATGAGCTGGTCGTACCGCACTCGCGGCAGCGAGGCGCGGACCCACACCACGAAGCTGAAGGCCAGCACGAACTTGATGAAGAACCAGAGGAAGCCCCAGTAGCCGTCGTCGGGCAGGAACCCGAACGGCGAGTGCCAGCCGCCCAGGAAGAGCGTGACGGCGATGCCGGCTGCGGTGAAGGTGTGGAGGTACTCGCCCATCATGATCAGCGCGAACTTCAGCGAGGAGGAGTACTCCGTCTGGAAGCCGCCGACCAGCTCGCCCTCACCCTCGGGCAGGTCGAACGGGATGCGGGCGGCCTCGCCGAACATGCAGACCACGTAGACCAGGAACGAGGGCAGCAGCAGCACGACGTACCACATGCCGGTCTGCGAGCCCACGATCTCGGAGGTGGACAGCGTGCCCGCGAAGAGGAACACGCCCACGAACGACAGGCCCATGGCGATCTCGTAGGAGACCACCTGCGCCGCCGACCGCAGACCGCCCAGCAGCGCGTACGGCGAGCGGGACGACCAGCCCGCCAGCACCACGCCGTAGACCGAGATGGCGCCCATCGCCAGCATGAACAGCACCGCGACCGGCAGGTCGAGCAGCTGCAGCGGCGTCTCGACACCGAAGAGGTTGACCATGCCGGCGAACGGGGTGATGGAGAAGGCCAGGAAGGCCGGGATCACCATGATGACCGGCGCCAGCAGGTAGAGGACCTTGTCGACGGTGTTCGGGAAGAGGTCTTCCTTCAGTCCCATCTTGAGGCCGTCGGCCACCGACTGCAGCAGGCCGAACTTGCCGGCCCGGTTGGGGCCGTAGCGGTGCTGCATCCGGGAGATGAGCTTGCGCTCGTACCAGACGCCGAACAGGATGCCCAGCATCACGATGACGAAGAAGAGCAGCGCCTTGATGATGGTGATCCACAGCGGGTCCTTGCCGAAGTCGGCAAGGGTTGGATCAGTGGCCAGACGGATCATGAAGCGCTCCCGATCGTGACGATGTCACCGGCGGCGGCTCCCAGAACGGAGGAGCCGCCGGAGTTGGCCGGCACCCAGACGACGCGCTCGGGCAGATCGGCGATCCGCACCGGCAGGGTCACAGTCTGACCGAGGCCACCGACAGTTCCGCTGACGACCACCTTGTCACCGTCGGCCACGCCGATCTCCGCCGCGGTCTGCGGCGACAGCAGCGCCTCGGCCGCGCGGGCGGTGCCCGCGAGGTACGGCTCGCCGTCCTGCAGCCGGCCCTGGTCGAGGAGCTGGTGCCAGGAGGCGAGGACCGCCTGGCCGACGCCCGGGGCGGCCTGGCCGGACCCGGACAGGCTCGGGGCGGCGGCGCGGGCGCCCTTCCAGGCGCCGAGCGAGCCGAGCTCGCGGCGGGCGGCCGCGGCGTCGGGCAGGCCCAGGTGGATGTCCATGTGGTCGGCGATGGCCGAGATCACCTGGAGGTCGCTCATCAGGCCGGGCACCTTGATGGCCGTCTCGAAGGAGCGGCCGCGGCCCTCCCAGTTGACGAAGGTGCCGCTCTTCTCCTGCACGGCGGCCACCGGCAGCACCACGTCGGCGCGGTCGGTGACGGCGCTGGCGCGGATCTCCAGGCTGACGATGAACGGGGTGTTCTCCAGCGCCGCGAGCGCGGCGGCCGGGTCCGGCAGGTCGTACGGGTCGACACCCGCGACGACCAGCGCGTCGAGCTCCTCGTTCAGGGCGGCGGTCAGGATGCCCGTGGTGTCGCGGCCGGGCTGCGCGGGCAGCGCGGACACGCCCCAGACCCGGGCCACCTCGGCGCGGGCCGCCTCGTCGTCGACCGGGCGGCCGATCGGCAGGAGGGCGGGCAGCGCCCCGGCCTCGAGCGCGCCGCGCTCACCGGCCCGGCGCGGGATCCAGGCGACGCGGACGTTCGGGCTGTCGGCCAGCCGTACCAGCGCGGAGAGCGCGCCCGGGACGGTGGCCAGCCGCTCGCCGGCGAGCACGATCGTGCCCTCGGCCAGGGAGCCGGCCAGCTCGCCCAGGGCGTCGGCCTCGCCACCCGGCGCGGTGCGGATCAGCGTGCCGTCCATCTTGAGCAGGCCGGGCGAGGCGAACGGCGCGATGGCCGTGACGCGCAGGCCCTTCTTGCGCCACGCCTTGCGCAGGCGCAGGAAGACGATCGGCGACTCCTCCTCGGGCTCGAAGCCGGCCAGCACGACCGCCGGGGCGGCCTCCAGGTCGGCGTAGGAGAGCTCGATGCCCTTGCCGGCCACCGAGTGGGCCAGGAAGGCGGCCTCCTCGGCGGAGTGGGCGCGGGCGCGGAAGTCCACGTCGTTGGTGCCGAGCGCCAGGCGGGCGAACTTGGCGTAGGCGTAGGAGTCCTCGACGGTCAGCCGGCCGCCGGTCAGCACGCCGGTCCGGCCGCGCGCGGCGGACAGGCCCTGGGCGGCCACCGCGAGCGCCTCCTGCCACGAGGTCGGGACGAGCTGGCCCTCCTCGTCGCGGATGAGCGGGGTGCGGAGGCGGTCGGGCTGCGTCGCGTAGGTGAAGGCGAAGCGGCCCTTGTCGCAGTTCCACTCCTCGTTCACCACCGGGTCGTCGCCGGCCAGGCGGCGGGTGACCCGGCCGCGCCGGTGGTCGGTGCGCAGGGCGCAACCGGAGGCGCAGTGCTCGCAGGCGCTCGGCGAGGAGACCAGATCGAACGGGCGGGCGCGGAAGCGGTAGGCGGCGCTGGTCAGCGCGCCCACCGGGCAGATCTGGATGGTGTTGCCGGAGAAGTAGGAGTCGAACGGCTTGCCGTCGGCCGTGCGGACCTGCTCCTTGGCCCCGCGCTCGAAGAACTCGATGAGCGGGTCGCCCGCGATCTCGTCGGAGAAGCGGATGCACCGGGCGCACTGCACGCAGCGCTCGCGGTCGAGCAGGACCTGCGTCGACAGCGGGAGCGGCTTGGGGAAGGTGCGCTTGTGCTCGTGGAAGCGCGACTCGCCCTGGCCGTTGGACATCGCCTGGTTCTGCAGGGGGCACTCGCCGCCCTTGTCGCAGACCGGGCAGTCCAGCGGGTGGTTGATGAGCAGCAGCTCCATCGCCGCCCGCTGCGCCTTCTCGGCGACCGGCGAGGTCAGCGCGGTCTGCACGACCATGCCCTCGGCGACCTCGATCGCGCAGGACGGCTGCGGCTTGGGGAAGCCGCGGCCGTTGCCGGCGTCGGGGATGTCGACGAGGCACTGGCGGCAGTTGGCCGCCGGGTCGAGCAGCGGGTGGTCGCAGAAGCGCGGGATCTGGATGCCCAGGAGCTCGGCGGCCCGGATGATCAGCGTGCCCTTGGGGACGCTGACCGCGAAACCGTCGATCGTGAGCGTCACGAGGTCAGTCACTGGTCACCCCACAGAGTGGACTTCTTCGGGTCGAACGGGCAGCCGCCGATCTCGAAGTGCTTGAGGTACTCGTCGCGGAAGTACTTCACCGACGAGTGGATCGGGCTGGTCGCGCCGTCGCCCAGAGCGCAGAAGGAGCGGCCCAGGATGTTGTCGGCGATGTCGGTGATCAGCACGAGGTCGTCCTCGGTGCCCTCACCCTTCTCCAGCCGCTTGAGCACCTGCTTGAGCCAGAAGGTGCCCTCCCGGCACGGGGTGCACTTGCCGCAGGACTCGTGCGCGTAGAACTCGGTCCAGCGCAGCACGGTGCGGACCACGCAGGTGGTCTCGTCGAAGATCTGCAGCGCGCGGGTGCCGAGCATGGAGCCCTTGGCGCCGACCGCCTCGAAGTCGAGCGGCACGTCGAGGTGCTCGTCGGTGAAGATCGGCGTCGAGGAGCCGCCCGGGGTCCAGAACTTGATCTGGTGCCCCTCGCGGATCCCGCCGGCCATGTCGAGCAGCTCGCGCAGCGTGATGCCCAGCGGCGCCTCGTACTGTCCCGGCCGGGTGACGTGGCCGCTCAGCGAGAAGATGCCGAAGCCCTTGGACTTCTCGGTGCCCATCCCGGCGAACCAGTCGGCGCCGTTGGCGATGATCGAGGGAACACTGGCGATCGACTCGACGTTGTTCACCACAGTAGGCGAGGCGTACAGGCCCGCCACCGCAGGGAAGGGGGGCTTGAGTCGCGGCTGGCCACGGAAGCCCTCCAGCGAGTCGAGCAGCGCGGTCTCCTCGCCGCAGATGTACGCCCCCGCACCGCTGTGGACGACCAGCTCCAGGTCGTAACCGGAGCCGAAGACGTCCTTGCCGAGGTAGCCCTTGGCGTACGCCTCGCGCACGGCCGCGTGCAGCCGCCTGATCACGTGCGCGACCTCGCCGCGCACGTAGATGAAGGCGTGGTTGGCGCGGATCGCGTAGGAGGTGATGATGACGCCCTCGACCAGCGAGTGCGGGTTGGCCATCATCAGCGGGATGTCCTTGCAGGTGCCCGGCTCCGACTCGTCGGCGTTGACGACGAGGTAGTGGGGCTTGCCGTCGCCCTGCGGGATGAAGCCCCACTTCATGCCGGTGGGGAAGCCCGCACCGCCGCGGCCGCGCAGGCCGGAGTCCTTGACCGCCTGGATGACGGCGTCGGGGTCCATGCCCAGCGCCTTCTTCGCGGCGTCGTAAGGACCGTAGCCCTCGATGGTGAAGGCGTTGGCCTGGTCCCAGTTGGCGGTGAGGACCGGAGTCAGGGTAGTCACGCTTCCGGTGCCTTCCAGTCGTTGGCCTTGGCGACCTTCAGACCCTCCAGCGAGGCGCCCGCGGCGGCGGGGCCCTCACCGGCCAGGCCGTCCTCCAGCCCGGCGAGCACGCGCGAGGTCTGCTTGAAGGTGCAGAGCTTGTTCGGCCCGCGGGTCGGCGCGATCTCCTTGCCGTCCCGCAGGTCGTCGACGAGCTGCTTGGCCGAGGCGGGGGTCTGGTTGTCGAAGAACTCCCAGTTGACCATCATGACCGGCGCGAAGTCGCAGGCCGCGTTGCACTCCAGGCGCTCCAGCGAGATCTTGCCGTCCGCGGTGGTCTCGTCGTGACCGACGCCCACGTGCTCCGACAGCTCGTCCCAGATCTGGTCGCCGCCCATGACGGCGCACAGCGCGTTGATGCAGACGCCGACGTGGTAGTCGCCCATCGGACGGCGCTTGTACATCGTGTAGAAGGTCGCGACGCCGACCACCTCGGCCTTGCTCAGGCCGAGCATCTCGGCGCAGAACTCGTGGCCGTCGTCGGAGACGTAGCCGTCCTCCGACTGCACCAGGTGGAGCAGCGGCAGCAGCGCCGACCGGGTCTTCGGGTAACGCCCGATGATCTCCTTGGCGTCTCGCTCGAGACGCTCACGGACTTCCGGTGCGTAAGTCACCGGTCCACACCTCCCATAACGGGGTCGATCGACGCCACGGCCGAGATCACGTCCGCCACCTGGCCGCCCTCGGACATCGCCGGGAAGGACTGCAGGTTGGTGAAGGACGGGTCGCGGAAGTGCACGCGGTAGGGGCGGGTGCCGCCGTCGCTCACCACGTGGGCGCCGAGCTCGCCACGCGGCGACTCGACCGATGCGTAAGCCTGCCCGGCCGGGACGCGGAAGCCCTCGGTCACCAGCTTGAAGTGGTGGATCAGCGCTTCCATGGACTGGCCCATGATGTGCGCGATGTGGTCGGGCGAGTTGCCGTAGCCGTCGGGGCCCAGCGCGAGCTGCGCCGGCCAGCCGATCTTCTTGTCCTGGATCATCACCGGCTGGCCCTTGAGCGGGCCGGCGATCCGGTCGATCGCCTGCTCGATGATCTTGAGGGACTCTTCCATCTCCTGCATGCGCACCAGGTAGCGGCCGTACACGTCGGCGCTGGTCTGGGTGGCGACGTCGAAGTCGTAGGTCTCGTAGCCGCAGTACGGCTGAGACTTGCGCAGGTCCCACGGCAGGCCGGCCGAAC
Source organism: Nonomuraea sp. NPDC050310 (assembly GCF_040655795.1). Classification (NCBI taxonomy): domain Bacteria; kingdom Bacillati; phylum Actinomycetota; class Actinomycetes; order Streptosporangiales; family Streptosporangiaceae; genus Nonomuraea; species Nonomuraea sp. NPDC050310. The sequence continues at coordinate 532,218 of NZ_JBFAKP010000002.1, read as the reverse complement.
GCAGGATCGGGCCGGTGATGCCGAGCGCCATGCAGCCGGTCAGGTCGAGGTAGCCCACGTCCTTGGTGCGGCGGGTGTAGACCGGGTTCTCGTCGAGCAGCTTGCGCACGCCCTGGATGCGCTTGGGCATCTCCTTGAGGAACTCGCCGACCTTGTCCACGGTGCCCGCCGGCAGGTCGACGCTGACGCCGCCCGGCCGGATGTAGGCCATGTTCATCCGCAGACCGGTGATGTGCTCCAGCAGGTCCATGATCAGCTCGCGGTCGCGGTAGCCGAACAGGAACGGCGTGGTGGCGCCGAGCTCCATGCCGAAGGTGCCCATCGCGACCAGGTGCGAGCTGATGCGGGTCAGCTCCATGGTCAGCACGCGGATGGCCGACGCCCGCTCCGGGATGCGGTCGGTGATGCCGAGCAGCTTCTCGACCGCCAGGCAGTACGCCGTCTCGTTGAAGATCGGCGAGAGGTAGTCCATGCGGGTGACGAACGTGACGCCCTGCGTCCACGTCCGGAACTCCATGTTCTTCTCGATGCCGGTGTGCAGGTAGCCGATGACGCTGCGCGCCTCGGTCACCGTCTCGCCGTCGAGCGTCAGGATGAGGCGGAGCACGCCGTGCGTGGACGGGTGCTGCGGGCCCATGTTGACGATGAGGCGCTCGTCCTCGGAGTCGCGGACGCCGGTGACGAGGTCGTCCCAGTCGCCGCCGTTGACCGAATAGACCTTGCCCTCGGTGGCCTCAGCCGTCATGAGTAGGACCTCCTCTGGTCCGGCGCGGGGATCTCGGCGCCGCGGTACTCGACCGGAATGCCGCCCAGCGGGTAGTCCTTGCGCTGGGGGTGACCGTCCCAGTCGTCCGGCATCATGATCCGGGTCAGCGCGGGGTGACCGTCGAAGACGATGCCGAAGAAGTCGTAGGTCTCCCGCTCGTGCCAGTTGTTCGTCGGGTAGACGCTGACGATCGAGGGGATGTGCGGGTCGGCGTCGGGGCAGCTCACCTCGAGGCGGACCCGGCGGTTGTGCGTGATCGACACGAAGTGGTAGACCGCGTGCAGCTCCTGGCCGGCCAGGTGCGGGTAGTGCACGCCCGAGACGCCCATGCACAGCTCGAAGCGGAGCGCGGCGTCGTCGCGCAGCTTGCGCGCGACCTCCAGCAGCGACTCGCGCCGGACGTGCAGCGTCAGCTCGCCGCGGTCGACGACCACGCGCTCGATCGCCTCGTCGAAGCCGAGGGTGTCGACCACCTCGTCGAAGTACTCGCCGTACGGGCGCGGCGTCGACAGCTCGGGCGCCCGCCGGACGACCAGGCCGCCGAAGCCGGAGGTGTCGCCGGAGTCGTGCGCGCCGAACATGCCGTGCCGCACGATCGGAGTCTCCGGCACGGACGGGAGGTTCTCCTCCGTGCTCACTTGACCGCCCCCTGGTCGATCAGCGGAAGCTGGCGCAGCGCGCGCAGTTCGAGCTCGTCGATCTGCTCGGCCCGGTGGGCGCCGAACTTCATGTTCTGGATCTTGTCGTGCAGCTTCACGATCGCGTCGATCAGCATCTCCGGCCGCGGCGGGCAGCCGGGCAGGTAGACGTCGACCGGGACGATGTGGTCCACGCCCTGCACGATGGCGTAGTTGTTGAACATGCCGCCGGAGGAGGCGCACACGCCCATGGCGATGACCCACTTGGGCTCGGCCATCTGGTCGTAGATCTGGCGCAGCACCGGGGCCATCTTCTGCGACACGCGACCGGCGACGATCATCAGGTCGGCCTGGCGCGGCGAAGCCGACGCCCGCTCCATGCCGAAGCGCGCCAGGTCGTAGTGCGAGGCGCCGGTGGCCATCAGCTCGATCGCGCAGCAGGCGAGGCCGAAGGTGGCCGGCCACACCGAGTTCTTGCGCGCCCAGCCCGCCACCTGCTCGACGGTGGTGAGGATGAATCCGCTGGGGAGTTTCTCTTCAAGTCCCATGTCTCAGTCCCAGTCCAGTCCCTTGCGGCGCCACACGTAGGCGTAGGCCACCAGGACGGTCGCAATGAAGAGGATCATCTCGATCAGCGCGAACACCCCGAGTGCCTTGAAGGAGACGGCCCAGGGGTAAAGGAAGATGATCTCGATGTCGAAGACGATGAAGAGCATCGCCGTGATCATGTATTTGAGCGGGAACCGTCCGCCACCGACAGGCTGGGGCGTCGGCTCGATGCCGCATTCGTATGCGTCAAGCTTGGCGCGGTTCCAGCGCTTGGGACCGGTGAAGGGGGCGATGGCGACCGAGAAGATCGCGAACCCCCCGGCGAGTACGGCGAGCACCAGGATGGGCACGTAAAGGTCCATCGCTACGCCTCCTCATTGCAGTCTGAGCTGTGTGTGTGGTGTGGATTCATGCTGGCGGAGCGACCTTCGAGAGTACATTAATGATCTTGTCCGACGCATCGCCTCGCCGGTCGGTGAGATTACCAAGGAGTTTCAGCGCGAAGCGCATCAGCCTCGGGTGTGGCAGGCCGTGCCGTACACCGAAGCTCATCAGACCCGGCTTCCCAATCGCCTCGACAAACAACCTGCCCAAGGTGAAATATCCGCCATAAGCGTCCTTGAGCACCTGCGAGTAGGTCCGCAGCACCCGCTCCCGCTGGGCGGCCGTGTCCTGGCGGAGCGCCTTGGCGATGACCTCCGCGGCGATCTCGCCCGTCTCCATCGCGTACGCGATCCCCTCGCCGTTGAAGGGATTGATCGACCCGCCCGAGTCGCCCACGAGCAGGAGCCCGCGGGTGTAGTGCGGCTGCCGGTTGAAGGCCATCGGCAGCGCCGCGCCCCGGATCGGCGCCGTCATGTGCTCGTCGTCGAACTGCCACTCGGCGGGCATGTTCCTCGTCCACCGCTTCAGCAGGTCGCGGTAGTCGATGGCTTTGAAGGCGTCGCTCGTGTTCAGCAGGCCCAGGCCGACGTTGGCCCGGCCGTCCCCGACGCCGAACACCCAGCCGTAGCCGGGCAGCAGCGTGTCGCCGTCCCACAGCTCCAGCCAGATCTCGAGGTAGTCGTCGTCGTGGCGCGGGGAGTCGTAGTAGGTCCGTACGGCGACGCCCATCGGCCGGTCCTCGCGCTTGTGCAGCCCCATCGCCAGGGCCAGCCGCGTCGAGTTGCCGTCCGCGGCCACCACGACGCGGCTGCGGAAGCTCCGCCCGTCCTTGGTGGTGACGCCCACGATGTGCCCGCTGCGGTCGTCGAGGATCGGGCCGGAGACGTTGACGCCCTCCATCAGGCGCACGCCGCCCTTGACCGCGTTGGCGGCGAGGATCTCGTCGAAGTCCTGCCGGGTGCGCACCAGCCCGAAGTTGGGGAAGCTGTCCAGCTCCGGCCAGTCGAGGTCGAACCGGTGCCCGCCGCCGACCACGCGCAGCCCCTTGTGCCGCGTCCAGCCCGGAGCGTCGATGTCGACACCCATGTTCATGAGCTGTTTGACCGCCCGCGGCGTCAGCCCGTCGCCGCACACCTTCTCCCTGGGGAAGGTCGTCTTCTCCAGCAACAGGACATCGAGTCCGTGCTGGGCGAGGTAATACGCGGTCGCGGAACCTGCGGGACCGGCGCCGACGACGATGACGTCGGCGTCAGCCTGAGAGGCGGCTGGCTCGGTCACTGGCTGTCCTTGCTCGGCGCTTTGTGAAGGTCTTCACAAACTTGTCGCGGGAAGTCTAACGCCTTTCCCGGACAAGGTGTCAGCCGGGGGTCGCCGGGCCCAGAGTAGCCGGTAGGTGATCACTCTGTCCGCAGCGCCGCCTCGTTCCGGACGCCTGCCGTACGGCTCAGCCGCGCGGCTTGAAGCCGCGGTGCAGGGCGACGATGCCGAGCGAGAGGTTGCGCCACGCGACGCGCTCCCACCCGGCCCGCTGCACGATGGCGGCGAGCGCGGGCTGGTCGTGCCAGTCGCGGATGGACTCGGCCAGGTAGTCGTAGGAGTCGTCGTTGGACCCGGCGGCCTTGGCCACCAGGGGCAGCAGGCGCATGAGGTACTGGGAGTAGACGACGTCGAACGACCTGACCGTCGGGTGCGAGAACTCGCAGATCACCAGGCGCCCGCCCGGCTTGGTGACGCGGAGCATCTCGCGCAGCGCGTGCTCGGTGTCGTGCACGTTGCGCAGCGCGAAGGAGATGGTCACCGCGTCCACCGACTCGTCGGCGAAGGGCAGCCGCAGCGCGTCGCCGGCGACGAACGGCACGCCGGGGCCGCTGAGCGCGTTGCCGCCGAGCCGCCGTACGCCCTCGCCGAGCATGCCGAGGGAGAAGTCGGAGGCGATGGCGCGGGCGCCGAGCTCGGTGAAGGAGACGGTGGAGGTGCCCGTGCCGGCGCCGAGGTCGAGGACCACCTCGCCGGGCCCGGCGTCGACCGCGCGCGCGGTGGCCTTGCGCCAGAAGCGGTCCTGGCCGAGCGAGAGCAGGTCGTTGACCAGGTCGTAACGGCGGGCCGTGCGATCGAACATCGCAGCGACCTCGTGCGGCTTCTTGTCGAGCTGGGCGCGCGTCATGGTGCCCAGCCTACTGAGCCGGACCGCCGGTGCCCGACAGGATCACCCCCGCACGCCGCGGCCGGAACACCGGCCAAAGTGACGGAAAGCGGCTTTCCCCTTACTCTGAGTATGCTAGGACTTGGCGAATGCTTGCCCGTACGGCCTTCGCGGCTTACCTGGCCCTCTCCCCCGTCGCGCACGCGCGCGTGGTCTCGGCCGATCCGGTGGACCACACCCCGCACGTCCTGGACGGCATCGTCAACGCGATCGCGCTGGTCGGCTCGACGGTCGTGGTCGGCGGGTCGTTCAGCGAGGTGAGCGACGCCCGGCGCACCGAGACGCTGACCCGCACGAACCTGTTCGCCTTCGACCTGACCACCGGCCGCATCCTGGAGGACTTCGCGCCCGACCCGGACGGTCCCGTGCTGGCGCTGGCTCCGGGCGCCGGTGGAACGGTCTACGTGGGCGGCGACTTCGACGGCCGGCTGCTCCGGCTGAGCCTGGCCGACGGGCGGGTGTCGGCGAGGTTCCGGCCGGGTGTCGCCGGCGGGAACGTGACGACGCTGGCCCGGCGCGGCTCGAAGCTGTACGTCGGCGGCGACTTCGCCCATCCGCGCACCGCGCTGGCGAGGCTGGACGCGACGACCGGGGCGGCCGATCCGGCCTTCACCGTCACCCCCGGCCACCCGCGCACGCCCAGGGTGAATGTGCACGCGCTGGCCGTCTCGAAGGACCGGCTGGTCGTGGACGGCAGCTTCACCACCCTGGACGGCCTGCCGCGCCCGCAGCTCGGCGTGATCGACATCGGCCGGACCAGGGCGAAGGTGGCCGACTGGCACAGCGCCGCCTACGAGCCGGCCTGCATGGAGGCGTTCCCCTCCTATGTCCGCGGACTCGACCTGTCCCCCGACGGCAAGTACTTCGCCGTGGTCACCACCGGCGGGGCGCTCAGCGGGCGCAACCGGCTCTGCGACACCACCGCCCGGTTCGAGACCTACGCCAGGGGGACGCGGATCAAGCCGACCTGGGTGAACCACACCGGCGGAGACTCGCTCTACGCCGTCCAGGTCACCGGGAAGGCGGTGTATGTCGGCGGGCATCAGCGCTGGCTCGACAATCCGCGCGGACGCGATTCAGCCGGGCCCGGAGCAGTGCCGAGGGAGGGCATCGGCGCCATTCATCCGATCACCGGTAAAGCCCTGAGTTGGAACCCCGGGCGCGAGCGCGGGATCGGCGTCAAGGCATTTCTCGCGCATCGGGAAGGACTACTTGTCGGTAGCGACACAACGCGGCTCGGAGGGGAGTACCATGCCCGAATTGGCATGTTCCCCAGGCCTTAGACCTCTTGAGAGGGCTTCGGCCGGTTGAGCCGCTCGCTGACCTTCTGGGTCAGCGCGTCACGCTGCTTCGCCAGCAGGACGTAGCTGGCGATGGCGCTCACCACCAAGGTCAGGGCGAGCCACAGGAGCCCTCGGGCCCCGACGAGGTAGAGCACTCCGGCGGTCACGGCGAACACGCCGACCCGGGCGAGGGTGTAAGTCAGAACTGGACGCACGCGTTCGAGGTTACTCGCCCCCGGCAGTGACCGCTCTTCGCATCCGGCGCTTGCACTGCTACTGTTCCCAGTCAGGTGCTTTCGTAAAGAAACACCCACGAGAGCCCCAAAGAGGCTCTATCATATAACAATCGGGCAGTCAGCCGATAACAACCCGTGATCTTTGTCGAAAACCACGGATAAATCAGGCTTCGCTCGACACACTGGTTACCTGTCCGCCCGCTGGCAGGAAGCGGGATGCGAGGGGGAGAGATTGGTGGAGAGTAGCAGCGAGCGTCTGCTGACCCCGGGTGAGGTTGCCGCCCTCTTCCGGGTTGACCCAAAGACGGTGACGCGCTGGGCCGCGGCAGGCCGCATCAGTAGCATCCGTACCCCCGGAGGGCACCGGCGCTTCCGTGAATCGGAAGTGCATGCCCTTCTCCGTGGCGAGGACGTGCTGACGGCCGACAGGCCCGCAGGCGAGTCCCCGCGCGTATGACGTTCCGTCATAGGTGATCCTGCGCCACAAACCGCAGGGTCACCAGACCGGAAGCCCGAACGGAAGCGGGCCGTCAGGCGTCGTCCTGCCGCGCCTTGAACGCCAGGAACTCCCGCTCCAGCTCGTCGTTCTCGGCCAGCCACCGTTCGCGCCGCTCGGCCACCTCGGCCTCGGTCAGCGCCTCCGCCTCCCACGTGTCGTAGTCGGGATCGCCCGGCTTGAGCTCCACGAAGGCGTTGCCGATGAGCCGGCCGTCCTCGCTGGTGACGCTCTGCGGCACGCGCAGGGTCCCGTCAGCAAGGCGGATGACGTACATCGCTCATCACCTAAATCCCGTAGCGCCTGTTGAAGAAGAGCATGATGTCGAGCGCCAGCCTCGTGTCGCCGCTCAGCATGTCGAGGAGCGCCGGACGCTGGCGGGAGGCGATGGCCGCGAAGGCGTCCGCGAAGAACTCCTTGCGGCCGAGCCCCCCGTCCTGCCGGTGGAAGGCGGAGGCCAGCAAAGGCCGCGCCCGTTCGTAGAGTGCCACGAACTCTGCCGAATCGGAGACCCAATCGCCATAGGGCGAGTCCACATCGTCGATCGCGTGCCCGACTTCGTGCATCATCACGTCCGGTGTCGGCGACGGCCGGTCCCCCACCACGATCTTGCGGTCGCCGTACGCGCCGGCGCAGATGTCCCAGGTCGCCCGGCCGGACGGCAACGGTGCGCCGCGCAGGTACCCCATGTCGTCGAGCTCGGGGACGCCGCCCGTGCCCACGTAGATGCCGTCGATGCGGTCGGCGAGCAGTTCCTTCAGCCGGTCGGGCAGCCGGGCGAGGCTCTCCACCGCGCGCACGGTGTCGGGCGAGGGCGGGCCCTTGCGGGCGTCCCACTGCCGGTGCAGGATGCGCTCCAGCTTGCCGCAGTGTTGTAAGCCGTCGCCCAGCGCGGGCGTCTCCGGCCGGTTGGGCTGGGCCCGCGGGCTCTCCCGCACGAGCTCGAAGTCCTGCCAGGTGTACTGCGGGCGGTCCACCGCGACCGCGGCGGGCAGGCGTTCCGGCGGCTTCTCCGGCCGGTCGAGCCAGATGGAGCGGTCGGAGTCGCGTGGGGCGTCCTTGCGCCGGGAGAGGAAGTAGGAGCCGCGCCGCCACCAGCTGCCCCTACGGTGACGTCCACCGTCGTCCGCACGCGTCCTCACCCGAGTACGGTACGACCCCCGCCGGGTCTCACGCGAGCCCGGAATGGCTTACAGTGCGGACATGGCAGGTGTGCTTGTCAGCCTCGCGGTGCTGGCCCTCTGGATCTACTCCCTCTTCGACGTGATCACGACCCCGGATGAGGAGATCAGGAACCTGCCCAAGGTGCTCTGGGTCCTGGTCATCGTCCTGCTGCCGCTCATCGGCAGCCTCTTCTGGTTCCTGCTCGGCCGCCCGCTGGGCCCCCAGTCGGCGACGCCCAGGCTGCGCCCCCAGCAGCCTCAGCAACGGCAGCAGCCGGCGCCCCCGCCCCCGAAGGGGCCGGACGACGACCCCGACTTCCTGAAGGACCTCGAGCGCCGGATGCGCGGCGACGACTGATCAGACGCCCGCGTAGGAGTGCAGGCCGCCGAGGAAGAGGTTCACCCCGATCAGGTTGAACAGCAGGCAGGCGAAGGCGAGCAGCTGCACGATCGTGGCGGACTTGCCCCGCCAGCCGGCGGTCACCCGGGCGTGCAGGTAGGCCGCGTAGGCGACCCAGGTGATGAACGCCCAGACCTCCTTGGGGTCCCAGCCCCAGTACCGGCCCCACGCCTTGTCCGCCCAGAGCGCGCCGGCGATGACGGCGAACGTCCAGATCGGGAAGGCCAGCACGATCGCCCGGTGCGCGATGCGCTCCAGGTCGGCCCGGGCCGGCAGGCGGGAGACGCCGTCGCCGCGCACCAGGTAGAGGATGCCGGCCACCGCCGCCACGATGAACAGCCCGCTGGCCACGATCGCCGCGGTGACGTGGATGGCGATCCAGTAGGAGTTGAGCGCCGGCATCACCGGGCCGGCCGCGGTGTAGAAGAACTTCACCGAGGCTCCCAGGCCCAGCGTGGCGGTGACCATCACGAAGGTGCCGAGGACCTTCACGTTGTACCGCAGCTGCGTCACCAGGAACGCGGCCACCGCGGCGAACGTGATCGCCACGACGAACTCGTAGAGGTTGCCCCACGGCCACCGGCCGACCGCCAGGCCGCGCAGGACCAGCGCGGCGAGGTTGGCCAGGCAGCCGAGCCACGCCAGCAGCACGCCGAGCCGCCCGGCGGTCACGGCCCAGCCGGGCGTGCCCGGCGTCTGCTCCGCGTCGGCCGCCTTCGCCTCCTCGGCCGGGCCGCCGCCGACGGCCACGGGGACGGCGGCGGGCTTCTCGGCGCGGGCCTTGCCGTAGGCGAGCTCCAGCGCGAAGCCGATCATCGCGGCTAGGTAGGCCAGGACGGCGGCGAGGATGAGCGTGTCGCTCAGCTCGGCCATCAGGTCAACGGACATCCCTGTCTCCATCGGATAGGACCTTGACGATGTCTGCGAACTCCGCCTCGAAGCCCGCGGCGGAGCCTTCGGTGCGGGTCAGGCCCCCGGCGACGGCCCGGCCGTCCGCGACGCGCACGAAGACGCGGCGGCGGCGGATCATCAGCGAGAGCACGATGCCCAGGACGGCCAGGGCGGAGGCGACGAACGCGGGCAGGCGGCCGGGGTCGTAGGCGATCTGCAGCGTCATCCACTTCTTGACACCGGTGAACTCGATCTTCCCCGCGCCCTCCGGCAGCTCGTAGGAGCCCCCCACGGCCAGCGGGGCGGGCGCCTTCGCTCCCATGACGATGCCCTTGAGCTTGCGCATGACCTCGGGCGAGGCGATCTGGTACACCGACTGCGGGATGCCCGCCCGCGCGCCCAGGTCGCCGGTGAAGGCGGCCACCACGCGCAGCTTGGGATCGACCGCGGCCGGGAACTGCGAGCCGCCCTGCCCGTCGTCGGTGGGCAGGAAGAGCAGCGCGATGCCGAGCTGCGAGGGCTGCGCGTCGGGCGCCTTCACCACGCACTCCGACAGCAGGGTGCCCTTGTCGGTGATCAGGCAGGGCACCGGCCGGTCGACGACCACGTTGCCCTTGCCGTCGGTGATCTTGATGATCGGAGCGTAGCCGTGGCCGAGCAGGTAGGTCTGGGTGCCGTTGATCTCCAACGGCTCGTTCACCTTCAGCTCGTAGTCGAAGGCGTCGTTGACCCGCAGGAAGGCGGAGTAGTCGAGCTCCTGGCCGTTCTGCGAGTACACGGCCTGGAAGTCCTTCAGGGTGAACCAGAAGGGCTCCAGCGACTCGGCGTTGACCTGGCTGCCCGGGATGAACCGGTCGTAGGTGGCCACCGTGTTGGCGAACCCGTCGCCCTCCACCACCAGGACGTTGCCGCGGTAGCCGTACAGCGAGCCGAGCGCGACGGCGACCAGCAGGCCGAGCAGCGAGACGTGGAACATCAGGTTGCCGGCCTCGCGCAGGTAGCCCTTCTCGGCCGCCACCCAGCCGTCGCCGGTCTGCACCCGGAAGCGCAGCTTGCGCAGCCGCCGTGCGGCCTCCTCCGTCGTCAGCTCGCCGTCCAGCTCCGCGTGGTACGGCAGGCGCGCCAGGTTGCGCGGCGCGGCCGGCGGCTTGCGGCGCAGCTCGCGGGCGAAGGTCAGGGTGCGCGGGATGATGCAGCCGATCAGCGAGGTGAACAGCAGCAGGTAGATCGCGGCGAACCAGGGCGAGCTGAAGACGTCGAAGAGCGAGAAGCGTTCGTACCACTCGGCCAGGCCGGGGTCGTTCTGGTAGATCTGCGCGACCTTCTCCGGCTCGACGCCGCGCTGCGGCACCAGCGAGCCCGGGATGGAGGCCAGCGCGAACAGGAACAGCAGGATCAGCGCGGTCTTCATCGAGGTGAGCGTGCGCCAGCCCCAGCGCAGCCAGCCCACCACGCCCAGCCCCTTGGGCGAGGACGCCTCCCTCTTGGCCATCTCGTCGATCGCCATCAGATCACCGGCTTGAAGCCGCTGATCCACGACTGCATGGTCGCCACCAGCTCTCCCCACAGACCACTCACGAGCAGCACCCCGACCACCACCAGCATGCCCCCGCCGATCCGGGTGATCAGCCGCGAGTGCCGGCGGATCGCCTGGAAGGTGGTGAGCGCCTTGGTGTAGGCGAAGGCCGCGACGACGAAGGGCACGCCCAGGCCGAGCGCGTAGAACACGGCCAGCAGCGCGCCGCGGCCCGCGCTGCCCTCGGTCACGCTGAGCGAGAGCACCACGGCGAGCATCGGGCCGATGCAGGGGGTCCAGCCGAGGCCGAAGACGATGCCGAGCAGCGGCGCCCCGGCCAGCCCCGCGGCGGGGGCGCGATGGATGCGCACGTCGCGCATCAGCCCGGGGATGACGCCGAGGAAGGCGAGGCCCATGATGATCGTCAGGACGCCGATCACCTTGGTGATGACGTCCGCACTGCCGTACAGCATCGAGCCCAGGCCCCCGAAGAGCAGGCCCTGGGCGACGAAGACGAGCGCGAAGCCGGCGACGAACAGCAGCGTGCCGGCGACCAGCCGGCCGCGCCGCGGGTCGGCGCTCATGCCGGTCACGTAGGACAGGTAGCCCGGCACGAGCGGCAGCACGCACGGGGACAGGAACGAGACGAGGCCGGCCAGCGCGGCGATCGGGATCGCGAGCAGCAGCGAGCCGGACGCGACGATCTGCCCCCAGGTGGCGACGACGTCATTCATCGCGCACCTTGGTCACGGTGGTCATCAGGTCGGTGTACTTGATCGCGCCGAGCGCGCGGGCGGCGACCCGGCCCTGCTTGTCGATGATCAGCGTCGAGGGGATGGCCGCGGGCGGGACGGTGCCCTGGAAGGCCAGCGCCACCTTGCCGGGCTGGTCGAACAGGCTCGGGTAGCCGGGCTGCTCGGAGCGCTCGAAGGCCAGCGCCTCGGTCTTGGTGTCCTTGAAGTCGACGCCGAGGAACTCCACGCCGCTCGCCTTGGTCTTGGCCGCCACGTCCTTGAGGATCGGCGCCTCGGCGCGGCAGGGGTTGCACCAGGAGGCCCAGAAATTGAGCACGACGACCTTGCCCTTGTACTGCGACAACGCCACCTGGCCGCCGTCGAGCGTCTCGCCCTTGATGTCGGGGGCGGGCTTGCGGTCGGCCGCGGCGAAGGTCTGCATCTTGCCGTCGCCGGCCACGAACCTGGTGTCGCCCGCCTGCGGCTGGCCGCCCTGGCTCCCGGCGCAGCCCGTGGCGACGACGGCGAGCAGGGCGAGGGTGAGGGACGTCGCGCGCACGGGAGGAAGATCTCCTTGTACTACAAGCGGTAGAGCTTGCAACTCTACCGGCGGGGGTGCCCGCCCGGGACAACCGGGGCCACGATCTCAGGCCCCGGGGATGGTCGGGCCCTTGACCAGCGAGCGCGCCGGCTCGCTGTAACCGACGCTGATCAACCGGTCGCCCTCGAAGGTGAAGCTGGTCAGGCTGGCCAGCTCGCACTGCCGCCGCCTCGGGTCGTGCCAGAGCCGGCGGCCCTCGGCGGCCAGGCGGCTGATCCAGATCGGGAGCTGGTGGCTGACCAGCACCGCCTCGTGGCCCTCGGCCGCCTTGCGCGCCGTGATGATCATCTGGCGCATGCGCGCCACCACCTCGACGTACGGCTCGCCCCACGACGGGCGCCTGAGGTTCCAGAAGTAGCGGTAGTTGCCGGGGGTGCGCAGGAAGGCGGCGACCACCTTGCCCTCGAGGAAGTTGGCCGCCTCCAGCAGGCGCTCGTCGAGCTCGACGTCGAGGCCGAGGGTGGCGGCCAGCGGGGCGGCGGTCTCCTGGGCGCGTTCGAGCGGGGAGCTGTACAGGGCGACGATGTCGCGGCCGGCGACCGCCTTGGCGACCGTCTCGGCCATCTGCCGGCCGCGCTCGGACAGGTGGTAGCCGGGCAGCCTGCCGTACAGGACGCCTTGCGGATTGTGCACCTCACCGTGGCGGAGCAGGTGCACGACGGTGGTCTGGGCCATGGTGGGCCCAGCCTATACGCCCCATCGGGCACCCAGGTCTCGGCGGAAAACCCGGCAAAAGGTAAAATCTTCGTTGATTGCGCCTAGGGTTCCGGGCCCGGCCTCCGATCCGGAGCGGCCGGGAGACAGGTCCGAGCGGCGCCGCGGCCCCTGGCGGGCCGTACAGCTTACGGGACAAAAACCTGGAGGCTCTACCTCGTGTGGAGTCCGCAATGAGTCCTCTGGCCCTGGGCCTCGTCCTCGTCGCCGCCGTGGCGCACGCCTCCTGGAACCTGCTGAGCAAGCAGGCCGCCAAGCTCGACGGGCTGGTGTTCGTCTGGATGGTCGGCGCGGCCGGCACCGTCCTGTGGGCGCCGGTCGCGATCGGCTTCATGGTCGTCACCGGCACCTACCCGGGCTGGCCCGACCTCGCCGTCATCGGCGTCTCGTGCCTGCTGCACCTGGCCTACTTCGTGACCCTGCAGCGCGGCTACAGCCGGGGCGACCTGTCGGTGGTCTATCCGGTCGCGCGCGGCACCGGCCCGATGCTGGCCAGCGCGGTCGCGGTGCTCTTCCTGCACGAGCGGCCCGGGCTGCTCGGCGGCCTCGGCATCGCGCTGGTGGGCGTGGGCGTCTTCCTGATGAGCGGCGGCGGCCGGGCCGACCGGCCCGGGCTGTTCTACGGCCTGCTGACCGGGCTGTTCATCGCCGGGTACACGATCTGGGACGCCCAGGTGGTCGGCGCCTTCGCGGTCGCGCCGGTGCTGCTCAGCTTCTTCGGCGAGCTCGGCCGCACGCTGGCGATGGCGCCGGCGATGATCGGGCGGCGCGCCCTGCTCCTGCCCGCCTGGCGCGAGCACCGCGGCAAGATCCTCGGCTCGGCCGTGCTGGTGCCGCTCTCCTACCTGCTGGTGCTCTTCGCCTTCACCATGGCGCCGGTCAGCGTGGTCGCCCCGGCGCGCGAGGTCAGCGTGCTCATCGCGGTGGTGCTGGGCGGGCGGCTGCTCGCCGAGGGCGACCTGCGGCGCCGGCTGCTGGCCGCCGGGGTGATCCTCGGCGGCGTCGTCGCCATCGCCCTGAGCTAGGTCAGCCGATCGTCGGAGAGGCCTCGATCAGGGCCTCCACCGCCGCGCGGATGGCCGGCCGCCGCGCGGCGTCGGCCCGCCACAGGGCGTAGATGCGGCGCGTCTGCCGGGGCCGGATCGGCACCATGCGCACGTTGGACGGCACGTGGTCGCGGCCCAGCCGCGGCACGATCGCGCAGCCGACCCCCTGGCCGACCAGCGCGAGCTGGGTGGCGTACTCGTTGGCCCAGAAGGCGATCTCCGGCTCCAGCTCCGCGCTGCGCAGCGTGAAGGCCAGCCAGTCGTGGCAGACCGTGCCGGGCGCGGTGCTGATCCAGCGGTCGGCGTGCAGCTCGCGCAGCTCGATCTCGCGCCGCTCGGCCATCGGATGCCCGGCGGGCAGCGCCACGTCGGCGAAGTCGTCGAACAGCGACTTCCTGGCCAGCCCCTCCGGTACGGCCAGCGGCCGGTTGAGCCAGTCCTGGGCCACCGCCAGGTCGAGCTCGCCACGCGCCACCTCGCGCAGGGTCTGCTCGGGCTCGCGCTCGTACATGTGCACGTCGAGCTCGGGATGGCGTTCCTTCAGCAGGGACAGCGCCTTGGGCAGCAGCCCGCGCGCCGCGGTCGGGAAGGCGCCGACGTTGATGCGCCCGACCACCGCCCCGCGCAGCGCCTCGAAGTCGGCCTCGGCCGTCTCGACCAGGGCCAGGATGCGCTCGGCGTGCTCGGCCAGCAGGCCGGCGGCGTCGGTCAGCCGCACGCCGCGCCCGTTGCGCTCGACCAGCGTGGCGCCGGTCTCGCGCTCCAGCTTGGCGATCTGCTGGGAGACCGCGCTGGGGGTGACCATGAGCGCGTCGGCCGCCGCGCCCACCGAACCGTAGACGTGGACGGCGTGCAGCGCCTTGAGCCGGTTCAGATCCAACATGTAAGCAAGCCTAAAGGGTTTAGCGTAGAAAGTCTCGCTTGTGGTCGAATGTGTAGCGATGGAGAATATATGCATGCGAATGATTAAGCGGACCAAGCAGCAGACCGAGTCTCCCTCCTACCTCCGCGCCCTCGCCGAGCAGGCCCGCGAGCAGCGCATCCGTTACAAGAAGAAGTGAGGCCGCGCCACCTGGCGATGGCCGTCGGCCTCGCCGCCGTGTGGGGCTTCAACTTCGTCGTCATGCAGGTGGGTCTCCGCCACTTCCCGCCCCTGTTGTACGCCGCCCTCCGGTTCTCCCTGGCCGCCTTCCCCGCGTTGTTGTTCGTGGGCCGGCCGGGAGTGGCCTGGCGCTGGGTGGCGGGAGTGGCCGCGTCGATCGGCGTGGCCCAGTTCGGGCTCATGCTGATCGGCATGAAGGCCGGGATGCCGCCCGGCCTTTCCTCCCTCGTCCTCCAGTCCGCCGCCCTGTTCACCGTGCTGTTCGCCGTGCTGTTCCTGCGCGAGCGGCTCACCAGGCGGCGCGTGACCGGGCTGGCCGTGGCCTTCGCCGGCCTTCTGCTCGTCGCCTACGACTTCGGCCTGGGCGCGCCGGTCGGGCCCTTCCTGCTCTGCGTCGGCGCCGCGGTGGCGTGGGGGCTGGGCAACGTCATCCAGCGCAAGGCCGCCCCGCCGGATCCGCTGCGGTTCATGGTGTGGGTGAGCGCGCTGTCGGCGCCGCCACTCCTGCTGCTGTCGGTGCTGGCCGAGGGGCTGCCGTCGCTGGCGGCCCCGGCCGAGGGCTGGCTGTCGCTGGGCTATGTCGCCTTCATCTCGACCCTCGGCGGGTTCGGGGTCTGGGGCTGGCTGTTGCAGCGTTACGACGCGTCGGTGGTCGCTCCCTACGCGTTGCTCGTCCCGGTCTTCGGGCTCAGCTCGGCCGCCCTCTTCACCGGCGAGGACCTGTCCGCCGTGGAGCTGGTCGCCGCCGCGCTCATCGTCTCCGGCGTGCTCTACGCCGGCTCCCGCCCGCGTGCCGTGCCCCGGGAGCGCGTCCTGGCTTGACAGATCCGAGCAGATGTCGGATAGTGCCGCTATCTAGTCATTAGATAGCATCCCTATCCAATTGGAGCCCTCCATGACGACCGTGGTCCTGCTCGTCGCTCTGCTCGTCTTCCGTGGCCTCGGCGCGCTCGGCGTGCGCCGGTTCGCCCGCTGGGACGTCAGCGCCGCCCATGCGCTGGCCGTGATGCTGGTGATGACGGCCAGCGCGCACTTCGTCCCCGGCGGGGTCACCGTGATGCCCACGCACGACGACCTGGTGGCGATGGTGCCGCCCGTCGTGCCCTTCCCGAGCGCGGTGATCTACCTCACCGGCGTGCTCGAACTGGCGGGAGCGGCCGGGCTGGTGACGACCCGCTGGCGGCGACCGGCCGGGCTCTGCCTCGCCCTGCTGTTCGTGCTGATGCTCCCGGCCAACGTCTACGCGGCCCTCACGGACTCGGCGATGGCCAGCCCGCTCTGGCAGCGCATTCCCGAGCAGGTGCTCTACATCGGCTTCGCGCTGTGGGCCGCCCGCAGCGTGCGCGCCCGCGAGCGCGAGCGCGTGCCGGCCGGCGGCTGAGTCAGGGCCGCATGGTCAGCTTGGAGATCTGCGTCCGCGAGACCAGGCCGAGCTTGGCCAGGATGTGTTCGAGGTGCGCGTCCACCGTGCGCTTGGAGATGTCCAGCCGCTCGCCGATCTCGCGGTTGGTCAGTCCGTCGGCGACCAGCTCGGCGACCTGCCGCTCGCGCGGCGACAGGTGCCGCCGGTCCTCGCCGGGCTCGACCGGCTCGTCCAGCGCCAGGGCCAGGGCCTGCTCGACGTCGAGCGCACCGCCACGCTGACGGGCGGCGGCGTAGCCGTGCGGCCCCAGGCCGTTCTGGACCACCTGCACCGACTTGTCATGGAACTCCTGCAGCAGCCGCAACCCGAACTGCGGCTCGTTCGACACCCGCTGCCACAGGGTGTCGGCCGCGCCCAGCAGCCGGGCCGCCCGGTCGTGCTCGCGCCGCTCGGCCGCCGCCCAGCCCAGCCCCTCCAGGCACTGGGCGAACCCCATGACGTCGCCCAGCCGGTGCTTGAGCAGCACCGCCTCACGCAGGCACCGCGCGCTGTGGCCGTGCTCGCCCTGCGCCCACAACGCCATCGACTTCACCCACAGCGCCCAGCTCCGGGCCCAGCACTCCTCGGGATCGGCGTTGGCGGCCAGCGCCTCGTCGCATGCCTCGACCGCTTGCGCGGGATCGCCCATCGCGGTGTGCATCCAGCCGAGCACCAGGCTGGTGAAGATGACCGCCAGCCGGTCGCCGAGCTCGGCCAGGCGGTGCCGTACGGCGAGGAAGCCGGCCAGGTCGGGCGCGACGGTGGCCTCGAAGAACTGGGTGTGCAGCCGGAAGACCGAGCACCACAGCGCGCCGTTCTCGTCGCCGATCCGGTCGGCGAGCTCCTCGCCCTCGCGCAGCAGCCGGTTGGTGTCGCCGCGCACGCCGCCGACGTCCATCAGCCAGACCATCAGCCACAGGCCGCGCACCCGGTCGGTGGTGGGCTCCCCGGCCAGCTCCAGCGCCCGGTGCAGCCAGTGCCGCCCCTCGGCCAGCAGGCCGCACAACCACAGGCCGGCCAGCTTGCCGGCCAGTTCGAGGCCGAGCGGGGCCTGCTCGGGAGTGCTCAGGCAGAACTCCAGCGCCACCCGGATGTTGGGCCGCTCGTGCCGGGCCCACTCCAGCCAGGAGAGCTGGTCGGGACCGAGCCAGCCGGCGTCGAAGGCCCGCGTCATGGCCAGGTAGTGATCGCGGTGCCGGGCGCGCAGGATCTCGCTCTCCCCCGAGGCGGCCAGCCGGCCCGCGCCGTAAAACCTGATGGTGTCGAGCAGCCGGAACCGGGCCCCGGGCGCGCCCTCCACCCGCTGCACCACCGACTGGTCGACCAGGCTGATCAGCGTGGTGAGCACCGCCTCGGCGGAGAGCTCGCCGAAGGCGCAGATCTTCTCCGCCGCGTCGAGGTCGAACTCCCCGGCGAAGACCGACAGCCGCGCCCAGAGCAGGCGTTCGGCGGGCGAGCAGAGGTCGTGGCTCCAGCCGATCGTCGTCTCCAGCGTCTGGTGCCGGGGGATGACGGTCTTGCTGCCGCCGGTCAGGAGCTGGAAGCGGTCGTCGAGGCGGGCGAGGATGGCCTCCAGCGGCAGGGCCCGCAGCCGGACCACCGCCAGCTCGATCGCCAGCGGGATGCCGTCGAGGCGGCGGCAGAGCGCGCCGACCTCCTCCCGGTTGTCCTCGGTCACCGTGAAGCCGAGCGCCGCGGCGGCGGCACGGTCGGCGAACAGGCTCAGCGCGCCGCCGGGGTCGGGCGGCCAGGGCGCGCCCGGCTCGGGCACCGGTAACGGGGCGATGGCGCGGGTGTGCTCGGCGGGGATGTCCAGCGGGCGGCGGCTGGTGGCCAGCACGTGCAGGCCCGGAGCGTTGGAGAGCAGCACCTCGGCCAGGGCCGCGCAGGCGTCGACCAGGTGCTCGCAGGTGTCCAGCAGGAGCAGGAAGCGCCGGTCGCGCAGGTGGCCGGCGAGCAGCTCGATCGCCGGCACCGAGGGCCGCTCGGGCAGGTCGAGCGCGGCGGCCACGGTGGTGGCGAGCAGTCCGGGGTCTTCGAGGGAGGAGAGCTCGACCAGGCAGACGCCGTCGGGGAAGGCCGCCTCGACCGCCCGTGCCACGCGGACCGCCAGCCGCGTCTTGCCCACCCCGCCGGGACCGACCAGCGTCACCAGGCGGGCGTTGGCCAGCAGGTCGCGCACCGCGTCGAGATCCGCGGCGCGGCCCACGAAGCTCGTCGTCTCCGCGGGGACGTTCTTCATCGTCAGCGGTCCCACAGACTGAGCGTAGGGAAAGCATCGCTGGTTGTCAGCACGATCCGCATACCTAGCGAAGGTTGTTCACCTTTATCGGTATGCGGATGTCCGCCAGCCCCTTCGGGGAGTGACCCATTAACGATTAATCACTCCGGAGAGTGAGTGTTTCCGGCAACTCCCGATTAACGCCTCACTACATTGACTCCTCAGTTGCTCTTGCGAAATGCCGGGAGTCCTCCTTGGTCGTGCACTCGAAGCTCGCCTTCGTCCTCAGCCGCTCGCGAACCCACGGGCTGGAGGCGGCAGCCTCCGGCGCGCCCGTTCGCCGGAGGCACCGCTGAGGCCCGGCCCGGCGCGGGGACACCGCGTGGCGGTCGTCGTCGGCGCCCGGTCCGAGGCGGTCAAGCTTGGGGTGGTGGTCCGCGCCCTGCAGGCCCAGCCGTGGGCGGAGGTCGCCGTCATCGGCCCCGGCCGGCGCGGCGAGGCCGTCGAGGAGACCCTGGCCCTGTTCGGCGCGCGGGTGGACCGGCGGCTGGCCGACGTACGGCGCAGCGGCCGGCCCGGCCTGGCCGGGGACCTGGTGACCGGGCTCGGCGAGCACTTCGCCGCCTTGCGCCCCGACCTGGTCGTGGTCCAGGGCGACACCACGTCGGCCCTGGCCAGTGGGCTGGCCGCGCAGCCGGTGAGGATCAGGGTCGTGCACGTCGAGGCGGGTCTGCGCAGCCGCGACGCGCTGCCCTTCCCCCAGGAGATCGACCGGCGACTCGCCGCACCCCCGGCCGACCTGCCCCCGGCCGACCGGCGGCCCTTCGCGCCTCTGGCCGACCTGCACCTGGTCGGCCCGCACCCGGCTGGCCTGCACCCGGCCGCCCTCTACCTGGCTCCCACTCGCTCGGCCAGGGACAGCCTGGTGGCCGAGCGCATCGCCCCCGCGCACGTAATCGTGACCGGCAGCACCGCGATCGACGCGCTCATGCACGTCGTCACGCCGCGCCGCCGCCCGGACCGGCCGCTGGCGCTGGTCATCGCGCACCGGCCGGAGCGAGGCGAGCCGAGGCGGCGCATCGCGAGGGTCGCCGCCCGGCTGGCCACCGAGCGGCCCGGCCTCGACGTGGTGACGACCACCCCGCTCGGTCCCGAGGAGGCCGCCCGCGGACCGGCCAACCTGCGACGCCTGCCGCCGCTGCCGTACCAGGGGTTCGTGAACCTGCTCGCCACGGCCACGCTGGTGATCACCGATTCGGGCGAGGTCGAGGAGGCGGCGGCCTCCCTGCGGCTGCCGCTGCTGGTGATGCGGGAGACGACCGAGCGGCGCGAGGCACTGCTCGGCCGGTGGGCGCACCTGGTCGGCACGGAGGAGGAGCTGATCCTCAAGACCGCGGACGCCGTGCTGGCCGCCCGGCCGCCCGGCGGCGGCGTGCCGCGCCCGTGCGTGTTCGGGGACGGCCGGGCCGCCGAGCGCACGGTGGCGGCCTGCGGCTGGCTGCTGGGCCTCGCACCGCGCCCGGCGGACTTCCACCCGCCAGGCTGAGCCCAGGCAAGCTGAGCCCCGCCAGGCTGGGCCCCGCCAGGCTGAGCCCCGCCAGGCTGAGCCCCGCCAGGCTGAGCCTAGGCAAGCTGAGCCCCGGCGGGCTGGGCCCGGCTCTTCCGGCAGCCGGGCCTCGACCGCACGTCCGCAGTGGCCCACCCGCCTGCCTGGTGTCACACCTGCGTCGAAGCCGCCTTCGCCGCCGCCGGGAGCGCTTGCGCGATGCGCTCCAGCGCCTCCTGGTCGTGCGAGGCCGACAGGAACCACGCCTCGTAGGCCGACGGCGGCAGGTACACGCCGGAGTCGAGCATCGAGTGGAAGAACGCCCGGTAGGCGGCGGTGTTCTGCGTCTGGGCCTCGGCGAAGTTACTCACCGGAGCGTCGGTGAAGAAGATCGAGAACAGGTTGCCCGCGCTCTGCAGCCGGTGCGGCACCCCCGCGGCGCTCAGCGCCTCGGAAGCGGCCGCCGAGACCGCGGCCGCCGCCGCGTCCACCTTCGCGTAGGCGCCGGCGTCGAGGGCACGCAGCGTCGCCAGGCCGGCGGCGCAGGCCAGCGGGTTACCGGACAGGGTGCCGGCCTGGTAGACCGGGCCTTCGGGCGCGAGGTGCGCCATGACGTCGGCTCGGCCGCCGAAGGCCGCCGCGGGCAGCCCGCCGCCCATCACCTTGCCGAAGGTCATCAGGTCGGCGTCGACCGGGTCGAGGCCGTACCAGCCGGCCGGCGAGACGCGGAAGCCGGTCAGCACCTCATCGACGATGAGCAGCGCGCCGTTGCTCGCGCAGATCTCCTTGAGGAAGGCGTTGAAGCCGGACGCGGGCGGGACGACGCCCATGTTGGCCGGGCACGCCTCGGTGATCACGCAGGCGATCTCGAAGGCGGCGAAGGCCTCCCGCACCGCCTCGACCGAGTTGTACGGCAGGACGATCGTGTCGGCCGCCGAGGCGCCGGTGACGCCGGGCGTGTCGGGCAGGCCGAAGGTGACCACGCCGGAGCCCGCCGAGGCGAGCAGCGCGTCGACGTGGCCGTGGTAGCAGCCGGCGAACTTGACCACCTTGGAGCGGCCGGTGAAGCCGCGGGCCAGGCGCACGGCGCTCATCGTGGCCTCGGTGCCGGAGCTGACCAGGCGGACCTTCTCCACCGGCGCCATCCGGGCGACGATCTCCTCGGCCAGCTCGACCTCGCCGGGGGTGGCGGTGCCGTACGAGAAGCCGTGGTCGAGCGCGCCGGAGACGGCGGAGACGACCGACGGGTGGCGGTGGCCCAGGATCATCGGGCCCCAGGAGCAGACGAGGTCGACGTAGCGGTTGCCGTCGACGTCGGTGATGTAGGGGCCCTGGCCGGCGGCCATGAAGCGCGGCGTGCCGCCCACGGCGCCGAAGGCGCGCACCGGAGAGTTGACGCCACCTGGGACGACGGCCTTCGCGCGGGCGAACAGGGCCTCGGAGTTATCGGTTCCGCTCACTCGCTCCAGGGTAGTCGGTTGCTTTGCCGTACAGTCTACGGTACGTTGTACGGCAACGAGAGGAGCACTATGTACCAGCCGAGTGTTGAGGAACTGAAGAGCATCGAGGCGTGGTTCGCCGACTACGACCGGCTGGCCGACGAGGGCGCGATCGAGCGCCTGGCCGACCTGGCGGTCTTCCCGATGAACCTGGCGACGGACGTGCCGGGCGGGTACGCGGCGGTCAGGCAGTGGAGCCGCGAGGAGTACGTCGAGGCCATGAAGGAGTCGATGGGCGGCGGCACGGCCGGGCTCGACCTCACGTCGAAGCGCACGCCGCGCTTCCTGAGCGAGAACCTCGTGGTCGTCGAGACCGAGGCGGAGATGACGATCGAGGGGCAGCGGCAGCGCATGCACTACGCCGACCTGCTCATCCGCACCGAGCAGGGCTGGGCCTTCCAGACGATGGTCCAGGCCGGATGGGGCTACGGCTGGCAGCCCGCACAGCGGGGCTAGCCGGAAGAGGAAGCGGCGGGGTCAGACCAGGAAGTCCAGGACGCGCAGCGGGTCGGGCAGCGGGCGCCCGTCCGGCTGGCGCAGCCACGAGACGGCCTGGCCGCCCGGCAGCGTCGAGGGCGGCGCGAGCACGAAGCTGTCCCGGCAGTGCCAGCGCAGCCCCGGCGTCTCGGCCACCTCCGAGGGCACGCAGTCGAGGCTGCACGACCACCACTCGTCCTCGTCCTCGGGATTGCCCCGGGTGGCCACATAAAACAGGACCCGGTCGCCGTTGGCGGCGACCGGGCCCGTGAAGACCGCTGCGGCGTCCATGCGCGTGAGCGCGGACAGGCCGAGGGCGGCGGGTACGTCGAAGACGTCGAAGACGCGGCCCGTGGGAAGAATCACATTCGCCTCGGGCTCGCGCTGCCACCAGGCGGTGAGCAGCGCGGTGTCCGTGGTGGCCTGCAGGTTCCAGGCGGGCGAGAGCGGGTGCTGGCCGGGGTTGGGACAGCCGATCCGGTCACAGGAACAGGCGCGGTGGCCCTGACGCATCGGGTGCGCGCCGGGAGCACTGGCCCACCCGAGCGCGGCGTACCCGAGCACAGCGTCGATCCGCGTGGGATGCGCGGCCCGTTTCCTGGTGCGCCGTGCGATGGGTACGCCGACCATGCCTCAACTCCCGTCGAAAAACCTGGGATGGTCCGGCTCCGGGCGAAGACGCACGCAGGAAGCTCTCCAACAGGACACACCCGCACTTGTCATCGCACTCTAACGCACGGGGCGCACGCGTCACCGGGAAACCCCCACTTAGAGCCGGCGCGCCACCTCGGTGGCCCAGTAGGTGAGGATCAGGTCGGCCCCCGCGCGGCGGATCGCGATGAGCGACTCCATGATGGCCCGCTCGCGGTCGATCCAGCCGTTGGCCGCGGCCGCCTCGATCATCGCGTACTCGCCGCTCACCTGGTAGGCGGCGACGGGCACGTCGACCATGGCCTTCACCTGGTGCAGCACGTCGAGGTAGGCGCCGGCCGGCTTGACCATCACCATGTCCGCGCCCTCGGCCACGTCGAGCGCCACCTCGCGCAGCGACTCGCCGACCGGCCCGGCCGGGTCCTGCTGGTAGGCCTTGCGGTCGCCGAAGTTCTTCGGCAGCTCCACCGCGTCGCGGAAGGGGCCGTAGAAGCCGGAGGCGTACTTGGCGGAGTAGGCCAGGATCGGCACCTCGGCGAATCCAGCGCCGTCGAGCGCCCGGCGGATCGCGCGCACCTGGCCGTCCATCATGCCGCTGGGCGAGATGAGCTGGGAGCCGGCCCGCGCCTGCGCCACCGCCATCGAGGCGTAGCGCTCCAGCGTCAGGTCGTTGTCCACGGTGCCGTCGGGCGCCAGCACGCCGCAGTGGCCGTGGTCGGTCACCTCGTCGAGGCAGGTGTCGGCGCCCACCACCAGCGCGTCGCCGAACTCGGCCGTCACCTCGCGCAGGGCCACCTGGGTGATGCCCTCGGGGTCGTCGGCCGCCGAGCCGTAGGCGTCCTTCTCCTCCGGGACGCCGAACAGCATGACGCTGCCGACCCCCGCCTCGGCCGCCTCGTGCACCGCCTTGAGCAGCGAGTCACGGGTGTGCTGCACCACCCCGGGCATGGAGCCGACCGGCTGCGGCTCGCTGATGCCCTCCTTGACGAACAGCGGGAGGATCAGCTCCGCCGGGTGCAGCCGCACCCCGGTGACCATCCGCCGCATGGCGGGAGTACGGCGGAGCCGCCGCGGTCGCGCCGCGGGGAACTGAGCTGTCATGGGAACTCCTACGAACCCGGCGGGCTCGCCGGGAGCGGGGGTGGATGGACTACTTGGCGCGGCGCCGCGCTCCGCGCCGCATCTGCGAGGGACGCTTGGGCACGTCACCCGCGGCGACGGCGGCCTCACGCCGCTTCTGACCGTACTCCGCCAGAGCGGCCGCCAGGGCCGAAGCCGACGGTTTGTCCGCCATGACGTCCACCCGCAGCCCGAACTCCTCGGCCGTCTTGGCCGTCTGGGGCCCGATGACCGCGATCACCGTCGTGGTGTGCGGCTTGCCGGCGATGCCGACCAGGTTGCGCACGGTCGAGGAGGAGGTGAACAGCACCGCGTCGAAGCCGCCGGTCTTGATGGCGACCCGGGTCGGCTCGGGCGGCGGGGCGGCCCGGACGGTGCGGTAGGCGGTGACGTCGTCGCACTCCCAGCCCAGCTCGGTCAGCCCGGCGATGAGCGTGTCGGTGGCGATGTCGGCGCGCGGCAGCAGCACCCGGTTGATCGGGTCGAGCATCGAGTCGTAGGGCGGCCACTCGGCCAGCAGGCCCTCCGACGACTGCTCGCCGACCGGCATGAGGTCGGGCTTGACCCCGAACTCGATCAGCGCCCGCGCGGTCGCCTCGCCCACCGCGGCCACCTTGAGGCCGGCGAAGGCGCGGGCGTCGAGCCCGTACTCCTCGAACTTCTCGCGGATCGCCTTGACCGCGTTCGAGCTGGTGAAGGCCACCCACTCGTAGCGGCCGGTGACCAGGCCCTTGATCGCGCGGTCCATCTGCTGCGGGGTGCGGGGCGGCTCGACCGAGATGGTCGGCACCTCCTCGGGCACCGCGCCGTAGGAGCGGAGCTGCTCCGACAGGCCCGCGGACTGCTCCTTGGTGCGGGGCACCAGCACCCGCCAGCCGAACAGCGGCCGGGTCTCGAACCAGGAGAGCTGGTCGCGCATGCCGACCGCGTCGCCGACGACGATCAGCGCGGGCTCGGCGAAGCCGGCGTGCTTGAGGTCGGGCTGCATCCGGCCGAGCGTGGTGACCACGGTGTACTGCTCGGTGGTCGTGCCGCCGCTGGAGACGGCGACCGGCGTGGCGTCGGACCGGCCGTTGGCGACCAGCGCCTTGGCGATCGGCACGGCCTGCTCGATGCCGTTGTAGATGACCAGCGTGCCGGGACAGGCGGCGTGCGAGGCCCAGTCCTGCTCCTGCGCGGCGTCCACCACCCGGAACTCCGGTACGGCGGTCGCCGCCGGGATGCCCGCGTAGGTGAGGACGGCGGTCGCCGGCGGGACACCCGGGACGACCTCGAAGTCCACCTCAGCGGCGGCACAGGCCGCTGCCTCCTCGGCGATCGAGGAGAACAACATCGGGTCGCCCTCACACAGGCGCACCACGAGCTGGCCGGCCTGGGCGCGCCCGAGGTAATCGCCCTCGAGCACCTCCACGCCCTCGCGGCAGTGCCGCAGCAGCGGACCGTAGGCGTCCTCGTCGAGGACGACCACATCGGCCTTGGCCAGCAGTTCGGCGCCCCGCAGGGTCAGCAGGTCGGGATTACCCGGACCCGCTCCCACGAAGGCGACGAACGCTGAGGTCGGACTATCGGCGGTCAATGGGAATGCTCCCCCATCAATCTGTCGGCTCCTTCGGCCAGCATCTCCGCCGCCAGGAGGCGGCCGAGACGCTCGGCGTCCGAAGGGGAACCGGCGGCGGACTTGCGTACCGCCTGCGAGCCGTCCAGGGAGACGACCGCGGCGGTCAGGTTCAGCGTGTGCCCGTCGTCGAGGGCGTAGGCGCCGACCGGCGCCGAGCACCCCGCTTCGAGCGCGTTGAGCACGACCCGCTCCGCCGTGACGG
Source organism: Nonomuraea sp. NPDC050310 (assembly GCF_040655795.1). NCBI lineage: Bacteria > Bacillati > Actinomycetota > Actinomycetes > Streptosporangiales > Streptosporangiaceae > Nonomuraea > Nonomuraea sp. NPDC050310. The sequence goes on along the minus strand of NZ_JBFAKP010000002.1, from coordinate 506,761 downwards.
CGGAACGTGTCCTTCCATCATCGAGCACGCTGAGGAACTCGACGAGAGGTGACTTCTCGGCCAGGCACTCCACGGCGAGCGCGCCCTGCCCGGGGGCCGGCAGCAGCTCCTCGACCTCGAAGACCTGGGCGATCTCCGCGGCCCGGCCGATGCGGTTGAGTCCGGCGCTGGCCAGCACGACCGCGTCGAGCTCACCCGAGGTGACCTTCCCGATCCGGGTGTCGGCGTTGCCGCGGATCGGCACGTACTCCAGGTCGGGGCGGAGCGCACGCAACATGGCGATGCGCCGCGGCGAGCCGGTGCCCACCCTGGCGCCGGCCGGCAGCTCGACCAGCCTGGCGGTGCCGACCAGCGCGTCGCGGTGGTCGTGGCGGGCCGGGAGAGCGGCGAGCACGAAGCGCTCGTCCGGCTTGGTCGGCAGGTCCTTCAGCGAGTGCACCGCGAAGTCGACCTCCTCCTCGACCAGCTTGTCGCGCAGCGCGCTGACGAACACGCCGGTGCCGCCGAGCTGGGCCAGGTGGGCCTTGGTGACGTCACCGAAGGTGGTGATGCCGACCAGCTCCACCGGGCGGCCGGTGGCCGCGGTGTAGGCGTCGGCGACCATCTGGGACTGCGTGGTCGCCATGAGGCTGCGCCGGGTGCCCAGTCGTAGTGCTCTCACAGCTCCACCTCCCTGACGGCTTGGGGCATCTTCGGGTCCAAATCGAACAGCTCGCGCAGAGCCTCCGCATAATGATCGCCCCCCGGGGAGGTGGCGAGCCGCTTGACACGCACAGTCGGCTCGTGAAGGAGTTTGTCCACGACCCGCCGCACGGTCTGCGTCACCTCCTCGCGGGCGTGCTCGTCGAGCTCGGGCAGGCGCATCAGCAACCGGCCCAGTTCGGCCTCGACGACACCGGCGGCCTTGCTGCGCAGCGCCACCACCGTCGGGGTGACCCGGGCGGCGCGCTCGGCGTGGAGGAAGGCCTCCAGCTCCTCGGCGACCAGGGCGCGGACGGCCGCGACGGCCTCCTCACCGCGTACGGCGATGCCGGAGTCCCTGATCGTCTCGAGGTCGGCCAGGGTGACGCCGGGCAGCTCGCGCACGGCCGGGTCGACGTCGTGCGGCATCGCCAGGTCGAGGATGAAGACCGGCTTGGTGACCAGGTCGGGCGTGATCACGTGGTGGCCCGCGCCGACGCACGAGACGACCAGGTCCACCTCGGACAGGTCGATCTCGCCCAGGCCGATCGCCCGGCCGCCCACCGACTCGGCCAGCCGCGCGGCCCGCTCGAAGGTGCGGTTGGCGACGACGATCTCCCCCAGACCGGCGCGCGCCAGCGTGGCCACCGCCAGGCCGCTCATCGAGCCGGCGCCCACGACCAGGGCCCGCTTGCCCGCCACCGGCCCGGCGAGCTGCAGGCCCGCGCCGACCAGGGAGGCTCCGGCCAGGTCGAGCTCGGTGTCGGCGTGCGCCCGCTTGCCCACCCGCAGCGCCTGCTGCACCAGCTCGTTCAGGACCGCGCCCGCGGTGCCGTGCTCCTGCGCCAGCTTGAGCGCCTGCCGTACCTGGCCGAGGATCTGGCCCTCGCCCACGACCATGGAGTCGAGGCCGCAGGCGACCGAGAACAGGTGCTCGACCGCGCGGTCCTCGTAGTGCACGTAGAGGTTCTTGGTCAGGTCGTCCACGCCGCTGTGCACCGAGAGCAGATCGGTGATCGCGGTCAGCGCGGGGTGGAAGCGGTCGACCGCCGCGTACACCTCGACCCGGTTGCAGGTGGAGACGACCATGGCCTCCGCCACGCTCACGTCCTGCTGCACGTCGAACAGCAGCTTCTCCAGCCGCTCCCCGGCGACCGCGACGCGCTCCAGCAGGGCCACCGGAGCGGTCCGGTGGCTCAGCCCGACGACGAGAACGCTCATTGACTATCCACGGCCATCAGTGGCCCCCCACTTTCGCGATCCGCTTTGCGCTGCTCGTGGAACGCAAGGATCTGCAGCTCGATCGATAGGTCGACCTTACGGACTTCGACGGTGTCCGGCACGGAAAGCACGACGGGGGCGAAGTTCAGGATGCTGGTGACGCCCGCGTTGACCACCCGGTCGCACACCGCCTGGGCCGCGGCCGCCGGTGTCGCCAGGACCACGATCGACACCCCGCGCCGTTTGATCACGGTTTCCAGTTCGTCGATGTGTACGACATTCAACCCCGCGATGGTGTCGCCCACCACTTCGGGGTCCGCGTCGAGCAACGCGGCCACCCGGAAGCCCCTGGAGACGAAACCGCCGTAATTGGCCAGCGCGCGGCCCAGGTTACCCACTCCGACGATGGCGACGGCCCAGTCCTGGGTGAGGCCGAGCTCCCTGGAGATCTGGTAGACGAGGTACTCCACCTCGTAGCCGACGCCGCGCGTGCCGTACGAGCCGAGGTGGGACAGGTCCTTGCGCAGCTTCGCGCCGTTCACCCCGGCGGCGGTCGCCAGGTCTTCGGAACTGACCGTGGCTATCCCCCGCTCGGCCATGCCGTTCAGCGCCCTGAGGTACAGCGGCAGCCTGGCCACCGTCGCCTCGGGAATGCCGCGGTCACGGGTTGGGGACGGGCGACGGGACACGGAGCTCCAGGTCGTGCGGGCGATCCGGGTTCCCGGCATCGCGTCAATGAAATCGAACCATCCTTCAGGTTAATCCCTTTGTGAACCGATGCACAAAGTCACTGGGTAGTGTTGGCCCCATGCATCGCGTCACCTTGCTCGGCAAGCCCGGCTGTCACCTGTGCGACGACGCGCGCGAAGTGATCGCGCGCGTGAGCGGCGAGCTCGGTGTGTCGTGGACGGAAGTCGACATCAATTCCTCGCCCGAGCTGCAGGAGAAGTACTGGGAGCTGATCCCCGTGACGCTCGTCGACGGGGTGCAGCACGACTTCTGGCGCGTCTCGGAGGAGCGGCTGCGAGCGGCGCTCGCCTAGAAGCCGCTCCCCTGGAAGAGCCCTAGAAGAGCGCGGTCGGGAGCGGCATCACCTTCGCCGCGTTGACCGTGAGCTCGATCACGTTGGTGGCCAGCACCATCGGCTGGCGTTCGCCGATGAACCGCTCGACGTGCGGCTGGCGCTGGTGGTCGGCGTAGGCGACGTCGTCGCGGTAGAGCTCGTAGACGATGCGCTGGAGCGGCGCGGACTTCACCCCGTGGCAGACGTAGAGCAGCGTGTCGGGCTCGTTGCGGCGCACCGCCTCGACGGCCTCCTCGGCCAGCCGGTCGAAGGCCTCGCCGTAGCCGTCCATCAGGGTGAAGACGGTGAGCAGGCCGAAGATCTTGGGCGAGGGGCGGTTGCCGGCCGCGGGGGCGGAGGCGCCGAAGACGTCCGCGCCGGGGTACATGATGCCGGTCGCGGGCATGCTCGGCTCCTGCGGGCGGCCGTAGCCCGGCGGGATCGGCTGCGGGCCGGTCTGCGGGTAGTTCTGGGGGGCGCCGTGCCTGCCGTACTCGGGGGCCGGCGGCTGCTGCGGCGCGGCCCCGTTCGGCAGGAACAGCCCGGTGGCCGGGCCGGAGTCGAAGGCCGGCTCGGGACGGTACTCGGGCGCCAGGGTGCCGCCGCGGAACTCGGGTGCCGAGTCGCCGGCGCGGTACTCGGCCACCAGCTCGCCCAGCCCGGAGCTGTGCCGGGGCCGCACGGGCGCGGGGGCCTGCTGCTGGGGCGGCGGCTCGGCGAAGGACTTCGGGTGCGCGCGGTCGCGGTCGGCGGTGATGGCGTCCTCCTCGTCGTCCTCGTACGGCGCCAGCGGGCGCAGCACGCAGTACCACAGGCCCGCCGCGGCGACGAGCAGCAACGCGGTGGTGAAGACCCCCGGCACGGTGAAGCGCAGGGCGCCCAGCAGGGCCAGCCCGGAAGGCGCGACCACCAGGGTGGCGTGCAGGTTGTCCAGGTCGTACTCGTCGCCCCTGCGCCAGCGCAGCACGGCCAGGACGATGCCCCCGACCATGAGCAGCGCGGTAATTATGTGCACGCCGAAAAGGGCGTACCCGGCGAAGATCGGCGACCAGTGCGTCGCGGCGAGAGGCAGCGACTTGCCCATGGAGCCGGCCTTGGCGACCGGGTCGAACAGGATCACCACGGCCACGACCACCGTCACCGCGATGCCGCCCAGCCACGCCGCGAAGCGCGGCGGCACCCGGTCGGCCAGCAACTGCACCAGCCCGATGCCCATCCACAGCGGCGCCAGCAACGAGCCGCCGAGCTGGTAGATCTTGAAGGTCCAGGTGCCGAAGCCCACCAGGTGCCCGAAGCCGATGCCGCCCAGCGCCAGCGCGAGACCGGCCGCTGCAACGGTCCAGGCGATCAGCCACCCCTCCGGCTCCTCCCGGAGGCGACTGGCCAGGGCTCCCGCGGCGACCGCGGCGAGAAGCGCTCCGGCGAACGCAAGGACGGCAACGAGGATCTCCATGATGACTCCAATGCTGCCTGACAATGCTGCTCGGCGGATAGCCGAAAGAGGGGAAACGTGTGGCCACACGGTATCCGGGAGGGATGACTACCTGTGCCACGCGGGGTAAGGCATTGACGAAAGCAGCCGCAATCCGCACTATCCCAAGTCGGGAAGTAGCTCTTAGAGTGTTCCGAGCACGCCGAACCCCCAGGGAAACCGGATGCCAGAGCCTGCCCCCCAGTCATGGTCGCTCGCCGGGATCATGACCGCGACCGCACCCCGGCCGAGCGAGCTCGCCGTGCGCGAGGACGACCTCCGCACGCTGGTGCTGCGCGCCAAGACCGGTGACAGCGACGCCTTCGGAACGCTCTACGACCGCTACCTGGACCTGGTCTACCGCTACATTTACTTCCGCGTCGGCTCCCACGCCCTGGCCGAGGACCTGACCAGCGAGACCTTCCTCCGCGCTCTGCGCCGCATCGCCGACTTCACCTGGCAGGGCCGCGACTTCGGCGCCTGGCTCGTGACCATCGCCCGGAACCTGGTCACCGACCATTACAAGTCCGGGCGCTACCGGCTGGAGATCCCGACCGGGGAGGTGCTCGACGTCCCGCTGGACGGGGCGCACATCCCCGAGAACGCCGTGGTCACCGCGCTGGTCAACGACCGCCTGCTGCGTGCCGTACGGGATCTCAACCCCGAGCAGCAGGAGTGTGTGGTGCTGCGGTTCCTGCACGGGCTGTCCCTGGCGGAGACCGCGCTGATCATGGGGAAGAAGAGTGGAGCGATCAAAGCGCTGCAGTTCCGGGCGGTCCGCGCGCTGGCGCGGGCACTCAAGCACGACCTCACCCCCGACTCGGCGTAACCTCGCCACGCGGGCCCTCGTTAGGCCCTGTACACGGGTGGATCACGCTCTAAGAAGGTCTCATGCGTAAGTCGCGGCGCGAAGCGGAAGAGCGCCTCATGGCTCAGCTCGCGGAGTTGCAGCACGCTCCGCTGGGCGGCGGGCCCGACGCGACGTTCCGTGCCAAGCTGCGCGAGCAACTCATGACCGCCGGTCCCGCCCCCGCCGAGCCGCTCGCCCGGCCGGTCCGCCCGGTGCGCCGGCTGTCGTGGTTCACCCAGCTCGCCACGGTCGGGCTGACCGCCTCGATGATGGTCTGGGCCGCGCTGACCTACCACTCGCTGCCCGGCGACGCCCTCTATCCGCTCAAGCGGGCCGCGGAGGACACGCTGGTACGGCTGAGCGCCGACCCGGTCGACCGCGCCGAGCGCGAGCTCGTCTCCGCCAAGACCCGCGCCGAGGAGCTCAACGCGCTGCTCGACTCCCCCGACGGCGGGCAGCACGTCGCGGCCACCCTCGACGACATGGCGACCAGCACCCGCTCCGGCATCAGCAAGCTGCCCCGCTCGACGACGGTCAAGGAGTTCGCCGAGGACCAGCGCGACATGGTCGAACCCATGCTGGAGCGGGTCGCCGGGGCCGACCAGGACAAGGTCAACGGTTACCTGCAGTACATCGACGGTCTCGTTGCCCCGCAATGAGACCCCTTAAGCTGACTTCATGATGCGGCTTCTACGACGACGACGGCATCAGGGGGAAGCGGAGATCGCCGGCGAGGTGGCGGCGGCGGCCGCCGTCGCGGCCGAGCCCGAGGCCGCTCCACCTGACCCCGAGGCGGCCGCCTTCTTCGACGTCGACAACACGATGATGCGCGGCGCGTCGATCTACCACTTCGCCCGGGGCCTGGCCACCCGCGGCATGTTCAGCACCTCCGACCTGGTGCGCTTCGCCCTCGGCCAGGCCGCCTTCCGGCTGCGCGGCAGCGAGAACCCCGAGCACATCGCGGTCGCCCGCGAGACCGCCCTGGCCTTCGTGGCCGGGAGCAAGGTCGAGGACGTGGTACGGCTCGGCGAGGAGATCTACGACGAGGCGATGGCCGACCGCATCTGGGCCGGCACCCGCGCGCTGGCCCAGTCGCACCTCGACGCCGGCCAGCGGGTCTGGCTGGTCACCGCGACCCCGGTCGAGCTGGCCCGGGTGATCGCGCAGCGGCTCGGCCTGACCGGCGCCCTGGGCACGGTCGCCGAGACCGCCGACGGCGTCTACACCGGCCGCCTGGTCGGCGACCTGCTGCACGGGCCGGCCAAGGCCGAGGCCGTCCGGGCGCTCGCCCGGCGCGAGGGCCTCGACCTCACCCGCTGCACCGCCTACAGCGACTCCGCCAACGACCTGCCGCTGCTGTCGCTCGTCGGCCGGGCGGTGGCCATCAACCCCGACTCCGAGCTGCGCGAGCACGCCCGCGCGCACGACTGGGTGATCAAGGACTTCCGCACCGGCCGCAAGGCCACGCTCACCGCGCTGCCGATCGCCGCCGGCCTCGGGGCCGTGGCGGGCGGCGTCGCGGCGGCCATCGCGCTACGCCGCCTCTACCGTCGAGGCTGACCGTCACTCCAATCGGCGGAACAGCGCGCGCGCTTCCTCCGTGACCAGGAGCACCCGGTCCGGATCCCCGGGAGCGGCCTTGACCGGCACGGAGCCGTAGTCGATCCGGGTGCCGGCCAACCCCAGGGCCAGCGCCTGCATGGCCTCCGGGTCGAAGTCGTCGTCGGTCCTGACCCAGGAGCCGGCGGCCCGGAGGAACTCGGCGAGCCTGCCGGCATCCGTCAGGTGCCGCCGGGCACTGGCGGCCAGCGCGCGCAGCACGGTCAGCTCGCGGGTCAGCTCACTGCCCGAGCGCAGACGCAGGTAACCGACCGCCTGAGCCCCGGTGAGCACCTGCCGCCCGGCCTTGAGGTGCAGTTTGGCCCGGGCGTCGTCGATCGGCTCCGCGAGGGTCACCTCGATGCCGCCGACCGCGTCGACCATCGACGCCAGGCCGGCGAAGCCGAGCTCGACGGCGTGGTCGACGCGCACGTCCACCGCCTTCTCGACGGTCTCCCGGGTGCAGCGCAGGCCCCCGGCAGCATGGGCGGCGGTGATCAGGCCCTGCTTCCCGCCCCCGCAGGAGGGCAGCGTGACCGTGGTGTCGTCCGGGATGGTGACGACCTGGCCCCGCTTGCGGTCGGCGGTGATCTGCACGACCAGCAGCAGGCCGCTGCGCTCGCCGTCGCTGCCGACGACCAGGATGTTCAGCGGCCCCGGCGCCGCCGCCGGACGTGGGCTCGTCAGGACGTCGATGGTGTTGGACTGCGAGTTCACCAGCACGGAAGGCACCGCGATGGCCAGGACGGTCACCGCCGCGGCCAGGGAGAGGGTGAACCAGCCCGTCCGGCGGCGTCGCGGCCTGCCGTACATGGTCTCGCGCCGGCGGGCCAGCGTGGCGGGCGGCTCGCTCTCCAGCTCCTGCCCGAGGTCTCGCAGGATCCGCAGGTCGTCCATCACGCCTCCTCCAGGGGGTTGGTGTCGCCGAGCGCGGCGCGCACCTTGCGCCGGGCCCGATTGAGTCGCGAGCGCACGGTGCCGATCGGGATGTCGAGGGCCCGGGCGATCTCCTCGTAGGCGAGGTCGCCCCAGGCGAACAGGAGCAGCACGTCACGGTCCCTCTTCTGCAGGACGGCCAGCGCCCGGGCGAGCTCGCCCCGCGCGGCGCGGGCGCTCACCCCGGCGGCGACGTCGTCGGCGGGGAACGCGGCGGGCCCGTCCACCGGGCTGCGCAGCAGGGCGCGGTAGCGGGCCTGCTCGGTGCGGTGGTGGCGGGCCAGGAGCTTGGTGGCGATGCCGAACAGCCAGGGCCGGGCGTCGAGGTAGGACTGGTCGTAGCGGTGCCGCCGGGCGAAGGCCACGGCGAAGGTCTCACCGACGAGGTCCTCGGCGCCCTCCGGCCCGATCCGGCGCGACACGTAGCGGTAGATCATGCCGGAGTAGCGGTCGAACAGCGCCGCGAAGGACTCCGGCCGGTCCAGGGACTCGCGAACCACGTCGCTGTCCAGAACCCCGGGGAGCGGGGGTGCGGTCATAGAGCCGTGTCTTCCGTCGGGGAATCGGTCGAAGGGTTCTCTCCACTTCGCCCCGGCCGGGTTCACAGGAAGGCGTGACCGCGCTTCAGCCGCAACTCGTTCAGCATCGTCTGGATGGCCTCGCGGACGTGGTCGGTGAGGTTGAAGACCACCATGGGGTCGTCGGCCGCCGCCGGCTCGAACTCGTCGGTGCGGATCGGCTCGCCGAACTCGATCATCCACTTGGACGGCAGCGGCACCAGCCCGAGCGGCCCCAGCCACGGGAAGAGCGGGGTGATCGGCAGGTACGGCAGGCCCAGCAGCCGGGCGAGCGTCTTGAGGTCGCCGATCTTGGGATAGATCTCCTCCGCCCCCACGATCGCGGTGGGCACGATCGGCACGCCGGCCCGGATCGCCGAGGCGACGAAGCCGCCCCGGCCGAAGCGCTGCAGCTTGTAGCGCTCGGAGAAGGGCTTGCCGATGCCCTTGAAGCCCTCGGGGAAGACGCCGACGAGCTCGCCCTTGCGCAGCAGCCGGTCGGCGTCCTCGCGGCAGGCCAGGGTGTGGCCGGACTTGCGGGACAGGTGGCCGAGCAGCGGGAGCCGGTAGACCAGGTCGGCGCCGAGCAGGCGGCAGGGCCGACCGGCCTCGTCGTGCAGGGCGACCTGCATCATCAGCGCGTCGATGGGGAGCGTGCCGGAGTGGTTGGCCACGACCAGCGCGCCGCTGTCGTCCGGCAGCCGGTCGAGGCCGAGCGTCTCGACCCGGAACCAGTGCCGGTAGATCGGCCTGGCCAGCTCCATCAGCAGGTTGTCGGTCAGGTCGGGGTCGTAGCCGAACTCGTCGACCTCGTACTCCCCCGTCAGCCGGCGCCGCACGAAGGCGAGCGCCTTGGCCAGCGGGTCGGGCTCGCCCTCCTTCGCGTAGGAGGGCGCCTCGGTGATCGGGATCACCCGGGCGTGGTCGTGGTCGTGGCCGTTGGCGGGGTCGGAACTCACCGGTGGGACCTCAGGAAGTCGTCGAAGGCGGCGGCGGTGCTGAACTTCAGCGGCCGGCCCAGTTCGTCCGCCACGCGCTGGCTGTCCACCGCGCGGCCGTGGCTCATCAGGCGGAGCTGCTCGGGCGAGAAGTCGACCAGGCCCGCCCGCCGGGCGACGTCACCGATCAGGCTGAAGGCCGGGGAGGGCAGCGGCAGCGGCACCCGGCCGGCCCGCCGCAGGCACTGCGACAGCAGAAGCACGCCTGCCCCGGCCACGTTGAACGTGCCGGGGTGGTCGTCGTTCGCCATGGCCCGAAGGACCTCGACCGCGTCGTCCTCGTGGACGAACTGCAGCCGGGGGTCGAAGCCGAACACGGTCGGCACGACGGGCTGGGCGAAGTAGCGGGTCAGCGGCGAGTCGACGCCGGGGCCCATGAAGTTGGCGAAGCGCAGCGTGGAGACGCAGATGTCGGGCCGCCGCCGCGCGAAGCCGCGGACATAGCCCTCCACCTCGACCGCGTCCTTGGCGTAGCCGTGCGAGGGCCCGTCATGCGGCTCGTAGTCCTCGGTGAAGACCGCGGGGTCTCGTGGCGAGGAGCCGTAGACCGCCGTGGTGGAGCGGACCACCACGCGGCGCACGGTCTCAGAGCGCTGGCAGGCGCCCAGCAACTGCATGGTGCCGATCACGTTGTGCTCTTTCATGGCCGCCCGGCCGGACTCCCGCGAGGGAGCGCTGACCAGGCTCATGTGCACGACCGTGTCGATGTCGGCGGCCGCGATCACCTGCGCGATGTCGGGACTGCGCAGGTCCACGCGGACGAACTCGGTCTTCCCCAGGGACATGCCGCCGTCTCGCGTGAGCGAGGGGGGCGGCACGGTGTCCACTCCGATGACACGAGTGATCCCGGGGTCGGCGGCGAGCACGCTCGCCACCCGGGCGCCGATGTGGCGCGAGACCCCTGTGACGAGCACGGTGCGGGTCATCGGCGCCTCACAGCTACGTCCGCTACTTCTTGTTACGTCGCTGGATGCGCGTCTTCTTGAGCAGCTTGCGGTGCTTCTTCTTGGCCATCCGCTTGCGGCGCTTCTTGATGACAGAGCCCATGGGACCCCCAGGGTGATGGTTATCTACAAGTGAAACCGGTGCGCGGAGCGCACACCGGGTCACAGACTACCGGCGATCCGTGGTAGATCGCCCCCTGGGGGGTGAAGCCCGGCCACCGGAGCGGCCGGGCGTCTCACCTGGATCATGTATTCACGCCCGGTCTCGGACGAGCGCTACCCGAAGGGTCGGGGCTTTCGCCTCAACCCGCCTCGATGTAGGCCTCCCGCAGATAGTCGTGCACCGCCTGCTCCGGCACACGGAACGAGCGGCCGACCCGGATGGCCGGCAGTTCGCCCGAGTGCACCAGCCGGTACACCGTCATCTTGGACACCCTCATGACAGTGGCCACTTCTGCCACGGTCAGGAACTTCACCTCGCTGAGAGGTCTTTCGCCTGCACCCATCGGACGCCTCTTCCGCACGTGTTTCCGGGTTATCCCCACTGGTGCCATTGCTCACGCACGTGTACTGCCGTCAGCGTAAGTCGGGACTCCGAGTGCGCAAACCCCCTATTTTCCCAGTTATCGGAGCCACCTGTCAGCCGAACCAGCAAACATGCTGGCCAGCAGCCGGGCCGTGCCCCTCGCCTAAAGGTTGGAACTGTCCAACTTCGTACACATAAGAGTCGCCCGAGCCCGCCCATGAGTTGGCAAAGGGGCGACGAGCCTCTCGAAATGCAGGCGCGAAAAGACGGTATAGGGAGGACCGAATTCGACTCAACTGGCCCGTGAGGCACGTGTGACGAGGCGCTCCGCCAACGGCGCGTAATAGCGCGGCAGCACGTTGTCGTCGAGCGGGACGACCACCTCGACCTTGCCTTCGGCCTCGCCGAGGAACAGCGCGGGGTCGTTGCTGTCGGCGAAGCCCACGGTCGCCAGCCCGGCCTCGCCGGCCGCTCCGGCCCAGCCGTGGTCGGCGACGACCAGATCCGGCCGCTCGTCCCCGAGCTCGGCCAGCATGGCCTGCATGGGGGCCGGGTCGTGGGTGTGCACGAAACCGCCGCGGTCGTCGAGCATGGCCACGTCACCGAGGTAGCGGATGACCCGCCGGCGACCGAAACCCTGTCCCCAATAGCTCCAGCCCTCGGCCGGGGTCAGCAGCGTGGCACCGCGGGCCGCGGCGAACCGGGCCAGCTCCAGGTGGACGGCGAGCAGCCCGGTCGGGTGGCCGGTGGCGAACAGCAGCTTCGGGTTCGGCTTGGCCAGCGCGGCGGCCAGGCGGTCGGCCATCGCGTCGAGCGCGTCGATGGTCCGGTCGGGGTCGATGGTGTCCTGGCCGTGCCGGTGCTTGGGATCGGCGTTCACGCCGGCCGACTTGGCCATCAGCGCGAGGATGTCGCGGAAGGACCACGCCTGCTCGACGCTCAGGCCGAAGGTGTAGTGCGGGTCGCGGTTGGCCAGCGACGCGTAGTGGTCGAGGTTGTTCTCCCGCGGAGTCGCGACCTCGCCGGCGATCCGGGTGCGGATCAGGTGCTCGCGGAGTTCGTCGCGGCTGAGCACGGGTGTCCTCTCCTTCTTCGACTCTCGACTCTCGACGACCTGGGCGGCCTAGGGCTGCGGGTCGAGCCCGTGGAAGGGGAAGACGGCGGTCCGGGTCGCCATGATCGCCCGGTCGATGGGATCCGCTGGATCATAACCATCGGCGAAGTCCTGAAATTCCGGGACACGGCCGTCGGTCATGGTCAGCGGGGGCGCCTCCCGGGTGCGCTCACGGACCATCGCCTGCCACCCGGCCCCGGTCGGCGTGCGCGGATCGAGCGGGTGCCCGGAGGCCTCGGCGATGAGGTGCGTCCACGCCCTCGGTACGACCTGGACCAGCTCGTACCCGCCGCCGCCGGTGACCACCCAGCGCCCGCCGGCCGTCTCGTGCGCCAGCCGGTGCAGCTCCGCGTAGGCCGTGCGCTGGCCGTCGAGGCTGAGCATCAGGTGCGCCAGCGGGTCGAGGGCGTGGCTGTCGCAGCCGTGCTGGGTCACCAGGACGTCCGGCCGGAACTCGCGCAGCAGCGGCGGCACCACGGCGTGGAAGGCCCGCAGCCAGCCGGAGTCGCCGCAGCCGGCCGGGAGCGCCACGTTGACCGCCGAACCCTCGGCGCCCGTCTCGGCGGCCCACCCGGTGCCCGGGAAGAGCGTGCGGGGCGACTCGTGCAGGCTGATCGTCAGCACCCGCGGGTCGTCGTAGAACAGCGCCTGCACGCCGTCGCCGTGGTGGACGTCGACGTCCACGTAGGCCACCTTCTCCACGCCCTGCGCCAGCAGCCAGGCGATCGCCACGGCCGGGTCGTTGTAGACGCAGAAGCCGCTGGCCTGGCCGGCCATCGCGTGGTGGAGGCCGCCGGCGACGTTGACGGCGTGCTCCGCCGTACCCTCGAGGACCGTGCGGGCGGCGGCCAGCGAGGCGCCGGCGATCAGCGCGGAGGCTTCGTGCACGCCGGCGAAGGCGGGGTTGTCCGAGGTGCCGAGGCCCGCCGACAGGTCGGCCGCGCCGGTGGCCGAGACCCGCTTGACCGCCTCGATGTAGCCGCGCTTGTGCACCAGGGCCAGCTCGTCGTCGGTGGCGGGGGCGCAGCCGACGACCTCGACGTGGTCGAGGACGCCCAGCTCGCGGGAGAGTGCCATGGTCAGCTCGACCCGGATGGGGGCGAGAGGGTGCCCCGGTCCGAAGTCGTAGGACGTCAGGGCGTCGTCCCAGATCACCCGCGCCGGTCCGGACATGAGTCTCCCTCCTCGGTTGCTGGCGACGTTACCGCAGGCGCGACGCCTGGTGTTCACACGGGCCCGCGCATCGTGGCCGGGGGTTCACCTGAGGGAAACATCCGGGTTTCTTACGCCGTGATCTAGGCTCGGAACGTGCGCTTATGGCGATTCGCCGGCCGCGCCCGCGTGGTGGACGGCGCGCTGGCCGGGGTCCTGGTGCTGATCCCCGGGCTCGGCCTGCTGTCCGCCGCCCTGCTGGGCCCCCTCGACACCGCCCCCGGCGCCGCGTTGTTCCTGCTGGCCGCCCTCCCCCTGCTGGTACGGCGGAGCCGCCCGGTGTACACGGCGACGACTGCCGTGGCACTCGACGTCGCGGGCACGCTCACCGTCACCCCCGCGGTGATCGTCGTGGCGGTCGTCGCGCTGTACAGCCTGGCCCGCTACGCCGCCGGCCGGACCGCGCTGCTGACCGGATCGGCCCTCGCCGCCGCGTACGGCGCCGCGCAGGTCGCCGAGCACGGCCTGAACGGCCTGTCCGTCGTGCTGATCTACCTGCTCGCGCTCGGCGCGGGCTTCCTCGTCCGCAACCTGGCCGAGCTGCGCGAGCGCCGCGAGCGTGAGGAGGCCGAGGCGGCGGTGCACGCCGAGCGCCGGCGCATCGCCCGCGAGCTGCACGACGTGGTCGCCCACCATCTGAGCGTCCTGCTCGTCCTGGTCGGCGGCGCCCGCGCGGTGTGGCCGGCGGAGCAGCCCGAGGCGCTCGACGCGCTGCGGGCCGCCGAGCAGACCTCGCGCCAGGCACTGGCCGAGATGCGCAAGCTGCTGCACGTGCTGCGGGCCGACGAGAACGGGCCCCCCGCCGGCGCCGCCGGGCTCGGTACGCTGGTCGAGCAGGCGCGGGCGGCCGGGCTGAGCGCCGGCGTGGAGGTCCGCGGCGAGCCGGTGCCGCTGCCCGCCCCGGTGGACCTGGCGGTCTACCGCATCGTGCAGGAGGCGCTCACCAACACGCGCAAGCACGCCCCCGGCGCCCGCGCGCGGGTGCGGCTGAGCTACCTGGAGGACGCGGTGGAGGTCGAGGTGCTCGACGACGGGCGCGGAGCCGAGCCGGGCGTGTCCGGCTACGGGCTGCGCGGCATGGCCGAGCGGGTGGCGCTGTGCGGCGGCAGCCTCGAGACCGGCTCTCCGGCGTCGGGCGGCTTCCGGGTGCTCGCTAGGCTGCCCCTGACATGATCAGAGTACTGCTGGCCGACGACCACGCCCTGGTGCGCACGGGCTACCGGCTGATGCTGAACGCCCAGCCGGACATCACCGTGGTGGGCGAGGCGGGCGACGGCGAGGAGGCCCACGCGCTCTGCGGCGAGCTGCGCCCGACCATCGTGATCATGGACTTGCACATGCCGCGACTGGACGGCGTCGCCGCCACCGAGCGCATCACCGCGGACTTCCCCGAGATCCGGGTGCTCGCGCTGAGCACCTTCGACCTCGACGAGAACGTGGTCGCCGCGCTGCGCGCCGGGGCCGACGGCTTCCTGCCCAAGGACATCTCCCCCGAGGAGCTCATCGAGGCGGTCCGCATCGTGCACCGCGGTGAGGCCGCCGTTGCGCCGCGGTTGCTCACCCGGCTGATCGGCACCTACGTGCGCGGCAGCCGCCCGCGCGCCGACGTGCACGGCCTCACCGGCCGGGAGCAGGAGGTGCTCGTGCTGATCGGGCGCGGCCTGTCCAACACCGAGATCGCCGGCGCGCTCGACGTCTCCCCCAGCACCGTCAAGAACCACGTGACCAGCCTGTTCGCCAAGATCGAAGTGCGGGACCGGGCGCAGGCCGTGATCGTGGCCTACGAGGCGGGACTGATCAGCCCTGGCGATTGACCGCAGGATCCAGGACGCCGTCCTCACCGGCCTGCTCGTGGCCATGGCGGTGGGGCTGGGCGTGGTCGGCTCGCAGGTGGGCGTGCGCGACGCGGTGCCGATCGCCGCGATGATGGCCGCGGCCTCGATCCCGCTGCTGGTACGGCGCAGCCACCCGCTCGTGGTGCTCGCCCTCAGCGTCGCCCTCGACCTGGCCGCGCAGGTGTGGCTGGGCACCGGCGCGACCAGCATCCAGCTCCTCATCGCGCTCTACAGCGTGGGCCGCTACACCTCCGGCCGGACCACGCTGATCGCCACCGTGCTGACCGCGGTGGTGCAGTTCATCGTCATCCTCAGGGTCGAGGACCTGCTGAGCGTGATCGTCCTGTTCGCGCTGACCGGCCTGGGGCAGCTCGTCCGGGTACGGGCCGAGCTCACCGCCCGGCGCAAGCGCGAACTCCTCGACAACGCGGTGCGCACCGAGCGCAGGCGGATCGCGCGGGAGCTGCACGACGTCGTGGCGCACCACATCAGCGTCATCAACGCGCTCGTGGGCGGGGCGCGGGCCGTCCTTCCGCCCGACCCCGGCGAGGCGCGTGAGGCGCTCCTGGCGGCCGAGCAGACCTCGCGGCAGGCGCTGGCCGAGATGCGCAAGCTGCTGCACGTCCTGCGCGCCGACGGGCAGACCGAGTCGGACCTGTCCGGCATCGGGGCCGGCGACCTGCCCGCGCTGGTCGCCCAGTCCGGCAACGCCTCGCTGGAACAGCACGGCGAACCGGTGCCGCTGCCGGCCGAGGTCGACCACGCGGTCTACCGGATCGTGCAGGAGGCGCTCACCAACACGCGCAAGCACGCGCCCGGCGCGCGGGTCAGCGTGCGGCTGGAGTACCGCGCCGGCGAGGTCGAGGTCGAGGTGCTCGACGACGGGCCGGGCAGCAGCCCGGGAGCGGAGGGCTACGGGCTGGACGGCATGGCCGAGCGGGTCAGCCTGTGCGGGGGCCGCCTGGAGGCGGGGCCGCGCGCGTCCAAAGGCGGCTTCCGCGTGCACGCGCTCCTGCCCCTGGAGTAGGAGCACGGTCCCAGGAATCGGCGCGCGGAACAGTTCCCCGGCAGGAGTCGCGAACGCCGCGAAACCGCGAACCTGGTGCCATGACGTCGATCCAGGCAACCAACCTGACCAAAAGGTACGGTCAGACCACCGCGGTGAACGGCCTGTCGTTCAGCGTCGAACCCGGTCAGGTCACCGGGTTCCTCGGACCGAACGGCGCGGGCAAGTCCACCACCATGCGCATGATCCTCGGCCTCGACCGCCCCAGCGAGGGCTCCGTCGTGGTCGACGGCCGGCCGTACGAGAAGCTGAGGCACCCGCTGCGCAAGGTGGGCGCGCTCCTGGACGCCAAGGCGGTGCACGGCGGCCGGACCGCCCGCAACCACCTGCTGGCGCTGGCCCAGAGCAACGGCCTGCCGAGGCAGCGGGTCGAGGAGGTGCTGGGCGTCGTCGGCCTCACCGAGGTCGCCAAGCGGCGCGTGGGCGGCTTCTCGCTGGGCATGTCGCAGCGGCTCGGCATCGCCGCCGCGCTGCTGGGCGACCCGGAGATCCTCATCTTCGACGAGCCGGTCAACGGGCTCGACCCCGACGGCATCCTGTGGATCCGCACGCTGATGCGGAAGCTGGCCGCCGAGGGGCGGGCGGTGTTCGTCTCCTCGCACCTGATGAGCGAGATGGCGCAGACCGCCGACCATCTGATCGTGATCGGCCGCGGGTCGCTGATCGCCGACACCAGCGTCGAGGAGTTCATCGGGCGCAGCTCGCAGGGGTACGTGCGGGTGCGGTCGCCCCGGCTGGCGGAGTTCGCCGCGTTGCTGCCGCAGGCCGAGCCGTACCACGACCACCTGCGGGTGACCGGCACGCCGGCGCTGGAGATCGGCCGCCTGGCCGCGCAACGCGGCTTGGAGCTGGAGGAGCTGACCTTCGTGCAGCCCACGCTGGAGGCGGCCTACATGGAGCTGACCAAGGACAGTCTGGAGTTCACGTCATGATCGACATCCTGCGTTCCGAATGGACCAAGCTGCGCTCGGTGCGCTCCACCATGTGGACCTTCATCGTGGCGGCCGTGCTCATGATCGGGTTCTGCGTGCTGATCTCCATCGCCGCGCTGTCCACGAACGAGCCCCTGGACGGTTTCGACGCCTTCGACTCCAGCATGGGCGGCTCGGTGTTCGCCTCGATCGCGCTGGCGACGCTGGGCGTGCTGAGCGTCTCCAGCGAGTACCGCACCGGGATGATCCGCACCTCGCTCCAGGCGGTGCCGCAGCGGCTCAGCCTGCTGGCGGGCAAGGTGCTCGTGTTCACCGCGGTCACCCTGGTCTACAGCGTGATCCTCAGCTTCGCCAGCTTCTTCACCGGCATGGCGATCCTGGCGCGGGAGAACATGGAGACCACGCTCGGCGCTCCGGGCGTGCTGCGCGCGCTGATCGGCACGGCGCTGCTGCTCACCGCCAGCGGCCTGTTCGGGCTGGCGCTCGGCTCGCTCATCCGGCACAGCCCCGGTGCCATCGTCACCGCGATCAGCATGATCCTCATCGTGCCGCAGCTCACCAACCTGCTGCCCGGCGAGTGGGGGCGCACGGTCAACGAGTACATGACGACCAACGCCGGCAACCTGGTCGCGCTCGTGGAGCCGCGGGCCGGCGCGATGGGGCCGTGGGAGGGGTTCGCCGTCTACCTGGCCTGGATCGCGGCGGTCGCCATCGCCGGGGCGGTCCTGCTCAAGAAGCGCGACGCGTGAGCCTCAGGTGGATCACGGGCGTCACTCGGCCCTGAGCGCGACCACGGGGTCGAGGCGGCCGGCGCGGCGGGCGGGGGCGACCCCGAAGAAGACGCCGACCGCCGCCGACACCCCGAAGGCGAGCACGATCGACCACCAGGTGATCGAGGCGGGCACCGGGGTGAGCGCCTGGATGGCCAGCGAGCCGCCCACCCCGAGCGCGATCCCCGCCAGCCCGCCGATCGTGGTCAGCAACACCGCCTCGATCAGGAACTGCGCCAGGATGTCCCGCTGCCGGGCGCCCAGCGCCTTGCGCAACCCGATCTCGCGGGTGCGCTCCCGGACGCTGACCAGCATGATGTTCGACACCCCGACCCCGCCCACCAGCAGGGAGATCCCGGCGATGGCGGCCAGCACCCCGGTGAGCATGCCGAGGATGCTGCCGATGGTGCCGAGCAACTGGGTCTGGGTGACCGCCGAGAACTGCTCGCCCGGATGCCGCTCGCGCAGCGCGCTCAAAACCCGCTCCTGCAGCGGCGCGATCTCGTCCGGGCCGCTGGCGCCGACCGCCATGCCGTTGATCCTGGACAGCCCCAGCAGCCGCTGGGCGGTGGTCACCGGCATGTGCACCTCGGCGTCGCGGGCCACCCCGAAGGTCGCGCCGACGGTGGCGTAGACGCCCACCACGCGAAAGCGCGCCCCCGAGATCGAGACCTGGCGGCCGATCGGGTCGAGGTCGCCGAAGAGCCTGTCGGCCACCTCCGAGCCGAGGACGGTCACCCGCCGCCTGGTGTCCACGTCGGTCCCGCTCAGGTGGCGGCCACGGGCGAGCGGGCGGTCGAAGATGTTCGGCAGGTTCTCGTCGGTGCCCACCACGGTGGCGAACCGCTCGGCGCGGCCGGCCCGCACGGTCTCCCCGGACTGCAGGGAGACGGTGACCTTGGCCGGATTGCCCACGACGCGGCGCACGTAGGCCACGTCGGTCAGGTCGAGCCGGCTCTGCGTGGGCGCGGCGCCGGTGGTGAGCTGGCCGGGCACGACCAGGATGATGTTGCTGCCCAGCCCGGCGATCTCCCGCTCGACGGCGTTCTTCGCGCCCGTGCCGATGGAG
This sequence comes from Nonomuraea sp. NPDC050310, assembly GCF_040655795.1. Classification (NCBI taxonomy): domain Bacteria; kingdom Bacillati; phylum Actinomycetota; class Actinomycetes; order Streptosporangiales; family Streptosporangiaceae; genus Nonomuraea; species Nonomuraea sp. NPDC050310. Next base: position 487,917 of record NZ_JBFAKP010000002.1, on the reverse strand, counting down.
ACCAGGATCACCACCGACAACACGCCGATGATCACGCCGAGCATGGTCAGCAGCGAGCGCATCCGGTTGACCCGCAGCGCCTCCAGCGCCATCAGGAACGCCTCGCGCGACCTCACGCCGGCTCCCCGGTGTCGAGCTCGATCAGCCCGTCGCGCACGTGGATCTGGCGGCGGGCGTGCGCGGCCACCTCGGCCTCGTGCGTCACCAGGACGACGGCGACGCCGCGCTCGCCGTTGAGCTCGTCGAGGATGCGCATCACCTCGGCGCCGTTGCGGGTGTCCAGGTTGCCGGTCGGTTCGTCGGCCAGCAGGACGGCGGGCTCCCCCACCAGGGCGCGGGCGATGGCCACGCGCTGTTGCTCGCCGCCGGACATCTGCGAGGGGCGGTGCTCCAGCCGGTGTCCCAGCCCCACCGACTCCAGCGCCGCCCGTGAGCGCCGCAGCCGCTCGGCCTTGGGGACGCCTCGGTAGACCAGTGGCAGGGCCACGTTCTCCAGGGCGGAGGTACGGCCCAGCAGATGGAAGGACTGGAAGACGAAGCCGATGGTCCGGTTGCGGAGCTCGGCCATCTCGGTGTCGGTCAGGGCGGCCACCTCGACCCCGTTGATCCGCAGCGAGCCCGTGGTCGGGCGGTCCAGGCAGCCCAGCAGGTGCATCAGGGTGGATTTGCCCGAGCCCGAGGGGCCGACGATCGCCACGAACTCGCCCCGGGCGATGCGCAGGCTCACCCCGCGCAGGGCTTCCACCGAGACGCCGTCCAGTTGGTAGGAGCGGGCGAGATCCACCGCCTCGATCGCCGCCAGACCGGCCTCGTCAGGTGCCGGAACCGCGGGCGCCGGGGTGGGCTCGGGGTCGGGGGTCATGAGAGGGTCTGGCCTTGCCGTACCGAGTCCGCGCCCTTGACCACCACGCGCTCGCCCGCGGTCAGCCCGCTGATCACCTCGACCAGGGTGTCCCCCTGCGCGCCCAGCTTGACGACCCGGCGCTCGGCCCGGCCGTCGCGCACGGCCCAGACCACGCTGTCCCGCCCGCTGGTGACGATCGCGGAGGCCGGGACGGCGACCGCGCCGCGCGCCTCCCGCACCGGGATCTGCGTCACCGCGCTCATCCCCGGCTTGGGGACCGGCGCGGCCGAGCCGTCGTCGAAGACGCCCTCACCCAGGGCGAGCCGGACCGGGTAGCTCACCCCGCCGGTGGTGTTCTGCTCGGGCGTGACCCCCACGGCCTGCACCTGCGCGGTGTAGGTCGCCCCCTGCACCGCGTCGAGCTCGACCTCGGCCCGCACGCCCGGCTTCACCAGCAGCACGTCGGTCTCGTCGATGTCGGCGGCCAGGGTCAGCTCGGAGATGTCGGTGACCGTGACGATCGTGTCGCCCGCCGACACCGGGACCCCGGTCGCCACCGGCGCCCCGCCGCCCCCGCTGGACGGTACGGCGGGCAGTTGCTGGCCGAGCAGGCTGCTGAGCGCGCTCGGCGCCCCCGACGAGCCACCGGAGCTGCTGCCCAGCGTGACCACGCCGGAGAAGGGCGCCTTGATGGTCAGCCCCGCGACGGTCTGCTCGGCCAGCTTCACCGCGGACCTGGCCTGCGCGGTCGAGGCGGCCTGCAACGAGCGCATCGAGGTGGCGAACCCGCCGCTGACCTGGGTGACGAGGCCGCCGATGCTGCGGTTGAGATCGGCCATGATGCGGTCGAGCGCCCGGGTCTGGGCCCGGTGCTGCGCCTCGGCCAGCCGGATCGCGGCCAGGAGCTGGCGGCGCACCCGGGTGTCCTTGATCTTGCCCGCCTCGGCGCGGGCCTTGGCGAAGTGCCGGGAGACGTGCCCGCCGAAGGAAGGCACCTTGATCGCCGCGGGTGCGGCCACGGACGGCACGCGGGGCGGCCTGGCCGCGCGGCGGGCCTGCTTGAGCTGCTCGGTGGCCTGCGGAGAGCTGATCTTCGCCAGGATCTGGCCCTTGCGGACCCGGTCGCCCTCCTGGACGTACAGCTTGGTGAGCGTGCCCTGCGCCGGCGAGCGTAAGGCCGCCGTCGCCCGGGCGCCGATGGTGGCCGGCGCCTCGACCACCTCCAGCACGTCGCCCCGGCCCACCTCCGCCACCTGGATCTGCGGCTGCTCCTCCGCGGAGCAACCGGCCAGCGCGGCTAACAACACGGCGGTCAACACCCGGCGTCGGATCACGACCTCATCGTAGGAGCCCGGTTCGCCGGTCGCCCGTTCAGGCGGGCACTCGCGCCAGCCGCCGGATCTGCGGTACGGCCAGCAGCACCACGCACCCCACGAGCGCCACGGCCGAGGAGAAGGCCATGACCTGCGCGGCCCCGAAGATCCCGCCCACCGGACCCGCCAGCGCCTGCCCGATCGGCATCGACACGATCGAGCCGGCGATCTCGAAGGCGCTGACCCGGTTGAGCGCCTCAGGCGGCACCTGCGTCTGGATGCTGGTCGCCCACATCACCGACCAGAACGCCAAGCCCACCCCGCCGAGCACGTGCCCGGCCATGATGACCCACAGCGGCGCCTGCACGGCCATGCTCAGCGGTTGCAGCGCGAACAGCAACATCCCGGCGGCCCCCGCCGCCAGGGGCCGGGCCGGCCGCACCCGGAGCGCGATCAGGCCGCCGATGATCGTCCCGGCGCCGCCCGCGGACAGCACCAGGCCGTAGGCCGTCTGCCCGTAGGCGCCCTTGACCAGCTCGACGCCGAGCGGGATGAGCGGGCCGAACAGGGTGATCCCGAAGATCGCCCAGATCAGGATGACGGCCCACATCCAGGTGCGTGACTTGAACTCCTGCCAGCCCTCGCGCAGCCGTACCAGCACCGGCTCCTCGCCGGTGACCCGCACGCGGGCGCGCATGAGCAGCAGGCACAGCGCGCTGGCCGCGAACCCGGCCGCCTCGATGCCGAACACCACGCCCGCGCCCGCCAGGCTCACCAGCAACCCGGCCAGACCCGGTCCGGCGAGCTGCATGATCGACTCGGCGACCTTGAGCGCGGCGTTGGCGCGTTGCACGTCGCCGGTGATGCGCGGGATCGTTCCAGCCACGCCCGGGGTGTACATCGCGGCGGCGGCTCCCGAGATCGCGGTGAGCACCAGGACCTGCCACAGCACCGGGTGGCCGGTCAGGAACAGGGTGGCGATCGCCGCCTGGGTCAGCGTCCGGGCCACGTCCGCGCCGACCATCATCCTGCGCGGGGTGAACCGGTCGGCGAAGACCCCGCCGAACAGGATCAGCCCGGCCACCGGCAGCATCCACGCCGCCAGCGCCAGCCCCACCCCGGTCGCGCCGTACCCCGCCGCGTCCATCCCCAGCGCCGTCGCCACCGGGACCATCGCACTGCCCAGCATGGAGACGGTCCGGGCGGCGAAGAACAGCCGGAAATCCCTGGTCCACATGGGGACTGATAGTAAACCTTACTAAAAGTCCCGCCCGTACCACCGGCCGGCGGGAGCCACGGTGGACAGCGCCCCCCTCATCCATGCGGCGAGCACCCCGTACGGCGGACCATGCCCCTGCCCAGACGCCGGCTCACCCGCTGGCGAGCTCCCGCCCCCGATCCCGAGCCGCCTCGATGGCCGCCAGAAACGCCGCCCGAACACTGTGCCGCTCAAGCTCGGCAATGGCCGCGATGGTCGTCCCCCCAGGCGAGGTGACCGCCTCCCGAAGGATGACCGGATGCTCCCCCGAGTCCCGAAGCATGATCGCCGCCCCCACGATCGACTGCGTGACCATGTCCAACGCCGCCGCCCGCGGCATCCCCAACAGGATCCCCGCGTCGACCATCGCCTCGACCAGGTAGAAGAAGTACGCCGGCCCACTCCCCGACAACGCCGTCGCCGCATCCTGCTGCGACTCGGGGATCCGCAGCACCTTGCCCACCGGCTTGAGCAGCGCCTCGGTGAGCCGCAGGTGCTCCTCCCCGGCGTGCGCCCCCGCCGAGATGACGCTCATCGCCTCGTCGAAGCGGATCGGCGTGTTCGACATGACCCGCACCACCGGCACCTCCGCGCCGAGCGCCTGCTCGACGAAGGCGGTGGTGATGCCCGCCGCCGCGGAGACGACCAGCCGGCCGGCGGGGACGTAGGGCGCGATCTCGGCCAGCAGGGCCGCCATGTCCTGCGGCTTGACCGCCAGGATCAGCGTGTCGGCGCTCTTGGCCGCCTCGGTGTTGGGCACCACGCGCACGCCGTACGTCTCGTGCAGCGCCTGCGCCCGTTCCTGCCGGCGGGCCGTGGCCAGGATGTCGCCCGGCTTGAACCCCGCGCGCAGCAGACCGGAGAGCAGGGCCTCGCCCATCTTGCCGGTTCCGAGGATCGCAATCATGTCCGCAGCATAGCGGCGGCGTGTGCGGCGCTCAGCCGCGCGTCAGCAGGGAGCGGAGGAAGAAGCGCAGGTTGGCGGGGCGTTCGGCGATCCTGCGCATGAGGTAGGCGTACCAGTCGTCGCCGTAGGGGACGTAGACGCGCATCTTCGTGCCCTGGCGCGCGAGCCGTACCTGCTCGTCGGGACGCACGCCGTACAACATCTGGTACTCGAAGCCGGTCTGGTCGCGGCCGTGCAGGACGGCGAGCGTCGCGGCCAGTTCGATGAGGCGCGGGTCGTGCGTGGCGATCATGGGGTAGCCGGACCCGGCCATGAGCACGCGCATGCAGCGCACGAAGGAGCGGTCGATGTCGGCGGGCCTGCGGAGGCCGCCGGGGGCCTCGTAGGCGCCCTTGCAGAGCCTTACCCGCGCCCCTTCGACCCGCGCGCACAGCTCGGCCGCGCCCGGCAGGTACGCCTGGACGACGATGCCGACCGACGGGTGCTCCTTGCGCAGGGTCGAGTGCACCGACGCCTGGGCCTCGATCGTGTCGTGCTCCTCGGCGTCGAGGGTGACGGTGATGCCGTGCGCGGCGGCGGCCTCGCACACGGAGGCGGCGTTGTCGAGCGAGAGCTGCTCGGACAGCCGCAGGCCGAGGGCGGTGAGCTTGACCGACACGTCGGAGCCGGGCTCCAGCCGCTCCAGCAGGGTCAGGTAGGCGCGGACCTCGCGCTCGGCCTCGACCCGGTCGCGCACCTCCTCGCCCAGGTGGTCGACGGTGACCTCCAGGCCGCGGTCCATCAGCTCGCGCACCACGGCGCCGACGTCGTCGGCCACGTAGCGGCGCACCACGCCGCGGGTCAGGGGCGAACTCTTGAGCATCCGCTCGGCCCGCTCGTCGCGCGAGACGGCCAGCAGGACCTGCCGCAGCACAGAGGACACAGGCTCACCATAACCGGCGGTTCTGGCCGATGAACCGGGCGACATCCGGATCCGTCCTAGGAGATATGCGCAGAGCAACGCTTCTCGCCGGATGTCTGATGCTGGCCGTCGGATGCGGCACGACGCCCGGGGGCGCCTCCTCCGCGGCGCCGGCCACCTCCGCCGCCGACACCGGATCGCCCACCTCGCCCGACACCGCGGTGAGCACCACCGCCGGGGCCAGCGGCCAGGTCCCGACCGGCAAACCCGAACCGGTCAAGCCCGTGGGCGACACGATCAACCCCCGCAAGATCCCCTTCACCACCGCCAAGCCCGTCTCGGGCGGCAAGGCGGTGCGGCTGGTGTGGTGGTCGGGCGTCGCGCCCTGTTCCGTGCTCGACCGGGTGACGGTCAAGGAGACGGCCAAGCGGGTGACGATCACCCTCTACGAGGGACCGGCCCGCAAGGCGAAGAACACGAGCTGCATCATGATCGCGGTGGAGAAGACCTACACCGTGAAGCTCAAGAAGCCGCTCGGGAACCGGAAGATCGTGGACGGCGCCAAGCCCTGAGCCCCGTCACGGCCTGGCTTCGTTGACGCAGCGCAGGACCGGGTGGCCGATCAGGGCGGCCGGGTCCAGCTCGCGTTCTGTGGCCACGTGGAAGGTGACCGACTCGCCGGGTAGCAGCGTGACGAGCTGCTCGTCCACGGTGGCCGCCGGGTCGAGCCGGTCGGGGAAGAGCGCCAGCTCCCGCAGCAGGGTCCGGGCGGTGACGGTGACCGCCACCCCGCCCGGCTCCGCCGTCACGCGCGTGTCGTAGGCGGCGACCGGCAGGCCCGCCTGGGGGTCCTCGGCGAGGAAGTGCAGCCGGCGGTGCTCACCCAGGGTGATCGCCACCAGGCCGGCGTCCGGCCCGTCGAGCAGCGGGACCACGGCCGTGGAGCGCGCCGGCACCTCGACGGCCACCCTGCCCTCGGCCAGCGTCTCGCCGCCGACGGTCAGCCTTCGCTGCTCCAGCTCGCCGGACCACACCTCGGGCGAGTCGTTGACCACGACGACCTCGCCCTCACGCACGGTGAGCAGCCGGTCGGCGTAGACGCGGCGCAACGCGTACCACAGCGGCTTGCGCCGCCCGCCCCCGTCCACCGCCGCCCACGACACGACCGGCCAGCAGTCGTTGAGCTGCCACACGATCGTGCCCGTGCACGCGGGCAGTTGGGCGCGGAAGTGCTCGATGCCGAAGGCGACCGCACGCGCCTGGTTGACCTGGGTGAGGTAGTGCCAGTCGTCGAAGTCGCGCGGCTGCGGCAGGTGCTCGCCCAGGCCGCGCAGCAACTTCTGCTCGCCGTCGACCGCCTTCTGGTGTCCTACCGGCGGCTCCTGCGAGCTGCCCTCGCGCAGGGTCGCGTGCGTGGGCGGGCCCTGGAAGCCGAACTCGGCGACGAAGCGCGGCCGGTAGGCGGCGTAGCGGGTGTAGTCCTCGCGGTTCCAGACGTCCCAGATGTGGATCGTTCCGCGAGCCGGGTCGTTCGGCGGCAGGTCCGGCGCACCCGAGTAGGGGCTGCCCGGCCAGTACGGGCGGGTCGGGTCGAGCTCGGCGACCACCTTGGGCAGCAGGTCGAAGTAGAAGCCTGCGCCCCAGGACCGCTCGCCCAGCGTCTCCTTCCAGCCCCAGTCCGCGTGGCCCTCGATGTTCTCGTTGTTGCCGCACCACAGCACCAGGCTGGGCCGGGCGCTGAGCCGCGCCACCTGCTCGCGCGCCTCGGCCTCGACCTCGCTCGCGAACGGCTCCTCCTCCGGGTAGGCCGCGCAGGCGAACGGGAAGTCCTGCCAGACCAGCAGGCCGAGCTCGTCGGTCAGGTCGTAGAAGTCGTCGCTCTCGTAACGGCCGCCGCCCCAGACGCGCACCAGGTTGACGTTGGCCTCGGTGGCCTGGGACAGCCGGGTCGCCAGCCGCTCGCGGGTCAGCCGGGAGGGGAAGCAGTCGTCGGGGATCCAGTTGACGCCGCGCACCGCGACCGGCGTGCCGTTGACCACGATCGTGAACGCGCCGCCGGTCTGGTCGAGGCGCACGTCGCGGAAGCCGATCCGCCGGTGCTCGACCTGCTCGCCCAGGCGCACGGTCAGGTCGTAGCGGTACGGCTCGCCGTACCCGCGGGGCCACCACAGCCGCGGCTCGGGCACCTGGAGCCGGAGCACGCCCTCCCCCGCGACCTCGGCGGAGACCGTGACCCCGGCCACCTCGGCGGTGACCGTGCCCGCGCCCGCCACGACGACGTGCACCTCGACCCGGCCGTCGCCGTGCACCAGCGGCCGGACCTGCGCCAGCCGCGCCCCGCTCCAGCTCTCCAGCCCGATCGGCTGCCAGATGCCCGAGGTGACCAGCGTGGGTCCCCAGTCCCAGCCGAAGTTGCAGGCCATCTTCCTGATGAACTGGTACGGCTCGGCATACGCACCCGGCCGCTCGCCCAGCTCGGCCCGCCTCGCCTCGGCATAGCCGTACGGCGAGGCGAACCGCACCTCAAGCGTGTTGACCCCCTCGGCGAGCAGGTGCCGCACCGGGAAGCGGTAGGAGCGGTGCTGGTTGGCCGTGCCGCCCACCTTGACGCCGTTGAGCGTGATCGTGGCCACGGTGTCGAGCCCGGCGCAGACCAGGTCGGTGTGCTCGTGCTCGTCGCCGGTCCAGGTGAACTCGGTCCGGTAGAGCCAGTCCGTGCGGCCGATCCAGCCCAGCCGGCTCTCGTTGTCGTCGAGGTAGGGGTCCTCGATCAGCCCCGCGGCCAGCAGGTCGGTGTGCACGCAGCCGGGTACGGCGGCGGGCACGCCGGTGATCCGGACGTCCTCCGAGACGGCCGAGAGGGTCCAGCCGTCGTGCAGCGGACGGTGAGTGCTCAACGTGGCTCTCCTACGTTACTTAACCGGATAAGCGAGTAGCCCCTACGATAAGGCCACGCTCGACTCGACGGAGGGGCCAGGTGAAGCGACCCACGATCGCCGACATCGCCCGGCACGCCGGCGTGTCCAAGGTGGCGGTCTCCTACGCGCTCAACGGGCGGCCGGGCGTCTCCGCGTCGACCCGCGCCCGCATCCTCGCCATCGCCGGCGAGATCGGCTGGCGGCCCAACAGCGCCGCCCGCGCGCTCAACGACAACCGCGCCGGCGCCCTCGGCCTGGTCCTGCGCCGCCCGGCGCGCACGCTCGGCGTGGAGCCGTTCTTCATGGAGCTGATCAGCGGCATCGAGGACGAGCTCTCCGCCCGCTCCCACGCGCTGCTCCTCCAGGTCGCCCGCGACCACGACGAGGAGATCGAGCTGTATCGCCGCTGGTGGGGCGAGGGCCGCATCGACGGCGCGATCCTCGTCGACCTCAGCGCGGACGACCCGCGCGTCCCGGTCGTCGAGGCGCTGCACCTGCCCGCGGTCGTCATCGGCCACCCGTCGGCCTCCGGCTCCCTCACCGCCGTCTGGTCCGACGACCGCGCCGCCATCCGCGAGACCGTCCACCATCTCGCCGCCCTCGGCCATCGCCGCCTCGGCCGGGTGGCCGGGCTGCCCCTGCTCGTCCACACCCGGCAGCGCGACCGCGCCTTCGCCGAGACCTGCGCGGCGCTGGGCCTCGACGAGCCCGTCGTCGTCCACACCGACTACACCGGCGAGGAAGGCGCGCGCGCCACCCGCCGCCTGCTCACCACGCCCCGGCGGCCGACCGCCATCGTGTACGACAACGACATCATGGCCGTCGCCGGGCTCTCCGTGGCCCAGGAGATCCCGCTCGACGTGCCCGGCGAGCTGTCCCTCGTCGCCTGGGACGACTCGCCGCTGTGCCGGGTCGTCCGCCCGCCGCTGACCGCCCTCAGCCGCGACATCCCCGCGTACGGCATGCAAGCCGCCCGCACCCTCCTGGCCCTCGTCTCCGGCGAGCACGCCACGCACGTCGAGGCCCCCGCCGCCCGCCTGACCTCCCGCGGAAGCACCGCCCGCCCCGCCTGATCCCGAGTCAGGCCCCGTATCAGGCGCCGTGTCAGCCCGGCGACGGCCCGGTGTCAGGACGGGCGGCGACAGTAGTCGACATGCAGCACCGGCCGACGGCAAACGGCCGGCGAACCGACTACTCAGGAGCTTTCCTCATGCGACAGAACGTGAACGACTTCACCGGCAACGGCCTCGACAAGGTGTACGACGTGCTGGCCCGGGCCGTCGACTCCGGCAGGATCCCCGGAGTGGTCGCCCTGGTCGGCCGCGGTGACCAGACCCACGTGGCGGCGCTCGGCACCATGCGCCACGAGGGCGGCGCCCCGATGAGCCGCGACACCATCTTCCGTATGGCCTCGACCTCCAAGCCGGTGACGATGGCGGCGGGGATGATCCTGCTCGACGAGTGCCGGCTGCGCCTGGACGACCCGGTCGACCCGTGGCTGCCCGAGCTCGCCGACCGCCAGGTGCTGCGCCGGATCGACAGCCCGCTGGACGACACCGTCCCGGCCCGCCGGCCGATCACCGTCCGGGACGTGCTGACCTCCACTTTCGGCCTCGGCATGGACATCACCTCGCTGGGCGCCCCGATCATGGGCGCGATCTTCGAGCGCGGCCTCACCCCCGACGGGCCGACGCCGATGCCCGAGCCCGACGAGTGGATGCGCCGCCTCGGCGAGCTGCCGCTGATGGCCCAGCCGGGCGAGCGCTGGCAGTACCACATCAGCAACGACCTGCTCGGCGTGCTGGTCGCCCGGGTGACCGGGCAGTCGTTCGAGTCCTTCCTGCGCGAGCGCCTCTTCGAGCCGCTGGGCATGCGGGACACCGGCTTCGACGTGCCCGCCGACAAGATCGACCGGCTGCCCCCGCTCTACGCCCCCGACGCCGCGACCGGCGAGTTCCACATCTGGGACGAGGCCGAGGGCGGACGGCACAGCAAGCCCCCGGCGTTCCAGGGCGGTGGCGGCGGGCTGGTCTCGACCGTGGACGACTTCAACGCCTACTTCCGCATGCTGCTCAACGGCGGGGTGCACCAGGGCGAGCGGATCCTCTCCCGGCCGGCCGTCGAGCTCATGACCACCAACCGCCTCACCCCCGAGCAGAACGCCGCCCGCAACGCCATGGCCACCCAGAACGTCCACCTGTCCTTCGGCCAGGGCCAGCACGGCGGCTGGGGCCTGGGCATGGCCGTCCGCACCTACCGCGGCGACTACGCCCCGGTCGGCCAGTTCGGCTGGGACGGCGGCAGCGGCACCACCGCCCACGCCGACCCCGCCAACCAGCTCACCGGCTTCCTGCTCACCCAGGTCGGCATGACCGTGCCGGACTCGACCCGCCTGATCCACGACTTCTGGACCACCGTCTACCAGTCCCTCGACGCCTGACCCCACTCCCTCAGACCGCCTTCAGACCCCTTTCGTCCTGCCCCACTCCGTTCAGCCCCTTCCCTCCTCCCTTCAGACCCCCTTGAACCCGACAGGAGCCACCACCATGTCCGTCACCCTCGCCCTCACCGCCCAGGACAAGAGCACCCTCCGCAGCGCCGCCTACGGCGCCGTCTCCCTGATCGCCGCCGCGGACGCTGCGGGCAAGCCGCACAAGGCCGCCACCCGCGGCTCGCTCACCCTGGCCGCCGCCACCGGCCCGATCGGGCACGTGCTCGCCGCGAAGACCAACGACCTCGACCTGTCCGGCCGATCGGCCGCCGCCCTCGCCGACCACGTCCTGCCCGCCCTCACCCAGGCCGTCCGCCTCCTCGACACCCAGGACCCGACCCTGGCCGCCGACTACCGGGCCACCGTCCTGACCGCCGTCGAGGCCGCCGCCGGCACCCACCACAACCGCCCCGGCCCCGTCGTGGCCGACATGATCCGCAAGATCACCGGAGCGCTCGACGCCGCGTGAACCGGCCGACGAGACTCCACCGTGTCACCGAGGTCCACCCCGGACCTCGGTGACACACCCATGTGCGGGCCTCTCGAAGGAGCGCAACGCCCGACGCCGCCCACCCCGGCGGTCTCCACGCCGTCGCTCGCGCGGAGCCGGGAATGCTCCCCGAGCAAAGAAGGTTGAGTGGGGTAGGCTCAAGACGTTTGACAAAGACGCCAGGCATTCATAGGTTGAGTCAAGCCAACTCAACTTTGACCACAAGGACGAACTCATGGCACGTGCGGTAGGTATCGACCTGGGGACGACCAACTCTGTCGTCTCGATTCTCGAGGGCGGCGAGCCCACGGTCATCGCCAACGCGCAGGGCTCGCGGACGACCCCGTCCGTGGTGGCCTTCGCGAAGAACGGCGAGGTTCTCGTCGGTGAGGTCGCCAAGCGGCAGGCCGTCACCAACGTGGACCGGACGATCCGCTCGGTCAAGCGCGAGATGGGCACCAACTGGTCGCAGGAGATCGACGGCAAGAAGTTCTCGCCGCAGCAGATCAGCGCCTTCGTCCTGCAGAAGCTCAAGCAGGACGCCGAGGCGTACCTGGGTGAGAAGATCACCGACGCGGTGATCACCGTCCCGGCCTACTTCAACGACGCCCAGCGTCAGGCCACCAAGGAAGCCGGCACCATCGCGGGCCTCAACGTGCTCCGGATCATCAACGAGCCGACCGCGGCCGCCCTGGCCTACGGCCTCGACAAGGACAAGGACCAGACGATCCTGGTCTTCGACCTCGGCGGCGGCACCTTCGACGTGTCCCTGCTCGACGTCGGCCAGGAGGACGGCCACGGCTTCGTCGAGGTCAAGGCGACCTCCGGTGACAACCACCTCGGCGGCGACGACTGGGACCAGCGCGTCGTGGACGAGCTGGTCAAGCGCTTCCAGAACGCGCACGGCGTCGACCTGGCCAAGGACAAGATGGCCCTGCAGCGCCTGCGCGAGGCGGCCGAGAAGGCCAAGATCGAGCTCTCCAGCCAGATGGAGACCTCCATCAACCTGCCCTACATCACCGCCTCCTCCGAGGGCCCGCTCCACCTGGACGAGAAGCTCACCCGCAGCGAGTTCCAGCGGCTGACCGCCGACCTGCTCGAGCGGACCAAGGGCCCGTTCAACCAGGTCATCAAGGACGCCGGCATCAAGGTCTCCGACATCGCCCACGTGGTGCTCGTCGGCGGCTCGACCCGGATGCCCGCCGTCTCCGAGCTGGTCAAGGAGCTCACCGGCGGCCAGGAGCCCAACAAGGGCGTGAACCCGGACGAGGTCGTCGCCATCGGCGCGGCGCTCCAGGCCGGCGTGCTCAAGGGCGAGGTCAAGGACGTCCTGCTGCTCGACGTGACCCCGCTGTCGCTGGGCATCGAGACCAAGGGCGGCATCTTCACCAAGATCATCGAGCGCAACACCACGATCCCGACCAAGCGCTCCGAGGTCTTCACCACGGCCGAGGACAACCAGCCGTCGGTGCAGATCCAGGTCTACCAGGGCGAGCGCGAGATCGCGGCCTACAACAAGAAGCTGGCCACCTTCGAGCTGACCGGCATCGCGCCGGCGCCGCGCGGCATCCCGCAGATCGAGGTCACCTTCGACATCGACGCCAACGGCATCGTCAACGTCTCCGCCAAGGACCTCGGCACCGGCAAGGAGCAGACGATGACCATCACCGGCGGCTCCGCGCTGGGCAAGGACGACATCGAGCGCATGATGCGCGAAGCCGAGTCCTACGCCGAGGAGGACCGCAAGCGCCGCGACGAGGCCGAGGTCCGCAACAACGCCGACGGCCTGGTGTACCAGACCGAGAAGTTCGTCCGCGAGAACGAGGACAAGATCCCGGACGACATCAAGCAGCAGGTCAACGACGCGGTCGCCGACGTGCGCAAGGCCCTGGAGGGCACCGACACCGACGCCATCCGCAACAGCGCGGAGAAGCTCGCCACGGTCAGCCAGCAGATGGGTTCCGCGATCTACGCCCAGTCGCAGGGCGCGGCCCAGCAGCCGGAGGACGGCGGCCCCGCGGGTGACGGCCAGCAGCAGGCCAAGGCGGACGACGACGTCGTCGAGGCCGAGATCGTGGACGACGAGCAGCCGAAGAAGGACTCCTGACCGTGGCGGAAAACGCTGAGGAACCAGTGATCCGAGACAACCGCAAGATCGACCCGGAGACGGGCGAGGTCCGGCGCCCCGAGCCGGAGGAGCCGCAGCAGGCGCAGGAGGAGCAGGAGCAGGTGAGCCAGATCCTCAGCGGCGCCGAGGCGGACCTCCTGCTGGAGCGGACCGCCGACCTGCAGCGGGTCCAGGCGGAGTACACCAACTACCGGCGGCGCGTCGAGCGTGACCGGGTGGTGGTGAAGGAGCAGGCCGTGGCCGGCGCGCTCACCGAACTGCTGCCCGTGCTCGACGACATCGGCCGCGCCCGCGACCACGGCGAGCTGACCGGCGGTTTCGCCAAGGTCGCCGAGTCGCTGGAGGCCGCCGTCGCCAAGCTGGGGCTGAGCTCCTTCGGGCAGAAGGGCGACCCCTTCGACCCAACCGTCCACGAGGCGCTGATGCACAGCTACTCGCCGGACGTCACCGAGCCGACCTGCATCGAGGTCCTCCAGCCGGGCTACCGGATGGGCGAGCGCGTGCTGCGCCCGGCGCGGGTCGCCGTGGCAGAGCCAGAAACCGAGGAATGAGGTTATGAGCACCAAGGACTACCTGGAAAAGGACTACTACAAGGTCCTTGGTGTGCCCAAGTCCGCCACCGCCGAAGAGATCAAGAAGGCCTACCGGAAGCTGGCCCGGGAGAACCACCCCGACGCCAACCAGGGCAGCACGGAGAAAGAGGCCAAGTTCAAGGAGATCTCCGAGGCGTACGACGTGCTCTCCGACACCAAGCGGCGCAAGGAGTACGACGAGGCTCGCACGTTGTTCGGCTCGGGCGTGGGTGGCGCCCGGCCGGGCGGTGCGGCCGGCGGGGGCTTCCCCTTCGACCTCGGTGACCTGTTCGGCGGCTCGGGACAGCAGCAGGGCGGCAGCGCCTCCGACCGGTTCGGCGACCTGTTCGGCGGGTTGTTCAACCGGGGCGGCGGCGCCGGCCGTACCACGGGCACGGGCACGACCCGCGCGCGGCGCGGGCAGGACATCGAGTCCGAGGTGAGCCTGTCCTTCACCGAGGCGGTGCTGGGCACCACGGTCTCGCTCCGGCTGACCAGTTCCAACGCCTGCGGGGCCTGCTCGGGCACCGGGGCGAAGGCCGGCACCACGCCGCGGGTCTGCCCCACGTGCGAGGGGACCGGCGCGGCCAGCCGCAACCTGGGCAACTTCGCCTTCTCCGAGCCGTGCCGCGACTGCAAGGGCCGCGGGCTGCTGGTGGACGACCCGTGCCCGGTGTGCGAGGGCAGCGGGCGGGCCAAGAGCACCCGGACGATCCAGGCGCGCATCCCGGCCGGGGTCGACGACGGCAAGCGGGTCAAGCTGAAGGCCAAGGGCGCGCCGGGCGAGAACGGCGGGCCGGCCGGCGATCTGTACATCCTGACCCACGTCAAGCCGCACCCGGTGTTCGGCCGGTCGGGTGACAACCTGACGATCACCGTCCCCGTCACCTTCACCGAGGCGGCGCTGGGCGCGGAGATCAAGGTGCCGACGCTCAAGGGCATGCCGGTGACCGTGCGCATCGCGCCGGGCACGCGCAACGGCCAGGTCCAGCGGGCGCGCGGGCGAGGTGTGGCACGCAAGGACGGCACCAAGGGCGACCTGCTGGTCACCTTCGAGGTCGTCGTGCCGAAGCAACTGGACGACAAGGCTCGCGAGCTCCTGACCGAGTTCCGCGAGGCGACCGCGGGCGACGACCCGCGGGCAGATCTCATCGAGAAGGCCAGAAGCGAGTAAGTGCAGGCCCGCCTGCCTGCCAACCGAAGGAACCCAGAGCCATGGACGCCAGATACTTCGATCTCTCCGACGACACACCCGTCTACGTGATCTCGGTGGCGGCCCAGCTCTCCGGTCTGCACCCGCAGACGCTGCGGCAGTACGACCGCCTGGGGCTGGTCAGCCCCGGGCGGGCCGCCGGCCGCGGGCGCCTGTACTCCACTCGCGACATCCTCCAGCTCCGCGAGGTGCAGCGCCTGTCCCAGGAGGAGGGCATCAACCTCGCCGGGATCAAGCGCATCCTGGAGCTGGAGAACGAGGGGTTGCGCCTGCGCGAGGAGGTGCATCGCCTGCGCGCCGAGATCTCGATGATCAAGGCTTTGATCAGATACGAGCTGCCTCCGGGGGCATAGACATATGGACTACAAGCTCACCCAGAAGAGCCAGGAAGCCCTGTCCGGCGCGATGCGCCGGGCCGCGGCCGAGGGCAATCCCGAGATCTCACCGGCGCACCTGCTCTCCACGCTGCTGACCCAGACCGGCGGTACGGCGGTGCCCCTGCTCGACGCGGTGGGCGCCGACTGGAAGGCCGTCCGCTCCCGCAGCGAGCAGCTCCTGGCCGCGCTGCCGAAGGCGCAGGGCGCCACCGTCGCCGCGCCGAGCAGCTCCCGCCAGCTCCTGACGGTGCTCAACACCGCGGCCCACACCGCCAAGCGCCTGGAGGACGAGTACGTCTCCACCGAGCACCTGCTGGTCGGCCTGGCCACGGACGGCGGCCAGGTGGCCGACCTGCTGAAGGGCGTCGGCGCCACCCGTGACGCGCTGCTCGACGCCTTCGAGAAGGTCCGCGGCAACGCCCGGGTGACCAGCGAGACCCCCGAGGACACCTACAAGGCGCTGGAGAAGTTCGCCGTCGACCTGACCGAGCGGGCCAGGTCCGGCAAGCTCGATCCGGTGATCGGCCGGGACGGCGAGATCCGCCGCGTGGTGCAGGTTCTGTCCCGCCGTACCAAGAACAACCCGGTCCTGATCGGTGAGCCCGGCGTGGGCAAGACCGCCGTGGTCGAGGGCCTGGCCCAGCGGATCGTGGCCGGTGACGTGCCCGAGTCGCTGCGCGGCAAGCGGCTGATGTCGCTCGACCTGGGCGCGATGGTCGCGGGCGCGAAATACCGCGGCGAGTTCGAGGAGCGGCTCAAGGCGGTGCTCTCCGAGATCAAGGAGAGCAACGGCCAGATCGTCACCTTCATCGACGAGCTCCACACCGTCGTGGGCGCCGGCGCGGCCGAGGGCGCGATGGACGCGGGCAACATGCTCAAGCCGATGCTGGCCCGCGGCGAGCTGCGCATGATCGGCGCGACCACGCTCGACGAGTACCGCGAGCGCATCGAGAAGGACCCGGCGCTGGAGCGCCGCTTCCAGCAGGTGTACGTGGGCGAGCCGACGGTCGAGGACACCATCGCGATCCTGCGTGGCCTCAAGGGCCGCTACGAGGCGCACCACCAGGTCCAGATCGCCGACAGCGCGCTGGTGGCCGCCGCAGCGCTGTCCGACCGCTACATCACCAACCGCTTCCTGCCGGACAAGGCCATCGACCTCGTCGACGAGGCGGCCAGCCGGCTGCGCATGGAGATCGACTCCCGCCCGGTCGAGATCGACCAGCTCCAGCGGAACGTCGACCGGCTCAAGATGGAGGAGCTCGCGCTCGCCAAGGAGACCGACGAGGGCTCCCTGCACCGGCTGGAGCGCCTGCGCAAGGAGCTGGCCGACCGCCAGGAGGAGCTCAACGGCCTGGTCGGCCGCTGGGAGCGGGAGAAGGCCGGCCTCAACCGGGTCGGCGACCTGAAGAAGCAGCTCGACGAGGCGCGCAGCACCGCCGAGCGCTTCCAGCGCGACGGCAACTACGGCGAGGCCTCCCGGCTGCTCTACGACGAGGTCCCGCGCCTGGAGAAGGAGCTGGAGGCGGCCACCCGCGCCGCCCAGGAGGCCGAGTCCGCGCCGATGGTCAAGGAGGAGGTCGGCGCCGACGACATCGCCGAGGTCATCTCCTCCTGGACCGGCATCCCGGCCGGCCGGCTGCTGGAGGCCGAGACGACCAAGCTGCTCCGCATGGAGGACGAGCTGGGCCGCCGCCTCATCGGGCAGCGCGAGGCCGTGCGCGCGGTCTCCGACGCGGTACGGCGCAGCCGCGCCGGCATCGCCGACCCCGACCGCCCCACCGGCTCGTTCCTGTTCCTCGGCCCCACCGGTGTCGGCAAGACCGAGCTGGCCAAGGCGCTGGCGGAGTTCCTGTTCGACGACGAGCGGGCGATGACCCGCATCGACATGAGCGAGTACTCCGAGAAGCACAGCGTCGCCCGGCTGGTCGGCGCGCCTCCCGGCTACGTCGGCTACGAGGAGGGCGGCCAGCTCACCGAGGCCGTGCGCCGCCGGCCGTACACCGTGGTGCTGCTGGACGAGGTGGAGAAGGCCCATCCTGAGGTCTTCGACATCCTGCTCCAGGTGCTCGACGACGGGCGGCTGACCGACGGGCAGGGCCGTACGGTCGACTTCCGCAACACGATCCTGATCCTCACCTCCAACTTGGGCTCGCAGCTCCTGCCCGACCGCGACGCGGTGATGGGCGTGGTGCGCAAGACCTTCAAGCCCGAGTTCCTCAACCGGCTCGACGACGTGCTGATCTTCGACGCGCTCGGCACCGAGGAGCTCACCAGGATCGTCGACCTGCAGGTGGAGCGGCTGGCCAAGCGGCTGGCCGACCGGCGGCTCACGATGGAGGTCACCCCGGCCGCCCGCGACTGGCTCGTGCTCACCGGCTACGACCCGCTCTACGGCGCGCGCCCGCTGCGGCGGCTCGTGCAGTCGGCGATCGGCGACCAGCTGGCCCGCGCGGTGCTCTCCGGCGAGATCATCGACGGCGACCGCATTCTGGTCGATCTGGGTGATGACGAGTTGACCGTCCGGCCTGTTCGGTAAGGACTCGCCCAGCCTTCGGGCAAGGCGGCCCCGCACCCCGTGTGTCGTCACTAGCTTCAACGTTCGTCAGATCGCCGAACACGATCAGGGGGACGTGCAGTGAAGATCCGTAGCATTCTCGCAGTTGCCACGTTGACGGCGGGAGTGACGTGCATGGTCACGGGCGCCGCCTTCGCCACCGACGAGTGCAAGCCCGGCCGCGCGGCCCTGCTGCAGGCGCCCACCACGGTCGTCTCGCTCTGCGAGGACGTCACCGACGTCCGCGCGGCGGGCACCTACGGCGGGAAGATGTCGGCGCCCGCCAACAGCCCCGTGTTCCGTACGGCCGAGGTGCTGGCGCAGCGGGCGGGCCTGCCCGGCCTGGCGCGCAGCAGCGCGGTGCTGAGCGTGGCCGACCTGGGCGGCGTGGCCGCGGGCGCCGGCGCGCCGGCGCTGCCGTCCGAGGTGCCGACCAGCCTGGCGAACGCCGCCCGCGTGCCCAGCGGCCTGGCCGACGTCTCCCAGCTGGCCGAGTTCCCCGACGTGCCGGGCCTGCCGGGCAACCCCGGCGAGCGGCTGCCGGAGGCGGCGCGGATGGTGCCGCAGCTGCCCGACCTGGCCGAGACCACCGGCGCGGACAAGCTGCCTGAGCGGGTGGCCGAGGTCGAGGACAAGGTCGCCCCGCTGCTGCCGGAGCAGGCTCCCGGCCTGGTGCAGAGCCTGCCGCTGACCGAGCAGGCGGCGGTCGAGGACCTGGCCGAGCTGCTGGAGAACCTCGAGCTCGACTGACCGCCCGAACGGCGTGAGGGGGGCCACCGGTGCGGTGGCCCCCCTTCGCGCGTTCAGGAGATCAGCGCGTCGAGGTCGTCCTCGGGCAGGCCGAGGTCGAGCCGGATGCGGTAGCGGGTGCGCAGCATCGCCACGTGCTCGGGGTCGTCGCTGGCGCACGCCAGGACGGCCTGGGTGGCCCACTCGTGGCCGGTGGCCAGGTCGCCGTAGGCCACGAGGGTCTCGGCGATGCTGTGCGCGGTCGTCGCGTCCACCTCGCCCTCGGCGCTGAGCGCCGCGATGAGCTGCCTGGCCTCGTCCGGCCGGTCGAGCTCGAAGAGCGTGTCGGCGATGCCGGCGCGCGGGTCGATGCCCGGATCGCCGCCGTCGTCGGCCGCCCGCTGGTAGCAGTCGAGCGCGCGGGCGGGCTGTCCGGCCGCGCGCCACTCCTCTGCCGCCAGGACCAGGATGGCCGCCCTGGAAACGTCGCCGGAGGTGTATCCCCCGGCGAGATCGTCGAGTTTCCTGGCCAGCGAGCCGTGGTCGTCGGCCAGAAGTGCCTGCTCCAGCAGGCGATCAAGGTGCTCACGGGTCACATGCGCCACACCGCGAGACTACCGAGCGACCTGCGCTCATGCCGGGCCAATGACGATGTCGGCCTGGCTACAGGTTTGGCAACGTTTCGTGCAACCCTGCGTACTCTCCGCGTGTTATCCCTGCTTGTCGGGCATATCTCCGTCGCATGACCGCGACCGAAGGGAGCTGTGATGGGCAAGCAGTTGACCTTCTCCCTCGCCTGTGCCGCTGTGATGTCCGCGCTCCTCCCCGGAGCGGCCGGATATCTCTCGGCCCGCATGGAGGCGATCGAGGCGGCAGAACTGAGGCTGCAGACGATGGAGATCCGGCTGCAGCGCGGCAGTACCCAGCAGGTCAGACCGGTCTCCTTCCCGAGACCCTGCGAGATGGCCTCGCCGTTGCCCACCGAGCCCCCGGCCGCGGCGGCCTTCGTGCCCGCGCCGGAGTTCAAGGTGAAGAAACGTCTCAGCCCCGGAAGGGACTGAGCTGGCGGGGCAGGAACCCGCGGATGAGCTGCTTGGCGGCCGAGATGATCTCGGTGTCGCCGTCGGGGTCGCGGCGGAAGGCCAGTTTGAGCACGGCGTCGCCGGCCTCGACCGCGACCAGGACGGCCACGTCGAGCTCATGGCTGTCGGCCAGGCCGTACTCCTTGAGCAGCAGGCCGCGCAGCCGGCCAGCGATGACGGTGTTGTTGTCGCTGTCGCTGTCCAGCAGGTTGAGGTCGACCACGTCGCCGAAGTGCAGGCTCTTGAAGCCGGGGACGGTGCGGTGCATGTCGACGTACTCGTCGATGATCGCGTCGACCGCCTCCCACCAGCCGCGGTAGTCCTCCTCCAGGAAGCGGGCGCCGACCCGGGAGACGAACTGCTCCACGTTGCGCCTGGTCACCTCCTGGGTGATGGCCCGCTTGTCGGGGAAGAACTGGTAGACCGAGCCGATCGCGACGCCGGCGCGGTCGGCGATGCGGGTGGTGGACAGAGCCTCGTAGCCGATCTCGTCCAGCAGGTCGGCGCAGGCGTCGAGCATGCGCTCGACCCTGCGGGCACTACGGCGCTGAGTGGGTTGACGACGGAGCGGAGTCGGCTCGCTGCAGTCGCCGGTGTCGGTCTGCGGGGTAGGCACGAGTGACATCTTCCCCCCATCTGGTCGCCAACTACCCGTCAATCGCGGGATTTCTGAGGACTCGGGCGACGGCACGGGTGGCGGCCGGGGACAGCCGGGAGAGCACGTAGCCGAGCCGGCCCTCGGCGTTGACCGGCACGAGCGCCTGGTTGCGGTGGACGGCCCGCAGGATGTGCGCGGCGACCCGCTCGGGCGGATACGCGCGGCGCTCCAGCGCGGTGATGGCGGCTTCGCGCACGTCGGGGCCGACGAAGGTGGCGTTCCGCGCGATGGCCGTGGACACGAAACCGGGGCAGATCGTGCTCACGCCGATGCCGTGCCCGGCGAGTTCGGCCCGCAGGCAGTCGCTCAGCGACTTCACCGCCGCTTTGGACACCGAGTAGGCCGGCAGCGACCGCGACGGCAGGAACGCCGCCACCGAGGCGACGTTCACGATGTGCCCGCCCTCGCCGCGCTCCACCATCTGCCGGGCGAACAGCCGGCAGCCGTGGATCACGCCCCACAGGTTCACGTCCAGCACCCGCTGCCAGTCGCCCAGCGAGTGCTCCAGGAACGGGCCGGAGACGGCGACCCCGGCGTTGTTGACCACCACGTCCGGCACCCCGTGCTGGTCGGCCACCCACTCCGCGAACGCCGCCATCTGCCCCGCGTCCGCGACATCCACCTCGTACGGCACGCCGCCGAACGAGCCGGCGGTCTCCTCCGCGGCCTTGAGGTCGAGGTCGGCGCAGATCACCTCCGCCCCGTGCGCGGCGAAGGCCCGGGCGGTGGCCCGCCCGATGCCGCTGCCCGCGCCGGTGACCACGACCAGCGTGTGCCGGAACGGCCGCCGGTCGGCGGCGCGGCGCAACTCCCGTGTGGGCCGGTCGCGGCCGGCGAACTCGGCGATCATCCGGGCCACCTGCCCGGGATGGGTGCGTTGCATCCAGTGCCCGGCGACGATCTTGCGGTGGGCGAGCTCCGGCACCCACCGCCCGAGCGAGGCCAGCAGGTGCGGCGAGACGTACGGGTCGCGGGTGCCCTCGATGAGCTGCACCGGCACGTCCACCCGCGCCTCGGCGTCGCGCCACTGCCCGGCGTCGTTGACGCGGTAGAGCTGCAACCCGTTCCGCGCGTCCCGCGCCAGCGTCTCGGCCGGGTGCCCCAGCCTGGGCGGCACGCCGGGGCCGAGCTCCGACCGTCCGGTGCGCAACCGCTCGGCCAGCACCCGCCAGCCCAGTTCCGGCAGCACCGGGAGCCTGAACAGCCCGATGTACCACGACCGGGCCCTCTGCCCCAGCACGTGGCGGCGCTTGCCGTCGCTCATGAACCGGGCGATCTGCCGGTAGCCGGGCACGCCGAGCGTGGTGAAGGTGGCGATGCGCTCGCGCAGGCCGGGCCGGGCCAGCGCCTCCCAGCACTGGATCGCACCCCAGTCGTGCCCGACCAGGTGCACCTCGGGCTTGCCCACCGCGTCCAGCACCGCGGCGAGGTCGGCGGTCAGCTCGTCGAAGCCGTACGCGCGCCGGTCGCGCGGCGCGGTCGACGCCCCGGCGCCGCGCACGTCGTAGCGCACCACGTGGAACCGGTCGCGGAGCAACGCGGCCACCTCGTCCCACACCGCGTGCGTGTCGGGATAGCCGTGCACCAGGACGATCGTCGGGTTGGCGGCGTCACCCTCCTCGAAGAGCGCCAGCCGTACGCCACTCTTCCCGTCACCGGACGTTATTGGACGCATGATCCAACGTTATGACTAGCCCGGCTTCGCCGATAGACCCGCGCACGAGCGCAACTGCTTCCAGCTCGCGACCGCCTGTGTCGCCGCCGGGCCGGTCAGCGGCACGGGCAGGCCGGGCGACTGGATGGTCGCCGGGGTCCAGCGGTCCTTGAGCACCTTGCGGCCGTTGATCGTCAGCGTCAGCACGCCGGTCTTGCCGGTGACCGGGCCCCAGTTGTAGAAGATGAAATTGCCCAGGCCGTAGTTGACGTAGGCGTTGCCCAGGTAGCCGCTGCCCAGCAACTGGTGGGCGTGCCCGCCCACGATCACGTCCGCGCCCGCCTTGATCAGCTTGGGCGTCAGCGAGCGTTGCGCCTCGTTCGGGCAGGGCTGCAGCTCGGTGCCCCAGTGCAGGAACACGATGACCGTGTCGGAGTTCTTGCGGGCCTGCCGTACCGCCTGGATCAGCCGCGGCTCGTTCTTCGCCGAGGCCAGCCCGCCCTGGCCGGGCGTCGCCGACCACGACTGGATGAACTCCGCGTCCAGCACCTGCGTGGCGCCGATGATCGACACCTTGTTGCCGTTCAGCGTGGTGCGGAACGGCTTGTACGCCTCCGCGTCGTCCTCGCCGATGCCGATCACCGGGAAGCGGCTCTTCTTGATCGCCGCCAGCGAGTCCTCGAGTCCCGTGCTCCCGTAGTCCATGCCGTGGTTGTTCGCCATGCTCACCACGTCCACGCCGCCCGCCTTCAGCGCGGTGAACGCGCTGGCCGGGGCCCGGAAGGTGAACTGCTTGTTCACCGGCGCCCCGCCCGTGGTGATCGCCGTCTCCAGGTTGATCACCGCCAGGTCCGCCCGGCCCAGCACCCGTGCGATCGGCCCCAGCGCCGTCTTCGGACTGTCCAGCCGTGCCCGTAGCGCCCCCTCGAAGTGCACGTCACCCCCGAAGGCGATCGTGTACGGCTCGCGTTCCGGCTCCCTCTGCTGCTCGATCGGCCCGATCGTCGACTTCGACCCGGTCGTCGTCTCCGGCTTGGCCGTGGCAGTGCTGCAGGCAGACACGGCAACGGCTAGGGCAACCAACGCAAAAGCACGCGAGCGTCTCATCTTGGGCACAGTCCCAGAGCATGCCATGAGCAGGCAATGAACGGGACATGTCCGTATCTACCAGAGAAGATCCACAAGCGGTGGGGTTAGCTAGAAGTCACCTGCGCGCACTCCACGGACAAAGACCTGCCACTCCTCGGCGGTGAACCTCAACACCGGCCCATCCGGGTCTTTCCCGTCCCGGACTGCGACCCCGCCATCGTCAAGCTCCGCGATCTCGACACAGGCTGACGCCCCGTTGCAGAATCGGCTTCTACCCCAGCGGAGTCTCATCCCCTTACCTCTCCCGAAGGTCCGGCAATGGCCGCGAAGCTCTCGCACGCTCGGCGTATCGCCCTGCCGCTCCTGATCGGCGTCGCCGTCCTCGGCACGGTTGTCCTCACGATGCTTTCACCGCTCTTCCTGGCCTCCCTGGCGTCCACGTTCGACACTAAATGGGAAGAGCTGAGCTGGATAGGCCAGACCTATGGCGCCGCATCCGCGCTCCTGTCGGCCCTCGCGCTGCTGTCGATCGGAATCTCGATCTTTCTCCAGGAGAGAGAATCCCGACGGGTCAGGCAGGACTCCGCGCGCGCCCAGCACCTTCAGCTCGTACAGCTCCTGATCGAGAACCCCGCCTTGATCGAGGCAACGGGCCTGAAGCGAAGCAGGAGGCAGGATCCCCGGCATGATCTCTACCTCAACCTCCTGGTCTCCTACTGGGAGACGCTCTACAGCGTGGGGCAGCTCACGCCGGGCAACGTTCGCGAATACGCGCGCGTGGACCTGTTCTGCACGGAGATCGGGATGCGCTTCTGGGCACGCAGCCGCCGGCACCGTCGGGACATCGCGCTCGCCCTGCCTCGCAGCAAGCGCCAGCCGTACATCGACGTGTTCGAACTCATCGACGGCGTCTGGTGGGACATGAACCAGCCACCTCGCGCGACACCGCTGGACCGCAGCAACCGATATCTCGTGCTAGGCGCAGCAGCCGCCTGCTGCACGGCCGGATATCTGATGCGTGCTCTCCTGAACAAGAGAAAGGCCCGCGCGGAGCTTCCGGCGCGGGCCCTCTAGCCTGGCAGAACGAGCTCAGGCCACGCTCGCGGTGAGCGCCAGGTCGAACTCTCCGTCGCGGACGCCGGCTGTGAAGGCCGACCACTCCTCAGGGGTGAAGACCAGTACGGGACTGTCTTCCCGCTTGCTGTCCCTGATCGCCACGTTGCCGTCGGCGAGCTCGGCGAATTCGACACACGCGGAAGCGCCGCTGCAGCGCGCGCTCTTCCTCCACGCCAGGTGGTTCATCGTTTGCTTGTCCCTAATCCGTGAAAAAGCGTCGCCAGCAGCCCCATCGGTGCTGGTCAACGCCAATGCGAGAGTTTCCGCTGGATGAGAATCCGGGATTCGTCCTCAGGGAGGGCCACCGCGCGAAGCCGCTCGAAGGCCGCTTCGTAGTTTGGCACCAACTGAAGATCGTCGACGATGCGACCGCCATAGAGTGACTCCAGGTAGACGGCATCGTCAAGGTCCACGAACTTCAAATGGATAAATTCCCCCGTCTGGACCGGATGTTGCCCCCCGGCGAACGGGAGAACCTGCACGCTCACGTGGTCCAGCGCCGACATGTCCAGCACATGTCCGAGTTGGTCGCGCATCACTCGAGGCTCACCGAACTGACGTACGAGTACCGACTCGTCGAGTACCAGGCTGAGTTGCGGAGGTCGGCTACGGCTGAGGATCTCTTCTTGACGCTTGAGGCGGACGTCCAGCCTCATCTGCATCACACTGTGAGTGATGCGGGCGACACCGCTGCCCGCGAGGATCAACTCCCGCGCATAGTCCTCAGTCTGCAAGAGGCCGTGCACGATCTGGGGTCCCCAGGCACGATGTGCGATGGCCTCAGCTTCCAGCCCCAGGAAAGTGATCACCTCTGGGGACAGGGCGTTCTCGTAGTACTCCCACCAGCCTCGCCGGTCAGCTTCCTTGAGCAGGACCAGGAGCTCGTCGATCTTGTCTTGGTCGACGCCTAAGTAGGCCCCGAGCGCCTTGATGTCCTCAGGGCTCGGCAGGGTCTTGGCCGCCTCGATCCGGCTGACCTTCGACGCCGACCACTTCAATGCCGCTGCCAGCGTTTTCGCGTTGATCATCTGGCGTTCGCGGAGCAGCTTCAGCTCCTGCCCCAACCGCAGCCGGCGCACCGTGGGACTGATCTGCTCTCGTGGCACCGCACTCCAAAGGCATGAAGATGTGGCCGAAAGGGTCCGTTTGACGCCTCAAATTCGCGGACAGTGCACAACATCTTAACGCGCAACTTGCACGACGAGTGCCATCAGCTTGGCGCATGTTCCGGATTTGGAGAAGGCCCTACCTGGGTCGTGCAAGTTGCACAGCAACCCGCAGCGCAGCTCGCACGGAAACATTCAAGAAAATTTCCCCGATCTGCCTATTGCCGCAAAGAAAGCTCCGGCGCACCATCAACGCAGGAGGGCATACAGGGGACGAGGAGGCCGTCATGACGAAGCGGCCGTTGACCCCCGGCCTCCCCAGAAGCCGCGGCCGTGACGGCCGCCACACCGGCAACGGCGCCGTCCCGGACATCCGCGAGACCACCTGGGAGGCAACCAGCCCGACGCACCCAGAAAAAGGCCGAGCCGCAGATTGAGCGCCTGGCGCCGATGCAAGGGCTGCCACCCTCGGCGATCAGGCCATCAATCCACGGCCCGGCAGAAGTCCACCTTAAGTAATGCCGCGAAGGGGTCTTCTATGTACTCACAAGGTACCAAGGGGCTCAGCCGAATCAAGTCCCGGATCCGGGAACTCATCGCCTGGGCGGATCGAGAGCTGTGCGCGGAAGAGGACGAGTTCGCCTACCGGCGCGGCTGGACCGTCGCCAGGGCGGGCTTCGGCGTCCGCACCTACCGTGACCCGCGCTTCGACCAGCGCCGGGTGCGGATCCCCGAGGAGGTGGCGTGATGTCCTCCCGCAACCCGCGCAACCAGATGTACCCGGGCGTCGAGGACCTGCCGCCGGCCCGGCGGAGCGGTCTGGTGACGGTTCTGTGGCGGTTCCGCACGGAGCTGGGGCTCCTGGCCGCGCTGGTCCTGACCGTCGCGCAGCTCGCCGGCGAGTGGGGCGCGTTCCTGGCGCTGACCGGGGCGGTCTCCGTCCCGGCCGCGACCAGGTTCGGACGCAACTGGCTGGTCGCGCACGCCTGGTGCGTGATCTCCCGGCACCGCGTCCAGCGGACCTGCCTGGAGACGACCATGCACACCCGCGCCGGGCGCATCCCGCTGGTGTTGTGGATCACCCCCACCCGCACCGGCGAGAAGGCGCTGCTGTGGACCAGGGCGGGGATCTCGGCCGAGGAGTTCGTGGCGTACGCGCCCGAGCTGGCCGCGGCCTGCTTCGCCCGCGAGGCGCGGGTCTACCGGCACCGCGACCGGGCCTGCTGGGTCGTCCTGGAGATCGTCCGCTGCGACGAGCGGCCCGGGGCGTTCTCGCCCGGGCTGGAGCGCCTGTACGGCACAGCATGGGTTCCGACGGCCGCCGAGGAGCCCCCCGATCGGGATCTGGCCCTGCTGAGCCGGTGAGATCCCGCTGAAAGGCGAGCCCCGGGACCACGGGGGCCCGGGGCTTGCCCCGCGGAAGATCAGCCGATCCGCGGCGAGGGCTTCCCCACGGCCCGGCCGCGCGCCAAGATGAGTTCATCTGACGAACTCAGGAGTGAGTGGCGATGACGACCGTCCACCGGACCTGCCCCCTCTGCGAGGCCGTTTGCGGCCTGACCCTCACCCTCGACGACGGCGGCCACGTCACGAGTGTCCGCGGCGACAAGGACGACCCGTTCAGCAAGGGCTTCATCTGCCCCAAGGGCGCCAGCCTCGGCAAGCTCGACGAGGACCCGGACCGGCTGTCGAGGCCGGTCGTGCGCGAGGGCGAGACCTGGCGCGAGGCCACCTGGGACGAGGCCTTCGACCTGGTACGGCAGGCGTTCGCCCGGCACGCCGACCGCCAGTCGATCGCCCTCTACCTCGGCAACCCGAGCGCCCACACCATGGCCGGCGCGCTGTACGCAGGCCCGCTGGCCAAGTCGCTCGGCACCAAGCACATCTACTCGGCCAGCACCGCCGACCAGATGCCCAAGCACGTCGCCTGCGGCCTGATGTTCGGCGACCCGCTCAGCATCCCGGTGCCCGACCTCGACCGCACCGGCTACCTGCTGATGCTCGGCGCCAACCCGCTCGACTCCAACGGCTCCCTCTGCACCGCCCCCGACTTCCCCGGCCGGCTCAAGGCGTTGCGCCGGCGCGGCGGCCGGCTGGTCGTGGTGGACCCGCGGGTCACGCGCACCGCCAAGAAGGCCGACGAGCACGTCTTCATCCGCCCGGGCACCGACGCCTACCTGCTGTTCGGCCTGGTGCACACGCTGTTCGCCGAGGGGCTGACCCGGGTCGCGCTGGAGGTCGAGGGGCTGGAGGAGGTCCGGGAGCAGGCCAAGCACTTCCCGCCCGAGCTGGTGGCCCGCCGTACCGGCATCCCGGCCGAGGTGATCGTCCGGCTGGCCCGCGAGCTGGCCGCCGCCGAACACGCGGCGGTATACGCCAGGATCGGCACCTGCACCCAGGAGTTCGGCACCCTCGCCCAGTGGCTGGTCGAGGTGCTCAACGTGCTCACCGGCAACCTCGACCGGCCCGGCGGGGCGATGTTCCCGATGGCGGCCACCGAGTCGCGGCCGCGGCGCAAGCCGTACCGGACGGGAAGATGGGCCAGTCGCGTGCGCGGGCTGCCCGAGGTGAACGGCGAGCTGCCGGTGGCGACGCTGGCCGACGAGATCGAGACGCCGGGCGAAGGGCAGATCCGCTTCCTGATCACGGTGGCGGGCAACCCGGTCATGTCGGCGCCGAACGGGGCCCGGCTGGACGCGGCGTTCGGCTCGCTGGACTTCATGGTGAGCGTCGACCCCTACCTCAACGAGACCACGCGGCACGCGAACGTGATCCTGCCGCCGCCTCGGGTGCTGCAGACCGGGCACTTCGACTTCGCGCTGCTGGGGCTGGCCGTACGCAACTACGCCCGCTACTCGCGTCCGGCGCTGCCGCTCGGCGAGCGGCCGACCGAGGGGCAGATCCTGGCCCGGCTGGCGATGCTGGCCACCGGCCTGGAGGGCGATTTCGACGAGTTCATCATCAGCCAGACGCCCGGCGCGGCCGAGCTGACGCTGGAAGGCGAGAACGGCGCCGAACGGCGGCTGGACATGATGCTCAAGCTGGGCCCCTACGACGGGTTGTCGCTGGGCAAGCTGCTCGACCACCCGCACGGCCTCGACCTGGGCCCGCTGGAGCCGCGGCTGCCCGGCCTGCTCAAGACCGCCTCCGGCCGGGTCGAGCTGGCCCCGCCGCAGCTCCTGGCGGACGTGGACCGGCTGCGGGCCGGGCTCGACACGGAACCGCCCGAGCTGGTGCTGATCGGGCGGCGCCACCTGCGCTCGAACAACAGCTGGATGCACCTGACCGGCGGCAGCAACACCGCGACGCTGCAGATCAACCCGGCCGACGTGGCCCGGCTGGGCCTGGACGGCGAGGCCACGGTCAGCTCGGCCGCCGGGCGGCTGACCGTCGCGCTCGAACCGACCGACACGATCATGCCCGGCGTGGTCAGCCTGCCGCACGGCTGGGCGGAGGCCAACGCGAACGTGCTCACCAACGAGAGCGCGATCGACGTGCCTTCCGGAAACGCGGTCTTCAACGGGGTGCCGGTCACGATCAACGCCCGTTAGGGTGTCGCGCGTGACTATCGCCCCGGAACAGGACCGCCTGAACGCTCAGATCGCCTTCGCCATCGAGATCGACAAGTTGAAGCGCGTGATCCGCCGCAACAACCTGATGGACGACTCCCGGCGCGAGAACGACGCTGAGCATTCGTGGTACGTGAGCCTGCTGGCCATGGTGCTGGGCGAGCACGCCCCGCCCGGCACCGATCTTCAGCGCGTGGTCGCGATGCTGCTCGTGCACGACCTGGTGGAGATCGACGCCGGGGACACCTTCATCTACGACGCGGACGCGGTGGCCGCGCAGGCCGACGCCGAGCGCGCCGCCGCCGACCGCATCTTCGCCCTGCTCCCGGAGCCGCAGGGGCCGCAGCTCCGTGCGCTCTGGGAGGAGTTCGAGGACCGGGTGACCCCCGAGGCCCGGTTCGCCAAGGCGCTCGACCGCTTCGCGCCGATCCTCGCCAACCATCAGAACGAGGGCGGCACGTGGCGCCTGCACTCGGTCACCTCCGGCCAGGTGCTGGAGAAGGTCGAGATCATCGAGGCGGGTTGCCCCTCGCTGGGCGCCTATGCGCGTGAGTTGGTGGAGCTCTCGGTGAAGAGAGGGCATCTTGCGCCATAACCGTGGGTAGGGGGAGGGCGTGGAGGAGACAGTTAAGGCACGAAGGCGGCATTCGCGGCGCTTTGTCGGGCCGGTCGACCTCGCGGATCGGCTGGAGCGGACCAGGGCGCTCGACAAACCCATCCAGCTCCTGGCCAAAGCCGTACGAGACCGGCTGGGCCCAGGGCGGCTGCGCGACCTGCTGCACGGCGTGCCCACCGGAAAACCGCTGCACCCGCCCCTCGCCTCGGTGGCGCTGGGCTGCTTCACCTCGGCCACCGCGCTCGACTTCACCAGCGTCGATCCGCGCGCCTCGCGCGTGTTGATCGGCACCGGCCTGGTCTCCGCGCTGCCCACCGCCGCGGCCGGCCTGACCGACTGGTCCTCGCTCCACCGCGAGCAGCAACGCGTCGGTTTCGTGCACCTGATGGCCAACCTCGCCGCGCTCGGCCTCTACTCGGCCTCCCTGCTGGTACGGCTCCGCGGCCGTGAAGGCGGCGGGCGGCTGCTCGGCCTGGCCGGGCTGAGCCTGGCCGGACTCGGCGGCTACCTCGGCGGCCACATGGCCTACCGGCAGGCCGCCGGGGCCAACCACGCCGAGCAGGTGGCCCACCTCGTCCCGCTCGGCTGGCACGACCTGTGCCCGATCAAGGACCTGCCCGACGGGCGGCCGGTGGCGCGCCGGCTCGGCTACATCCAGCTCTTCGTCCTGCGGCACGGCGACAGCGTGTCCGTGCTCGCCGACCGCTGCTCGCACCTGGCCGGACCGCTGCACCAGGGCCGGCTCACCCTCGAGGACGGCGAAGCGTGCGTGGTCTGCCCCTGGCACGGCAGCACCTTCCGGCTGGCCGACGGCAGCGTCAAACACGGGCCCGCGACGGCTCCGCAACCCTGCTTCCAGACGCGGGTGCGCGGGGACGGGGTGATCCAGGTCCGTCCCGGGGTTGACCTCAACAAAGGTTGAGGTCGTAGCGTCGGTGACATGATTCTTGTCACCGGTGCCACCGGAAATGTCGGTCGTCATGTCGTCACCCAGCTCGCCGAAGCCGGGGTGCCCGTCCGTGCCCTCGTGCGTGACCCCGCCCGGGCGGCCTTCCCGGCCGGGGTCGAGGTGGTGCGCGGCGACCTCACCGATCCCGCCTCACTCGAACCGGCGCTCGACGGGGTGGAGGACGTGTTCCTCGTCTGGCCGGGCTTCGCGGCCGAGACCGCGGCGGCGGTCGTCGACGTGATCAAGCGGCGGGCTCGGCGGGTGGTCTACCTGTCGGCCAACGTGGTGCCGGGCTCGACCATGTTCCACGTGACCGTCGAGCAGCTCATCCGGGACTCCGGGCTCGCCTGGACCTTCCTGCGGCCCGGCGGCTTCGCCACCAACACCCTGGGGTGGATCGACGAGGTTCGGGGGTCGGGGGTGGTGTCCTGGGTGTACGGCGAGGCGGCCCGGTCGTTGATCCACGAGGCGGACATCGCGGCCGTGGCCACGCATGTGCTGGTTTCTGCTGGGCACGCTCGGCAGGCGTATGTCCTGACCGGGCCTGAGGCGATCACCCAGGCTGAGCAGGTTCGGATCATCGGGGAGGAGCTGGGGGTGGAGGCTCGGTGGGAGGAGCTCGACCCTGCGGCCGGGTTTGCGGTGGCCAAGGGGATCTTCGGGACCGATGAGGGGGCTCGGGAGGCCATGGAGGGGTGGGGGTCGTTTGTCGCCTCGCCTGAGGTGGTTACCGACACGGTTTCCCGGCTGCTGGGGCGGGCGCCTTTGACCTATCGACAGTGGGTTCGCGACCGGCTGGCCATGTAGCCCCAGCCGGTCCACCGGCGGCCGGCCGTACTCCCCCGAGGATCTCCAAAGTCCACCCCAGCCCGAGAGGTGGGGTGGACGGGGACGGGCGGGTGGGGTCACGGGGAGGAGCCGACTGGGCCGGCGAAAACTCAGTCCGCTTCCCCGTCCGCCGGGTGTTCGACGAGGGCGAGGATGCGGCTGGACATGAAGCGGGCGGTGCGGACCGGGCTGCCGGTCCTGGTGACTTCGCTGACCTCGATGAGCCCGCGGCGGTTGCTGACCTCGACCCGGCGGCCGGCTCTGGTGGCGACGACTTCGTAGGTACGCGGTGCGCCTTCCCCGGCGTCAATGACGATTTCGACCCGGTCACCCTTCATGTCCGGATATCTACCCGAATACTAGTTTGATAATCGCCAAAATCCCGACACAAACGATGATCCCGCGCAGCACCGGAGCAGGGATCTTACGCCCGATCTTGGCCCCCAAGAACCCCCCGATCGTCGACCCCACCGCGATCGCCAGCACCGCCCACCAGTCGATCTCCGCGATGACGATGAACAACGCCGCAGCCGTGAAGTTGACGATCAGCGACAGCACGTTCTTGGCCGCGTTGACCCGCTGCAACCCCTCGCTGAGCATCGCCCCGAGGATCCCGATCAGCAGCACGCCCTGGGCCGCCCCGAAATACCCGCCGTACACCCCGGCCCCGAAGACGCCGAGCCACAACCACGGTCCGCCGTTGGGGTGCGCCTTCTCCCGCCACCCGGCCGTCCACCGGTTGAGCTGCGGCTGGATGACCACCAGCACGCAGGCCACCCCGATCAGCACCGGCACGACCACCTGGAACACACCCGGATCCAGGTTGATCAGCAGCAACCCGCCCAGCGCCGAGCCGAGCAACGACCCGACCCCCAGCCGGACGAGCCGGTCACGCTGCCCCTTGAGCTCGGCGCGGTAGCCGTACGCCCCGGTGAAGGACCCGGGCACCAGGCCGATGTTGTTGGACACGTTCGCGACCACCGGGGGCACCCCGATCGCGACCAGCGTGGGGAAGGTGATCAACGAGCCGGAGCCGACGACGGCGTTGATCGCGCCCGCTCCGATGCCCGCGGCGACCACGGCGACGACTTCCAGGGGTGTCATGGGGTGAGCCTAGAGCCGTCCGCATCGTGGACTCAGGTGGGGTCGCCCTCCCGCCTGAGCAGGCCGAGAGTCGCCTGGTCGGGCGGCACGACCCACACCGCGTTGCCCTGCCCCTTGGCGATCTCGGGCAGGGTCATCAGGTACTGGTAGGCCAGCAGCCGCTGGTCGGCGTGGTTCTCCTCCAGCGCGCGGGCGAGCAGGCCGATCGCGTCCGCCTGGCCCTTGGCCCGCATGCCCTCGGCCCGCGCCTCGGCCTGGGCCCGCAACACGATCGCCTCGGCCTCGCCCTCGGCCCGCAGCAGCGCCGCGCGCTTCTCCCCCTCGGCCGACAGGATGGCCGCGCGCTTCTCGCCCTCGGCGGCGGCGATGGCCGCCTCCTTGTCGCGTTCGGCGCGCTTGTGGCGTTCCATCGACTCCTGGATGGAGGCGGGCGGGTCGATCGCCTTGAGCTCGACGCGCTTGACGCGCACGCCCCACGCCTCGGTGGTCTCGGTGAGCGCGCCGCGCAGCTTGGCGGCGATCTCCTCGCGGGAGGCGAGCGCGGTGTCGACGTCCATGCCGCCGATCACGTTGCGCAGGGTGGTCGCGGTGAGCTGCTCCATGGCGCCGAGGTAGTTGGCGATCTCGTACGTCGCTGACTTGGGGTTGGTCACCTGGTAGAAGAGGACCACGTCGACCGAGACGATCAGGTTGTCGGCGGTGGTGACCGACTGCGGCGGGAAGGGCTGGGCGCGCTCGCGCATGTCGATCGTGTCGCGCACCCGGTCGATGAACGGCACGACCAGGTTGGTGCCGGGGTTGAGCGTGCGGTGGTAGCCGCCGAGCCGCTCGACGATGGCCGCCGTGCCCTGCGGGATGACCCGGATCGACCGGATCACCACGAACCCCACGACGCCGATCGCGACGACTGCCACTGCCAGAAGTTCGACGTTCATGGCGACGCTCCGGGGGAGATGGAGGCTGACCACCGAAATGATATTCGCTGATCCCCCGCGAGGACCGCTAACCCCACAATTACGATCTAGTACGCCCTGGCGTACCAACGCCCCTCGGGACTGCGTTCGAGCACGAGCGGCACGCCGAAGGTCTTGGACAGGTTGTCGGCGGTCATGACCTGGTCGAGCGGCCCCTGCGCCACGACGGAGCCGTGCCGCAGCAGCAGGCCGTGGGTGAACCCGCTGGGCACCTCCTCCACGTGGTGGGTGACCAGCACCATGGTCGGCGCGCGGTGGTCGTGGGCCAGCAGCGACAGCCGGCGCATCAAATCCTCGCGACCGCCCAGGTCGAGCCCGGCGGCGGGCTCGTCGAGCAGCAGCAGTTCGGGGTCGGGCATGAGCGCCCGGGCGATCTGGACCCGCTTGCGCTCGCCCTCCGACAGCGTGCCGAAGCGCCGCCGGATCAGGTGGGCCGCGCCCATCATGTCGATCAGCTCGACCGCGCGGGTGACGTCGTTGGAGTCGTACTCCTCCGAGTAGCGCCCGATGATCGCGTACGAGGCGGTCAGCACGAGGTCGATGACCTTCTCGTCCGGCGGGATGCGCTCGGCCAGCGCCGCGCTGGCCAGCCCGATCCGCGGCCGCAGGTCGAACACGTCCGTCTGGCCGAGCTGCTCGCCGAGCACCTCGACCACGCCCTCGCTCGGGTAGAGCAACGTCGCCGCGACCTGCAGCAGCGTGGTCTTCCCCGCCCCGTTCGGCCCGATCACGACCCAGCGTTCGTCCTCGTTGACGGCCCAGTCGATGCCACGCAGCAGGGCCGCTCCGTCCCGCCGCACGGCGACGTCCTGGAGCCGCAGCACCTGACCACCCATCCCGCACCCTTCCCTTCGACCAAGAGGTCTGGGACAAACCTATCGCCGCATATCGTGGATCCGTGCATGCTGAATCGCCGGTGTCTACGGCACTTGTCGCCTGGGGCAACGCGTGGCTGGCCGGGCACGTCGGCCTGGACGAGGCGGCCGACCAGGTGGAGCAGGCCCACGGGCCGGTCATGGTGGCGGCGCGGTCGCTCCGCGCGCACCTGGCGGACCTGCGGCTCTCCGGGCTCAGCGAGTTTAGGCTGGCGTTGCCCGCGCCCGGCGACCCGCTCGGCCTGTCCGGTCCGCCGCCCTTCAACGCCGCGGCCATCGACGCCGGTCAGGCGGTGATCGCCGTGCTGCCCGAGGGCAACCAGGGCCTGGTCCCCCAGCCCGATCTGCGGGGCTCGTCCTACCGGGGGGTGGCCTTCACGGTCCACCCGGCCGGTCCGGTGCGGGTCGACCTGGCCGGGGTCGCCGAGGCCGAGCGGGAGCTGGCGGGCGTGATGCGGACCGCGACCCAGGCCTTCGACGGCGTCGACGGGCCGGTGGCCGCGCGGCCGGAGCGGCTGCCCGCCGCCGAGCTCGCCCCCGGCTACCCCGCCCGCGCGCACCGGGTGCAGGCGCTGGCCGGCCGGCTGGCCGTCGTGCTGCGCCTGGCCGAGCAGCGCGGTCTCACCGCGGGCCAGCTCGCCACCCGCGACCTGGCCCTGCGCGAGCTCGACCGGGCGGTACGGCGAGCCCAGGTCGCCGCCCACCACGCGATCCTCGAACCCCAGGGCCTGTAGCGGTCAGGACGCGGGGGTGGACAGCTTCCAGAACCGGATCTGCTTGTCCTTCCCCGCGGAGATCACCGTCGGCTGGTCGTTGACGGGCACCACAGCCACGGCGTAGACCGGCGAGCGGTTGCCCTTGATGATCGGGCCGGTGGCCTTGCGCGCCGTCGCGTCCCACAGCCGGATCGTGCCGTCGGTCCCGCCGGAGACCAGCAGCGCGTCCTGGCCGCCGCGGGCGAAGGCGAGCGAGTAGACGATCTTCTTGTGCCCGGTGAGCGGCTTGCCGAGCTGCTTGCCGGACTTGGGGTCCCAGAAGCGGATCGTGCCGTCCTCGCTGCCGGAGGCGACCATGGTCCTGTCGCCGACGGCCCCGATGGCGACGGAGTAGACGCCCTTCTTGTGGCCGCGGTAGTAGTTCTTGCTGTAGGCCTTGCGCTTGTCGAGGTCCCAGGCGCGCAGCGTCCGGTCCTCGCTGGCCGAGATGACGACCGTGCGGCCGTCGATCTGGCCGACGCTGAGCCAGTTCACGCCCTGGCGGTGGGCGCGCAGGCTGTTGCCGATCTGCTTGCGCTTGGCGAGGTCCCAGAAGCGCAGGTAGCCCTTGGCGTCGCCGGTGACGGCGATCATGCGCCCGCGCACCTTGCCGACCGCGGCGGCGAAGATCGAGTCGCCGTGCGTGCCGAGGGCCCGGCCGGTGCCCTTGTCCAGGTTCCAGAGCCGGATCGTGCCGTCGTAGCCGCCGGAGATCGCGCCCGGCTTGCCGTTCATGGTGAAGCACGCGACCGCGTACACCTCGCCGCGGTGCCCGCGCAGGCGCTTGCTCAGCGAGCGCTTCTCGGCGTTCCACAGCCGCAGCGTGCCGTCCTGGCCGCCGGACAGCAGCATCGGGCGGCCGTCGACGGTGACGGCGGAGAAGGACTGGATCGCCTTGGTGTGGCCCTTGAGCGCCTTGCCGTCCTGCTTGCCGAGTTCCAGGGCGGCGACGAGCGTCTGCTGCTCCGGCGTGACCGTGGGCGTCGGGGTCGGCGTCACGGTCGGGGTGGGTGTCGGGGTGGGCGTGGGCGTCGGGGTGGGCGGCGCCGAGCTGACCACGTTGCTCGTGGCGCCCGCGTTGGTGGTCTGCGGGTCCTTGGCGAACAGGCCGGGCGCGACGAACAGCACGCCGGCGGCGAGCACCAGCGCCACCGCGAGGGTGCCGCCGACCAGCGCGGCCCGCTTGCGGCGGCCGCCGGCCTGGCGGTCCTCCTGGCCGGCCTCGCGGAAGAAGGCGTCGTTGTCGTTGGGCTGCCCGGGACCCATCGGGTACGGCGGAGCCGCCTGCCGGGGTGGTGAGCCGGCCGGGTGGGTGGGCGGTTGCGGCCCGGACGGGCTGGTCCAGCCCGAGGGGTTGGGGTGGGCCTGCGGGTAGGCCGGGTGGCCGTAGCCGTCGGGGCGTGCGAAGCCGGGGGCGCCCTGCGGTCCGGACGGCTGGTTGTAGGGGCTGACCGGGTGCCCGGGAGGCGGGCCGTAGGGGCCGCCCTGCTGCGGGACGCCGTAGGGCCCGTGCGGCTGACCAGGCTGCGGCTGAGCGGGGTGGGGTTGAGCGGAGTGGGGTTGAGCGGGGTGCGGCTGGCCGGGGTAGAGGGGCGGGCCCGGCTGCGGCGGCACGTACGGCTCGGCCGGGGCGTCGGCCGCCGCGACCTGGGTGCCGGTCGTGAGCGCGAGGTCGGAGTCCCCCATCGGCGTCGAGCCCTGGTTCTCCAGCAACGCGAAGAGCGCCTCGGCCGCGGTGGGCCGCTCCTCGGCCCGCTTGCTGAGGCAGGCCTGCACCAGCGGCCGCAGGTTGTCCGGCAACGCCGACAGGTCGGCCTGCTCGTTCATCACCCGGTAGATGACCGCCGGCAGGCTGTCCTGCCCGAAGGCGGGCCGCCCGGTCGCGGCGAAGGTCATGGTCAGCGCCCAGCTGAACATGTCGCTGGGCGGCCCCACCCGCTCCCCGGCGATCTGCTCGGGCGACATGTACGCGGGCGTGCCGACCACGCCGCTGGAGATGGTCATCGCCGAGTCGAGCGCCCGGGCGATGCCGAAGTCGATGACGCGCGGCCCGTCGGGGCCCATGAGCACGTTGCTGGGCTTGAGGTCGCGGTGCACGATGCCGGCGCGGTGGATGGCGGCCAGCGCGGTGACGGTGCCGACGGCCAGCCGGTAGAGCACGCCGCCGCGGCGCGGTCCCTCGTTCTGCACGACGAGCTGCAGGGAGACGCCCTCGACCAGCTCGCTGACGATGTACGGGTTCTCGCCCTCCATGCTGGCGTCCAGCACCTGGGCGGTGCAGAACTGGGCGACCCGGCGGGCCGCCTCGACCTCGCGCATGAAGCGTTCGGCGTCGACACCGGGCTTGTCCAGCCGGGTGTTGAGCAGCTTGATCGCTACCAGTTCCCCGTTCTGGCTCTCCCCCTTGAAGACGATCCCCTGGGCCCCCTTGCCCAGCCGTCCGAGCAGCCGATACGGCCCCAAGGTGGCTGGATCGCCCGGTTGCAAGGGGTGCGTGTCAGGCACCTTGAACCCTCCCCGTCCTGCGTGTCCCCCGTCGCAAGAGTGACCGCCGTGAACAATGCTGTGCAAGCTACAGCCCATCACGATAGATCATCACTTTTTGCGAAATATTTGCCCTAGGTAATAATCCCCTAGAGAATCGGCGTTTTCTACACCGTACGGGGAGCCATCACCATGCGCAGAACTCTCGGCACGCTATTGGGCGTCAGCCTGATCGCGGCGCCGCTGGCCGTCTTCACACCGGCCGCGCAGGCGGAGGCCGCTTCTGGCCGCCCGCCGTACTCCAAGTTCAAGATCTCCGTGAAGTACGACACACAGACCAAGCGTGGCGGAAAGATCACTTATCTGCTGAAGGCCAAGAACCTCGGGCCTTACTACGCGAACTGGTACTGGGTCGGGGCCAAGGTTCCGAAGGGCGTCGAGCCGCGCCTGACGTGGACCGGCCCGAAGAGCAGCAAGTGCACCTGGGAAGGTGAATGGTTCTGGTGCTGGGGACCGTACGCCCTTGACGTCGGCGACACCGACTGGCTGCAGTTCCAGCTCAAGCTGAAGAAGACCACCAAGGGCGTGGCGACCGCCCGGGTGGGCGTGCTCTCGTTCGACGTGCCCAACGGCGCGGAGAACGTGGACAAGGAGGAGCTCGACCGCATCGGCGAGAGCTTCGACCGGCACTACGACCTGAAGACCACGCACACCAAGATCATCTGGCCGCGGCCCAACCGGCCGCAGCAGAACTGGACTCCTCCGGTCACCAAGAGCTGGAACCCGCCGACCACCAAGACCGAGGAGAACAAGAAGAAGGGCACCTGACCCCGGCCGGCCCCACCGGGTCCGCTAGGCCAGACCGTGCCGGACCGCATACAGCGCAGCCTGCGTGCGGTCCTGTACCCCCAGCTTCATCAGCACGTTCGAGACGTGCGTCTTGACGGTCTTCTCGGCCACGTCGAGGGCGCGGGCGATTTCCCTGTTCGACCGCCCCTCGGCGATCAGCCTGAGCACCTCCCGCTCCCGGTCGGTGAGCGGGACCGGCTTGACCAGCGGAGCCGGGACCGGCGCCGCCGCCGGGCGCTGACCGGCCATCACCGCCTCGGCCGCCTCCGGCGCCAGCAGGACCTGCCCGCCGTGGACCGCCCGCACGCCCTGCACCAGCGCGGCCGGGTCGATGTCCTTGTAGAGGAAACCCGCCGCCCCCGCGCGCATCGCGGGCCCGACGTCCGACCGGTCGCTCATCGAGGTCAGCACCACGATCCGGACGGCGGCGCCGGTCAGCTCGGCCAGCGCGCCCAGCCCGTCGAGCCTCGGCATCTTGAGGTCGAGCAGCAACACGTCCGGCTCGAGCTCGGCCACCAGCTCGACCGCCTCGCGCCCGTCCTTCGCCTCGCCCACCACGGTCATGTCGTCCTGCAGGTCGAGCAGGGTGCGCAGCCCTTGTCGGACGACCGGGTGGTCGTCGGCGATCAGCACGCGGATCAAGCGGGCACCTCCAGCAGCACGGTCGTCCCCCCACCGGAGGACACGACCAGCTTGCCACCCATCGCCTCGGCCCGGTCGCGCATGGAGGCCAGGCCCAGGCCGCGCGAGGCGGCCGGCTCCTCGAACCCGGCGCCGTCGTCGCGCACCGAAAGGGCGAGGCGGCCGTTGTCGTAGGCCAGCCGTACCTCGACGTGCTCGGCCCCGGAGTGACGCAGGGAGTTGTGCAGCGCCTCCTGGGCGACGCGCAGCACGGCGACCTCGGTCTCGGGCGGCAGCTTGGGCAGCTCGTCGCAGGTGAAGGTGACGCGGGCCGGGTGCAGCCGGTCGAGGAGCTGGGCGTGCTTGCGGAGCGTGGTGGCCAGGCCGTGCCGGTCGAGCTCGGCGGGCCGCAGCTCGACGATCACTGCGCGCAGCTCGGCCAGCGCCTCGCCGGCCAGGCGTTGCACCCGGTCGAGCTCGGCCGCGGCCTTGCCGGGGTCGGTGGGCA
Source organism: Nonomuraea sp. NPDC050310 (assembly GCF_040655795.1). Classification (NCBI taxonomy): domain Bacteria; kingdom Bacillati; phylum Actinomycetota; class Actinomycetes; order Streptosporangiales; family Streptosporangiaceae; genus Nonomuraea; species Nonomuraea sp. NPDC050310. The sequence goes on along the minus strand of NZ_JBFAKP010000002.1, from coordinate 448,385 downwards.
GCAGGTGCGCGGCGGCCTGCGCGGTCAGCCGGAGCGAGAACAACTTCTGGGTCACCGCGTCGTGCAGCTCGCGGGCCATCCGGTTGCGTTCCTCCAGCATGGCCAGCTCGCGGCCCCGCTCGTACAGGCGCGCGTTGGTCAGCGCGATGGCGGCGTGCGCGGCGAAGAGCGTGAGCAGGTCCTCGTCCTCACGGGTGAAGCCGCCGGGCGCCTGCTTGTTGGCCAGGAAGATGATGCCGAGCACCTGCTCGGCGTTCTTGATCGGCACGCCGATGAAGTCGCGCATCACCGGGTGCGCCTTCGGCCACCACTCGAAGCGCGGGTCCTGGCGCAGGTCGGGCAGCCGCACCGGGGCGCCCTCGCGCAACATCGCGCCCAGCATGCCGTGCTGGCGCGGCAGCGGGCCGATCGCCTCCCACTGCCGGTCGGTCAGGCCCTCCGCCACGAACTCGGCGAACGAGCCCTCCTCGTCGGGCACGCCGAGCGCGGCGTAGCGGGCGTCGAGCAGCCGCTGCGCGGAGCGGACGATGACCTGCAGCACCTCGCGCACCGAGAGGTGGCGGGTCACGGCCAGCACGGCTGAGCTGACGGCCTGCAGGATCGCGTCGCGGTCGGGAGTGCTCACGCCCTTCACCCTATGGTCCTAGGACCAAGGCCCGATGTGCCGCGACCGGGGGAAACCTACCGTCGAGCCATGACGAACACCGCACTCATCACCGGCGCCTCCCGGGGCCTCGGCCTCGCCTTGGCCCGGTCGCTGGCCGCCGCCGGCTGGACACTCGTCCTCACCGCCCGGGGCGAGGAGGACCTGCGGGCGGTCGCGGGCGAGCTCGGCGCGCTCGCGCTGCCCGGCGACGTCGCCGACCCGGCGCACCGCGCCGAGCTGGCACTCGCCGTCCCCGAACTGGACCTGCTGGTGAACAACGCCAGCGGGCTCGGCGGCATCCGGCCGCTGGCCGGCTACCCGCTGGACGGCTTCCGCGAGCTGCTGGAGACGAACCTCACCGCGCCGCTGGCGCTCACCCAAGAGGTACTGCCCGCACTCCGGGCCCGGCGCGGAGCCGTGGTCAACGTGACCTCCGACGCCGCGACCGGCGGCTATCCCGGCTGGGGCGGTTACGGCGCGACCAAGGCGGCGCTGGAGCAGCTCTCGAACGTCCTGGCCGCCGAGGAGCCCGCCCTCGCGGTCTGGTGGGTCGATCCCGGCGAGATGAACACCCGCATGCTGGCCGAAGCGGTCGGCGCCGAGGAGGCGGCGGGCGCGACCGACCCGGAGAAGGTCGCCGCGACCCTGCACGACCTGATCAGGAGCCGGCCGGCCAGCGGCCGGGTGAGCCTGCAATGAGCATCGGCTTCGCCGTGCCGTCCGCGCTGGAGGCGCACGAGCCGCCCGAGGCCCGCGGCCTGGCCCGCGACGGCGTGCGCCTGCTGGTCTCGCGCGGACCCGACCTCGCCCACCACCGCTTCCACGACCTGCCCGCCCTGCTCGACCCCGGCGACCTGCTGGTGGTCAACAACTCCGCCACCCTGCCCGCCGCGGTCCGCCTCGACCGGCTGTCGGTGCACTTCTCCACCCCGCGCGAGGACGGCACGTGGCTGGTCGAGCTGCGCCGCCCCGCCCCCGGCGGGGCCACCGAGCCGTACGGCGGCGCCGAACCGGGCGAGTGGCTGCCGCTGCCCGGCCGCGCGACCCTGCGCCTGCTGGAGCGCGAGACCCCGCGCCTGTGGCGGGCCCTGCTCGACCGCGACGTCCCCGCCTACCTCGCCCGGTACGGCAAGCCCATCCGCTACTCCTACGTGGCCGAGGACTGGCCGCTCGACGCCTACCAGACGGTCTTCGCGACCGTGCCCGGCAGCGCCGAGATGCCCAGCGCCGGCCGCCCGTTCACCGCCGAGGTGGTCACCGCGCTGGTCTCGCGCGGCATCGCGGTGGCACCGATCACCCTGCACACCGGCGTCGCCTCGCCGGAGCGCGACGAGCCGCCCTACGCCGAGCGGTTCGAGGTGCCCGAGGCGACCGCCCGCCTGGTCGAGCTCACGCGGAAGGCCGGCGGCCGGGTGGTCGCGGTCGGCACCACGGTGGTGCGCGCGCTGGAAACGACCGCCTGGACCGGCACCACCTCCGGGTGGACGACGCACGTGGTGACCCCCGAGAACGGGGTCCGGGTAGTCAACGGATTGATCACGGGATTGCACGAGCCGCGGTCGAGCCATCTGCGCCTGCTGACCGCGCTCGCCGGGTCTGATCAGCTCGAACGCGCGTATGAGGCGGCTTTGGACGCCGGATATCTGTGGCACGAATTCGGCGACACCCACCTCATCCTGCACAAATAGGCTTTGCAAACATTTGACCTCCATGATAGGAAAAGCCGGTATTTACGGGGGGTCACACTTCGCGACGACCTCGTTTCCTCTTCCTCACGGAGACGTTGTAATGCGCAACTCGCTGTCGAAGGCCGGGGCCTTCGCGCTGCTCGCTCCGCTCGCGGGCGGCCTGCTCTTCACGGCGGCTCCGGCCGCCGCCGCGGCGCCCGTCACCACCACCGCAGTCGTCGCCAAGACCGCCGACGACCCGTACTCCGTCTTCGACGTCAAGGTGCGCGCGCCCAAGGCGGTCAAGGCCGGCGGCACCATCAAGTACCGGATCTCCGCGGTCAACACCGGCCCGCACCACGCGGACTACTACTACATCGGCGGCCAGCTCCCCAAGGGCCTCACCGGCAAGATCAAGGCCTGGGGCCCGGACGGCACCGCCTGCACTTCCGACTCCACCGGCTTCTGGTGCTGGGGCCCGTACGCCCTGGACAAGGGCTACGAGGACTGGCTGATCATCGAGATCAAGCTCAGCAAGCGGGTCAAGGGCGTGGCGACGGCCAAGCTCGGCGCGCTGGTCTACGACATTCCCACCGGCATGGAGAAGCTCAACAAGGAGGAGATCGACCGGCTCGGCGGCGTCAACTCCTGGTTCTACGGCAAGTCCGTCAAGACCAAGATCGTCCGCTAAGCAAGCCACCGGAGACCCCTCGATGCGTTCTCTCCTGGCCAAGGCCGCGGCCTTCGCCATCGCCGCTCCCCTCGCGGGCGCGCTCTTCCTGACCCCGGCGGCCTCGGCCGCCACCACCGCCGCCCCGGTGGCCGCGCAGACGGCGGCGGACGAGCCGTACGCCGCCTTCGACACCACCGTGAGCGGTTCCAAGACGGTCCGCCGCGGCGGCACCCTCCGCCTGTCCATCAAGGGTGTCAACGCCGGGCCGCACAACGCCGACGTCTGGTTCGTCTACGCGGCCCTGCCGCCGGCGGCCGACCTCGGCAAGCGCGTCTACTTCCGGAGCAGCGTCAAGGGCTCCGCCTGCGTGCCGAACGAGGACATCGACGGCAACAAGGGCGTGCTGTGCATCCTGCCCCGTGACCTGAAGAAGGGTCAGGGCTTCAGCCTCTCCGTCGACGTGCGCGTCAAGAAGACGGCCAAGGGCACCCTGAAGTCCGGGATGTACGTCATCAGCTACAACGTCGACACCGGCATGGAAGACCTCAGCCAGGCGGAACTGGAGCGGCTGGGCGTGCCCGGCTACCTGTTCGGCAAGGAGATCAAGACCAAGGTCGTCCGCTAGGACGTTCCCGCCAGGGCGGGCCGCCGGTTCTCCGGCGGCCCGCTCACACGTTCCCGGGCCGCTGCCGGGCTCAGCGTCCTGGTGGAGCCCGTGTGCTCCAGAGCGGGCAGGCCGGTCACCGACAGCACGGCGGCCTCGGCCACGCGGGCCAGCCGCCGCCGGTCGGCCGCGGTCACCGGCGGCAGCACCGTGACCTCGACGGACAGCCGGCGCGTCCCCACGATCCGCCACAGCGACGCCAGCAGGCTGTCCTCCCCCACGTAGGCCGCCGCGGTCGAACCCGGCCGCCCCGACTCCTGGTAGCTCAGCGCCACCGGCCGCACCGGCACCCCGGCGTCCAGCGCCGCCTGGAAGAGCGCCGGCCGGAACCGGCCCACGCCCCGGCCGCACCACGTCGTGCCCTCGGGGAAGGCCGCCACGCTCCGGCCGCCGCGCAACGTCTCGGCGATGCCGTCCACGGTGCCGGGCAGGGCGTGCAGGGAGTCGCGATCGATGAGCAGCGCGCCGGACCCCGCCACCAGGCCGCCGACCACCGGCCAGGCCGCCACCTCGCGCTTGGCCAGCGGCACGCTGTCCAGGGCGGCGGCGATCACCAGGGGGTCGAGCCAGGAGACGTGGTTGGCGACGATCAGCGTGGTGGGGGCCACCCGGACCGGCCTGGGGGAGCCGGCTCCGCCGTACGCGGCGAAGCCTCGCCGTACGTGCACGCGGAGGCCCAGCGACCGCAGCAGCAACCGCGACCAGGCCGCGGTCACCCGGCGGCGGCGAGCCGTACCGCGGACCAGGCGGGCGGCGACGACGCCGCCCAGCACCACGGCGACGGCGGCCAGCACGCGCGCCAGGCGCAGCCACCACGCCGCGCGCCGGGCCGTCGAGTGCACGCACAACTCGGGCGTGCAGGGCGAGGACGGGAACCAGGGACTCACCGCTCCCCCAGGAAGTGCCGAAGGTAACGGTGGTCGATCCGGGACATCGACAGCAGCACCAGGAAGTCGGCGGTGCCGAAGTCGGGATCGTAGGCGGGCGGCCCGCAGACCCAGGCGCCCAGCCGCAGGTAGCCGCGCAGCAGCGCCGGCAGCCTGGCCCCGGGCCGGCGCGGCACCCCGGCGTCCGACCAGGCGTTGAGCGGCTTGACCCGGTACTCATCCGGCCCCAGCGGCACCCGGTCCACCACGTCGGCGGCCTCGGCGACCGGCACCGAACAGCAGCCGACCAGCCAGGAGTGGCCGCCGTCGACCATGTACCGGGCGATGCCCGCCCACATCAGGCCGATGACCGTGCCGTTGCGATGATCGGGATGCACGCAGGACCGGCCGGTCTCGACCAGGGCCAGGTGCCTGAGCGGAGCGAGATCGAACTCGCCCTCGGCGTAGAGCCGGTCGCGCCGGCCCGGCGGCAGCAGCCGGTAGGTGCCCACGACCTGATCACCGGCCCGGACGAGAAGGTGGTCGCAGTAGGCGTCGAAGGAGTCGACGTCGAGCCCGCTCACAGGGGAGTCGAGCCTCGCGCCGAACTCCTCGGCGAAGACGTGGTGGCGAAGGCGCTGCGCGGCCATGAGGTCCGCCGCGGTGCGCGCGAGCCCGACGGTGTACATGGTCCAATGAACGCACCCTTGGATGGCCGGACGCCCAAGGTCACGCGTCCGTATGGTGAACCTCCCGTCCACCACCCGGCGCCCTGCTTGTAGCGTGAGGGCTGTGGACCAGCGCACCCTCCTGATCACTCTGACCGGCCCCGACCGACCGGGCGTGACCTCGCGCCTGTTCTCGGTCCTGTCCGGCTTCCCGGTGACCGTCGCCGACATCGAGCAGGTCGTCATCCGCGGCCGGCTCACCCTCGGCGTGCTCGTGGCCTACGCCGGCGGGCCCTCCACCGGCACCGGCAGCACCATCGGCGCCCTGTGGACAGCGGTCGAGCAGGTCGCTGAGGACCTCGGCATGGAGGTCGAACTGTCCACCGGCACCCAGCCCAAGGAGAAGCGCCGCCGCGGCCGGCTGTCGGTCAGCGTCCTCGGCCAGCCGCTCCAGCCCGCCGCGGTCGCCGGGATCGCCGGGCGCATCGCCGCCGCCGGCGCCAACATCGACCGCATCGACCGGCTCGCCCAGTGGCCGGTCACCTGCGTCGAACTCCAGGTCTCCGGCGCCGACCCCGACACCCTGCGCATCGAGCTGGCCGCAGAGGCCGCGGTGCAGCAGGTGGACGTCGCGGTGCAGCGGATCAGCCTCTCGCGCCGGGCCAAGCGCCTGATCGTCATGGACGTCGACTCGACGCTCATCCAGGGCGAGGTCATCGAACTGCTCGCCGCCCACGCGGGCTGTCTCGACGAGGTCGCCCGGGTCACCGAGGAGGCCATGCGCGGCGAACTCGACTTCGCCGAGTCGCTGCGCCGCCGGGTGGCCCTGCTCGAAGGGCTGCCCGCCGAGGTCTTCGACAAGGTCCGCCGCGAGGTGGTCCTCACGCCCGGCGCGCGCACCCTGGTCCGTACGCTCAAGCGGCTCGACTACCGCTTCGCGATCGTCAGCGGCGGGTTCACCCAGATCACCGACGGGCTGGTCAGCGACCTCGGCATCGACTACTCCGCGGCCAACGTGCTGGAGGTCGTGGACGGCAAGCTCACCGGCCGCGTCGTCGGCGAGATCGTCGACCGCCCCGGCAAGGCCCGTGCGCTCGAACGTTTCGCCCGTGCCGCCGGCATCCCCATCAGCCAGACCGTCGCCATCGGCGACGGCGCCAACGACCTCGACATGATCGCCACCGCCGGGCTGGGCATCGCCTTCAACGCCAAGCCGGTGGTACGGCAGGCCGCCGACACCACGGTGAACACGCCTTACCTGGACTCGATCCTCTACCTGCTGGGCATCTCCCGCGACGAAATCGAAGCCGCCGACGCCGAAGACCCCACCCCGAACTAGCTTCTTCTTACGGCGACCCATTCGGGGCAGCCGGGGTTGGGCGGCCGAGGTTGAGCGGCCGGGTTGGCGGCCAGAGTTGGGTGGCCGGGGTCGGGCAGCCTGCGTGCGCCACCTTAACGCCACCCACGCGCGCCCTAGTTCACCAATGCGGCGAGCACCCCCACCCCACGGAAATGCTCCTGCACGCCGCCCCACCCCTGACTACCCGACAAGCTGCCCAGAAAGCTCCCCCACGTGCCGCCAGAGCGCCTTCTGCGCCCGCCCGGCCCGCTCATCCACCTCCCCGGGAAACTCCGGCGGATCCCGCCGATCCCGCACCGCCTCCGCCAGCTCCTCAAGCTGATCCGCACAAGCGTCCAACACCCCCACCCCCACCCCCCGCCCGGTCCCCCGCATCAAGGCCCCCACCACCATCGCGTCATCCCGAATCCGCCGAGCCGTGGTCACCACCTCCCGAAGATGAGCCGAGGCCCGATACCCCCGCCCAGGCTCCAGCTCGACCCGATCCAGCGACTCCGCCAGCCGATCCCCCGCACTCCCCGCCTCGAACAACCGCTCCGGCACCGAGTCGAGGTCCTGATCCGCCAGACACCGCAGCAGCCGCGCATGCTCCTTCAGCACCTCGACCACGAACCCCCGGATCTTCCCCGCCTCCCCCCGAGGCCACAGCACCCGGGCCGCCAGCAACACCAGCACCCCACCCGCCGCGGTGAGGCCGAGCCGCACCGCCGCCGTGACCCAGTCGATGGTGACCGAGAAGTCGCTCATCATCAGCATCAGCGGCGTCGCCAGCGCCGACCAGAACCCGTAGCTCACCTCCCGCAGCGCGAACCCCAGCGCCCCGAACACCAGGATGATCACCACGATCGTCCACCGCCCCGGCACCGCCGCCAGCAGCAGCGCCGCGACCGTGGCTCCTGCCATCGTGCCGACCACACGCAGGACCACCCGCTCCACGGTGTCCCCGTAGGTCGAGCGCAACGCGATCAGCACGGTGACCACGAACCACCGCCCGATGTCGGCGTGCAGCCCGACCATCAACGCCATCGCCGCCGCGGTCGTGACCCCGAGCCGTAGCGCGTGCCGCGGCTCCTTGAGGTCGGGCCAGGAGAAACTCGGCAGGGTCTCGGGCGCCTGCACCCCGCGCTTGGACAACGTCGCGACGGTCCTGGCTCCCGCGGTGATGCGGTCGAGGCACCGCTTGACCTGCGGGTCGCGGTCGTGTTTCTCGGCCCAGCGGCCGAAGGCCCGGTCGGCCTCGATGGCGTGCTTCACCCGGGCGTCGCTGCCGTCCGCCGCCCCGCGCAGCGCCCCGACCAGCGCGGTGACCGCCTCGCGCGCTTCCGGGGGCGGGCAGAGTGCCCGCAGGGCCACCACCTCGTGCAAGGTGCGCTGCAGGGTCCGGACGAAGGCGTCGGGGGTCTCGTCGTGCTCCTCCGAGCTGCGGTAGGCCGCCGAGGCGGTCGCCGCCTCGTCCACCGCGTCGAAGGCGTAGCCGCGCAGCCGTACCCACTCCTCACCGTCGGCCTCGACCGCCTCCAGCAGGTCCGCGACAGCCGTACAGGCGCTGCCCAGGGCTTCCTGCAGCGAGTCGAACCGCCGCCACGGCCACGAGCCGAGCGCCAGCACGCAGTAGAGCACGCCGCCCGCGCCCATCAGCAGCGACGGGCTCCAGGTCAGCGGGAGGGCGTCGTAGTAGCCCATGACCATGGTCAGCGCGGGCACGATCCCGAACGCGGGCCACTGGCCGCCCGCCGCCGCCAGCAGGCCGACGGTGGCCACGGCCGTCCACGGGTGGGGCGACAGCAGCGAGCCGAGCGCGAAGCTCGCCGGGACCAGCAGCAACTGGCCGGCCAGGCGTTTGGCCCGCTCGCCGTACGGCTTGCCGTACCGGTCGCCGAACGCGGTGAAGTAGGCGCCGAGGGCGGCCAGGCTGCCCTCGCGCGGGTGGCCGGCGAGGGTGCCGATGATCAACGGGAGGGACAACGCGACCGCGCAGAGCACGCCGTAGCCCCACGGCGGGCGCGCGGACACCGCGAAGCCCTCACGCAACGCCTTGGTGGCCGCCCCCCGCATACGGTGTGTCCCCGGTCAGTGCTCCTTGGGATCCCAGCGCTCGACCAGGCGTCCCTCCCCTGGCCAGAGGTCTACCCAGGACGAATCCACCTCGATCACGGCGAACGCCCCCGGTCGCATGTGATGCTCGGCGCCGGCCAGTTCCTCGATCGCCGGGTTGTGCCCGCACAGCACCAGCGTGCGCACCTCGTCGCCGGTGCGGCGGATCACCGCGACCAGGTCGTCGGGGTAGGCCTCGTAGATCTCGCGCTCGAAACTGATCTCCGCGTCGGGGAAGGCCAGCTCGGCGGTGCGGCGGGTGCGGACCGCCGGGGAGCACACGACCAGGTCGGGCCCCAGGCCACGGGACCTGATCGCCTCACCCGCCCGTTGCGCGTCGGCCTCGCCCCGGTCGGTCAGCGGGCGTTCGCGGTCGGCCAGGCCCAGGACCTGCGCGGCCTTCGCATGCCGCAGGAGGATGAGCGTGCGCTTGTCAGCCGCCATTGGAGGCCCAGATCGACAATCCGGCGATCGCGCCGAGGATCACCAGCATGGCCAGCAGGATGAGGCCCAGCGTCTTCCCACCGGAGGGCCGTTGCTCGTTCATCCCCCCAGTTTCCCACGCCACCCCCACGCCTCCCTGGCCCAGGACGGCTTTTCCGACCAGGCACGAGTCCTTGTTCCGGCCAGGCGGTCCCTCTTGTTCTGCCCAGGCATGGGTACGGCCCGCGTCCCCCAGCCGTTCAAGGGAAGCGGGCCGTACCGTCGAACTCTCGCGACTCGGAAGGTCAGGAACCCACCGGCTCCTTCTCCCGGTCGCTGTTGCTGGTGCTCGGCTCGATCTTCACCGACCGCCGCTTCGACGCGATGATCGCGCCGACCACGACCGCGAGCGCGACCACCGTCACACCCACCCGCAGCGCGACGTTGTCGGCCCACAGCACGACCGCCGGAGCGACCAGCAGCGCGACCAGGTTCATCACCTTGATCAGCGGGTTGATCGCCGGTCCCGCGGTGTCCTTGAACGGGTCGCCGACGGTGTCGCCGATGACCGTGGCCGCGTGGGCCTCGGAGCCCTTGCCGCCGTGGTGACCGTCCTCGACCAGCTTCTTGGCGTTGTCCCAGGCGCCGCCCGAGTTCGACAGGAAGACCGCCATCAGCGTGCCGCATGCGATCGCACCGGCCAGGAACGCACCGAGCGGCGCGTACCCGAGGGCGAAACCGACCGCGATCGGCGTCATGACCGCCAGCAGACCAGGCGTGGCCAGCTCGCGCAGCGAGTCGCGGGTGCAGATGTCCACGACCCTGCTGTACTCGGGCTGCTCGGTGCCGTCCATGATCCCGGGGTGCTTGCGGAACTGGTCACGCACCTCGAAGACCACGCGCATCGCCGCGCGCCCGACCGCCATGATCGCCAGACCCGAGAACAGGAAGACGACCGAGGCGCCGATGATCAGACCGACCAGCACGTTCGGCTGGTCGATGTCGAGCCCGAAGACCGCGCCGGACGGCAACTCGCCGACCACCGCCGTCTTGAACGCGCCGAACAACGCCGTCGCCGCGAGCACGGCGGTCGCGATCGCGATGCCCTTGGTGATCGCCTTGGTGGTGTTGCCGACCGCGTCGAGGCTGGTGAGCACCTGCGCGCCCTCGCCGTCGACGTCGCCGGACATCTCCGCGATGCCCTGCGCGTTGTCGGAGACCGGGCCGAAGGTGTCCATCGACACGATGACGCCCACGGTGGTCAGCAGGCCGGTGCCGGCCAGCGCCACCGCGAACAGCGCGACGGTCGGGTCGCCGAAGCCCAGCAGGAACGCCCCGTACACCGCGCCGCCGATGACCAGCGCCGAGTAGACCGCCGACTCCAGGCCGACGCTGATGCCGGCCAGGATGACGGTGGCCGCGCCGGTCAGCGAGGCCTCGCCGATCTCCTTCACCGGGCGGCGGTTGGTCTCGGTGAAGTAGCCGGTGAGGAGCTGGATGGCGCTGGCCAGGACCAGGCCGATGAGCACCGCGCCGATCGCGATGATCCGCGGGTCGGCGTCGAGCTGCACCTGCGTGCCGGTGAGCTGGTCGAAGCTGCTGGGCAGGTACCAGAACGCCGCCGCCGCCACGAGCACGGCCGAGATCGCGGCCGAGATGAAGAAGCTGCGGTTGATCGCCGCCATGCCGTTGCGGTCGCGGTCGCGCATCCCGGTGATGAAGATGCCGATGATCGCGGTGAGCACACCGATCATCGGGACGATCAGCGGGAAGATCAGGCCCTCCTCGCCGAAGGCCACCCGGCCCAGGATGAGGCTGGCCACCAGCATGACCGCGTACGACTCGAACAGGTCGGCCGCCATGCCGGCGCAGTCACCCACGTTGTCGCCCACGTTGTCGGCGATCGTCGCCGGGTTGCGCGGGTCGTCCTCGGGGATGCCCTGCTCGACCTTGCCCACCAGGTCGGCGCCGACGTCGGCCGCCTTGGTGAAGATGCCGCCGCCGACCCGCATGAACATCGCCAGCAGCGCCGCGCCGAAGCCGAAGCCCTCCAGCACGCCGGGCGCGTTGCCCTTGTAGATCAGCACGACCACGGCCGCGCCCAGCAGGCCGAGGCCCACCGTGAACATGCCCGCCACGCCACCGGTGCGGAAGGCGATGCGCATCGCCTTCTTCTCCCCGCTGGTCCTGGCCGCCGCCGCGACGCGCACATTCCCGCGTACGGCAAGCCACATGCCCATGAAACCGGTCAGCGCGGAGAAGCCCGCGCCGACCACGAAGAAGATCGATCGACCGATCTTGACGTCCCACCCGCCCGGGAGCAGCAGCAGGAGGAACGGGATCAGCACAACGAAGACGGCGAGAGTCTTGAACTGCCGGTTGAGGTACGCCGCCGCGCCCTCCTGGACGGCACGTGCGATGTTCTGCATCCGCTCGGTGCCCTGATCGGCCTTGAGCACCTCGCGCACGAGGCCGCCGGCGACGGCCAGCGCGATGAGCGCCACCGCGGCGACCACGACGACGATCGTGATGTTGCTTCCGGATAGTGTGAGCGTTGATTCTGGCTCGGCGGCCAGATAGAGCCTGGACATCGTTCTCCTCGGCAAGACGGGTACGTCCTGCCCGGATGGCGAGCCATCATTCGGCGGGCGGTGCGGCGGCCATCCGGGTTATGGGCAGCCGCTTCCGGTTGAGTCCGCAGTTACGCGTCGGATCACCTTGGCCGGTGCCGGGAGTCTACGCAGCGGTTCAACAGATATGAAGGCTCTTTCGTCGGCGAATTGCTCGGGCGTCTGCTAATGCCCTGGGAGTGGGCGGGTTTGCGGTTATTGCGCTCCGATTTCGGGCGTTACTCGAACTAAAAAAGTCCTACCCGAAACTATGTGATCTTTTTCTCCTTCCCCGGTCACCCCGCCCGCTGGGACCCCCACCCCTCCTCACAGCCCGCCGCAACCGAGCGTTACCGCCTCACCCCGGCACCCGACCAACGGACTTCCCGCCGCGGCCGCCACTTCGAACCCCCGCCACTTCGAACCCCCGCCGCTTCAAACCCCCGCCACTTCAAACCCCCGCCACTTCAAACCCTCGCCACCGCCGACAGCCGACACGCCGACCTCGCCTACCGCTGAGAGCCCCCACACGCTCCCCAGGCAGTCCGAGGCGGCCCACGTACATCCCCCTCCAAAACGGAAAAAGCGCCCCGAAGGACGCCTCCACCGCACCAAAGGAAAAGCGCCCGTCAGAACCCCCACCGCACAACCCACGGCAAAGCCCTAGCGGACGCCCCACCAAAACCCGAAAACCGGGCTACCCAGCCGCATGCCCATTCAGCCCGGCCGGCCAACTCATCCGAATCCGCATCCCCTTAGGGCTCGGAAAAACCTCGACATCATCAGCCAGCCCGGCGATCACGGCAATCCCGAACCCACTCGTGTACGAGTCGGAGAGCATGCTCAAATCCAGCGGCCGCTCCTGCTCATGCTCGTCACTGGGAGCGAGATCGCTCACAGTGACCTCGAAGCGGCCAGAGTCGTCACGGAGCTCGATGCGGATCGGCTCTCCCGGGCAGTGGGCGCGATGCGCCTCGACCGCCCGGGAGCAGGCTTCTCCGACGGCGAGCCTGACCTCGTCCAGCAGCGACTCCTCCACGCCTGTGCGGCGGGCGATCGCCGTGGCCACCAGCCGCGCCGTCCTCACGTGCGCGGGGAGGGCGCTGAACGTCAGCTCGACGGTTGCCATGACTACTTGTCTCGGCCGTGAGCTTCCTTGGCCTCGTCGACCGAAGCGTAGATCCCGAAAACCTTGGTGAGCCCGGTGATCCGGAAGATCTTCAGGATGCGCTCCTGGGTGCACACCAGCTCCAGGGAGCCGTCGTGCGCGCGCACCCGCTTGAGCCCGCCGACCAGGACACCCAGGCCGGTGGAGTCGAGGAAGTCGACCTTCTCCATGTTGACGAGAAGGTGGAAGTTGCCCTTGTTGACGAGGTCGATCAGAAGCTCACGCAACCTGGGCGCCGTGTAGACATCGATCTCACCCTCCACCTCCACGATGGTGAGTCGATCTTCGTTGTGGTGATCCAACTTCAGATCCACAGATCCTCCAGCGCCTCGCCTGCGAAGTACTCTCTTGGGCCTGGCAAGCTTGAAGCTGCCCGACCCCGACGCGCGGCATTCAACCACGGGTCTTGCTTACGTCTATACGAAATCACGATTCCCGGCGACTTTGCCCATGGATGCCAGACTGGAAACCAGTGACTTCCTCGACTTCCTCCCCACGCCGAGCCGGTCCACTCCTCCAGCACCTGCTCGGTGTTCCCGCACGTCATGAGCGTGTCACCCATGTGGAGCATGTTCCAGCACGTCAGGCGGGTCAAGTCGGATGGCCGAACTGGACCCCGGAAGTGCTGGTTACGCGCTTGGCGAACCACGGCATCACCGGGCTTTGGTCCCACCAGTACGAGGCCGCCGACCTCGCCCACCGGGGCGTAAACGTGATCATCGCCACAGGCACCGCCTCGGGCAAGTCTCTCGCCTACCTCACGCCCGCCCTCTCCTCCGTGATCGAGGGCGGGACCGTGCTGTATCTCACACCCACCAAGGCCCTGGCCGCCGACCAGCTCCGCTCCCTGCGTGACCTGCGCCTCACCCAACTCCGTGCCGCCACCTTCGACGGCGACACCCCCTTCGACGAGCGCACCTGGATCCGTCAGCACGCCAACTACGTCCTCACGAACCCCGACATGCTGCACCGCAGCCTCCTCCCCCGGCACTCGCAGTGGTCCACCTTCTTCCGCCGCCTCCGCCTCGTCATCGTCGACGAGTGCCACGGTTACCGCGGCGTCTTCGGCTCCCATGTCGCGCAGATCCTCCGTCGTCTGCGTCGAGTCGCGTCCCGTTACGGCTCCTCCCCCGTCTTCTTCCTCGCTTCCGCCACCGCCAGCGACCCCGCCCAGTCCGGCACCCGCCTGACCGGTCTGGAGATGGCCGAGGTCACCGTTGACGCCTCCCCCCGGGGCTCCACGACCTTCGCCCTCTGGGAGCCCCCGCTGACCGACCTGCGTGGCGAGGGCGGTGCCCCTGTCCGCCGTACCGCGACCGCCGAGGCCGCCGACCTCCTCGCCGACCTCGTCCTGGCCGACGTCCGTACCCTCGCCTTCGTGCGTTCCCGCCGCGGCGCCGAGACCGTAGCTCTGTCCGCCCGCGCCAAGCTCACCGACGTCGCCCACTCCCTAGCCGCCACCCCCCACCACCACGCCACCCCCTCTCCCCACCCCGCCACCAGCTCTCTCCACCCCGCCACTGACCCTGCCCACCCCGCCACCGCCCCTGCCCACCCCGCCACTGACCCTGCCCACCTCGCCACTGACCCTCTGCTCTCCTGGGATGACCTCCTCCCCTCTCGCCCCGCCGTGCCGACCGACTCTTCCGAGTCACCCTCCGCGCAGGCCGGCTCTCCACAACCTGGGGACGAGGCACCTTCCGCACCCTCCGCCCCTCCACAACCTGGGGACGAGACACCCGCCACAACTCCCGCCCGGTCCCGACCTGGGGACAGCGCCCTCTCCGACGCAGAACCCCTGTGTGACGACAAGCGCGTCAAGCCTGTAGATGCTGACGAAGGCACCGTCGAAGAGCCCGCAGACGTAGCCCTAACTGCCGCCAAGGACGGGCCCTCGGTTCCGTTCCCGCGGTCGACCTCGGACGGCCTGGCAGAACCCGCCACCTCAGGCGCCTCCAAGGCTCCAAGTAGCTCAGGTGCCGGAGCTCCAGCAACCTCCGGCTCCGACGCCGCCACCACCGGAGCAAGCGAAGCCGACGAGCTGGCAAGCCTCCCGGACAAGGTGGCCGCCTACCGGGCCGGCTACCTGGCCGAAGACCGCCGGGTCCTCGAACGCGCGCTCCGCTCCGGCACTCTCCTGGGGCTGGCCTCCACCAACGCCCTGGAACTCGGCGTGGACGTCTCCGGGCTGGACGCCGTGCTGATCACCGGCTGGCCCGGCACGCGCGCCTCCCTCTGGCAGCAAGCCGGCCGGGCAGGCCGCGACGGCCAGGACGCGCTTGCCGTACTGATCGCTCGCGACGACCCCCTGGACACCTACCTCGTCCACCACCCCGACGCCCTCTTCGGCCAGCCGGTTGAGGCGATCGTGCTCGACCCCGACAACCCGTACGTCCTCGGACCTCACCTCTGCGCAGCGGCGGCCGAGATTCCGCTGACCGAGGCCGACCTGTCTACCTTCGGTCCGACCGCTCCAGAGGTCCTGGAAGATCTGGTACGGCAGGGCCTGCTCCGCAAGCGCCCGGCCGGCTGGTTCTGGACCCAGCGCGAGCGTGCCACCGACCTGGCCGACATCCGCGGCTCGGGCGGCGCCCCCGTCCAGGTCGTCGAAGCCGCCACCGGCCGCCTGCTCGGCACGGTCGACGAGCCCTCCGCCCACACCACGGTCCACACCGGCGCCGTCTACATCCACCAAGGCGAAACCTTCCTCGTCGACGAGCTCGACCTGGACGCCGGAGTCGCCCTCGTCTCCAGTGCTCAGCCCGACTACTCCACCTTCGCCCGCGACGTCACCGACATCACGGTCCTGTCCCCCCTGCGCTCCCATGCGCTGGGCGCAGCCAACCTGCACTTCGGCGAGGTCGAGGTCACCCGCCAGGTGGTCTCCTACCTCAAGCGCCGCATGCAGACCGGCGAACTGCTCGGCGACGAGCCCCTTGACCTGCCGCCCCGGACCCTCCGCACCCGTGCCGTCTGGTGGACCCTCCCGCCCGAGGTCGTCGCCCCGCTTGCCGAGGCCGGCCTCGACCTGGGCGGATCCGCTCACGCGGCCGAGCATGCCTCCATCGGCCTCCTCCCGCTCTTCGCCACTTGTGATCGCTGGGACATCGGCGGCGTCTCGACCGAGGTGCACCCTGACACCGGCCAGCTCACCGTCTTCGTGTACGACGGGCATGAGGGCGGGGCCGGCTTCGCCGAACGTGGCTACTCTCGTGCTGCCGACTGGTTGACGGCCACTCGGGAGGCGATTGCCTCGTGCGAGTGCGACCGCGGGTGCCCGTCGTGCATTCAGTCGCCGAAGTGCGGAAACGGGAACGAACCGCTCGACAAGGCCGGCGCCCTCCGACTCCTCGACACTCTGCTGAATGAGAACTGATCGCGACTGGTTCACGTAGGGCATTTGGCTGCAGGCTCCTGCACGGAGTCCGGCTTGAGGACACGGAGCCCGGGCTTGAGGACACGGAGTCCGGGCTTGAGGACCTGCCGACCCGCCTGGTGCTCGCCACCCACTTGCCCAGACTGTGCCGCGGAGGCTGCGGTCCCTCGCCCACGTCACCGTCAAGATCCGCGAAGTGGTCGAAGACCCGGCCGATCAGAGATGGGTCAGGGGTGCTGGCCGGGGACCGGGGCGAAGGCTGAGCTCAAAACAGAGGGGAGCCTCGAGACAGCGGGGAGCGGAGTGGTACGGACCGGGCCGAGGCGGGTCGGGCCGGCGCGGGCGTGGACGACCACGGTCCGGACGCCGACTATCGGCAGTTGGGCGCGTACCGAGACGTCAACGTCCACCACGAGGTCGGTGACCGCGCACCGTTGAAGGGCGCTCGAGTTCAGGGTGGCGACGCGGGCTGCGGCGCGGCAGGCGCCTTCCGGGTCGGTCAGGACGAGCTGTGCAGCGGCGAGTGCGCTGAGGTCAGCTCCGGCTTGTGCACGGTGCCGGGCTACCCGGGCTGCGCCGATGGTGGCGACGGCTGTGGACACGATCAGCAGCATGGCCATGGCGGCCACGCCCCACAGGGTGCCTGACCCGCGATCTCGCCTTGCCGAATTTGAGCGGACGGGGCGGGAGGGGGCTGCGATAGACGGCACGTTGGGGTCCTTCAGGGCTCGGTGATGGTGGTGGAGCTGGCAGAGACGGTGACCGGCGGTAGGGGCAGGCCCCAGGTCGGGCGCATTCGGAGGGAGACCTCGGCACGGGTGGTTTCCGAGGTGACGTGGAGTTCGACCGAAGCGCCTGGGCGTACGGCGGAGCGGGCGATTTGGCGGACGCGGTCGGGGGGCTCGCCGCGTGCCGCTGCTCTTGCTGCGGCTCGTGCGGCGTCTACGCATTCGAGTTGGGCGCCGACCACCTGGACCGCCCACACGCCTGCGGCCAGGACGATCATCAGGGCGGGGAGCATCGCTGCCGTCTCCGCAGTCACCGCACCTCGGCTGCTTGTGGTGCGGCTCTTGGATCTCGTTGCTGGGGCTTGGAGTGGTCGGCGCCTCAGCCTCGGTCGGGGCGGTCTCGCTGGGTGTGAGCGCACAACTGGTTCCTTCGCGAGGCTGAGGCGGGGGTTGGTGGTCAGTGGCCGGAAGGGTGCGGCGTGCCGTACTGGGTGGCAGGAAGTCAGTGCAGACGTGCACAGGTGGCGGGACGGAGGCTGGGCTCGCGTGATGAGGTAAAGGCTGGGCTCGCCTGATGGGGTGGGGCCGGGCTCGGTGTGGGGCGCCCGGGGAGACTCAGCCGGTGGTGTTGAGGGCGCGGTCGATGAGGCTCGACAGCATCTGCTGGACCTCGGGGCTGCTGACGACCTTGAAGAGCAGTGCTGCGAATGCGCAGGCTGCGATCGTTCCTACGGCGTACTCGGCGGTGGACATCCCGCGGTCTCGGCGTGGGACGGATACGTGGGCGGCGAGCTTGGTCTTCAGGTGGGTCAAGCGGTGGTGCGCCTTGGGTGCGCTGTGGATGGCAGGGTCCGTGGTGGTGGGGTGCGGGGTTGTGGGGTCCGGGGTGGGGGTGTCGCTCATGGCGCCTCCTCCTCGTGGGCCAGAGCTTGCCTCCGGCGCGGTGGCTTCAGGGTGCTCGATGGCGGTGTCGGGGCGGGGGCGCCGAGCGCGGTTCTGTGGATGAAGTGGCGAGCTGGAGTGGGTGTGGATAACGGATAGCCCTGAGGGAGCTGCTGGGCACAGGAAGGGTCGGCGCGGCATTTTGCTCGGCCGGGGGCGGCACGTAGGGCCCGGGATGGCGCACGGCGGACGGACACCGATGTGGGAGGGGCCCGTCGAGGTCAGGGCCCTACCGAGATCAGAGGCGCTGTGTAGGTCAGGGGCACCGCAGAGTTCAGGGGCGCCGCAAGGTCAGAGGTGTCATGGAGTTCAACGGGCTGTGGAGCCGGGAGTGCCGCGGAGCCGGGAGTGCGGCGGAGCCGGAGGTGTCGTGGCCCTGAAGGGGCGCGGGGAGGAGGGACCCCCGCAAATGTCAGGAAGTGGGGGTGCGGAGGGAGTTCAGGAGGCGGGTGAGGGCGGTTTGGGTGGTGCCGAGGGCGTCTGGGGTGGTGGTGCTGGCTAGCCAGAGGGCGGCCTCGTTCATGGCGCCGGAGAGGAGGTGGGTGAGGGGGGCGACGGGTTGCGGGGGGATGAGGTGGGCGTCGATCAGGGCGGTGAGGGCCTCGGCGAGGTGGCGGGCGGAGGTGGCTTCGTCGAGAGTGCGCCACTCGTTCCAGCCCAGTACGGCGGGGCCGTCGATGAGCATGATGCGCTGGACGGCTGGGGCGGTGCTGGCGGCGAGGAAGGCATGGCAGCCGGCGACGAACTGGGACCAGGGGTCGGGCTGGGCGTCGGCGGTCTGGGCGACCTCGCGGGCGACTTCGGCCTGGACCTCCGCCAAGACGGCGCGGAAGAGATCGGCCTTGCTGGCGAAGTGGTGGTAGAGCGCGCCCTTGGTGACGCCGGCGGCGGTGACGATCTGGGCCAGGCTGACTGCCGCGTAGCCCTCCGCGGTGAACAGGCGTCGGCCCTCACGCAGCAGGGATTGGCGGGTCTGGTCGCGCTGGTCGGCTCGGCTGATCATTCACTCTCCTCGTTGACATACCGATGGTACGCCAATAGATTTCACATACCAACGGTATGCGAAGGAGGAATCATGAAGCTGACCAGCTTCTATCCGGTTATCTGCAGCTCACGGGTCCAGGAGGCTCGGGAGTTCTACGTGAAGCACTTCGGGTTCGAGGTGACCTTCGAGGCGGACTGGTACGTCAGCCTGCGGCGGGGCGGCGCTCAGCCGTACGAGCTGGCTCTGCTCGACCACAGCCACCCGACGTTGCCCGAGGCGTACCGCCAGCCGGTGCGGGGGCTGCTGTTGAACTTCGAGGTCGAGGACGTGGACGCGGAGTACCAGCGGCTCGTGGTCGAGGGCGGGCTGACGGCCGAGCTGGAGCTGCGGAGTGAGGCGTTCGGGCAGCGGCACTTCATCGTGGCGGACCCGGATGGGGTGCTCATCGATGTGATCACGGAGATCCCGCCCGGGGAGGAGTTCGCCGGCAACTTCGTCGAGGCCTAAGGGGGCGTCGGGAGGACGATGCTGCTGGCCAAGCCCGCGATGACCGGGATGATGCCGAGCAGGACGAACGCCGGCAGGAAGCACAGGCCCAGAGGGGCGACTGCCATGACGCCGACGCGTCTGGCTCGGGCCATGGCGGCGGTGTGCGAGGCGGCGCGGGCGTCGTCGGCCAGGCGGGAGAGGACGTCGGCCACCGGGGCACCGCTCTGAGCGGCTCGGACCATGGCTCGGGCGAGCTGCTTCGTGGCGCGGTCGTCGCCGAGGCTGGCCCAGGTGGGGTCGGGGTCGGCGCCGAGGCGTAGCTGGCCGCTGACCCAGGTGAGGCGTTCGCCCAGGGGGCCGCCCACGGTGGTGCCGGCTATGGCGGTGGCCTCGCTCACCGGCTGGCCGCCCTGGAGGCAGGCGACCATCAGGTCTGCGGCGAAGGGCAGGTCTGTTGTGATGCGAAGGCGGTCTTTGGCTCGTTCTGGGGGCTCGCGTTTGGCCAGGATGATGGCGGCTGTCACGGCGATGAGTGGGCCGGTCAGGAGGCCGGGGATGCCGCCGATGGCTAGGGCGGCTAGCAGGCCGGCGGTTGCGGCCAGGGTGAGGGTTCGGCGGCGGCTGGCTGGCTTGGGGGTCCAGCCGGGGGTTGTTGGGTCCGGGGTCTGAGTGGTTTGAGGGCGTTGGTGGAGTTTCGCCAGGCGGTCGGCTGGGGTTCTTGGTGGTAGCCAGAGCCAGGTGGCGGTGCAGGCGGCCAGGACGGCCAGGGCTTCGATCATGGGTTGCTCCGCAGGCTTGGGCGGACGGGGCTCCAGTGCGCCGGACTTGGCCCCAGGGTTGCAGCGCTCAGGGCACCGGCTTAGGGCTCCGGGCTAGCGCCCCGCACGACAGGGCCCGCAGGCTGGTGCAGCTCGCGGTCTCGCCGTCGCTGGCCAAGGCCATCGGGATTCTGGTGCGCGGAGCTCAGGTGAACGGGGCTTCGGTGCGCGGGAGTCGGCCTTGTCGGGGCTGGGCTTTGAGGGTTGGTGGCAGGACCTGTTCGTTGTGAGGGTCGGTCCGAGGTGGGTTAGGTCTCTGCTTGTACGGCCATGCGGTGGGTCCACCAGAGGCCGCAGGCGTCTAGCGCCAGGCCCAGGAGGAGGCAGGCCAGGCCGGGGAGGCTGCCGAGGAGGAAGCCGAACGGGTCCATGCCGAGGGCTAAGGCCATGAGCAGGCCGAGGGCGGGCAGGGCGGCGAGCATGCGGGCGGTGGCGCGCGGGCCGGCCAGTTGGGCGGCGACGTCCTGGCGGTGGGACTGGGCGGTGCGGAGGGAACGGGCTACGCGTTCCACCAGGGCGGACAGGCCTGAGCCGACGGTGACGCTCACCTCCCAGCAGGCGGCCAGGCGGTGGAAGCCCTCGCCGCCGGTGCGGGGGGCGATCTCGCGGAGGGTGCGGGCTACCTCGCCGCCGTCCCGGGCGGCTGCGGTCAGGAGGCGGGGGGCTTCGGGTGTGGGGAACGTGGTTGCGGCGACTGCGCGGGTGAGGGCGTCGCCGGGTGGAAGGCCGGCGGACAACTCTGCGCACAGGCCGTGGCATAGCTCCAGGGATGCGGTGCGCCAGGCGTCGGCTCGGCGGGTCGGGCTTGGGCGGGTCAGACGGGCTTGTACGGCCTGCCAGTTGAGAGGGGTGGTGGGAAGGAGGAGGTGGGTTAGGCGGGTGCTGGCTTGGGTGGGGCCAGTCCAGAGCCAAACGGCCAAGGCGGTGGCGATGGCGGCGATGAGGACGGTGGTGGTCATGGGGGCCTTCAGTGGTGCGTCCGGCACGGGCGGTGGGCGTGGCGGGGTTAGCCGTGTCGGGGTTGGGGGTGGAGGGCGGGGGCTCTTTGGGTGAGGGGGGTGAAGGCTGGGCCGATGTTGGTGGTGCCGGCGGCGGTGAAGGTGAGCGCCGGTTCGGAGACGACCAGGCCTGACGGGGTGCGGGTGAGGAGGCAGATCTCGGAGACGCGGCGGCGACCGGTCGAGCGGTCGCGAGTGAGGTGGACGACGACGTCCAGGGCGGCGGCGAGTTGGCTGTGAACGGCCTCGCGGGACAGGCCGGCGGCGCAGGCCAGGGCTTCGAGACGGGCGGGGACATCGGCTGCGGCGTTGGCGTGGAGGGTGCCGCAACCGCCCTCGTGACCGGTGTTCAAGGCGGCCAGGAGGTCGATGACTTCGTTGCCGCGTACTTCGCCGACCACGAGGCGGTCGGGGCGCATGCGCAGCGCTTGCCGTACAAGATCTCGGAGGGTTACGCCGCCGGCGCCTTCGAGGTTGGCGGGGCGGGTTTCGAGGCGGACGACGTGAGGGTGGAGGGGGCGGAGTTCGGCGGAGTCCTCGGCCAGGAGGAGGCGTTCGCCGGGGTCGGCTTGGGAGAGCAGGGCGCTGAGCAGGGTGGTCTTGCCTGTGCCCGTGCCGCCCGTCACGAGGAAGGCAAGGCGCGCTGAGACGACGGCGGTGAGGACGGGCAGGGCGTTCGCGGGGACC
This sequence comes from Nonomuraea sp. NPDC050310, assembly GCF_040655795.1. Lineage (NCBI taxonomy): Bacteria > Bacillati > Actinomycetota > Actinomycetes > Streptosporangiales > Streptosporangiaceae > Nonomuraea > Nonomuraea sp. NPDC050310. The sequence goes on along the minus strand of NZ_JBFAKP010000002.1, from coordinate 426,524 downwards.
GTGCCGGCGGCGACCAGGTCGGGGAGGGTGAAGGTACGGCGGGGCGGCAGGCGGAGGGAGATGCAGGTGCCGTCCGAGGCCACGGGCGGAAGGACCGCATGCAGGCGGACTCCGCCGGCCAGGCGGGCGTCGACGTACGGCGAGGCGTCGTCGAGGCGGCGGCTGGCTGCGGCGGCCAGGCGCTGAGCCAGGCGGCGGACGGCCGCGTCGTCGGGGAAGGTCACGGTGGTACGACGGAGGCCGCGGCCGTCGTCGATCCACACCTCCCGCGGGCCGTTGACGAGGACGTCGGTGACTTCCGGGATGGCCAGGAGCGGTTCGAGGGGACCGGCGCCGATGAGGTCTGCGCACAGGGCTCGGGCCACCTGGAGGATCTCGGCGTCGCCGTACATGGACTTTTCGGCGCGCAGGGCTACGGCGACCTGGGCGGCGGTGGGCTCGACCCCCGTTCGGGCCAGGCGGAGGCGGACGGCTTCGACCAACTCGGCCGGGACCGGCGGGTGGGTGGGGGCGGGCGTGGTCATGGGAGGAGGTCGCGGATCAGGTCGCCGCAGGCTCGGCCGAGGGGGCTGCGTGGGGTCAGGGGTGGGAGTTCGCCGCGGTTGAGGATCGCGGTGAGCTTGGGCTGGTCGGGGAAGGTGGCGGCCAGCGGGACGTCGAGGGAGGCGGAGACGATTTCGTCGTTGATGGCGCCTGGCCGGGCTACGAGGGCCAGGTCGGCGGTGTGTTGCTGGACCTCGCCGATGACCTGGGAGGCGGCCAGGATGCCTCGGACGTTCGCGGAGACCACGGCGTAGGTGATCGTTGCGCGGGTGAGGGCCTCGATGGCCGCTGCGTCGAGGTGGCGAGGGAGGTCGACGACGACCAGGTCGAAGCCTCGGCGTCCGGCTTCCAGGACTGAGCGCATGGCCTCCGGTGGGATGAGCTGGGGGCCGCCTCGGCAGAACGACAGGATGGACAGGTCGCCGAAGCTGGGCAGGGCTTCGCGGAGGGCGGTGGCGGAGACGCGGCCCTCTCGGGCTACGAGGTCGCCCCATCTGGAGCCCTTGGCGTCTTCCTTGCCCAGGAGGGAGTCGATGCCGCCGCCCATGGGGTCGGCGTCGATGAGCAGGGTGGACAGCTTTTGGCTTGAGGCGTGGAGGGCTAGGCAGCCGGCCAGGACTGTGGCGCCTGCGCCGCCGCTGCCGCCTACTACGCAGAGGACTGCGCCGTTTCGGTGGGTTGGTTCGATGAGGTCGGCCAGTTCTTCGACCAGGTGGCGTTCGGCGGTGGGGAGGTCTAGGACGGCTCGGGCGCCTACGGCTACGCAGCGGCGCCAGGTGTCGGGGTCCTCGGGGGTGCGGGTTACCAGGAGGACTCGGTCGCGTGGGGGTGGGGCGGTGGCTGCGACCGCGTCGGCCAGGTCTGGGCCGATCAGGACCACTGGGGCGAGGTTCCAGTGGGGGCGGGCGTGGGCTGGGGCATGGGCGACGTCCAGTTGGGCGCCTGCGGCGGCGGCTATGCGGACGAGGTCGTCTAGGAGGTCGCGGTCTTCGGTTATGACCAGCGGGCGGTTCATGGGGATGAGGGTGTCGGTGCGGGTGGGGGTTGGGTTGGGGGTGAATGGGGTTCTGGGGATAAGTGGGGGTGGGGTGGGGTTGTGGATAACCGGTGGCCTGGGGGCTGCGGAAGGCCCGTGTGGGTCGGGTGGGGGTGGGGCGGTTGGCAGCGGGGCGGAGGTTGGGCCGAGACGGCGAGGTGGCACGGTGGACAGCGCGGGGTCGGCTCGGTTGGGGCCTCGTTGCAGGTCTGCTGTGGGCCGGGCTTGCCGGGGAAGCGGGTTGGGCTGAGTGGGTCAGGCCGGAGCGGGCGCCGAGCGAGGGCGTGAGCAACGCCAGGTGAGGGCGCGGGCAAGCCGGATGGAGGCCGGGCCTGGAGGGAGGCCTAGCGGGGGCGCGCGTGGAGCCGAGGAGACGTCGTGGCGGGGGCGGGCGCAGCACTGGCCTGGCCTAGGGCGGACGTGGACCGGGGGACGGCGCGCGCCCCGTACGGGGCGCGGGGCGGGGCCGGGGCGTGGCCCGAGGACGGGCCGAGGACGGTGGATGGTTGAGCCGGGTGTTGGCTTGGCGCGCGGGCGGCCTTGGGGGTCGCGGGGGGATGGCCGGCCGATGAGGCGGGTGGCCCGGAGGCGAGTTGTAAAGGGGAGAAAAGCGGCGACCCCCGCCGGGGGGGAGAGCGGGGGTCGCCTGACCGGTCCGGCTCCGGGGGGGTAGAGCCGGTCCCGTTTCAGAAGAAAGCTTTCATCACTTGACCGGAGCATGGCAAGGGACTTGCAAAGCAAACCCGTGCGCGGTCGCTCCAGTTTCGGGAGATACCACCGTATGCTGCCCGATCCGAACGAGTTTCGTCGAGGAGCAATCTCGCATTTTCGCTAAGTTTTTTCGGGGGTGACAGGAGGCGATCACGGTGGGTGATCAAGGGGTGGGGGCATGGGTGGGTAAAGGTCTTGGTTTCGGGGGTTCCCAAGTGACCGGATCCGTCGTAGAAAGGTGACACGGACCACTTGTCCGGGTGCGTCTACCAGGCACCCACGCGCGACCAGCCGCGGGAGGCGCGTCGAGACGGGCTTGACCCGCTCCGACGAATTTAGGTGCACGCTTGGTAACCAGGTATGGCGCACGGCAGACGGCGTCTCATCACTGAGACGCCGTCAGCTATTTGGGGCGGGTGGCGGCAAGCACTCCGGCGGGCCCCTCAGACGATCTTCAACCACTGGGCCTGCAGCCTGGACCATTGGACCGGGGCCGCGGCCTGGACCCTTGAGCTACAGCTTTCAGCGCCCGGGCTGTCCTGTGCCTGAACTCTCCGCCCGGCACGTGCGGCGTCCGAGCCGGCCACCTGCGGCCGTCGAGCTCTGCCCGCCTTCGCACGTTCGCGGCCTCCTGCCTGCCGAGGATCCGGAACGCCCTCTCGCAGCCGTCCCGCACGCACGGCTTGGAGAGCTCTGGAAGCCTCTTGGTCACTGCGAGGGAGCACGGCACCCCAAGAGTCCGTCCAGCCAGCCCCACAGGCCTCACAGGGACTCCTGAGAGCGGGCGGGCATCTCGAGCCCGCCCCACGGCCACCCGCCCGCTACAGACCCGCTCAGCGACGCACACAACGCAGTGAGCAACGACGCCCACCCAAATCACCCAGAGCTTCACCCAGCCCCGCCTCAGCCCGCGCGTCTGAGGGATCCAGGCAGGGGTACTGGACGAGGCTGCGGTGCTGGGCTGACGGCTCCACGGCTTGGGTTTCGGCCTGGACGCGCAGGCTGTGAGAGGCCCGGGGGTAATGCGCCGCGAGGTCCGGGCGAAGGTGCGGCTGGGTCAGCTCGCGAGGGTCGCAGGGCTGGCCAGGGGTGGCCGTCCCAGGGGTGCCTGACTAGGAGTGGTTGCTCAGGGTGGCTGGTCAGGGATGTCTGGCCAGGGTGGTTGGGCTCTGGGGTGCTGGCCGGGGGGTTAGCCGCGTTGCATGGCTTCGCAGATGGCGGTGGTTTCGCGGACGCCGAGGATGACGGCTTCGGCGCAGTGGCGGAGCCAGGTGGCTACGCCGGTGGGGGTGCCGGTGGTGTAGCTCTTGAGGGCGGCCGAGTAGTCCAAGGACAGGTGGCCGATCTCGGAGGGGACCAGGGACTTGGGGTCCAGGCCGAACTCGACGAGGGTGAGGCGCTCGGCGGCACGGGCGACGACGCCGTCGGCGGTGCCGAAGAGGTCGAGTACGGCCAGCTCGGCGTGGACGACTGCGGCCAGGACCAACGCCGGGGTCTTGGTGCCGGTGATGATGAGGGAGACCAGGCCGTCCAGGCGGGTGGCCAGGGCTTCGTCCTGACGGGGGCGGCCCAGGGAGGACTCCGGGGCCAGGCCGTGGGCGGCGACGGTGTGGAGGCGGGCCAACACCTGGCGGGGGGCTGTGCGCCAGGTGGAGCCGAGGCGTCCGATCTCTGCGGAAGCTCTGAGGGCGCCCTGGACTGTGGGGTCGTCGATCTCGCCTGCGCGGAGGGGGGTGAGGTCGACGTCCACGCCGGACAGGGCGGCTGAGGCTCTGGCGCCTCGGAGGGCGGTCTCGGCGGAGACCTCTGGGCTGCGGCGGCGCAGTACACGGTGGCGGTACAGGCGGTCCACGGCCTTGCGGGCCTCCTCGACGGCCTCGGGGACGCCTGGGAGCTGCGCGATCACTGCCAACGGGTCGGTCACAGGGACGACCTTACCGGCGGGTAGGGGTGGAGCGCGGGAGTGGTGCTGGCCCGGTGGCGCACTGACTGGGAAGGGCCAGCGAGAAAGAGGTCAGCCCCGGAAGGGTCGGCGTGAGAAGGGGCCGGGCGCGAGAAGGGGCCGGGCGCGAGAGGGGGGCGGCGAAGGTGAACTCGGCGACGGGTGGAGGAATGGCGGGCCACACCCGGCACCCCGCCCCGCAAAGAGCCCTCACCCCCGAAAGCCACCCCGAAAGCCACCCCCGAATCAGGACCCAACCACCCCGCAAATGATCAAGAAAACCCACCCCTCAAAACCCACCCCCGCATTTACCCCACCCCACCATTCTTGATTTCAAGATGACAACGGTTTAATTGCAGTTGTCGCCACCCTTGACAACCCCGAATAGGTACAGACCTGTCTAGACCTCTTGTCTTCACCACCCCCCACCTGGTGAAGTGGGACCCGACCTATGCCTTCGAAGGAGTACGAAGTGGCCGATAACGCCCCAGAGACCCAGGAGACGCTGTCCAATCTCCTGCAGGAGACCCGTCGGTTCGCGCCGCCGGCCGAGCTCGCTGCGGCGGCCAACGTCACCGCCGCCGCCTACGAGGAGGCCGCCGCCGACCGTCTGGGCTTCTGGGAGCAGGCCGCCGACCGGCTGACCTGGGCGAAGAAGTGGGACACCACGCTGGAGTGGAACCCCCCGTTCGCCAAGTGGTTCGTGGGCGGCGAGTTGAACGTGGCCTACAACTGCGTCGACCGCCACGTGGAGGCCGGGCGCGGCGAGAAGGTCGCCTTCCACTGGGAGGGCGAGCCGGAGGGCGACAGCCGTACCATCACCTACCGCGACCTGCAGCGGGAGGTCAACAAGGCGGCGAACGCGCTGATCGAGCTGGGCGTCGGCAAGGGCGACCGCGTGGCGATCTACATGCCGATGATCCCCGAGCTGCCGATCTCGCTGCTGGCATGCGCCCGCATCGGGGCGATCCACAGCGTGGTGTTCGGCGGGTTCAGCGCGAGCGCGCTGCAGAGCCGGATCGAGGACGCGGACGCCAAGCTGGTGATCACCGCCGACGGCGGTTACCGCCGCGGCGCGCCGAGCGCGCTGAAGCCGACCGTGGACGAGGCCGTGGCGAACACGCCGAACGTCCAGAAGGTCCTCGTCGTCCGCCGGACAAATCAGGAAATCGCGGTGAACGACCGGGACGTCTTCTGGGACGACGTCGTCGCCAAGCAGTCCGAGGACCACGAGGCCCAGCCCCACGACGCCGAGCACCCGCTGTACATCCTGTACACCAGCGGCACCACCGGCAAGCCCAAGGGCATCCTGCACACCACCGGCGGCTACCTGACCCAGTCGGCCTACACCCACCACGCCGTCTTCGACCTCAAGCCGGAGACCGACGTCTACTGGTGCACCGCCGACATCGGCTGGGTGACCGGCCACTCCTACATCGTCTACGGCCCGCTCGCCAACGGCGCGACCAGCGTGCTGTACGAGGGCACCCCGGACACCCCGCACCGCGGCCGGTTCTGGGAGATCGTGCAGAAGTACAAGGTCACGATCCTCTACACCGCCCCCACCGCGATCCGGACCTTCATGAAGTGGGGCGACGACATCCCCGCGAAGTACGACATGTCCAGCCTGCGGGTCCTGGGCAGCGTGGGCGAGCCGATCAACCCCGAGGCCTACGTCTGGTACCGCGAGCACATCGGCGGCGGCCGTACCCCGGTCGTGGACACCTGGTGGCAGACCGAGACCGGCGCGATCATGATCAGCCCGCTGCCCGGCCTGTCCCACGGCAAGCCCGGCGCCGCGATGCGCCCGCTGCCCGGCATCGTCGCCGACGTCGTCGACGACCAGGGCAACAGCGTGCCCAACGGCGGCGGCGGCTTCCTCGTGGTCAAGGAGCCGTGGCCGTCAATGCTCCGCACCATCTGGGGCGACGACCAGCGCTACGTCGACACCTACTGGAGCCGCTTCGAGGGCATGTACTTCCCCGGCGACGGCGCCAAGAAGGACGAGGACGGCGACCTGTGGCTGCTCGGCCGCGTGGACGACGTCATGCTCGTCTCCGGCCACAACATCTCCACCACCGAGGTGGAGAGCGCGCTCGTCTCGCACCCGAAGGTCGCCGAGGCGGCCGTCGTGGGCGCCACCGACCCGCTGACCACGCAGGCCATCGTCGCCTTCGTGATCCTGCGCGGCGGCGCCGAGGAGGGCGCGGACATCGCCAAGGACCTGCGCGACCACGTCTCCAAGACGCTCGGCCCGATCGCCAAGCCGCGGCAGATCCTGGTCGTCCCCGAGCTGCCGAAGACCCGCTCGGGCAAGATCATGCGCCGCCTCCTGCGTGACGTGGCCGAGAACCGCAGCATCGGCGACGTCACCACGCTGGCCGACAGCACCGTGATGAACCTCATCTCGGAGAAGCTGCCCAGCGCCAAGTCCGAGGACTAGCGACACCAGGGGGGGTACGGCATGCGGGCCGTACCCCCACATATAGGCTGATCACCAGGTGTGCCGGGAAGTCTGGTCGGCGTTTCGGGGGAACCGATTCAGCGATCCGAGCCATCGAGGGAGATCACGTGCGCCGCGCCGCGGAGAAATGGCCACTACGCCCGACCGTCCACTACGCGAAGACCCTGGCCGAGGCGCTGCGCCTGGAAACCATCGGCGGCATCATCATGCTCGTCGCCACGGTCACCGCGCTGGTCTGGGCGAACGTCTCCAACGACACATACACCGCACTCCAGCACATCCGGCTCGGACCGCTGGAGCTCTACCACTGGGCCCAGAACGGCCTCCTGGCGATCTTCTTCTTCGTCGCCGGCCTGGAGGTCAAGGAGGAGTTCGTCCACGGCGAGCTCGCCAACCTGCGCAAGGCCGCCCTGCCGATCATCGCCGCCATCGCGGGCATGATAGTCCCCGCGGTCGTCTACCTCGCGGTGAGCTGGGGCGCCCCGGACGCCGCCCGCGGCTGGGCCATCCCGACCGCCACCGACATCGCCTTCGCCCTCGCCGTGCTCGCCGTCACCGCCAGCGCGATGCCCGCGGCGTTGCGCGCCTTCCTGCTGACCTGCGCGGTCGTCGACGACCTGGGCGCGATCAGCATCATCGCCATCTTCTACACCGAGCACGTCGACCTGCTCATGCTCGGCGGCGGCGTGCTCGCCATCGCGCTGTACGGCGTGCTCCAGGCCAAGCGGGCCGGCAGCCTGTGGATCTACCTCCCGCTCGGCCTGATCGCCTGGGGCTGCCTGGAGGCCAGCGGCGTGCACGCGACCGTCGCGGGCGTCGCACTGGGCCTGCTGACCAACATCGCCAACATCGAGAAGGCCGATCACTACACCCGCCCGATCTCCGCCGGATTCGCCGTTCCGGTGTTCGCGTTCCTGTCGGCCGGTGTGTCGCTTGCCGGATTCAGCACGATCTTCGACGATCGGGTAGTCATGGGAGTGATTGCTGGGCTCGTGATCGGGAAGTTCGTCGGCGTGTTCGGCGGGGCCTGGCTGTCGGTACGGCTCGGCCTGGCCAGACTGTCGGAGGAGTTGCACTGGCGCGACATGGCTGCGGTCTCGTTGCTGGGCGGTATCGGGTTCACCGTCTCGCTGCTCATCGGGAACCTCGCCTACGGCGACGATCCCGCGCGGTCGGCGGCCGTCACGACCGGAGTGCTCACCGCTAGCCTGATCGCCTCGGTACTCGCCGCCGTGCTGCTGCACGTCCGGGTTCGCAAGCGCCGCGAGGCAAGATAGGAGACCTCATGTCCCAAACCTCCGACATGCCGCAAGCTCCGGAAGTCGAGGAGAGCCTCGGCTCGCTGGTCGCCCAGGCCACCGACCAGATCTCCACGCTGGTCCGCTCCGAGATCGAGCTGGCCAAGTCGGAGCTCAGCTTCAACCTCAAGAAGGTCGGCACGGCCGCCGGAGCCTTCGCCGGCGCGGCGTTCATGCTGCACCTCTGCCTGATCCTGATCTCCTTCGCCCTGGCCTTCCTGCTCGCGCTCTGGCTGCCCGTCTGGGCCTCCTTCCTCATCGTGACCGCCGTCTACCTGCTGGTGGCCGCGGGCGCGATCTGGTTCGGCGTGCGCAAGCTCAAGGGCATGGACGGCATGAAGCGCACCACCCGCTCGCTCAAAGGCCTGAAAGAGATCGCGGAGCCGGCCGATGGCACACCCTGACGAGTCCTTCGTCGAGATCGAGGGCCCCTGGACCCACCGCGCGGTCCACGCCGGCGGCACGCGCTTCCACGTGGTCGAGGCCGGCGAGGGCCCGCTGGTGCTGCTCCTGCACGGCTTCCCGCAGTTCTGGTGGACCTGGCGGCGCCAGCTCGTCAGCCTCGCCCAGAACGGCTACCGCGCCGTCGCGGTGGACCTGCGCGGGTACGGCGGCAGCGACAAGCCGCCGCGCGGCTACGACCTGCCGACCCTGGCCAGCGACGCCACCGGCCTGATCCGCGCGCTCGGCGAGACCGGCGCGATCGTGGTCGGCCACGACTGGGGCGGCCTGCTCGGCTGGACCATGGCCGCGCTCTCCCCCAAGTCGGTGCACCGCCTGGTCGCCGTCAGCGCCCCGCACCCGCTGCGGCTGCGCAGCGCCCTGCGGACCGACCCGTTCGGCCAGCTCCGCGCCAGCGCCCACTTCTTCGGCTTCCAGCTACCCTTCCTGCCGGAGCGCCGACTGGCCAAGCACCTGGTCGGCCGCCTGCTCGACACCTGGTCGGGGCCCGGCTGGCCGGACGAGGAGAGCGCTCAGACCTACCAGCGAGCCTTCCGGATCCCCGCCGTGGCGCACTGCGCGCTGGAGTACCACCGCTGGTTCGGCCGCTCCCAGCTCCGCCCCGACGGCCTGCGCTACGCCCGCGCGATGCAGGCCGAGGTCGAGGCGCCCACGCTGCACCTGCACGGCGCGCTCGACCGCTGCATGCTGCCCCGCACCGCGCAGGGCTCCGGCCGCTACGTGGCCGCGCCGTACCGCTGGCGGCTGCTGGAGGGCGCCGGGCACTTCCCGCACGAGGAGCGGCCCGAGGCGTTCGACACCGAGCTGCTCGGCTGGCTCGCCGACGAGGAGCCCGACCGGTGAGCCGCGACCGCGACACGCAGGGGCGCCCGCGCAACGCCCGGCCGCGTGACGAGTACGGCAGGCCGCTCCCCTACGGCACGCCCGGCGTCGACCGCGTGCCCGACGACTACGCGCCCACCGCCGAGCAGGCGCTGGACGACGCGCGGCAGTTGCTGGCCGAGGGCCGGCCCTTCCACGCGCACGAGGTCTTCGAGGGCCGCTGGAAGTGTGCCCCGGAGCCCGAACGCGAGCTGTGGCAGGGCCTGGCGCAGATCTGTGTGGGCCTCACGCACCTGCAGCGCGGCAACCGCACCGGCGCAGGCCAGCTCCTGGCCCGTGGCGCGGCCAAGGTGCAGGCCTACGGCCCGCCGTACGAACCGGCCGGCCGGGCGGCGGCCAGCCTCGACGCCGGCGCCGACTCCGCCGAGGAGGCCATCCAGGCGGTACGGCAGGCGCTCCCCTGACCCGCGGCTAGTCGCACGACTGGGTGCCCTGCGGCGTGGTGTCGTCGCGCCCCTGCTCGATGTCGCTGCGGACCTCGTTGGCGGTCAGCGCGTACCCGGTCTCGGCCTGGTTCGTCGCCGCGGCGAAGATCACGCCGTAGACCCGCCCATCGGTGGTCAGCAGCGGCCCGCCGGAGTTGCCGGGCAGCACCCGCCCGCGGATCTGGTAGACCTCGCGCGTCACGTTCGAGCTGCGGTAGATGTCGGGCCCCTTGGCCATCTGGGTGCGCGCGATGCGGGCCGCCTCGGGCGTGAAGCCCTTGCCCTTCGGGTAGCCCGCGATGATCGCGTTGGCGCCCCGCTCGGCGGTGCCGTCGAACTCCAGCGGCCGCTGGTTCAGCCCCGGCACGTGCAGCACCGCGATGTCACGCCGCGGGTTGTACCGCACCACGGTGGCCAGGTGGACCTTGGAGTTGTGGTCGACCACCCGCAGCTCGGCGGTGACCCCGGCGACCACGTGCGCGTTGGTCATGACGTGGTCGTTGGAGAAGACGAACCCGGTGCCCTCGATGACCTTGCCGCAGCTCTCGGCGGTGCCCTTGACCTTCACGATCGCCTCGCGGGCCCGCTCCAGGCGCGGGTTGCCGCGCAGCACGCCGGTGTCGGGCGGGGGCACGTCGGTGAGCTGGGTGCCGCCGATCGCGTCGAAGACCGGCGGGAACTCCGAACGGTCGATGAACTCCTTGAACGGCTTCTGCCAGTCCTTGGCCGCCTCGGGCACGGCGTTGTCGACCGTGTTGAGCAGCAGCGAGTTGCGGATCTGGTCGACGATCGGGGCGAAGGAGCTGGCCACCAGGAGGCTTCCGACCAGCCAGGCGAACACCAGCACCGACAGCCCGCTGGCCAGCGTGCCGCCCAGCGCGTCGACCATCTTGGCCGGCTCCCACGTCACGTGGCTGCGGATCACCGCGCCGATCGTGGAGGAGGCGAACTGCCCGATGGTGGCGGTCAGGAAGACGATCACGATGGCCAGCAGCGCCTGCTCGATGTCGCCGTCGACGACCCCCTTGGCGAGCGGCGGCGCGATGAAGACGCCGAGCACCACCCCTCCGGCGAACCCGACGAAGCTCATCGCACCGATGATGAAACCCTGCCGGTAGCCCGAGATGCCGAAGGCGATCACGAGGCCGATCAAAATGAGGTCAAGCAGATCGCCGCGCACGCTTCAAAGGTATCCAGCGGAACAGTCAATTGTGCAGGTGTTCGGCGAGGAACGGTTGACCACCGGAAATACCTTCGCGGTATGGAAGCCTTCATCGTGGCCCGCCGTCTGTGCGCCAGTGACACGCTCGCCGAGCGGCTGCGCGGGGTGGACCTGATGCGCTCGGTGGCCGAGAAGGACCGCGCCAGGCTGGTCCTGCGCTACCTCAGGGCCAGCGAGACCGACGAGACCCTGCTGTGGGCCATCGACGGCGCCCTAGCCGCGTGCGGCGAGGTTGAGGACGTCGGGCGGTAGGTCCTCCACCCGTTCGCGGTCCCAGGGCCGCTCGAAGCCGCTCCAGCGCAGCACGTTGTCGAGGATGCCCGCGGTGAAGCCCCACACCAGCAGGCCGCGCACCCGGAAGGCCGGGCCCGCGTAGCCGCTCGGGTGGCGCAGCTTGAGGCGGTTGGCCGGGTCGGCCAGCTCGGCGACCGGCACCCGCTCGACCGACTCGACCTCGTCGGGCGCCGCCGGATGCACCGCGCAGGGCGTGTGCCACCAGCCGACCACCGGGGTCACCCGGTTGTCGCTGCGCCAGACGTAGAGCTCGGGCATCGTCCCGATCACCTCGACGCCGGCCGGGTCGAGCCCAGTCTCCTCCTGCGCCTCGCGCAACGCCGCCCCGACCGGGCCGCCGTCCTCCGGGTCGACGCCGCCGCCGGGGAAGGCCGGCTGGCCCGCGTGCCGCCGCCCGCGCGAGCTGCGCTGGATCAGCAACACGTCCGGGCCCTCGCCGAACAGCAGGAGCACCGCCGCCGGCCGCCCGCTCCCGTCGGCCGGCGGGCGCACGCTCAGCGGCACGGGGGCCTGCGCGGCCTGTGACACGAGGGTGTGGAGCCATTCGGGGGCCATGGACGCTCCAACATCGGTCCGGGCGGAAATATTCACGAGAACGGGCCGGACCTGACGAGCTTGGTCGCCGTGGCCGCGTCCGTGGGGCCGGCGCCGTACGCGGGGCACAGGGCCGCCAGCGGGCAGACCCCGCAGGCCGGGCGCCGGGCATGACAGATCCGGCGCCCGTGCCAGATCACCCGATGGGAGAACCACGTCCACTCCCGCCTGGGGATGAGCTCGGCGACCGCGTGCTCGATCTTGACCGGGTCCGTCTCCTCAGTCCAGCCGAAGCGCCGCACCAGCCGCTGGAAGTGCGTGTCGACGGTCAGGCCCGGCACGTCGAAGGCGTTGCCCAGCACCACGTTGGCGGTCTTCCGGCCGACGCCGGGCAGCGTGACCAGGTCCTTCAGCTTGTTGGGCACCACGCCCCGATAACGCTCGCAGACCGCCTGGGCCATGCCGATGATGCTGTTGGTCTTGGCGCGGAAGAAGCCGGTGGACCTGATGATCTCTTCCATCTCGGCGCGGTCGGCGGCCGCGTAGTCCTCCACCGTGGGGTATTTCGCAAAAAGAACCGGGGTGACCATGTTGACGCGCTTGTCGGTGCACTGCGCCGACAGAATGGTGGCGACCAGCAACTCCAGCGGACTGCCGAAGTCGAGCTCGCAGTGGGCATCGGGGTAGGTCTCGGCCAGGATGCGGTCCATGCGCCGTGCCCGCCGTACCAGCCCCAGCCGGGTCTCCGGCTTCCGCGTGTTCAAGGCCATGATGCCAGCCTATGGGTGGGGTGCGTCACAATGAGAACAGAGGAGGCAAGAGTGAACACCGAAGACGTGCTGGGCAAGGCCCCCCTGTTCGCCGCGCTCGACCGTGAGAGCGCCGCGGCGCTGCGGACGAGCATCACCGAGGTCCAGTTGTCCAAGGGGCAGACGCTCTTCAGCGAGGGCGAGACGGGTGACCGGCTCTATGTCGTGCTCGAAGGCAAGATCAAACTCTCGCGCACCTCGACCGACGGGCGGGAGAACCTGCTCAGCGTGCTGGGGCCGAGCGAGATGTTCGGCGAGCTCTCCCTGTTCGACCCGCGGCCGCGCACGGCCACCGCGACGGCGCTGACCGACGTACGGCTGGCCGGGCTGGGCCACGACGACCTGCGCCCCTGGCTGACCGGACGGCCCGAGGTGGCGCTCCACCTGCTGCGCGCCCTGGCCCAGCGGCTCAGGCGCACCAACGACGTGCTGGCCGACCTGGTCTTCACCGACGTGCCGGGGCGGGTCGCCAAGCAGTTGCTAGACCTGGCCGAGCGCTTCGGCACCAAGACCGAGGAGGGCGTGCGCGTCCACCACGACCTCACCCAGGAGGAGCTGGCCCAGTTGGTCGGCGCCTCCCGCGAGACGGTCAACAAGGCGCTGGCCGACTTCGCGCAGCGCGGGTGGCTCCGGATCGAGGCCAAGGCGGTCACGATCCTCGACCTCGACCGGCTCTACAACCGGTCCAGATAGTCGAGCTGGGCCCGCACCGACCATTCGGCCGCGGGCCACAGGCTCGGGTCCACCTCGGCGTAGACGATCTCCACGATCTCGCGCGGCGTGCGCGCGCCCTGCCGCAGGGCGGCTCTGATCTGGTCGAGCCGCTCCTGCCGGTGCGCGCGGTAGGCCTCCAGCACCGCCAGCGGGTCCGGGAGCACCGGGCCGTGTCCGGGCAGCAGCGCTCGCGCGCCCAGCGCCTCGGCGCCGCGCACCAGGCGGTCGAGGCTGCGCAGGTAGTCGCCCAGGTCGCCGTCGTGCGCGATCACCGTCGTGCCGCGGCCCAGGATGGTGTCGCCGGTGAGCATCGCCCGGTCGGCCTCGATCCAGAAGCACAGCGAGTCGAACGAATGGCCCGGCGTGCCGTACACCCGGATCTCCAGCCCGTCCACGTCGATCACGTCGCCGTCGGCCAGGCCCTCCTCGCCCAGCCGGTGCTGCGGGTCCAGGGCCCGCACCGGGGCGCCGGTCAGCTCCGCGAAGCGCCGCGCGCCGCCGCTGTGGTCGTGGTGGCCGTGCGTGAGCAGGATCTGCGTGACCTGCCCGCCGTCCAGGTGCTTCACCACGCGCTGGAGGTGGGCCTCGTCGTCGGGACCTGGGTCCACGACCACCACGCGCCGCCCGGTCCCGATCACCCAGGTGTTGGTGCCGTCGAGGGTCATCGGGCCGGGGTTGGGGGCGAGCAGGTTGCGGGCGTGGGCGGTGCTGGAGCCGTCGGGGCTGCCCACGGGGATGTAGAGGCCGCTCATACGTCCAGTCTGACCTGTCCGTCGATCTCGACCACGCGCGGCTGCACCCGGACGATCTCCCGCTCGGCGGCGAGCACCGCGGCGCTCTCGCCGTACTCGGCCAGTTCCCCGAGGGTCACGTAGGTCGGCGGCATGAGGAAGATGTCCCCGCGCTCGGCCCGGTTCAGGGCCTCCCGTGGGCGGGCCCAGCACACCTGGTCGGCCTCGCCGCCGACGTCCCTGGTCCGCTGTCCGTACGGCAGAGCCGCGGCGAAGAAGCGGGTGTCGAACCGCTTCGTCTCCACGTCGGGCGTCACCCAGTGCGCCCAGGCGGTGAGCAGGTCGGTGCGGAGGACGAGCTCGCGGCGGTCGAGGAAGTCGGCGAAGGCGAGGCCGCGGTCGATCAGGGCCAGCCGGTCGGCCTCCCAGTCCTCCCCCGTGGTGTCCGCGACCACCTCGTCGGGGCCGGGACCGGCCAGCAGCACCCCGGACTCCTCGAACGTCTCCCGCACCGCCGCGCACACCAGGCCGCGCGCGGTGCTCTCGTCCGACTGCAGGATCTTGGCCCACTCGGCGGGGCTCGGCCCGGCCCAGGCGAGGGCGTGGTCGGTGTCGCGCGGATCCACCGAACCGCCGGGGAACACGTACGCGCCGGCCGCGAACGCCATCGTCGCCTTCCGCCGCAGCAGGTAGACCTCCAGGCCGCCCGGGCGGTCACGCAACAGTGCCACCGTGGCCGAGTCCCGTGCGGGAACCGGGTCGATGCGGCCGGCGGCGATGGCCCTCGCCCGCTCCAGCAGCTCCTGCGGCAGTTCCACCCAGCCTCCCTAGAACATCACTCGGTCATATTACGATCAGGCCTTTCGCGTGGAAAGGGTGCCTACCTGTGCGCAAGCTCCCCCTGGGCTGGTTAGCGGCGTCACTCAACCTGGCGGTCGTTTTGATCGCCGTCGCCATCAGCTTGGTGCGGGGCTCGCTCGACCCGGCCTGGACCGTCGTCCAGTGGTACCCGGCGCCGTTCTCGGAAGTCTCCATCCCGCTCGTCCTGATCGGGCTGCTCCTGGTCGGGCTGGCCAACTCGTGGATGTTCTGGCAGGTGCTCAAGGGCCCGGCCGAGCGCTTGCCGCTGTCCCCTCGGGCGCGCGGGCTGCGGTGGCTGCTGTACGTCTACGTCGTCTGGCGGCTGCTGCCGGTTCCGCTCGCCGAAGGGCCGGCAACCGCGGTGGACGCCGCTCTGTGGGTGTCGATCGTGGTCCTGTTCGCGGGGGTGGTGACCGGCTCCGGGCGGGGGTTCCGGCTCGCCATGATCGCCTTCAGCCTGCTGGCCGCCGGGGGCGGCCTGCTCATCGAGACCGGCGTCCTGGTCCGTGTCGCCCAGGCCACCCCGATGCTGGTCCTCGCCGTGGCGCTGGCCCTGGGGGCGGCGGCGCTGACCGGGCTGATCATGATGCTGATCGCGCAACGCCGCGACGGACGCTGGAGCCGGGCGACCCTGGTGCTGGGGGCGCTGCAGTTCCTTTCCTTCCTCCCTTCCGTCGTCGGCGGCCTGTTCGGCGAGCCGGTGCGCGGCCTCCTGGAGGTGGTGGCGCTCTTCGAGGTCGTCTGGCTGGCCCGGACGGCCCACGAGCTCAGCTCCCCCACCACCGGGTCGGAACCCGCCCCACTCCGGCCACCCGCCTGGCTCCTGATGCCGGCGCTCCTGCTGATCGCGCCCGAGGCCCTGCCGCACGACACCGCCACCTGGCGGGACGCGGACTGCTCCTCGATCCCCCGCTACGCCGACGCCTCCCCGCAGGAACGGCGGCGGGCCTATCTCTGCCTGGCGGCGAACGAGGGGTACGGCTTCCTCCGCGACGAAGCGGTCACCGATCGGCACCTGCTGTCCGAGGGCTGGAAGCGGTGCGCGGCCGGAGGGATCAAGAAGGGGCGGGCGGAGATCCTGGTCTACCTGTGCCCGGACGCCGTCGCGCGGGAGCACCCCGACCTGCTGCTCTCCTCGGCGCAGCTCCGGGAGCGGCAGACCGCGGAACAGGCCGAGCGGCGCACGGCGCTGGCCGCTGAAGCCGCCGAGTATGCCGGGAGCTGCCGCGACCCCTGGCCTACGCTGCGGGCCGTACACGAGGTCACCGCGGCCCATCTGCCCACCGACTGGGACGGCTACCGCGTCTACGACGGGCGGGCGGCGAGCCTGGACGCGCTGCAAGCCGAGCAGCTCGACTACGACCGGCCGCTTGTGGCCGCCGGTGGCGCGGCCGTGGTGACCACCACGATCGAGTACGGCGGCATCTGCGTGACGGTGAAGCTGGTGAACACGCCCCCGCCCCTGCGCCGCCGGGGCTGGGACGCCGTGGCCGAGGCGGACCTCCGGCTCACCACCGGCCGCCTGCATCTCAGGGGCCGGGGCCTGAAGGTCGCCCTGCCCCTGCCCAAGGCGGGAAGGTACCGGGTCCGGCTGCACACCAGGACGCTCGACGAAGGCGTGGGCGAGGACCTGATCGTGGTGTACCCGGAGCCGCGTGACCGCAGCCGGACCCGAGAGCTCAGCGCACCTCGGCGATGAGTTCGACCTCGACCGGGACGTTGCGCGGGAGCACGGACACCCCGACGGCGCTGCGCGCGTGGACGCCGGCGTCGCCGAAGATCTCGCGCAGCAGGTCGCTGGCGCCGTTGCCGACGGCGGGCTGGTCGTAGAACTCCGACCAGCTGGCCACGAAGACGACGACCTTGACGATGCGCACCACGTCGTCCAGCGACGAGAGCTGGGTGCGGAGGGCGGCGACGGCGTTGAGGGCACAGATGCGGGCCAGCTCGACGCCCTGCTCCAGGGTGATCTCCGCGCCGAGCTTGCCGGTGGCCACGACCTGGCCGTCGACGATGGGCACCTGGCCGGAGGTGTAGACGTAGCTGCCGGAGCGTACGGCAGGCGTGTAGGCGGCCAGCGGCGGGACGACCTCGGGCAGCGTGATGCCCAGCTTGGCCAGGCGCTCCTCGTGCCCGCTCACGCCTTCTCCCGCTTGAAGTAGGCGACCAGGTTCTCCGGGTTGAGGCCGGGCACGACCTGGACGAGTTCCCAGCCGTCGGCGCCGAAGTTGTCGAGGATCATCTTGGTGTTGTGCACCAGCAGCGGCGCGGTGAGGTACTCCCATTTCTTCATGGGGCTCAGCGTAGTGTGACGGAGGTCAAAGGCCCGTGCGAGGTTTCAGCAAGTGACCGTTCGGTAGCCTCTCAAGCGTGGACCGGGACACGGATTGGGACGGCGTGCGGCTGCACGTGGTGACGGGCAAAGGTGGCACGGGCAAGACGACCGCCGCCGCCGCGCTGGCCCTTGCCCTGGCCTCAGGCGGGCGGAAGGTGCTGCTCGTGGAGGTCGAGGGCCGCCAGGGCATCGCGCAGATCTTCGACCTGCCGCCGCTGCCGTACGAGGAGCGGCGGATCGCCGTCGCGCCCGGCGGGGGCGACGTGCACGCGCTGGCCATCGATCCAGAAGAGGCCATGCTCGAGTACATGGAGATGTTCTACGGCATGCGGCGCGCGGGCAAGGCGCTGACCCGGATGGGCATCGTCGACTTCGCGACCACCGTGGCGCCGGGCTTCCGCGACGTGCTGGTGACGGGCAAGACGACCGAGGCGGTCCGCCGGCGCGACAAGCGCGGCAAGCGGGTCTACGACGCGGTCGTGCTGGACGCGCCGCCCACCGGGCGGATCACCCGCTTCCTCAACGTGACCAAGGAAGTCGCGGGGCTGGCGAAGGTCGGGCCGATCAAGAACCACTCCGACCTGGTGTCCGGGGTCGTGAAAAGTCCGGAAACGGCCGTGCACTTTGTGACTTTGCTTGAGGAGATGCCGGTCCAGGAGACCCTCGACGGCATCGCGGAATTGCGTTCGGCCGGGCTCCGCCCGGGTGGCGTTTTCGTCAACATGGTGCGCGAATCACAGCTCCCGCAGGCCGCTCTTGACTCGGCTGTCAAGGGTCGCTTCGATGTCGGCGAGCTCGCGCTGGGGTTGAAGGCGGCCGGACTGACCGACGGGCCGGCGGACGCCTCCAAGGCGGCCGAGGCGCTGCTGGAGGAGATCGTCGAGCACGCCAAGCGCACCGAGCTGGAGGCGGCCGAGCGGGCCACGCTGGCCGAGGCCGGGCTGCCCCGCTACGAGCTGCCGCTGCTGGCCGACGGGGTGGACCTGACCGGGCTGTACGAGCTGGCCGAGAGCATGCGAAACCAGGGAGCGGCGTGAGCACGGTTTTCGACGGTCGGTGGGGATGGGAGTCGGCGTGAGCAGGAAAGCCCCGGTGCTGGACGTCGACGCGATCCTCGACGACCGCAACACCCGGATCATCGTCTGCTGCGGCTCCGGCGGCGTGGGCAAGACCACCACGGCCGCCGCACTGGGCCTGCGGGCCGCCGAGCGCGGCCGGTGCGCGGTGGTGCTGACCGTCGACCCGGCCCGCCGCCTGGCGCAGTCGATGGGCCTCACCGAGCTGGACAACACCCCGCGCAAGGTCACCGAGACCGAGGCCGGCGGCCAGTTGTTCGCGATGATGCTCGACATGAAGCGGACCTTCGACGAGATCATCGAAGCGCACGCGGACCCGGAACGAGCCCGACAGATCCTGACCAACCCGTTTTATCAGTCTTTGTCGTCATCCTTCGCGGGCACGCAGGAGTACATGGCGATGGAGAAGCTGGGCCAGCTCCGCCGCTCCGACGAGTGGGACCTGATCATCGTCGACACCCCGCCCTCCCGCTCGGCACTCGACTTCCTCGACGCCCCCGAGCGGCTGGGCCGCTTCCTCGACGGCCGCTTCATCAAGCTGCTCACCGCTCCCGCCAAGGCCGGCGGGCGCAGCGCCTTCAAGCTGCTCAACGCCGGGTTCGGACTCGTCGCCGGCGCGATGACCAAGCTGCTCGGCGCCCAGGTGATCAAGGACCTGCAGACCTTCGTCTCCGCGCTCGACGCCGTCTTCGGCGGCTTCCGGCAGCGCGCCGAGATGACCTACAAGCTGCTCCAGGCCAGCGGGACCGCCTTCGTGGTCGTCGCCGTGCCCGAGCGCGACGCCATGCGCGAGGCGGCCTACTTCGTCGAGCGCCTGGCCGAGGAGCGCATGCCGCTGGCCGGGCTGGTGGTCAACCGCGTGCACCTGTCCCCCGCCTCCGGGCTCACCGCGGCTCGCAGTACGGCTGCCGCGGAAGAGCTGGAGACGCGCGGCGAGCACGAGCTGACCGCCGCCGTGCTGCGGCTGCACGCCGGCCGGATGCAGCTCGCCGCCCGCGAGGGACGGGAGCAGGAGCACTTCACCTCGGCGCACCCGACCGTCCCCGTGGTGCAGGTGCCGGCCATGTCGCAGGACGTGCACGACCTCGACGGACTGCGCGAGATCGGCCGGCTGCTGGCCTCGTGAGGCGCCTCAGAACGCGCTGACATGCCGGTACGGCAGGCGGCTTGCCTGCCGTACCGGCATGTCAGGCTGGCTGGGTCAGCCGGCGATCAGCTCGTTCGTCCGCTCGTACTCCTCCTTGGCGGCCTCGAGCAGCTCGCGCCAGGAGTCGACGTCTGGACGCCGCCGCAGCAGCGCTCGACGTTCCCGTTCCGTCATACCGCCCCACACCCCGAACTCGATGCGGTTGTCAAGCGCATCGGCGAGGCATTCGGTACGGACCGGGCATCCTCGGCAGATTAGTTTCGCCCTGTTCTGGGCAGCTCCCTGGACGAACAGAGCGTCCGGGTCCGCACCCCGACAGGCGGCTCGGGAGGTCCAATCCGTGATCCACATGTTCGACCCCACTCCCCTTAGGTGGTCAGTCGTCAGTTGGGGCCGACGGGCGCGGGCGCCGAGCCTCCGTATTCAGTTGCCGCAGAGGAGAACGTACGCAACGAGCCGTTCGGGCCGACAGACCCCAGCGGACCAATTTTTCGACGGAGTGTTGACCGGGAATGACTAGTCACCCCCACCAGTCAAGGCGAAATGGGGTTCAGTTACCGATAAGGACACCCTTTCGACGTAACCTAGGTTCCGTGCAAGCTCAGGGCAAAGATCGTGCGAACCCCGTCGTCAGCGTCGCGCGGCTGCTTCTCGCCGGCGGCATCGCCGGCGTGCTCGCCGCCGCGGTCGCCCTGCCCGCCGTCGGCGGCGCCGGGCTCACGGTCAAAACCGGCACCGAGGCGCTCAACCTCAAGCCGGAGAACCTCGACGAGCCGCCGCTCAAGATGCTGGCCGTACTGAACGATGTGAACGGCAAGCAGATCGGTCAGTTCTACGACGAGTACCGCATTCCGGTACGGCTCGACCAGATCGCCCCGGTCATGCAGGACGCGATCATCGCGATCGAGGACTACCGCTTCTACGAGCACGGCCCGATCGACATCGAGGGCACCGCCCGAGCCCTGCTCAAGAACATCGGCGGCGGCGGCGTCGTGCAGGGTGGTTCGTCGATCACCCAGCAGTACGTCAAGCAGGTGCTGGTCAACAAGGCCACCACCGACGCCGAGCACCAGGCCGCCATCGCGCCGACGCTCTCCCGCAAGCTCAACGAGCTGCGCTACGCCATGGCGATCGAGGAGAAGTACACCAAGGACCAGATCCTGGAGAAGTACCTCAACATCGCCTACTTCGGCGCGGGCGCACACGGCATCGAGGCCGCCGCCAAGCGCTTCTTCGGCACCACCGCGGCCAAGCTCACCCTCGTGCAGGCGGCCACGCTCGCCGCCGCCGTGCAGAAGCCGGTCTCCACCGACCCGACCCTCGGCAACGACGCCAAGGCCCGCCTGCTGGAGCGGCGCAACCTCGTGCTCGACACGATGGTCCTGCGCGCGAAGTCCCTGAAGGCGGCGGTCACCCAGCCCCAGGCGGACGAGGCCAAGAAGCTCCCGCTGGGCTACAAGAACACCCGCATTCCGGGCGGCTGCGAGGAGAGCAAGTACCCGTACTTCTGCTTCTACGTCAAGAACGAGATCGTCGACAACGAGGACTTCGGCAAGACGGAGAAGGAGCGCCTCGACTTCCTGAACGCCGGCGGCATCACCATCCACAGCACGCTCGACCCGGCGATGCAGAAGGCGTCGGAGAAGGCCATCCGCCGGTACGTCTCGACCAAGGACAAGCCGGTCGCCTCCCAGGCGATGATCGTCCCGGGAACCGGCGAGATCCGCGCCATGGCCGCCTCCCGCCGCTTCGGCCGCAGCGCGAAGAAGAACGAGATCAGCTACAACGTCGTCGCCGACAAGAAGCACGGCGGCGGCCGCGGCTTCCAGCAGGGCTCCACCGCCAAGGCCTACACCCTGGCCGCGGCCCTGGAAGCCGGCATGAAGATGGGCGACGGCAACAACACCGGACGCACCTACACGGTCGACCCGTACCCGAACAACAAGCTCAAGACCTGCGCCGGCAAGCCCACCGGCGCGGGCGAGCCGCACCAGGTCTTCAACTCCAGCGAGGGTGGCGGCGGCTTCAAGACCCTCGAAACGGGCACCTGGGGCTCGGTCAACACCTTCTTCATGAAGCTCGAGGAGCAGGTCGGGCTCTGCGAGACCGTCGAGATGGCCAAGAAGCTCGGCGTCAAGCGCGCCGACGGCGCCAAGCTCGACGAGGTGCCGACCTTCACCCTCGGCGTCAACGAGATGGACCCGGTCACCGTGGCCAACTCCTACGCCGTCTTCGCCGCCCGCGGCCGCTACTGCCGGCCCAAGGCCATCGCCTCGATCACCGACCGCGACGGCAAGGTCAAGAAGTTCGGCAACAAGTGCAAGGACGTCCTCGACGAGGAGGTCGCCGACGCGGTGAACGCGGTGCTGTCCGGGGTGTTCACCAAGGGCACCATGTCCCAGGTCGGCGGCATCGGCCGCGACGCCGCCGGCAAGACCGGCACCACCGACGCCTACACCGCCGCCTGGTTCGCCGGGTACACCCCCGACCTCGCCTCCGCGATCAGCGTCGGCGACCCCCGGGGCGCCTTCCAGCACGACCTCATCGGGGTGACCATCGGCGGGCAGCACTACCCGTACGTGTACGGTTCCTCGATCGCCGGGCCGATCTGGCGGGACTCCATGGCGGCGGCGCTCAAGAACACCGACAAGACGTCGTTCTTCCCGGTCAACACCGAGCGGTTCGGCGGGTGCAGCGACTTCTGTGCGCCGAAGAAGCCCAAGAAGGACAGGAACGACCGTGGCGACGGGGACGGCGGCGACGGCGGTCCCGGGGGCGACGACGGGGACGGGCCTTGGGGGGACATCTTCGAGGACCCGGACGGTGACGGCGGCGGCGACGCCGGCCCCATCACCCCGGGCCGCTAGCCGGTTCTCCCGGTAGCCCTCGGCTGCCGGGAGCCCCTGACCTCTCGGGGCCCCGGCCCGTTGGGGCCCCGAGCCTCTCGTGGCCCTTGGCCTCTTGGGGGCCTTGGCCTCTCGGGGCCCTTGGCCTCTTGGGGGCCACCCGGCCTCCAGGTTGGCCGCTCCAGGCCCCCGCCCTGTCGCCGGGGCGGAGGCCGCGTCCTCCGGTGACCGGCGCGCTTGGCTGTGCGCCTGTGGTCAGCCGGCCAGGCGGGTGCGGACGGCCTGGGCCACCCGGCCCCCCTCGGCCCGTCCGGCCACCTTCGGGTTGACCACCTTCATGACCTGCCCCATGGCCTGCGGCCCTGCGGCCCCCGACTCCGCGATCGCCTCGTCCACGAGCCGGTACAGCTCCTCGTCCGAGAGCTGCGCCGGCAGGTACTCCTCCAGCACCGCCTGCTCGTCGAGCTCCGCCTGCGCCTGCTCGGTCCGCCCGGCGTTGGAGAACGCCTCAGCGGCCTCCCGCCGCTTCTTCGCCTCCTTGGTCAGCACCTTGAGGATCTCGTCGTCCGACAGCTCCCTGGCCGTCTTCCCGGCGACCTCCTCCACGTTCACCGCCGCCAGGGCCATCCGGATCGTCCGGAGACGGACTTCGTCCCGGTTCTTCATCGAAGCCGACAGGTCGGCCTTCAGCTTGTCCTTCAATGCGCTCATGCGCTCCATCTTGCCGTCTCCACTTCGGGCATGATGAACAGGTGAGGAAAGCTGTGGCTGTGCCCCTGTCCCTGCTCGGTCTCGGCGTGGCCGGACTGGGCTACGCGTCCGTCATCGAGCGCAACGCCTTCCGCCTGCGCCGGTTCGACGTCCCGGTGCTCGAGCCGCGCCAGCGCCCGGTGCGCATCCTGCACATCTCGGACCTCCACCTGACGCCTCGCCGTACCATGTTGATCAACTGGGTCCGGTCCCTCGGCGCCCTGGAGCCCGACCTCGTCGTCAACACCGGCGACTCCCTCGCCCACCCCGACGCCGTCCCGTCGCTCCTGTACGCCCTGGAGCCCCTCCTGACGCGTCCTGGGCTCTTCGTGTACGGATCCAACGATCTGTACGCTCCCAAGCCCAAGAACCCGTTGCGCTACCTCTGGCGTACTTCGCGCACCGACAAGCGCCAGCACGTCCCCAGCCTTCCCTGGCGCGAGCTCGGCGCCGGCATGTCCGCCGAGGGCTGGCTCGACATGAACAACACCACCGCCCGTCTCAAGGTCGGTGACCTCGACGTCGCCGTCGCCGGCATCCACGACTCGCACATCGACCGTGACCGCTACGACCTCGTCGCCGGCCCGGCCCCCGCCGACGCCGACCTCCGCCTGGGCGTCATGCACTCCCCCGAGCCTCGCAACATGACCCGTTTCGCCGACGACGGCTACCAATTGCTCCTCGCCGGCCACACCCACGGCGGCCAGCTCTGCATCCCCTTCTACGGCGCCCTTGTCACCAACTGTGGCATCGACCGTGCTCGCGTCAAGGGCCTGAGCAGGCACGACTCCGCCTTCCTCCACGTCTCCGCCGGCCTTGGCACCTCCCCCTACGCCCCGGCCCGCTTCGCCTGCTTCCCCGAGGCCTCCCTCCTCACCCTCGTCCCCCGCCGCTGACGGTCACAAGCACCTGGGAAGTCCGCTAGACTTTTCCAAGCACGCCGCAAGCGGAGTGCACCGGGGTGTAGCGCAGCTTGGCAGCGCGCTTCGTTCGGGACGAAGAGGCCGGAGGTTCAAATCCTCTCACCCCGACTGGGTTTTCCCAGTCAAGGGCACTTTCGAGAAATCGAAGGTGCCCTTTTTGGTTGCCTGAGTGACAAACTGCATGACCCCCAAGGCTGTCAGGCCAGAGCTGAGATGGTAGGGGACGCGCCTCTTGGACGAAGAGGCGGCAGGTTCAAAGCAGTCACGGCACCACAGGCGAGGGCTCTCCCCACCGTTGATCCACCAGCCGTGCCACCGGAAGAATGACCCGCTAGATAGCGATGTGACCGGCATGCTGTCTTGGGGAGGGTTCAGGTGGCATCGATGAGGGCGCTCACGGCTGCGCTCATATTGGTTGCGACCGCCTGCAGCGCTGATCTTCAAGGTGCATCCAGGCCGTCGCCCTCGCCCACGATCGCGGAGATCACCGAGTATCCGGCACCAGCGCCTGGTCGTCAGCTTGGGCCTGCAATGTACGGCCACAGCGACCGGTTCGTATTCCCGGCGATTGGCACTGTGAACGGCAAGCCGGTGATCGTCACTGGCGGAAGCGACAGCCTGCTGCGCATCTGGGACTTCGCCACGCACAAGCTGATCGGGGAACCAATCCGCACAGGCCAGGGTCGAGTGAACCACGTCGAGTTGCACCACTGGGACGGCAAGGACATCGCGGTCGTGAGCGGTGGCACGTTGCGCGCGTGGGATCTCGGCGCGCGCCGCCCGTTGACCCCGCCCATGACGACCAAGACGCTCGACACCAACCTGCTGGCCGTTGGCATGCTGGACGGCGCGCGCGTCGCACTCACCGAAGGTGAATACTCCGATATCCAACTCTGGAACCTGGCGTCCGGCCAGGCCGTAGGCGCCCCATTGGAGGGGCAAGGGGCCGAACCTTGGGCCGGGGCAATCGGCAACGTAGGCGGACGCACCGTAGCCATCACCGGGGACGAGGACGGGGGTCTCCACTCCTGGGACCTCGGAACTGGCAAAGCTCTGGCCTCCGGCAAGGTCGCATCGATCGAATACATCTCCAGCATCGGCATCCAGGACGGCGTCGCCGTGATCACCGGTTCGGACGGCGACTTCAACGGCCGGATGGAACGCTGGGACCTAACCACCGGCGTCGTCACCGAGGTGAAGCACGAGGGCAAGTTCGCGCCCATCGAATTGCGCGAACTTGGCGGGCGAACTGTCACGATCTTGGGCGGAAACAGCACTCTACGAGTCACCGACCTGGCCACCGGCGAAATCATCGGCCACGGCTGGGACAGCGACGACCTTCTGGACCACGTCATGGCCGTAGGCATGAACGGCACGACACCGATCCTGGTGATCAGCGATGACGACGCGACAGTGACGGTCTGGAACCTACACACAGGCAAGCAACTCGGGAAGCCGATCTTTGGCGGCGGCGGGAGTGTAGCTTCCCTGGCGGTAGCCAGGGTTCAGGGCAAGACCATCGTTGTAACCGCTGGCCACGACGACACGATCAACATGTGGGACTTAGCCACCCACAAGCCATTCCGGACGCCGATCTCCTGCGCGTGCGTCGAGGACGCGCCCGTGGCTACGGCCACGCGCAATGGGAAGTCGGTCATCGTCTACGCCGACATCGACGGCCTTACAGTCCGCGACACGGCGACAGGCAAGCGAGTGGCCATATCCGAGACCATCGCCCTGCCTCCTGGCGGAGGTGCTCAACTCGCCACGGAGCGATCCCTCGTCGCCGCCCCGATCGAGGGCGACCAGACCATGCTCTGGGACCTCTCGGGGGATGGTTTTCCCCGCCCGATCAACGGCGCGAGCGGAGCGAAGACCGTCGCAATCGGGAGCCCGCCCGGCGGCCAGGTCATCGCGACCGCCACCGGCAAGCAGGTACGACTGTGGAACGCGGCCAGCGGCCAACCGATCGGCAATCCGATCACCATCGACGGCGAGGCCGAATCCCTGGCGATCGGTCATGTCGACGGCAGGACCATCATCTTCTCCCGGCGTAGGTACGCCCCTGACTGGGGCAGCATCCGGCTATGGGACGCCACGACAGGCGCGCTGTACGGCAAGGCCCTGCGAATCCGCTCCACGGCCATGATCGTCACAAGGGTGGGGTCCCGTACAGTGCTGGCGACCGGGCACGACGATGGGACGGTGATCGTGTGGGATCCGCGGACGATGGAACCGCTCCTGCCACCTTTTTCCGGTCATCACGGTGCCGTCACCGGGCTCGCCATAACCATGCTCAAAGGTAAGCCAATCGCTGTCTCCGGCGGCAGCGACGGCAGCGTCCGGGTCTGGGATCTCACGGACCTGTCCCACTGACCCATTCTGGAAGACATCCCAGAAGTGGGTTCAACGATTGATCTCTCCCCCTCTCTCCGAAGATTCGGTCCACCACCACGGCCCCGCCTTGGAGCACAGGACGGATCTGCTTGCGGTAGACCGCTTCGGCCGCGGCGGCGCTGCTGGACACCTTCCCGCATCGGAAGGCCCCCCCCCAGCGTGAGGTCTGCGCAGGTCGGACGACCCCGGAGTGTTTCAGGACGGCAGCGGACTCCAGATGCAGGTCAGGGCCAGCGCCACAAGATTGGAATGGGTATTCGTTTCCTTCGGGACGAAGAGGCCGGAGGTTCAAATCCTCTCACCCGACCAGGTTCCACCTGGTGAAGGGCCAGATTCTCAGGATTGAGAGTCTGGCCCTTGTTCATTTTCCGGCCTTCTGCTGGTTCACGCCGACGCTCGGATTCGCCTGCGCCGGACGACGGAGTTCTGTCTCCACACCAGCGGGCGGATCTCCGCCGGTCCGCCTGGCAGATGACCGGCGGCCAGTACCTCGCGGCGCGACACCTTGGCCACGGACACCCGCTGCCGGTAGTCGGTGAACGTCTGCACCTCGCCGTCGGAGCGACACGGCCCCCAGCGAGGTCCGTCCAGTTCGGTGTAGGACATGCCGTCATGCACGTAGTCGCCCATCGTGGCCACGTACACGGCCCAGCAGCGGAGCAGGGAGGCGGATGCCCGGAAGGTGAGGAGGCCGCCGACGGGCTCCACCGCTGCGTGCCGTACGTCAGGGGCAGGGCGCCAGGTCCGCCACCGCGAGCCGTCCGCGCGTCCGGTCCGCCACTCGTGCACGGCCTGGTCGAGGCCCCAGGTGTGCCACCGCACGGTCCCTTCGGACCTCGGTCGAGGTACGGCAAGCCGTCTGGCCGCCGCAGCTGTGAGACGGGTGAGGTCGGCGGGGATGAGTGCGATGGGGCGGCCGGGTTCGGCGTCGAAAGGGTTGGGGTCGATGAAGCGGCGGTCGAGAAGGACCAGGCTGCCGTGGTGGCGCTGGAAGGACAGCCCCCAGAGCAGGCGGCTGAGCAGGCGGGCGCCGTGTGGGTCGGACAGGATGTGCCAGGTGTCGTGGCAGAGGTTCGTGGAGAAGCGGGCTCGGGTGCCGGAGCGCAGGGTGATCACCTGGTAGGTGCGCCCGTCCGCCCTGACCTCACGGCGGTGCAGCTTGAGGCGGTCACCGACGGTGCGCGCGTTGGATGGCCTGAGTGGCATCGCCCTATGAAAGCGGGCGAAACGCTCCCACATCAAAGCGTTTATGGCGGCCAGGAAAGGTGTTGCGGGTGATCCAGTCGTTCGCGCATGCTCGGTGCAGCACCGGGCGGGTGAGGACGCTGGTGTGTCCGGCGGTTTCATAAGCCGCTTGAGGCGGGTTCGATTCCCGCACCCGCTACAAGCGCTTTAGGCCAAAATACTCCCTCATGTTGTCGCGGGTTTTATCTGCCAAGTGGCTGTTGGCCCTTCTTGGGGCCGTTCTGGTTGGGCTGGGGGCGTGGGTTGTGCTCCACGGGCGGCCTGCTCCGGTGGAGGACGGCCGATACGTCGTGATGGGGTCCGCGTTTCCGGTGGTCGTGGATCTGGTCACGGGCAAGACGGTGGGTGGGGTTCCTACGCCGGATGGGGCGTTCGTGGCGTACACGACCGTGGCGCGGGGGGCGGAGGCCGGCACGTATCTGGCGGCCACGGAGGTGCGACAAAGGGCACAGGTTGGGCGGGCCGGGCCGCGCGGGGCACGGGCGAGGATCTATCGGCTGGAGATGGATGACAAGGGGCGCCTGGAGGTTGCGGGTGCGGTGTCGGAGCAGGTCGAGGGGGTGATTCGCAGCATCGCGGTGTCGCCGGCGGGTGAGATCGCTTATGCGCGGACGATGGTGGATGAGGATGACCGGTTCTTCTCGTTCGCCGGGGTTGTCGGGAGGGGCGAGGAGTGGCCGGTGGAGGATCCGTATCGGCTGTTCTGGGCGGACGAGACGACGCTGGTGTTTCCCTCGCGGGCGGGACCGCCGTGGACGTTGGGGACGAAGGACGACGGGGAGAAGTTCATCGCAGGTGGGGGGTTCCTGCCGACGTTGGATGTCGCCACGGGGGTGCGGGGGAAGGTGGCGGTTCCTCCTGATCTGACGTCTTACGGGATGGTACGGCTGGCCGGTGGGCGGGCGGTCTGGGCGACGGAGGAGGAGCAGGGCGCCGAGAGGGTGGTGTCGCTGGTGCTCTACGACGGGCCTACGGCGATCGGGACGATCTACCGCGCCACGGTGGGGAAGGTCGTCGTGATGCGGCTGGATGCGCGCGGGGAGCGGCTGTTGGTGGGGCATGAGGTGACGAAGGCGACCGGGGACGGGATGTCCGACGTGCAGGTCGATCAGCAGCTTGTACGGCTTGATCTTCGACCGGTTCTGCGACTGCCGGTTCCTGAGCGGGGTGAGCGGCGGGGGCTTGAGGTGCCGCAACAGCGGGTCTGGCAGGGAGATGGGGAGCTGGGTATGGAGGAGATTGCCTGGTAAGGCCGCCCTCAGGCTCGTCCGGGCTTCGATGAGGGGCCGGCGTGCAGGGACTCGTGGGTCCAGTGGGCTCGGGGTTGGGTGTGCAGGTGCCAGTAGTGTTCGGCGATGTCGTCCGGGTCGAAGTCGGTGCCGGGGGCGACCGGGCCGGCGACGGTGACGCTCGCCACGTGCACCCCGGCGGCGCCGTACTCCTGGTCGAGCAGGGTGACCAGCGTGCGGACGGCGGCTTTGCCCAGGGAGAGGCTGACGTACTGGGGTTTGGGCTCGGGCATGCCGCCGGTGATGAGGAACGTTCCACGCCCACGGGCGGCCATGGCCGGCGCGATGTGGGCGGCGGCGTTGAGGGCGCCGATGACGTTCACGGCCCAGGCGTCCATGTGGGCGGCGACGGAGAGCTCGCCCGGGGCGTCGGCCTGGATGATCGCGGCGTTGTAGACGACGACGTCCGGCGTGCCGTACTGGCGGGTGGCCTCGTCGAGGGCGGTGTTCAGGGCGGTTTGGTCGGTGCTGTCGGCCTGCAGGGTGGTGATCGGTACGCCGATGGAGGCGAGGGCCGGGTCGGGTGTGCGCAGGGTTCGGGCGATCAGGGTGATCGGCAGACCTTCCCGGGCGAATCGGCGGGCGACAGCCTGCCCGATGCCCGGACCTGCACCGATGATCACAGCGCCTGACATGGTCATACCCCTTATTTCTGGATCGGTGATACTCGTGACGGTAAGGGGTCACATCGATGTGAAGGTCAAGGGGAGGACCGGCATGCGGATCGGCGACCTGGCCCACGCGACCGGAGTGAACCGGCGGCTGCTGCGCTACTACGAGGAGCAGGGGCTGCTCGGGCCGGTCCGGCTCAGTAACGGCTACCGCGAGTACGGCGAAGCGGACATCGCGACCGTGCGGCACATCCGCGCCCTGCTCGCCGCGGGGCTTTCCACGGCGGTCATCGCCAGGGTGCTGCACTGCCTGCGCAAGGAGGACGTCCTGCCGGCTCCGGCCAGATGCCCGGCCTTCATCGAGGATCTACGCCGCGAACGCGCCCAGATCGCCGAGCGGATCAGCGAGCTGCAGACCTCGCAGCGGGCGCTGGACTCGATCCTCGATGCGGCCGTAAGGGGAAATTAGCCCGGTCAGCAGATCTTGAAGGCGGCGCGAGAGTTGTACGAGCAGGAGTCGCGCAGTTTGCCGGTGGTGTCGCGCAGGTAGGCGGTGTCGCTCCTTTGGTTCCAGATGTAGGAGAAGGTGCCTTCGCCGCCCCGGCCCCAGTACAGGGTGGTTGCGGTGTCCTTGCCCTTGCCGGTGCGGAGGGTCACGGTCCGGCCGGGCTTGAGGGTGAAGGTGTCGAAGGTGTAGACGTGCTCGTCGTCCTTGGTCTTGTCGTGGAGCGTCCAGCCGGTGAGGTCGATCTTCGCCTTGCTGACGTTCTTGAGCTGCACGTACTCGCCGTTCAGGCTGGCCTGGCTGCCGGAGTCCGGGGAGCCTGGGGAGTTGTAGTAGATCTTGGTGATGCGGAGGGGCTCGGCGACCGCGGCCTGGGCGGGATGGGCGGCGAGGGTCAGCAGGGCGGCCGTGGTCAGCAGGGCGCGAATAGCCATAGAACGCTCCAATTCGGGGGTGGAGCGATCTTAGACATTCGGGGCAGGCCCGAGCTACAGCACGAAGCTCGCGATCATGTGGCCGAGCCGGAGGATGTCGGAGCTGCCCTTGAACTCGAAGCGGACCCGGCCCAGGCCGCTGTACCAGAGCTCCAGCTCGGCATCTAGGTCGAACGATCCCGCGGTCTCGATCGACCAGGCTTGGATCTTGGAGTACGGGAGCGAGCTGAAGTCGCGTTTCTTACCGGTGAGACCTTGGACGTTGACCGCGATGATGCGCTTGTCGGTGAAGACGACAAAGTCCCGGACCGCCTTGAAGGCGGCGACGATCTGCTCGCCGTACAGCATGAGCGGGGCCACGGCGGGGCCGACTTCGTCCGGGCTGCAGGGGTTGAGCTTGAACACGGAGCCGTTGGCGAAATCAATCACCCGGACCAGGCTACCCAGGGGTCGAGGGCCTTGCGGGGGCTTCGGTAATCGCGTTGTCGGCGGGGCGGGGCGGCGGGCAGAGTGTCGGCATGATCCGTCATCGTCGCGCCCTCGCCCTGACCGTCCGCTCTGCTGAGGATCACGATGACCTACACCGTTCGTGGCTATACGTCCGCTGATGAGACCGGCTGGCTTCGCTGCCGGGTCCTCTCCTTTCTGTCCACCGCTTACTACGACGACGTCCGTACGGCAAAGCCAGAAATTTCCGGATTTGAGCTGGTCGCCGTCGACCCCACAGGCCACGTCGCAGCCCTCCTGGACGTCGAGCTCGACCACGACCAGGCGACCATCGACACCATCGCCGTCCACCCCGACCACCAGCGCCGCGGCCTGGCCACCCGCCTGCTCACCGAGGCCCGGACCCGCCTGGCGGCCCACGGGATCACCACCCTGGACGCCTGGACCAGGGACGACCCGCCGGCCCTCACCTGGTACCGCAGCCGCGGCTTCACCGAGGACAGCCACTACCTGCACGTCTACGCCAACTACTACACCGACCCGGCCGAACCTATCCGAGCGATAGCCACACCCCGGCCGCCCCTGCGCCCCATCACGGCCTTCCTCCACGCGCCCCTCACCGAGGAGCCCGCCCTGCGGGAGCAGTTCGCCCGCGTGCACGTCTGCCGCCGCTTCAGCCTGACGGTGTGAGCCCGGCACACTCGGAGGATGGCTCGCCCCGACTCCCTCGCTGCTGACGATCTCACCCGCCGCCTCTACCCGGACGTGGTGGCCGCAGGCGGTCTTGCCGAAGCGCTGACGCAGGCGGCCACCGGCCTTGACCTGGGCGAAATCCAGAAGGATCCCAGCGACCCATGGACGTGGACAGGGGTGCCCAGCCTGGCGGACGGGCGCGAGCCGTACACGATCAACCTCGGCGCCGAAGAACGCTGGTTCATCGGCCAAGGCTGGAGCCGGGGAGCGCAGTTGATCTCCGGCTCGACCCCGAGCCTGGCGGAGACGGCTCGGGCCGCCAACGCCTGGCGGCGCGGTCGCCCGCTCGCCGAGATTCGGGCGGCTGCGCCGTTCATCGAGGTCAGCGACCTCGCCTTCGCGCACGAGCGCGGTCCGGAGCACGCGGTGACCGTCAAGTGGCGCCTGGTCCGGGAGCAGGCGCGGGACGCCCCTGCCGACGGCGTCCGCGCCCTGGTCGAGGCCGCCCACACCGAGCCTCGGCTGCGGCAGCTCTTCCCTTTCCTCAGCATGTGGTCCCTGCACTTCTCCACTTGCACCGGCTACCCCTTCGTGTGTCCCCTCCCGCAGGTGATCGCCACGGGCGACGGGCGCTTCTAGGTCGCCGACCTTGCCGTGGTCGCCACCGCGCAGGAAGCCATCGCCTTGATCGCCGATGCCCTCCCGACCGGCATATGCCCCGCGAGGGCAGGCACCGCCGACGACCTCGACCAGCCCGGAGGATGGCCCGGTCAGCGCAGGTAGAGCCGGTCGGTGAAGCCGCCTCGCTCTTCGCGCTTGGCCAGCGACACCCGCTCGATGTCGGCCCAGCCATGGCCGTGGACCGCCGCCAGGGCGCGCAGGACCTCGAGGACGTCCGCGATCTCCCCGGCGACCTCCTCAGGCGTCGCCTCGGCCAGTTCGCCGGCCTCCTCGAACAGCTTGTCCCGCAATGCCGCGCGGTACTCGGTCTCGCCCAGCACGGTGACGGCCGGGTCGCCGCCGTTGCGGCGGATGATCTCCGGGATCCTGTCGCGAACCAGCTTGCCCATGGCCTGCGCCCCTTCGTCGTCCCATCAGAGCCCCACTACGGCTGGATCCCCTATGTTGACCTAGGGTTTGGTGGTGAACGTCATCCAGTTCGAGATGGTGCCGCCGCTCAGGATCCTGATCGACGGGAGGGACCTCCGGGAGCATGTCCGGATCGTGGAGTTGCCCTTCGCCACCGCCGAAGGGAAGCCGGATCTCGCCGGGTCCTACAAAGGTCTGTCGGAGCGGGACAAGGTCTGCTGGCCCAGCACGCACTTCCTCGGCCGGCCCCTGCTCCAGTGGTTGGACGACGGTGACACCGTGCTGCTGGGGTGCACGTGCGGGGAGTGGGAGTGCTGGCCGCTGACCGCCCAGGTGCAGGTGGGTGAGGAGACGGTCACCTGGTCGGGGTTCCGCAACGGGCATCGGGCCAGTTGGGATCTTGGGGCGCTCGGGCCGTTCACGTTCGACCGCGAGCAGTACGAGAGCGCGCTCCGGCGCACCGCGCGACGGGGCGACATCTGACCTGTGACAGCGGGCGGGCCCGGTGGCATGCTGGTCAGGGTGAAGCAGGCAGTCAGGTTCGCCTACACGCCACGTGGCCGCGTCGCCTACTCGGTCGTCGGCAGCGGCCCGCCGCTCGTGTATCTCCTGGGCTGGGTGTCGCATCTGGGGCTGGTCTGGGATGTGCCGGCTCACCGCGGGTTCGTCGAGGCGCTGGCCCGGCGGTACACGGTGATCCGGTACGACAAGCTGGGGAGTGGGCTGTCGGACCGGGGGCGGGCGGAGTTCACCCTTGAGTCCGAGCTTGAGGTGCTTGGTGCGCTGATCGGGCAGCTTGGGCTCAAGCGCTACAGCCTGTTCGGGTCGTGTGAGGGTGGACAGGTGGCGGCGGCGCATGCCGTACGTCATCCCGACGCTGTCGCGTCGTTGCTCTTGTACGGCAGTTGCGCGCGGGGCGAGGACCTTGCGCCGGAGCCGGTCAGGCAGTCGATCCTGTCGCTGATCGGCGCGCACTGGGGCATGGGGTCGCGGGTGCTGGCCGACGTCTGGTTGCCTGGCGCTTCGGCTGAACTGACCGATGCTTTCGCGCGGCTGCAGCGGGCTGCGGCGACGGCCGAGACGGCCGCGGCGTTGCTGGACATGTTCTACCGCATCGATGTGCGGCATCTGCTGTCGGAGGTGCAGGCGCCGACGCTGGTCATGCATCGGCGGGGTAGCCGGGCGGTGCCCTTCGAGCTGGGGCGGGAGCTGGCTTCGCTGATTCCGGGGGCGCAGTTCGTGGCGTTGGAGGGGCGGATGCAGCCGATCTACGCCGAAGGTTTCGAGGGGGCGGCCTCGACGATCCTGGCGTTTCTCGGCGATCAGGGTGGGGTGCGGCCGGCTTCTGGTGGGGGCGGGCTCACTGAGCGGGAGGTCCAAGTGGTGGATCTCATCGCTGAGGGGCTGACCAATGCCTCGATCGCTCGGGTGCTGGGGGTGTCCGTGCGGACGGTCGACGCGCATGTGGAGCATGTGCGGGCCAAGCTGGGCGTCCGGTCCCGGGCCCAGATGGCCGTTTGGGCGAGCGAGCAGCGGCTGTCGCGTAGGTAGTTTCCCGGCGGAGGTGGTACGGCGGGGCCGTGGCGTAGGTAGAACGGCCGATTCGGCCGGGGTGGGGATGCTCGTAGCTTCGTGGCATGGATGGCGGGCGTGCGCACGGGGGGGACGGGGTGGCGGGTGTACGGCGGGGCGTGGCGACGACGCCGATGGAGGTTCGGCGTGAGGTGATCGTTCGCATGGCTGTGCTGGCGGACGAGCTTGGTTATGAAGTGTTCTCCGTGGCTGAGGGGTGGGGGTTGGATTCGACCGTTCTGCTGGCTGAGATCGCCACCAGGACGCGGCGGATCAAGCTCACCAGTGGGGTGTTGTCGGTGTGGGGGCGTACGCCCGGGACCATCGCCATGGCGGCTGCGACACTGCACCAGATCTCCGGCGGTCGGTTCGTGCTTGGGCTGGGGGCCAGTAGCCGGCGGTTGGTGGAGGGGTGGCATGCCATGCCCTTCGCTCGGCCGGCGGAGCGGTTGGGGCGGGTTGCTTCCGAGGTGCGGGGGCTGCTGGCGGGTGGTCGGGCCCGGCCTGCCGTACGAGAGGCCGCCCTTCACGAGGCTGTTCGAGAGGCGGCCGGGTCGGGGGCTCGGGTGGCGGCGCGGGGGTTACGGCTGGGGCAGCCGGCGGTTGCGGACCTGCCGATCTGGATCGCCGCCACCGGGGAGCAGACCATTCGGGTGGCCGCCGAGCAGGCTGACGGCTGGTCCTCGATCTACCTGCGCCGGGACCGGTGCCGCGAGCTGGCCGCCGAGATCAGGCACCGCCGAACCGTCGCAGCCCTCCGGACCACCGAGGACACCGGGACCGACGCGGACGCCCAGGCCGCCCCTCGACAGCCGAGGCCGCTCACGGTGGCGGCCGGGCCGTTCACCGTCGTTGACACGGACGTCGATTCCGCCCGTGTCGTCGCGGCGGCCTGTACGGCGTTCTATCTGGCGGCCATGGGTGAGGTCTATCCACGCCTCGTCTCCTCACAGGGCTTGGAGGCGGAGGTCGACCTCGTCCGAGCCGCCAACTCGGCCGCCAACCGGGGGCTGGGGGTGGTGCCCGATGCGGCGCAGGTCCTGCTGGACGAGTTCACTGCCTACGGCACGGCGGCCGACGTGCGGGAACAGCTCAAGCCGTGGGACGCCGCCGTGGATGTCACCATGGTCGCCCTGCCACCGGGACTCCCCTGGCCGCAGATCGAGGCGACGTTGCGCGCGGCCGCCCCATGAGCTGGACGAAGGAGAGCCGGCGCGCCACCCGCTGGCGGCTGGCGAGGTGGGACGGGCCCAGCGGGCCCATGCTAACCACGCGCCCCGGCACGGTCACCGTCATCCCTCGTACGGTCACCGCTCCACCCAGGCGCCCCGGTACGGTCACCGCGCCACCCGCGAGCCCGCGTGAGGTCACCGCGGCGAGTTGTCGGCGGCACGGTCGTCAGTGGCTGATCGAGCTGGGTGGACGCACCGTGGCGGTCGACAACAGTGTCGGCCTTCAGCATCTGGCAGTCCTCATCGCCAACCCCGGGCAGGAGATCCACGCCCTCGACCTCACCGCCCTCCAGACCTTGCGCAAGCCGTACGGCGAGGCAGCGGCACCCATGTCGGTCCAGCCTGTGCTGGATCAGCAGGCCGAACGCGCGTACAAGGACCGTCTCCGGGATCTGGTGGCCGAGCTGGACAACCACGATCCGTTGAACGACGCCGAACGGGCAGCGGTACTGCGGCTGGAACATGACTGGCTGGTCGCGGAGCTCGCCGCGGCCACCGGGCTGGCCGGACGCGCCCGCCGATTCACCGATGACGGCGAGCGGGCCAGGATCGCCGTCGGGAAAGCAATCCGCCGGGCGCTGACCCGCATCACCGAAGCGGACCACCTGATCGGCGAGGAGCTGCGCGCCACGGTGGAGACCGGGCAACGGTGCTGCTACCGGCCTCGATGACGCCCAACCGCCGACGACCCACAGCCGAGCCGAAAGCCGGCCAACGGCATGGTCTGCGCGAATTCGGGGAGGCCACCAGGGTGGACATCCCGAAGGTCCTGCTCCCGGTGATGTTCCACCGGTGGACCACCATCAGCTTCCTGCACTGGCCCGTGCCCGCCGAGCGCTTCCGGGTGCCGCACGGGCTGGAGGTGGAGACGTTCGACGGGACGGCGTGGCTGGGGGTGACGCCGTTCGTGACGACGATCCGGCCGGGGCTGGCGCGGTTCCCGGAGACGAACGTACGGACCTATGTGCGGGATGCGCAGGGGCGGCGGGGGGTGTGGTTCCTGTCGCTGGAGGCGGGGATGTTGTCGGCCGTGCTCGGGGGGCGGGCGGGGTACTGGCTGCCGTATCGGTGGGCGGAGATGTCGGCTCGGCTGGACGGGGACCGGATGAGCTACCGGTCGCTGCGCCGGTGGCCGGGGCGGCCGGGGGCCAGGTGCGACGCGGACGTGGAGATCGGGTCGGCCCTGGGGGACAAGGACGCGCTGGCTACCTTCCTGACCGAGCGGTATCGGCTGTACACCGAGGTGGCCGGGGTGCTGGCGTGCGCCGACGTGGAGCATCGGCCGTGGCCGCTGCACCAGGCGAAGGTGGTCAGCCTGCGGCAGGATCTGGCGGAGGGGCTGTCCGACGATCCTCCGGTAGTGCACTTCTCGCCGGGGGTGGCGGTCCGGGTGGGCATGTGGCGGCCGATCCGGCGGGCGGCCTAGCGCCGCCAGCGGGCGCCCGGCTCAAGGCGGGGAGCCATCTCAAGGCGGGGAGCCGTCTCAGCGGGGAGACGCGAGATCCACACGAGCCAACGCGTAGTTCATGACCCGCCGCCACTCCCCTCCCGCGCGGCCCAGGCTTGGGCGATCTTGTCGCGGGCCAGGGCGTTCAGGGCGGCGCGGTGGGCGGGGTCCTCGGCCCAGTAGGCCTCGGCGCACAGGACCCGGGCGGCCTCGTGGGGTTCGGCGTCACGGACGAGGTAGAAGGCGCCGTCGTAGCGGGCGCGGTCGGGGTCGGTGCGCAGGACGGTGACGACGGCGGAGACGAGGATCCGCCGGGTGAAGGGGTCGGTGACGTGAACCTGACGGCCGGCGGTGAAGGTGGGGTCGACGGCCGGCGGGGGCGCCCCGTCGAGGTAGTCGGTCTCCCAGCGCCACAGCCGGCGCGCCACGCCAGGGGGCAGGGAGTGGGTGTCGGCCGCGACGGTGTAGACGTGGTCGCCGGGCCGGCAGAGGGCCATGGCGATACGGTCGGCGTCGGCCTCGCGGCGCAGCCAGTCCTCGCGGGCGGCCGGGGACAGGTCGTAGACCGCTTCCGGCAGCAGGGCGCCGGGTCTCAGGCGGGGACGGCCGCCGGGGGTGTCGCGGGAGGTGACCCAGTCGGCGGCCACGGAGACCGGGACCGGAGGCGCGACGCCCGAGGGGCGCGGGGCGAGGTCGGCCTCGGAGAGGTCGACGCTCTGGCCGTGGACGCCACGGTAGAAGTACGGGAGCGGACGCGCGTGCACGGCCGGGTCGAAGACGTCGCGGATCGGCCAGAAGCGCAGCAGCCAGCTCTCGGCCTCGTCGTCGGGAACCGGCCGGTAGTAGGCGGCGAAGCCGTACTCGAACAGCGGCGGCCCGATCAGGAAGGGCCGACCCGGGCTCTCCAGCGTGGAGGCGGGCTGGATGACGCCGGTGTCGGCCACGAAGGTGCCGTGCCGGGCCGGGAGCCAGGAGGTGGGCGGGCCCGGGTCGGCGTCCCAGGCTTCGAGGCGGACGGGCGCCTCGTAGTGGTAGCCGCTCGGGCAACGCCAGGGGTCGAGGGCGGCGCCCAGCAGGCCCAGCTTGCCGTACTCGATGTCGAGCAGGTCGTCGAGGTGCCGCAGGAGGTGGGGCATCGGGAGGCTCTCTGATCCGGGGGGGCGATCAGTATGCCGGAGCCGGCCGACAGATTCGGCTAGGCGGTCGAGAGGGCCTGGTTCTCCACCCGGATGCGTACGGCCAGCAGCGCCGCGTTGGCGAGCGTGAAGAGCAGCGCGGTGAGCCAGGCGGTGTGGACGAGCGGCAGCGCCAACCCCTCGACGACGACGGCGACGTAGTTGGGGTGACGCAGCAGCCGGTAGGGCCCGGCCGAGACGAGCGGCAGCCCGGGCACGATGATCACGCGGGTGTTCCACCGGTGCCCGAGGGTGGTGATGCACCACCAGCGCAGGGCCTGCGCCAGGACGACGAGAGCGAGCATCGGCCAGCCGAGCCACGGCAGGAACGGCCGGTCCAGCAGCCAGACCTCCAGGGGCGCGCCGACCAGCAGCGCGACGTGCGCCAGGACGATCCCGGGATAGTGGGAGCGGCCGTACTCGATGCCGCCCCGCGCACGGGCCCAGGCGAGGTTGCGCCGGGCGACGACCAGCTCGGCCAGCCGTTCGACGCCGACCAGCCCGATCAGCACCAGGTAGCTCACCACCGCAGCAGCACCAGCTCGGCGGAGAAGCCGGGGCCGAGGGCCATGAGCAGGCCGTGCTCGCCCGGTTCGCCGGGCCGGCGGGCGATGGTCTCCTGCAAAACGTTGAGCACCGACACCGAGGACAGGTTGCCGATGGCCTGCAGCGAGTGCCAGGTGAGGTCGAGCGCGCCCGGCCGCAGGGACAGGACGTGGTCGATGGCCTCGATGACCTTGGGGCCGCCGGGATGGCAGACCCAGGAGGTGACCTCGGCCGGGGACAGGCCGTGGTCGGCCAGGAAGCCGGTGACGTCGCCGGCGAGTTCGGCTTCGACGAGCTCGACCAGGTCGGCCGCCAGGACGATGCGGA
Organism: Nonomuraea sp. NPDC050310; assembly: GCF_040655795.1. Lineage (NCBI taxonomy): Bacteria > Bacillati > Actinomycetota > Actinomycetes > Streptosporangiales > Streptosporangiaceae > Nonomuraea > Nonomuraea sp. NPDC050310. Next base: position 387,510 of record NZ_JBFAKP010000002.1, on the reverse strand, counting down.
AGCCGTGTTCGCCGACCTCCCAGCCCATGATCCGCTCGGTGTCCGGGTAGAGCCGGCTGCGGGTCGCGATCACCGACGGGCCCACGGCCTGGTCGGGTGTGGTGGGTGAGCGTTCGTCGCCCCAGGCGACCACCGCGCCGGCTCCGTCGCCGAACAGCCCGCTGGCCACCAGGTTGGCCACGGAGGTGTCTTCCCGCTGCACGGTCAGCGAGCACAGCTCGACGCAGACGACCAGCCCGGCCTGCAGCGGATGGCCGAGCAGCAGGTCGTTCATCCGGGCGAGGCCGGCCGCCCCGCCCGCGCAGCCGAGCCCGAAGACCGGGACCCGCTTGACGTCCGGCCGCAGCCCGACCCGCTGGGCGAGCCGGGCGTCCAGGGACGGGGTGGCCACGCCGGTCGAGGAGCACCACACCAGGTGGTCGATCTGCTCGGGGGCGGTCCCGCTGCGGGCCAGCGCCTCCTTGACCGCCCGTTCGGCCAGGTCGAGGGCGTGGGTGACGTACTGGTCGTTGGCCGCGGTGAAGCCGTCGAGCCGTTCGTAGTCCTCCAGCGGCAGCGCCAGGGAGCGCCCGGTGATCTGGGTGGCCTCGTGGAAGCGCCGCAACAGCCCGTGGTCGGCCGAGCTCAGCCGGGCGAACGCCTCGGTCAGCTCGGCCTGCGAGTAGCGGTGATCGGGAACGACCGTGTCCACGGCGGCGATACGCATACCTGTCTTCTGCCACCCCGCGAGTAGCACTAACGTCACAACGGGTGCATCGGCCCCTATAACTGCGCTTAATTGCCACTCGATCAGGAAAACTCCCAGAGAACTCCCAGGAATTCTCCCGTCAGTGCACAGTATCGGTATAGCTCCCAGGGAACTACCAGGAAGAACGGGTACCGTGCCTCGGCATGAATTGGCAGCGAAAGCTCAATAAGGCGCTTGCCAGATATACCGGATTTCACGTAAATCGAGTAGGAAATACGGAGGAGTCGCAGCAGGCGCCCCCGGAGGCCGAGTACCGCCGCCCGGCCGATCCCAAGACCGACCGCCTGCTCGACGCGCCGATCTTCCTGCTCTGTCCGGTCCGGTCTGGCTCGACGTTGCTGCGCGCGATGCTCAACGCCCATTCGCAGCTTCACGCCCCCCACGAACTGCACGTCCGCCGGCTTACCGTCGGCTTCGGCACCTCGCTGAGCGAACGCGCGATGCGCGAACTCGGCCACAACCGCGCCGACTTGGAACACCTGCTCTGGGACCGGGTCCTGCACCGCGAACTGCTCCGCAGCGGCAAGCAGTACATCGTGGACAAGACCCCGGCCAACGCCTTCGCCTTCGAGCGGCTGGCCACCTGCTGGCCGGACGCCCGCTTCGTCTTCCTGATCCGCCATCCGGCCTCGATCGCCGCCTCCTGGCAGGAGGCCAGCCCCGACCGGCGCAGCCCCGAGGAGGCGGTCACCGACGCGCTGCGGTACATGAAGGCCGTCGAGCGCGCCCGCAAGGCGCTGACCGGCCCCACGATCCGCTACGAGGATCTCGTCGCCGACCCGGAAGCCCAGCTCCGCGTCATCTGCGACCACCTCGGTCTGGCCTTCGAACCCCAGATGCTGGAGTACGGCGAGCAAGCCGTGATCACCAAGGGCCTGGGCGACTGGAAGGACAAGATCCGCTCGGGCCGGGTGCAGCCGGGCCGCGACCTGCCGGACCCGGCCGAGGTCCCTGAGCCGCTCCACCCGATCTGCAAGCGCTGGGGATACCTGCCATGAAGATCCGCTACCTGCTGCTGCACGCCTACGGTCTCGGCGGCACGATCAGGACGGTGACCAACCAGGCCAACGCCATGGCCGCGCGGGGCCATGAGGTCGAGGTGGTCAGCGTGGTGCGCCGCCGCGACGAGGCCCGCTTCAAGCTCGACCCGCGGGTGCGCCGCAGCGCCTTGGTCGACCAGCGCGGCGGCGTGGAGCCCGACTCGCTGAGCCGCCGGGCCTGGCGCAAGCTGCGCGGCCGGGTGGTGCCGAGGGGCGAGTTCGCCGCCGACTGGTTCACCGAGCGGGTCGAGCGCGCCGTGATCGACTACGTCTCCGGCCTGCGCGACGGCATCCTGGTCACCACCCGCCCGGCCCTGAACCTGATCTCCGCCCGGCGCGGCTCGGCGCGCGTGGTGCGGGTGGCGCAGGAGCACATGAGCCTGACCGCCTACCGCGAGCCGGTGCGCCAGGAGATCGCCAAGTACTACGGCCGGCTCGACGCCGTCCAGGTGCTGACCAAGGCCAACCAGGAGGAGTACCACGGCCTGCTCCCCGGCATCCGGGTGGTGCGCATCCCCAACGCGGTGCACTCGGTGGACAACAAGCACTCCGCGCAGGAGCACCGCACCGTCGTCGCGGTCGGCCGGCTGGTCACCCAGAAGGGCTTCGACCTGCTCATCCCGGCCTTCACCCAGGCCGCCGAGCGGCATCCCGGCTGGCAGTTGCGCATCTACGGCAGCGGCGCGCGCCGCGACCAGCTCCAGGCGTTGATCAGCGACCCCGAGCGGATCCGCCTCATGGGCTCGACCGGCCGGCTGGATGAGCATCTGGCCAAGTCGGCGATCTACGTCCTCAGCTCCCGCTTCGAGGGCCTGCCGATGGCGATGATCGAGGCGATGACGCACGCCCTGCCGGTCGTCTCGTTCGACTGCCCGACCGGGCCGCGCGACGTGCTCACCCACGGCGTGGACGGCCTGCTGGTGCCGCCGGAGGACGTGGCCGGCCTGACCGCCGCGCTCGACCTGCTGATGGGCGACCGGGAACTGCGGCTGCGGATGGGCGCCGCGGCGGCGGCCACCGCGCGGGCCTACTCGACCGAGCAGGTGACGCCGCTGTGGGAGGAGCTGTTCACCGAGCTCAGCTCCCGACGCTCTGGTAGTGCTTGAGCTGTCCCCGCCACAAGCGGTGCGCCAGCCAGAACAGCGCCAGCCCCACCAGCGGTGAGGCGTAGGCCAGCGGATGCGCGAACTTGTCGAGGATCACCGCGGCCGGCAGGTAGGCGACGAAGGCCACCGGCAGCACGAAGGTCAGCAGCCACTCGGTGACCCCGCCGAAGACCTTCATCGGGTAGGAGCCGAACTTGCTGAACATCTCGTCCACGAAGACCCGCAGGGCGAAGGTGTCGAGCAGCCGCAACGACAAGGAGGAGAGCCCGAGGTAGAAGGCCCCCTCGATCAACGCCCCGCCCACGATCGCGGTGAGCGCGAACAGCACCAGCCCGGGCGTCCACTCGACGCCGGCCGTGCCGCCGGCGACCGCCAGCAGGGCCACGCCCACCGCGAGGTCGCCGGCCTGGCTGAGCCCGAGGCGGCTGCCCATGATCTGCACCAGCGGGTCGAGCGGGCGCAGCAGGTAGCGGTCGAAGGTCCCCTCGCGGACGAGCTGTTCCAGCGAGCCGACGTTGAACAGCGGGATCATCGCCACGCCGTGCGCGGTCAGGCGCAAGCCGTACAGGAAGGCCACCTCGCCGAGGGTCCAGCCGCCCAGCGCCGGGAAGGTGTGCATGACGACCCAGATGAAGGCGAAGCCGGCGCCCTGCCAGACCGCGCCGCAGAGCATGCCGATGTAGGCGTTCGCGCGGTACTGCATCGCCCCGCGCACGCTGGCGCGCTGCAGGACCCAGTACAACCGGAGGGTACGGCGGAGCTCAGCCACCCTGGATCACCACCCGCCGCCGGGCCCGCGACCAGGTGAGCGCGAGCAGACCCCACAACCCGAGCACCCAGGCCGCCTCGACCGCGAGCACGCGCGGCAGGTCGGTCAGGTGGCCGACGTAGAGGCCGGCCGGCACGAAGCCGAGGTACTTGAACGGCAACGCGTCGGCCAGCACGCCGAGGAAGCCGGGGAAGAAGCTGAGCGGCACCATGGCCCCCGCGAAGAACCGGCTGACCAACTGGAACAGCAACTGCACCGCGCCGATCTCCAGGGTCCAGAAGCTGATCATGCTGACCAGCAGGGCGAGCTCGACCGCGATGAGGTAGCCGAGCAGCAGGCTGGCGAGGTAGCCGGGCAGGTCGGCCGGCGCGGTGACCGAGCCGACCAGCAGCACGACCGGGATCACCGGCAGGAGCATGAGCAGCGAGGCGGCGGTGTTGCCCACCTGGAAGGCGGTCATCTGCCGCAGGTAGCCGACCGGCCGGGCCAGGTCGAAGAAGACGGTGCCGGAGCCGACCCGCCAGGCGACGATCCGGCCGACGACCATCTGGGTGGCGAAGCCCTGGAGGTTGGCGAGGGTCAGGTAGGCCAGCAGCTCCTCCAGCGTGAAGCCGAGGTGCGAGCCGCCGTAGACGTTGGCCCAGATCATGCGGAGCAGGAAGACCTGGGCGATGAGCGCGATCACCGTCATGACCAGGCTGCTGCGGTAGGCCAGTGCCATGCGGAAGCCGACGCGGATCATCGGGTGTAGATCCTCTTGATCACGCTTTCCAGGTCGGGTTCGATGACCGCCATGTCGCGGATGGTGTGCGCGCCGGTGATCTCCGCGATCAGGGCGGGCAGGTCGTTGCGGATGGGGAAGGTGTAGCTGCCGTCCCCGGCCCGCCGTACGCCGCGCAGTTCCTCCGGACCGGCGTCGAGCTGGACCACGAGCCGGCGCGGCTCGTCCACGAGGGCCTCGATGGCGCCGTCGAAGATGACCTTGCCGTGGTCGATCAGGATGATGCGCCGGCACAGCGCCTCGACGTCGGCCAGGTCGTGCGTGGTGAGGATGACCGTGGTGTCGCCGGTGCGGTTGGTCTCGGTGACGAACTCGCGGACCGCCTCCTTGGCCAGGACGTCGAGGCCGACGGTCGGTTCGTCGAGGTAGAGCAGGGGCGGTTCGTAGAGCACGGCGGCGGCCAGGTCGCCGCGCATGCGCTGGCCGAGGCTGAGCTGGCGGACCGGGGTGTCGAGGAAGGGGTCGAGGCCGAGCAGGTCGCGCAGCTTGCGCAACGAGGACTCGAAGCGGGGGGCCGGCACGTCGTAGAGCGAGCCGACCAGGCGTAACGACTCGATCAGCGGCAGGTCCCACCAGAGCTGGCTGCGCTGGCCGAACACGACGCCCACGTTGCGGGCGTTGGCCGCGCGGTCGCGCCACGGGATCAGGCCGTCGACCTCGACGGTGCCGCTCGTCGGGGTGAGGATCCCGGTCAGGACCTTGATCGTCGTCGATTTGCCGGCGCCGTTGGGGCCCAGGTAGCCGACCACCTCGCCGCGGTCGAGCTCGAAGCCGACGCCGTCGACGGCGGTCTTCTCCTCGTACTCGCGGGTGAACAGGGTGCGTACCGTGCCAAAGGGTCCGGAGAAGGTGCGTGGCCGGCGGAAGACCTTGGTTAACCCCTCGACCCTGATCATGCCGGAATCCTGCTTCACTCCTGCTGGGGCTGCAAATAGTTTTCAGCTCTCCGGGTAGTGCGGGGCCCATGAAAAAGGTTGCCGTCATCGCCCACCAGAAGAAGACGCTCGGCGGAGGACTGGACGAGCTCCGGGTGCGGATCACCGATCGTGAGGTCGGCGAGTTGCTGTGGTACGAGGTGCCCAAGAGCCGCAAGGCCCCCAAGCAGGCCAAGAAGGCGCTCAAGGCCGGCGCCGAGCTGATCTTCGTCTGGGGCGGTGACGGCATGGTGCAGCGGTGCGTGGACGCGCTGGCCGGCAGCAAGGCCGTGATCGCCATCGTCCCCGCCGGGACCGCCAACCTGCTGGCCCGCAACCTCGGCGTCCCCGAGGACATGGAGGAGGCCGTGCGCATCGGCTTCGAGGGCGAGCGGCGCCGGCTCGACCTGGGCCGGCTCAACGGCGAGCACTTCGCGGTCATGGCCGGGGTCGGCTTCGACGCCGAGATGATCGCCGACGCCGACCGGGGGCTGAAGGAGCGGATGGGCCGGCTGGCCTACATGTGGACCGGACTGCGGCACGCGGGCGGCTCGACCACCCCGACCAAGATCAAGGTGGACGGCACCAAGTGGTTCGAGGGCGACGCGAGCTGCGTGCTGCTCGGCAACGTCGGCACCATCACCGGCGGCATCGAGGCCTTCGACGACGCCAGGCCCGACGACGGCTGGCTGGAGATCGGCGTGACCACCGCGCGCAGCAAGCTGGAGTGGGGCCGGCTGCTGGCCCAGATGGCCACCGGCCGCTCCGACGAGTCCCCGTTCGTGCGCATCACCCGCGCCCGCAAGGCCACGATCAAGCTCGCCGAGCCGCGCACCTACGAGCTCGACGGCGGCGCCCGGGGCACCGCCGACCGGCTGGAGGCGGAGATCCTGCCCGCGGGTATCACCGTCTGCGTGCCTGCGGAGGAAGGGGCTGCGCAACAATAGCCCGATGGACTGGGTCTCGAAGCTTGCCGATGAGGTCGTCGCCGAGGCGGAGCGCCGTGCGCCCGGCAAACCCATCGTCTGCGCCTCGGGGCTGAGCCCCTCGGGGCCGATCCACCTCGGCAACCTGCGCGAGGTCATGACGCCGCACCTGGTGGCCGAGGAGATCAGGCGGCGGGGGCACGACTGCGTGCACCTGCTGTCCTGGGACGACTACGACCGCTTCCGCAAGGTGCCGGCGGGCATCGACCCGTCCTGGGAGCAGCACGTCGGCAAGCCGTACACCGCCGTGCCCGCCCCGCCGGGCAGCCCGTACGAGAGCTGGGCCGAGCACTTCAAGGCGCCGATGACCGCCGCGATGGCCGAGCTCGGCGTCGAGGTGCGCGCGATCAGCCAGAGCGAGCAGTACACCAGCGGGGCCTACCGCGAGCAGATCCTGCTGGCCATGCGGCACCGCGAGACGATCAACGCGATCCTCGCCCAGTACCGCACCGCCGAGGTCACCCGGTACTTCCCCTACCGCCCGTACTGCGCCGACTGCGGCCGCGACCTGACCACCGTCACCGCCTACGACGACGAGAGCACCGAGCTGGCCTACACCTGCGCGTGCGGCTTCGGCGAGAGCGTACGGCTGGCCGAGCACGACCAGGGCAAGCTGGTCTGGAAGGTCGACTGGCCCATGCGCTGGGCCTACGAGGGCGTGATCTTCGAGCCCTCCGGCGTCGACCACCACTCGCCCGGCTCGGCCTGGGTGGTCGGCAAGGAGGTGGTGGAGAAGGTCTTCGCCGCCGAGCGGCCGATCGGCCCGATGTACGCCTTCGTCGGCATCACCGGCATGGCCAAGATGAGCAGCTCCAAGGGCGGCGTGCCGACCCCGTCCGACGCGCTGGAGATCATGGAGGCGCCGCTGCTGCGCTGGCTGTACGCGCGGCGCAAGCCGAACCAGTCCTTCAACGTCGCCTTCGACCAGGAGATCCACCGGCTCTACGACGAGTGGGACGCGCTCGGGCGCAAGGTGGCCGAGGGCCGGGCTCTGCCCGCCGACCTGGCCGCGCACCAGCGGGCGGTGCACTCGCTCGACCTGACCCCGACGGCGGTGCCGTACCGCACGCTGGCCTCGATCTCCGACATCACCACCGGCGAGGAGCGGCAGCTCGGGCGGATCCTGCGCGACCTGGGCGTGCCCACGCTGGAAGAGGTGCGGCCGCGGCTCGACAAGGCGCGCCGCTGGGCCGAGACGCAGTTGCCCGAGGAGGAGCGCACCCGGCTGCGCGCCGAACCGGCCACCGAGCCCCTCACCGAGCAGGAGCGGGAGGCGCTGCGCCTGCTGGCCGACGGGCTCGACGAGCACTGGTCGCCGGAGGGGCTGACCGCGCTGGTGTACGGCGTGCCGAAGGTCATGGCCGGCCTGGCGCCCGACGCCCCGGCCACGCCCGAGCTGAAGGCGGCCCAGCGGGCCTTCTTCGTGCTGGTCTACCAGCGGCTGATCGGGCGCGACACCGGGCCGCGGCTGCCCACGTTGCTGCTGGCCGCGGGGGCGGACCGGGTTCGCGATCTTATCAGGCCAGGCATTTCTGCACAGTGATGTCAAGAGCGGGCATCGATCAATGGTGTCCAGCTCAGGACAGTTGATCATTGATAGGGCCGGGCCTCATGCAAGGGAGCGTCAAGCCGCTTGCAGGGGCTCTCCCGCATCGTTGGGCCATGAGCAGAACGTCCTCGCCCACCGTCAGCATCGTGGTCCCCGCGATGAACGAGGCCGCCAACCTCCCCCACGTGTTCGCCACCCTGCCTTCCTGGGTGGACGAAGTGATCCTCGTCGACGGCAACTCCGCCGACGACACCGTCGCCGTCGCGCGCCGGCTCCGGCCCGACCTGCGGGTCGTCACCCAGACGCGGCGCGGCAAGGGCAACGCGCTGATCGAGGGTTTCGCCGCCGCGAGCGGCGACATCATCGTGATGATCGACGCCGACGGCTCGACCGACGGCCGGGAGATCGGCGCGTTCGTCGCCGCCCTCGTCGAGGGCGCCGACTTCGCCAAGGGCTCGCGCTACCTGGCCGGTGGCGGGTCCGAAGACATCAGCCCGATCCGCTCGCTCGGCAACCGCGTGCTCACCGGGCTGACCAACGCCCTGTACGGCACGCGCTACACCGACCTGTGCTACGGCTACAACGCCTTCTGGCGGCACCACCTCGACGCGATGGCCCTCGATTGCGACGGATTCGAGATCGAGACGCTGATGAACGTGCGGGCCGCCCAGGCCGGCCTGCTCATCACCGAGGTGCCCAGCATGGAGCGCTCGCGCCTGCACGGCGAGAGCAACCTGCACGCCGTCCGCGACGGCTGGCGGGTGCTCAAGACCATCTTCCGTGAGCGTGGGCGCACCGCCCACCCGCTGCCCGCGGCGGTCGCGCTCGCGAAGTAGATTCGGCTGGTGCGCTACATCATCATCGGGGCCGGAGCCGTCGGCGGCACCATCGGCGGACGGCTCTTCCAGGCCGGCAAGAACGTTCTGCTCGTCGCCCGCGGCGCGCATCTGAGCGCGCTGCGGGAGACCGGACTGCGCCTGATGACCCCCGAGTCGGACGAGCTGCTGCCCATTCCCGCCACCGACCGGCCGGTCGACCCTCGCGAGGGCGACGTGCTGGTGGTGGCCACCAAGTCCCAGGACACCCTCGCCGCCCTCGACGCCTGGCCGCGCGACCTGCCGGTCTTCTGCGCGCAGAACGGCGTGGCCAACGAGGAGATGGTGCTGCGGCGCTTCCCCCGCGTCTACGGCGTGTGCGTGTGGCTGCCCGCCGCCCATCTCGAACCGGGCCTGGTCGCCTCCTACGGCTGGCCGCACTCCGGCCTCCTCCAGCTCGGCCGTTATCCACAGGGTGTGGACGAACTCGCCGAGCAGGTCTCGGCCGACCTGACCAAGAGCGGCTTCGTGGCCCCGGCCGGCCCCGACGTGATGCGCTTCAAGTACGGCAAGCTCCTCAGCAACCTGGGCAACGCGGTCGAAGCGCTCTGCGGGCACGACGAGAGCATCGCCGGCCTGGCCGCGCAGGCCCGCGCGGAGGGCGAAGAGGTGTTGCGCGCGGCCGGGATCGCCTTCCCCAGCCGCGAGGAGGAGGCCGAGATCCGCGGCGACCGCGTCGACCTGCGGCCGATCGAGGGCCTGGCGCGCGGCGGCGGCTCGTCGTGGCAGAGCCTGGCCCGCGGCACCGGCTCGATCGAGGCCGACTACCTCAACGGGGAGATCGTGCTGCTGGCCCGCCGGCTCGGCATCGCGGCCCCGGTGAACGAGGTGCTGCAGCGCGAGGCCAACCGTGCCGCCCGCGAACGGCTGCGGCCGGGCTCGATGTCCGTGGCCGCGATCGAGGAGCTGATCGGCGGGTTTCGTGAGGCCACCGCCGGGTAGCTGGCGCTCGCTCTGACGACAGGGAGAGAGTGCATCATGTTAGTTCTGGGAGTGCTGCTGGTTCTGGCTGCCGCCGGAACCATCGCCTTTGTCGCGGTCAACTCGACCGCCATGTCCGACGTCACGTTGAGCGCCTTCGGTTACACCGTCGCCGCCAACCACCTGGAGATGTTCATCGGCGGGGCGGTGGTCGCCGCCGTACTGCTCCTGGGCATCTCGATGATCAGTTCCGGGGGCCGCCGGGCGACCGCCAGGCGCCGGGAGATCCGCAAGGCCCGTCACGAGGCCGACACCCGCGTCGCGCGGCTGGAGGAGGAGAAGCGAGCCCTGCAGCGCAAGCTGGAGGACGAGCACACCGCCCAGCCGGACGTGCAGCCCATCCAGCCGGCGGCGAGCGACCGGCTCGTGGCCCGCGACCACAACCGTGACGGTCACCCGGACGGGCGCCCCGACGGGCACCTCGCCGGGCACCCCGACGGTCGTCACCGGGAGGACCGGCTCCAGGAGCGCCGGGACGGCACCACCGCGCGCACCTGACGAGGAATCCTCATTCGCCGCCTGCTCGCCGTTCCGGGAGCAGGCGGCCTTCGCGCCAGAGCGCCAGGCCGGTGAGCACCGCCCCGGCCCCCTCCCAGAGCCCGACGCCGAGGAACTCGGCGGGCGCCGCGCCCGAGACGACCAGGCCGGTGAAGACCGCGCAGGTCACCATCCGGAAGGGCACGGTCCAGCGGAAGAACGGCGTGAAGTCGGCCGCCGCCGCGAGGACGTAGTAGACGCCCATGTTGACCGCCGCCATCGACGAGGCGGCCATGTAGACCTTGGTGTAGTCGCCCGTCGCCCGGTCGTCCACCACCTCGAAGCCCAGCAGGCCGAGCAGCCCGTCCGGCCAGATCAGGCCGTAGAGGCCGAGCACCAGCGCCAGGAAGCCGAAGACGGCGATGCTCCAGCCGGACAACGAACGTGGAAGACGCACGGAAATCCTCTCAAAGGGGGGTGTAATCTGCGAGGCGCTCTCATCATGCACCCGGAGGTCGCATGCCCCCCAAGCGTGGCCGCCCGATCGCCCTCAAGATCCTCATCCTGCTCGCCGTGCCGCTGATCTCGCTGGCCGGTCTGTGGGGGTTCGCCGCCGGGCTCACCGGCGGTGACGGCCTGCGGCTGCTGGAGATCAACAACCTGGTCACCAACCTGGCCACCCCGTCGGAACAGGTGAACGCCGAGCTCCAGCAGGAGCGGCTGCTCACCATGGAGTTCCTGACCGGGCAGCCCAAGGAGCAGGAGCTGGCCGCCCAGCGCGCCCGCACCGACCGGGCGGTGACCGCCTTCTTCCTCCGCTCCGGAGCGCAGAAGAACCTCTCGCCCGAACTCACCGCCGCCCTGGACACGCTCAGGCGCGAGCTGGACGGGCTGGCGCTGCTGCGCGGCGAGGTCAACGAGCGCGAAGCCACCCCGCTGAAGGCGATCGGCGGCTACAACCGCATGGTCGACGCGGGCTTCCGCATGTACGACCGGCTCATCCTGGTGCCGGACATGACGCTCTACCGCCAGGCCCGGGCGGTCACCATGCTCGGCGAGGCCAAGGAGCTGCTCTCGCGCGAGCGCGCCCTGATCGTCGTCACGATGGCGGCCGGGAAGGTCGGCGACGCCGAGCGGGCGATGTTCCTGGAGGCGATCTCGACCCGGCGGCTGCTGTTCGACCAGGCGCTCTCGCATCTGGACGACGCGCTCGGCGCGCCGTACGAGCGGCTGGCCGCCTCGCCGGAGTACCGGCGCTTCGCCGAGGCCGAGGACGCCATCCACGGGCAGGCCGCCAAGAACGGCCTGCCGGCCACCGCGGCGGGCTGGTCCAGCGCCACCGCCGACGTGTGGCGGATGGTCGAGCGCAACCAGCTGCTCGCGGTCGAGGGGCTGGTCGAGCGGGTGAACCCGGCGGCGGCCGGCATCCTGGTGAAGATCGGCATCGCCGGGGGGCTGGGGCTGCTGGCCGTACTGGCCTCGGTGTTGTTGTCGCTGCGATTCCGGCGCAAGCTCGTGCGCGAGCTGGCCGGGCTGCGCGACATGGCGATGGCGCTGGCGCACGCGGGCCTGCCCGCGCTGCTGCGCACGCTGAAGGAGAACCCGAGGGCGCGGCCGGAGGTGACCCCGCTGGACGTCAGGACCGAGACCACCGAGGTGACCGACATCGTGCACGCCTTCAACACGGTGCAGACCACGGCCGCCGAGACCGCGATGGGTCAGGCGCGGCTGCGGCACGGCGTCAACGAGGTCTTCGTCAACCTGGCCCGGCGCAACCAGTCGCTGCTGCACCGCCAGCTCATCCAGCTCGACGAGATGGAGAAGGGCGCCGACGACCCCGAGACGCTGGAGGACCTGTTCCGGCTCGACCACCTGACCACCCGCATGCGGCGGCACGCCGAGAGCCTCATCATCCTGTCCGAACGGACGCCGGGGCGTGGCTGGCGGCGCGCGGTGCCGGTGATCGACGTGCTGCGCGCGGCCTCGGCCGAGGTGGAGGAGTACGCGCGGGTCGAGCTGGCCATGCCGCCGCGGGTCTCGCTCACCGGCGGCGCGGTGGCCGACGTGATCCACCTGCTGGCGGAGCTGATCGAGAACGCCACGCTGTTCTCCCCGCCGACCACCCGGGTGGACATGCGCGCGACCAGCGTGCCCGGCGGGCTGCTCATCGAGATCGAGGACCGCGGGCTCGGCCTCGGCCAGAGCGAGCTGGACGAGCTCAACGCCCGGCTGGCCGAGCCGCCGGAGTTCGACCTGGCCGAGAGCGACCGGCTGGGCCTGTTCGTGGTCGGGAAGCTGGCCGCGCGGCACGACGTGCGCGTGACGCTCGGCCCCTCCCCCTACGGCGGGCTGACCGCGACCGTGCTGCTGCCCTCCTCGGTGATCGCCGATCAGCTCACGGTGGTCGGCGGCAAGTAGCGGATCCGGCCGTCGGCCCGGGCCTCCCTGGCGGCCAGCAGGCGCTGGTGCAGGCTCGGGGCGAGCAGGCCGGCCGCCTCCTCGGGGTCGAAGAAGCCGTAGCCGTCCAGCTCGGCCTCCTGCACCTTGATCGGGGTGTCGGCGGGGATGACGCCGCAGTCGAAGACGAAGGAGACCAGCGGGTAGGGCCGGGTGTCGTAGGCCGGCACCCACTGGACCGCGAGCAGGTCGCCGACCGGCAGCTCCAGGCCGAGCTCCTCGGTGATCTCGCGGGCGCAGGCCTGGGCGGGCTCCTCGCCCGCGTCGAGGCTGCCGCCCGGGAAGATCCAATGGTCACGGTAGTTGGGATCCACCAGCAGCACGCGGCCCTGCGGATCGGTGATGTAGGCCGCCGCGCCGGCGAGGACCCGGTGGATCGTGGACCAGAAGTCGTTCGTCACACGATCTATAGAAGCACGCCCGGTTTATTACCAAATTTCGGGAAAAGCTAGCCTTGAGGGCATGGCGCTGCTCTTCTGGGCCGTCGGCGTGCTCGCCTATCTCGTCGCGGTCTTCCACCGACAGTCCCTCGGCGTCGCCTCCCTCGAAGCCGCCGCCCGCCTGGACGTGGGCTCCTCCGGCCTCGCCACGCTGGCGATGCTGCAGATCCTCGTCTACGCGCTCATGCAGGTCCCCGTCGGCGTGTTGCTCGACCGCTTCGGCTCCAAGCGCCTGCTGGCCACCGGCGCGCTCACCATGGCCTGCGGCCAGGCGCTCCTGGCCGTCGCCGACACCCTGCTGTACGGCGTCGCCGCCCGCATGCTGATCGGCCTCGGCGACGCGATGACCTTCATCAGCGTCATCCGCCTGGTGAACCTGGCCTTCCCGCCCCGGCGCAACCCGGTGATGGTGCAGCTCACCGGCCTGCTCGGCCAGCTCGGCGCGATCGCCGCCACGGTGCCGATGATCGCCGCGCTGCACACCTACGGCTGGGAGGCGACCTTCTTCGGCGCCGCCGGGCTCGGCGTGGCCGTGGCCCTCCTGGTCGTCACCGTGCTGCGGGAGAAGCGTTCGGAGCGCGTCTCCGAACCCGGGCTGCGCGCGGCCTGGGCGCAGCCCGGCACCCGCCTGGGCATGTGGACCCACGCCGCCACGCAGTGCTCGGCCGCGGCCTTCCTGCTGCTGTGGGGCTACCCGTTCCTCGTCGAGGGCCAGGGGCTCAGCCCGGCCACCGCGGGCGTGCTGCTGTCCACGCTGACCGCGGTCGGGCTGGTCTGCGGGCCGCTGCTCGGCTGGCTCGCCGGGCGCTACCCGCTGCGCCGCTCCTGGCTCGTGCTGGGCGTGATCGGCTCCACGACGGCCGCCTGGACCCTCGTGCTGGCCTGGCCAGGACGGGCGCCGCTGTGGGTGCTGGTGCTGCTCGTCGTGGTGCTGGCGACCAACGGGCCGGGCTCCATGATCGGCTTCGACTACGCCCGCACCTTCAACCCGGCCGCGCGCATCGGCGCCGCCACCGGCATCGTCAACGGCGGCGGCTTCCTGGCCTCGATGGCGGTGATCGCGCTCATCGGGCTGGCGCTCGACCTGGTCGGCGACTACCGCTGGGCCTTCGTCGTGCAGTACCCCTTCTGGCTGCTCGGCGCGGTGCAGGTGCTGCGCTACCGCGCCAAGGCCCGGCGGCTGCTCGCCCAGTTGGACGAGGGCGCCGGGGAGGTGCGAGCGGCGCTCGACTGACTCAGGCGGCGACCGGCTGCCTGGGGACGTACTCGACGTCGACGTCGGCGGCGAAGACCGCGCGGCGGCAGCCCGAGCAGCGGTACATGATCGGGCCCTCGTCCAGCTCGGTGCGGCAGCGCGGGCAGAGAATCTTGGTGTTCATCACGGTTTCCCCCTCGAGTTCATGTCCCCATGAGAACTTGAGACCATTGCAGCGCCCCTGCAGGGCACTTGACCGGCGAACCACCGACAACCATCCGGGAATAGCCCGATCGGGTGGTGTGTTGTGATGGGCAGCGCATGTGATACCTTGCGCTCAGGCGTTCGAGCTCAGCTCCGCCTTCCACCGGTTCCCTCTTGAGGACCGGCACATCTTCTCTCTTACCCCGCCTTTCCGGCGTGCCCTCAAGGAGGGTCTCCATGTCTGTACAAACCATTCCCAAACCCCGCGTAGCGTCCGTGCCCAAGCAGGCCAGGCAGTCCAAGCAGCCCCGGCAGGCCACGGAACCCACGCAGGTCAGCGGCCTGCTCGACCTGCGTGAGCGCACCGCGCACCTGCGCGCCTCCTACACGCCCTCACCCGAGGACGTACGGCTCCCGCCCGACCGGGCCCGCGAGCTCGGCCTGCGCTCCGGCGACCACGTCGTCGCGCTGGTCAACGGCGGCAAGCTGGTCGAGGTCGTGTCCGTCAACGGCTCGGCCGACTGGCGCTTCCGCCCGCACTTCGCCGACCTGACCCCCGAACACCCCGACGAGCGGCTCCGCGTCGAGACCGACTCGCTGACCACCCGCGTCGTCGACCTGTTCGCGCCGATCGGCAAGGGTCAGCGCGGGCTCGTCGTGGCCCCGCCCAAGGCCGGCAAGACCATGGTGCTCCAGGCGCTGGCCGCCGGGATCACCCGCAACCACCCCGAGGTCGAGCTCATGGTCGTGCTCGTCGGCGAGCGGCCGGAGGAGGTCACCGAGATGCGCTCGACCATCCGGGGCGAGGTCGCCGCCTCCACCTTCGACCAGCCCGCCCGCGACCACGTCGCCGTCGCCGAGCTCGCCGTCGAGCGGGCCAAGCGGATGGCCGAGGCCGGCCGTGACGTGGTCATCCTGCTCGACTCGCTGACCCGGCTCGGCCGGGCCTACAACATGATCGCGCCCAACGGCGGGCGCATCCTGAGCGGCGGCATCGACGCCGGCGCCATCTACCCGCCCAAGAAGTTCTTCGGCGCGGCGCGCAAGCTGCGCGAGGGCGGCTCGCTGACCATCCTCGCCACCGCGCTCGTCGAGACCGGCTCGCGCATGGACGACGGCCTGTTCGAGGAGTTCAAGGGCACCGGCAACATGGAGCTGCGGCTCAGCCGCGCCCTGGCCGAGCGCCGCATGTTCCCCGCCGTCGACATCGAGGCCTCCAGCACCCGGCGGGAGGAGCTCCTGCTCGACCCCGCCGAGAAGCAGGTCGTCTGGCGCCTGCGCCGCATGCTCACCGCGCTGGACCCGCAGCAGGGCATGGAACTGCTGGCCGGCAAGCTGCGTGACACCGCCTCCAACGCCGCCTTTCTGGCCGAGGCCCGCACCGCCTGACCAGCCCTTCCCTGCGGGCCGCGGCCCTCGTCGCCCACAATGGGCGCATGCTCGCTGACATCGTCGACCGTCTCCGCTGCCCGATCTGCCGCCGTCCGGTACGGCAGGCCGTCACCACGGTCGGCTGCGAGCAGGGCCACTCCTTCGACGTGGCGCGACAGGGGTACGTGAGCCTGCTGGCCGGTTCCCAGCCGCCCGGCACCGCCGACACCCCCGCCATGGTCGCCGCCCGTGCCGCCTTCCTGGCCGCCGGCCACTACGCGCCTCTGGCCCGGGCCGTGGCCGCCACCGTGGCCGCCCTCTCCCCCGAGTTCGTGGTCGACGCCGGGGCGGGCACGGGTTATTACCTGGCCGAAACGCTCGACGCGGTGCCCGGCGCGACCGGCATGGCCTTCGACATCTCCAAGCACGCCGTGAAGCGCGCGGCGCGGGCGCACGAGCGGGCCGGGGCCTTCGTCGCCGACGTGTGGCAGCCCCTGCCCATCGCCGACGGGGTGGCCGACGTGGTGCTCGACGTGTTCGCGCCGCGCAACGGGCCGGAGTTCGCGCGCATCCTGCGGCCGGGCGGCACGCTCGTGGTGGTCACCCCGGCGCCCGGGCACCTGAGCCCGCTGGTGGCGGAGCTGGGGTTGCTCTCGGTGGACGAGGCGAAGGAGGAGCGGGTCGCGCGCAGCCTGGCCGGCTTCGCCGAGACGGGACGGCAGGAGGTGCGGTTCGGGATGGAGCTGTCGCCCGAGGAGATCGCGCAGGTGGTCGGCATGGGGCCGAGCGCCTGGCATACCGACATGTCCCACCTTATGGAGCGTCTGGCGAAATTTCCGGACCTGACGGCTACACAGGCGGTGTTTCACCTTTCTACCTTCAGCGCGCTATCATGATCAAGCCTGATACTTGACCGCTGTCTGTGAAAAATGTTACCTATGGGGGATTTGAGGAGTAATTTCCTCACATTCCAGCACAATGCCCACATCTTTTCGGGTCCCAGGCGCAATACTGGACCGCAATCCGGAACCGCGATGGGGGAGGGGAATGAAGGCCGAGGAACGCTGGCACGCCAGGTTCCGGGCGCCGCGCATGACGTTGCCCACCTGGGCACGCCAGGCCCCGAACCGCGCGATCTACCGCTGTGACGTCTCCGGCACGTGGGAGGTCTACGCGTGGGACCGCGCGACCGGCACCACGCGGCAGGTCACCGACCAGCCCGCCGGGACCACCGACTACGCGGCCATCGACCCCACCGGCCAGTGGATCTACTGGTTCCGCGGCACCAACGGCGACGAGCTCGGCATGTGGATGCGCCAGCCCTTCCGCGGCGGCCCGGACGAGGAGGTCGCCCCCGGCGTCCCCACCGGCCAGCCCGGCGGCCTGGCCCTGTCGGCCACCGGCGTGGTGGTCATGAGCCTGGCCCACGAGGGCGGCTTCACCACGCATCTCATCCGCCCCGGCGAGGAACCGCGCGTGCTCTACACGCACGCCGAGGCCGCCTGGGTCACCGACATCACGCTCGACGGCGACCTCATCGCGCTCAACCACAGCGAGCACGGCGACTTCGGCCACCCGGCGCTGCGCGTCCTGCGGCAGAACGGCCAGCAGGTCGCCGAGCTCTACGACGGGCCCGGCCGGGGCGTCGTCGGCCTGACCTTCTCCCCCGTGCTGGGTGACCGGCGCCTGCTGGCGCTGCACGAGCGGCGCAGCCGTACCGAACCCCTGGTGTGGGACCCGGTCACCGGCGAGGAGCGGGAGATCTACCTCAGGGACGCCGGCGAGCTGACCGCCGAGTGGTACGCCGATGGGCGGGCACTGCTCATCCGGCGAGACGACCGTGCTCGTAGCTTCCTGCACAAGTACGACCTGGCCGGCGGCGGCATGACCGCGATCGACACCCCGCACGGCGTGATCGAGGACGCCCGGCCGCGCCCCGGCGGGCAGGTCGAGTACTCCTGGTCCAGCGCCTCCCGCCCGCACGTCATCCGCTCCACCACCGGCCAGACCGTCATGCAGAACGGCCCGGCGGCGCCGGCCAGCGTGCCGGTCGAGGACATCGACGTCGAGGGCGAGGGCGGGCGCATCCACGCGCTGGTCTCGCGGCCCGAGCACGGCTCCGCGCCCTACCCGGCGGTCTTCCTGATGCACCGCGGCCCGTGGCGCAACGACAACGACTCCTTCTCCCCCGAGGTGGCCGCCTGGGTGGACAGCGGCTTCGCCGTCGTGCGGGTCAACTACCGCGGCTCCACCGGCTACGGCACGGCCTGGCGCGACGCGTTGCGCGACAACGTCGGGCACATCGAGCTGGCCGACGTGGCCGCGGTGCGTGCCCACCTGGTGGCCAAGGGCCTCATCGACCCGCGCCGCACCGCCCTGGCCGGGCTGCTGTGGGGCGGCTACCTGACGCTGCTCGGGCTCGGCACCCAGCCGGAGCTGTGGGCGGCGGGCATCGCCACGATGCCGATCGCCTGCTTCCCGACCGCCTACGAGGACAGCTCGGAGGGGCTGCGGGCCCTGCACCGCACCGTCTTCGGCGGCCCGCCCACCGAGTATCCCGATCGTTACGCGGCCAGCTCGCCGATCACCTACGTCGAGCGGGTCGAGCAGCCGGTGCTCATCCTGGCCAGCGAGAGCGAGCGCAGCCTGTCCATGCGGCAGATCGAGGCCTACGTGTCAAGGCTCTCCGAGCTCGGCCGGGAGTACCAGCTCCACACCTTCGGCTCCGGGCGCGGCACCCTCGTCGTGGGCGAGCGCATCGCCCAGATGGCCGCGCAACTGGAGTTCGCGCGCAAGCACGTCTGACAGACCGTCAACTGTTAGCGCTCCGACCTGCTTGAATGTCAGCCCTCTCGGCTGTCAGCATCGCGCCACCCCAGCTCTGCCCGGAGGCGCGAACGTGAAGACCCCCACCCAAGAACCCGTGGCCGTCAACCGGCTCAAGAAGAACGCGGTCGGCCTCGTCGGCGTGATCTTCATGGCGGTGGCGACCGCCGCGCCGATCACGGCCATGACCGGCAACGTGCCGATGGTCGTCGGCTTCGGCAACGGGCTCGGCGTGCCGGCCGCCTACCTGTTCGCCACCGTCGTGCTGACCGTCTTCTCGGTCGGGTACACCGCGATGGCCAAGCACATCACCGCCGCCGGCGCCTTCTACGGCTACATCTCCCACGGCCTCGGCCAGGTCGCGGGCATGGTCGCCGGGTTGCTCGCCACAATGGCCTACGTGGTCTTCGAGGCCTCGATCATCGGCTTCTTCGCCTACTCCGGCCACGAGCTGTTCCTCACCTTCGGCATGGACGTGCACTGGCTCGTCTTCGCCTTCGTGGGGCTGGCGCTCAACGCGATCCTCAGCTACTTCGACATCAACCTGACCGCGAAGGTGCTCGGCATCTTCCTGGTGACCGAGATCGTCATGCTCGGCGCGGTCGCGCTGGGCACGCTGGCCACCGGCGGCGGTCCCGACGGGCTGATGGCCTCCTCGCTCAACCCGGTCAACGCCTTCACCGTCACCGGCCTGGTCGAGGGCGGCTCGGTGGGCCTGGGCCTGTTCATGTGCTTCTGGTCGTGGGTGGGCTTCGAGTCGACGGCGATGTACGGCGAGGAGTCGCGCGAGCCGAAGAAGATCATCCCGATCGCGACCATCGTCTCGGTGGTCGGCATCGGGCTGTTCTACACCTTCGTCTCCTGGATGATCGTGGCGGCCAACGGCGCCGGGGTCACCAAGACCGCCGCCACCGGCTTCGCCGAGATCTTCTTCGCGCCGACCGAGGGGCTCTTCGGCACCTGGGCGGTAGGCCTGTTCAAGATCCTCATCCTGACCGGCTCCTTCGCCTGCGCGATGGCCTTCCACAACTGCGCGGCCCGCTACCTGTACGCCATGGGACGGGAGAACCTCATCCCCGGCACCGCCAGGACGCTGGGCCGTACGCACCCGGTGCACGGCTCGCCGCACATCGCGGGCTTCGTCCAGACCGGCATCTCGGTGGTGCTGATCCTGGCCTTCTTCCTGGCCGACATGGACCCGTACCTGCACGTCTACACCCTGCTCGCGGTGCTGGGCACGATGGCCATCCTGATCGTCCAGACCATGTGCTCCTTCGCCGTCGTGGGCTACTTCCACGGCCGCAAGAAGCACCCGGAGACGGCCAGCGTGTGGCGCACCCTGCTCGCGCCGGTGGCCGGCGGCCTCATGATGGCCTACGTCGTGGTGCTGTTGCTGCAGAACCAGGAGACCGCGGCCGGCGAGGGCGCCAAGAGCGCCTTCTTCACCGCGATCCCCTGGATCGTGGTGGGTCTCATCGTGCTCGGTGTCGGCCTCGCGCTCTACCTGCGCTTCGTCAAGCCGGAGCGGTACGAGCTGATCGGCCGCATCGTCCTGGAGGACACGGTCGAGCGCGACTGACGCTCACGCCAGGCCGAGCGCGCCCGAGGGGCAGGTCCGCACCGCGCGGCGCACGGCGGCCTCGGCCGCCGGGCCGGGTTCTGGGAGGAGGACGGTCACCAGGCCGTCCTCCTCGGCCTGGTCGAACACCTCCGCGGCGAGCAGCGCGCACATGCCCGCGCCGACGCACCGCTCACGATCCGCGACGATCCGCATGGCCTACCCCCACCGCACCGGCAGCCGGTGCACGCCGTAGACGTCCATCCCGTCGCGCATCGGCACCTCCGCAGCCGGTACGGCGAGGCGCAGGTCCGGCAGCCGCCGGAAGAGCGCCGGAAGGGCGATCCGCAGCTCGATCCGGGCGAGCTGCTGCCCGAGGCACTGGTGGACGCCGTGCCCGAAGGCCAGGTGCCCGGTGGCCTCGCGGCGCAGGTCGAGCCGGTCCGGGTCGGCGAACCTGGCCGGGTCGCGGTTGGCCGCCTGCATGGACAGCGCCACCGACTCCCCCGCCGCGATGCGCACCCCGCCGAGCTCGACGTCCTCGACGGCGCTGCGCGCCCCGGTGTGCGCGATGGTCAGGTAGCGCAGCAGCTCTTCCACCCCGCGTGCCGGATCGGCCAGCAGCGCCTCGACCTGCTCGGGCCAGGTGAACAACGCGAAGGCGCCGAGCGCGATCATGTTGGCGGTGGTGTCGAGCCCGGCGCCGAGCAGGAAGGCGCCGATGCCGGCCAGTTCCTCGTCGCTCAGGTCGCTGCCGGCCAGGTCGCCGAGCACGTCGTCGCCCGGCGTCGCCCGCTTGGCCTCCACAAGCCGGCGCAGGTAGTCCTGGAGCGCGCCGAAGGCGGCCGACTGCTCCTCCACCGTGGCGCCGATGCCGCTGAGCGCGACGGCGTGGCGCTGGAAGGTCTCCCGGTCGGCGTACGGCACGCCGAGCAGCTCGCAGATCACCAGGGCCGGCACCGGCTGGGCGAAGGCGCTCACCAGGTCGGCCGGTGGGCCGAGCCGCCCCATCGCGTCGAGGTGCTCGGCGGTGATCTCCTCGACCCGCTCGGCGAGCTGGTTCATCCGCCGGACGGTGAACTTGCCGGCCAGCAGCTTGCGGTAGCGGGTGTGCTCGGGGGCGTCGATGCCGGTGAGGTCGCCGACCGGCGCGGGCGGCATCGGCCCGAGGTCGGCCAGCGGGTAGTGCATGAGCTCGTAGCGGGAGCTGAAGCGCGTGTGGTCGGCGGCGACGGCGCGGGCGAGCTCGTGGCCGGTGACCAGCCAGCCGAGGTGGCCGTCAGGGAAGCGGAAGCGGCGGATGGGCGCCTCCTCCCGGATCGCGGCGAGCTCGGGCGGGGGGTCGAAGGGGCAGCCGGCGGCGCGGGTGGACGGCAGGTCGGTCAAGGGGTTCATGGAACGGTCTCCTCGTTCGCGTACGCCACTCTCGTTATGCGAACACTGTACGCATAAGGCACGCCGTACGCAAGAAGAGACGATGTGCTCGTCACGGGCGGAAGCGGTACCCCATGCCCGACTCGGTGATCAGATGCACCGGATGCGCCGGGTCGCGCTCCAGCTTCTTGCGGAGCTGGGCCATGTACTGGCGCAGGTAGTGCGTCTCCTTGACGTGGTTGCGGCCCCAGACCTCGGTGAGGAGCTGCCGCTGGCTGACCAGCTTGCCGGGGTTGCGCAGGAGCAGTTCGAGGATGCCCCACTCGGTCGGCGTCAGCCGTACGTCACCGGAGACGGTCTTGTTGCTCAGGTCGACCAGGTGGTCGCCGATCTGGACCGAGGCCAGCTCCGCCTCGTGCAGGCCGACGCGGCGGGTAACCGCGCGGATGCGGGCGAACAGCTCCTCGATGTCGAAGGGCTTGGTCACGTAGTCGTCGGCCCCGGCGTCGAGCGCCTCGATCTTGTCCTGGTTGCCGGCCCGGCCGGAGAGCACCACGATCGGGACCGAGGTCCAGCCGCGCATGCCGTGGATCACGTCGACGCCGTCGAGGTCGGGCAGGCCGAGGTCGAGCAGCACCAGGTCGGGGTGGAACTCGGCGGCCTGGCGCAACGCGGAACTGCCGTCGGGCGCGACGGCCACTTCGTAGTGGCGGGCGACGAGGTTGATGCGCAGGGCGCGCAGGAGCTGGGGTTCGTCGTCGACGACGAGGATTCTGGTCATGGCGCGATCGGCAGCGAAAGGGTCATGGTGAGGCCTCCCCCTGGAGTCTCATCGGGAACGAGAGTACCGCCCATCGCCTCGGCCAGCCCTCGGGAGAGGGCCAGGCCGAGCCCGACGCCGGTGTGGTTGTCGCGGTCGCCGAGCCGCTGGAAGGGCAGGAAGACCCGGTCGTGCGCCTCGGCCGGGATGCCGGGGCCGCGGTCGATGACCCGGATCTCGGCCTGGTCGCCGTGCCAGCTCGCCGAGACCAGCACGCCGTGGCCGGGCGGGCTGTAGCGGACCGCGTTGGACATCAGGTTGACCAGGATGCGCTCCAGCAGGGCCGGGTCGGCGATCACCTCGGGCAGCTCGAACGGGATGTCGCCCTCGACGCGCTCGCCCAGCGGCCCGAGGTCGTCGATGGCCCGCGGCACGACCTCCTCCAGCGCGGTGGGCTGCAGCGCGAGGCCGAGCACCCCGGCCTGCAGGCGGCTCATGTCCAGCAGGTTCTCGACCAGCCGGTTGAGCCGCAGCAGCGACTCGTCGGCGGTGGCCAGGAGCTCCTCGCGGTCCTCGGCCGACCAGGCGATCGCGGTGTTGCGCAGGGAGTCGACGGCGGCCTTGGCCGAGGCGAGCGGGGTGCGCAGGTCGTGGCTGACCGCGGCCAGCAGGGCGGTGCGCATGCGGTCGGCCTCGGCCAGCGGCCGGGCCTGCGCCGCCTGCTCGCGCAGTCGTTCCTGGCGCAACGCGACCGCGATCTCGGCGGCGAAGGCCTCCAGCACCCGCCGGTCGGCCGCGTCCAGCAACCGGCCGCGCGCGGCCAGCACGAGCGAGTCGTCGATCGGCACGTCGGTGTCGCCGAGTCCCGGGCAGGTGGCCGGCTCGCCCCCCGCGGTGGCCAGGATCCGCCACGCCTGCGGCACGTCCTGGTCGTCCGGGCTGGGCGAGCCGGCCCGCTCAAGCAACGTGACCGAGCTCAGCCCGAAGGTCTCGCGCAGCCGGGCCAGCAGCGAGGGCAACGCCGCCTCGCCGCGCAGCACGTGCCCGGCCAGGGTCGCCAGCAGCTCGGCGTCCGCGCTGGCCCGCACCGCCTCCCTGGTTCGGCGGGCCGCCAGGTCCACGATGGTGCTCACCGCGGCGGCGACCACGACGAAGACCAGCAGCGCGAGCAGGTTCTCCGGGTTGGAGATGGTGAACTCGCCGGTGGGCGGGGTGAAGAACCAGTTGAGCAGCAGCGACCCGCCCACCGCCGCGGTGATCGCCGGCCACATGCCGCCGATCAGCGCCACGCCGACGACCAGGCTCAGGAAGAGCAGGATCTCGCTGGTCAGGGAGAGCCCGCCACGCAGCGGGCTGAGGGCGAGCGTCAGCAGCGGCAGCCCGGCGACGGCGGTGATCCACCCGGCCAGGCGACGGCTCCGGGTCAGCGCGGCCCGCGATCTGGAGCGCCGGGAGCGGCCTCGCTTGGCCTCGGCGTGCGTGATCATGTGCACGTCGATGGCGCCAGAGCGGGCGGTGGTCTCCACGCCGACCCCGCGCGACAGGATCTGGGCGAACCGGCCCCGCCGCGAGGCGCCCAGCACGAGCTGGGTGGCGTTGACGCCGCGGGCGAAGTCGAGCAGCGCCCGGGAGACGTCGTCGCCGACGACCTGGTGATAGCTGCCGCCGAGCGACTCCACCAGGGTGCGCTGGCGGGCGAGGCTGGCCGGGTCGGCGCCGGTCAGGCCGTCGGCGCGGGTCACGTGTACGGCCAGCAGATCGGCGCCCTTGGTCCGGGCGGCGATGCGCGCGGCCCGGCGGATCAACGTGTCGCCCTCCGGGCCGCCGGTCAGCGCCACCACGACCCGCTCGCGCGCCTCCCAGGTGCCCTCGATGCCGTGCTCGGCGCGGTAGCGGTCGAGCTGCTCGTCGACCTTGCCCGCCACCCACAGCAGGGCCAGCTCGCGCAGTGCGGTGAGGTTGCCCTCGCGGAAGTAGTTCGACAGCGCCGCGTCGACCTTCTCCGGGGCGTAGACGTTGCCGTGGGCCAGGCGGCGGCGCAGCGCCTCGGGCGACATGTCGACCAGCTCGACCTGATCGGCCCGCCGGACGACCTCGTCCGGCACGGTCTCGCGCTGCGGGATGCCGGTGATCTGCTCGACGACGTCGTTGACCGACTCCAGGTGCTGGATGTTCACCGTCGAGACCACGTCGATCCCGGCGGCGAGGATCTCCTCGACGTCCTGCCAGCGCTTGGCGTTGCGCGAGCCGGGCACGTTGGTGTGGGCCAGCTCGTCGATCAGGGCGACCTTGGGCGCGCGAGCGATGACCGCCTCGACGTCGAGCTCGGTGAAGCCGGCGCCGCGGTGCAGCATGCGCTTGCGCGGCACGACCTCCATGCCGTCGAGCAGCTCGGCGGTGTTGGCGCGGCCGTGCGTCTCGACCAGGCCGACGACGACGTCGCGGCCACGCGCCAGCGCGCGGCGGCCCTCACCGAGCATCGCGTAGGTCTTGCCCACCCCGGGGGCCGCCCCCAGGTAGACGCGGAGCCGGCCTCTGGTCATCGCCGGGCCGCGCGGTTGTCGTCGATCAGTCTCACTCTGCCCGCCATGGATGATCCGGATTCAGCGTACGCCTCTCCTCAGCAAAGCGGGACTTTGAGGCGGTTTGTCACTTCTTGACGCGATTTATACGGACTTTCCAGGATTCTTGATGGCGTGACTACGTCAGCGGTCCGCGCGCAGGACCAGGATGGCCAGGTCGTCGGCGCTGGGCTCCGGCGCGAAGTCGGCCGTGCCCCGGCGGATCCGCTCGGCCACCGCCCGCGCCGACAGGCCCACGCACTCGGCGAACATCTTGGCCAGCCCGCCGTCGTCGTCGAGCAACCGCCCGTCCCGCCGCCGCTCGGTGACCCCGTCGGTCACCGCGAGCAGGACGTCGTCGTGGGCCAGATGGACGGTGTCGGCCTCGAAGACCACCTCGGGGAAGACGCCCAGCAACGACTGCGGCGTCGTGACCGACTCGACCACGCCGTTGGGGCGCAGCACCAGCGCCTCGGGGTGGCCGGCCGAGACCATGCGCAGCTCCAGGCCGTGCTCGGTGGGGGTGATCTCGCCGTGCAGCAGGGTGAGGAAGCGCGAGCGCTCGCCCTCCTCCAGGATCGCCTGGTTCAGCCGGCCGAGGACGGCGGCCACGCCGTACCCCTCCCTGGCCAGCAGCCGGAGGGTGTGGCGCGCGAGGCCGGTGACCGCGGCGGCCTCCGGGCCGGTGCCGCAGACGTCGCCGATGGCGAAGCGCCAGGAACCGTCGCCGGCCTTGAACAGGTCGTAGAAGTCGCCGCCGACCTCGTTGCCCTCACCGGCCGGGTCGTAGACCACGCCGTAGTCGAGACCGGGCACGACCGGCTCGCTCGGCGGCAGGAGGCTGCGCTGCAGCGCCCGGCGGGCGGCGGCCTGCTCGGCGTAGAGGCGGGCGTTGTCCATGGCCAGCGCGGCACGCCGGGCGATGTCGCCGGCGAACTGCACGACCTCCTCGGAGAAGCGCTCGAACCGGCCCAGGCACATGATGCCGAGCGTGCGGCCACGGGCGGTGAGCGGCACCGCCAGCACCTGCGACTCGCCGAGCTGCGTGGCGGCCAGCGAGCGCGGCACGCTGAACTCGGCCAGCTCGGCGCGGACCGCGTCGATGCGGCCCTCGTCGGAGTGCCAGAGATAGGCCAGGTGCTGCGGCGCGGACGGGGTCTCCAGCGTGTAGACCGCGCACCAGGTGGCCAGGCGCGGCACCACGATCTGGGCGATGATCGCCGGCACCATGTCGGGGTCGAGGGTCCCGGCCAGCAGGTCGCTGGCGTCGGCCAGGAAGCCCAGCCACTGCGGGCCCTGGCCGCCCGACTCCTCCGACCACTCGGCCTGCGCCATGTCCATGGCTCCGGGCAGGGCCAGCCTTGCCCAATGGATACGGGATTCGCCCGAGAAGGTGATCCCCCACTCCTCGACCTCGACCGTGGGACCCTTGGGCTCGTGGTCGTCGGCGGCGCGCTGGCGGACCTCGACCTGCACCGCGTCGCCGAGGTGCTTCCAGATGATCTCGAAGGGTTCTCCGGCGGTCTGCCTGGCGAGCTCACCTGCGAGTTCCTCGGCGGCGGCGAGCAGCGGAACCGCGGCCCACGCGGTCATCACCTCACGGGTGAACTGCTGTGCCGAGGGCACGGCAGTGTCGCCGGGAGCGAAGGTGGCCGCCAGGAGGGCCCGCGAAGAACCAGTCATCGCTCCGTGCCTACCACACTTCGCGTTGACATGGGGTAAATCCAACGACGGGACTCTTGGCGAGCCGTCATGACAGACTGGTACCGGCACCCCGGGAGTGAAGGAGGCCCCATGTCTGTGTCCACTCCTGAGGAGAGAACGTATACCGAGTCGGATCTGATCCCGATCCTGGAGACGCTCTTCTCATGGCGCGACGGTGACTTCCGTCGCCGCGTTCCGCATGCTCCTCCGGGGATTCTGAGCGAGGTCAGGCTCCTGCTCAACGAGGTCGCCGACCGTCGCGAGCACCTCGCCAACGAGCTGCTGCGGGTACGCAGGGAGGTCGTGAAGGAGGGCCGCTTCCAGGAGCGGCTGACCCCCGGCCCCGGAGTGGGCGCCTGGGCGGAGAGCGTCGAGTCGGTCAACAGCCTGATCGACGCGCTGGTGAGCCCGGTGAGCGGCGCGGCGGACGTGATCGACGCGGTGGCGAAGGGCGACCTGTCGCGGCGGATCGACCTCGACCGCACCGCGCGCGGCGAGGTCCGGCGGCTGGGCAAGGCGATCAACGGCATGGTCGACCAGCTCTCGCTGTTCACCTCCGAGGTCACCAGGGTGGCCCGCGAGGTCGGCACCGAGGGCCGGCTGGGCGGCAGCGCCAACCTGCGCGGCATGTCCGGCACCTGGCGCGACCTCACCGAGGCGGTCAACACCATGTCCTCGCGGGTCTCGGCCCAGGTGCGCGACATCGCGGTCGTGACGACCGCCGTGGCCAAGGGCGATTTGTCGAGGAAAGTCACCGTGGACGCGGTCGGCGAGATGTTCGAGCTCAAGAACACCGTCAACACCATGGTCGACCAGCTCTCCGCCTTCGCCGAAGAGGTCACCCGAGTCGCGCGCGAGGTCGGCACCGAGGGCAAGCTCGGCGGCCAGGCCCAGGTCAGCGGCCTGACCGGTGCCTGGAAGGACCTCACCGACAACGTCAACTTCATGGCCAACAACCTGACCATCCAGGTGCGCAACATCGCCACCGTCGCGACCGCGGTGGCCCAGGGCAACCTGACCAAGAAGATCACCGTCGACGCGCAGGGCGAGATCCTGGAGCTGAAGGACACCCTCAACACGATGGTGGACCAGCTCTCCTCCTTCGCCGACGAGGTGAGCCGGGTGGCCCGCGAAGTCGGCACCGAAGGCAAGCTCGGCGGGCGCGCCGAGGTCAAGGGTGTCTCCGGGGTCTGGAAAGAGCTGACCGACAACGTCAACTCGATGGCCAACAACCTGACCTACCAGGTGCGCAACATCGCCCAGGTGACCACCGCCGTCGCCAACGGCGACCTCACCCGCAAGATCGACGTGGACGCCCAGGGCGAGATCCTGGAGCTCAAGTCAACCATGAACACGATGGTGGACCAGTTGTCCTCCTTCGCCTCCGAGGTCACCCGAGTCGCCCGCGAGGTGGGCACCGAGGGCCAGCTCGGCGGCCAGGCCCAGGTGAGCGGCGTCTCCGGCACCTGGAAGGACCTCACCGACAACGTCAACTTCATGGCCAACAACCTCACCGTCCAGGTGCGCAACATCGCCACCGTCGCGACGGCCGTGGCCCAGGGCAACCTGACCAAGAAGATCACCGTCGACGCGCAGGGCGAGATCCTCCAGCTCAAGGACACCCTCAACACGATGGTGGACCAGCTCTCCTCCTTCGCCGACGAGGTGACCCGAGTCGCCCGCGAGGTGGGCACCGAGGGCCAGCTCGGCGGCCAGGCCAGGGTGCAGGGCGTGTCCGGTGTGTGGAAGGACCTCACCGACAACGTCAACTTCATGGCCAACAACCTGACCTACCAGGTGCGCAACATCGCCGAGGTGACCACCGCGGTCGCCAAGGGCGACCTCACCCGCAAGATCGACGTGGACGCCCAGGGCGAGATCCTGGAGCTCAAGACCACCATGAACCGGATGGTGGACCAGCTCTCCAGCTTCGCCTCCGAGGTCACCCGAGTCGCCCGGGAGGTGGGCTCGGAAGGCCAGCTCGGCGGCCAGGCCCGCGTCGAGGGCGTCGAAGGCACCTGGAAGCGGCTCACCGAGTCGGTGAACGAGCTGGCCGGCAACCTCACCACGCAGGTGCGCGCCATCGCCACGGTCACCAGCGCGGTCGCCCAGGGCGACCTGACCCGCTCGATCGAGGACGAGGCCAAGGGCGAGCTCGCCGAGCTCAAGGACAACATCAACTCGATGGTGGCCAACCTGCGCGAGACCACGCAGGCCAACCAGGAACAGGACTGGCTCAAGTCCAACCTGGCCCGCATCTCCCGGCTCATGCAGGGCCACCGCGACCTCGTCGAGGTCGCCAAGCTGATCATGAGCGAGCTGACCCCGCTGGTCACCGCCCGCTACGGCGCCTTCTACGCCATCGACCCCGAGTCCGAGCAGGCGCTCATCCTGATCGGCGGGTACGGTGTGCGGCCCGAGCGCAGCCCGCGCACCACCTTCGCGCTGGGCGAGGGCATCGTCGGCCAGGCCGCCCTGGAGGGCAAGCCGATCACCCTGGACGACGTGCCGCCCGGCTTCATCACCATCGACAGCGGCCTGAGCAGCTCGACCCCGGCCCAGATCGTGGTCGTGCCGATCCTGTTCGAGAGCCGCGTGCTCGGCGTGCTGGAGCTGGCCTCGTTCAGCAAGTTCGGCGAGGTGCACCTCGACTTCCTCACCCAGCTCGTCGAGACCATCGGCGTGACGATGAACACCATCATCGCCAACTCCCGCACGGAAGACCTGCTCAAGGAGTCGCAGCGGCTCGCGGAAGAGCTCCAGGAGCGCTCCGACGAGCTGGAGCGGCAGCAGGAGGAGCTGCGCCGGTCCAACGCCGAGCTGGAGGACAAGGCGGCGCTGCTGGCCAAGCAGAACCGCGCCATCGAGATCCAGAACTTCCAGATCGAGCAGGCCCGCCGTACGTTGGAGGAACGCGCGGAGCAGCTCGCGGTCTCCGGCCGGTACAAGTCGGAGTTCCTGGCGAACATGTCCCACGAGCTGCGCACGCCGCTCAACAGCCTGCTCGTGCTGGCCAAGCTGCTGACGGAAAACTCCGACGGCAACCTGACCGACCAGCAGGTGGAGTACGCCAAGCACATCCACGGCTCGGGCTCCCAGCTCCTGCAGCTCATCAACGACATCCTCGACGTCTCCAAGGTCGAGGCCGGGCGCATGGACATCCACCCGGCGCAGATCTCGCTGCCGAAGCTGCTCGACTACGTCGAGGCCGCCTTCGCGCCGCTTGCCCAGGACAAGGGGCTGAGCTTCGGCGTCGAGGTGGACGGCGGCGTGCCGACCGAGATCAACACCGACGAGCAGCGGTTGCAGCAGGTGCTGCGCAACCTGCTGTCCAACGCGGTCAAGTTCACCCCCAAGGGCGAGGTACGGCTGCGCGTCACCAAGGCCCCCGAGCACGTCGTCTACGAGGACACCAAGCTGCGCGAGGCCTCCGAGGTCCTGGCCTTCGAGGTGATCGACACCGGCATCGGCATCGCGCCCGACAAGCGGGAGATCATCTTCGAGGCGTTCCGGCAGGCCGACGGCACCACCAGCCGCAAGTACGGCGGCACCGGCCTGGGCCTGTCCATCAGCCGCGACATCGCCCGCCTGCTCGGCGGCGAGATCCGGGTGACCAGCGAGGTCGGCAAGGGCAGCACCTTCACGCTCTTCCTGCCCAGCACCTACTCCGGGCCGCTGCCCACCCGCGAGACGCTCGCCCTGCCGCCCGCCGCGCCGCCGGAGGAGCCGCAGGTGGCGTTGCCCGAACCGGCCATGGCCTTCGACCTGCCGCTGCCCGAGCTGTCGCAGCCCCGGCCCTGGCAGGGACCCGACCCGCTGGCCCAGGCCAAGATCCTCATCGTGGACGACGACATCCGCAACGTCTTCGCGCTGACCAGCGTGCTGGAGCAGCAGGGCGCCACGGTCGTCTACGCGGAGAACGGGCGCGAGGGCATCGAGCAGCTCGAACGCAACGAGGACGTGGCGCTCGTGCTGATGGACATCATGATGCCGGAGATGGACGGCTGGGCCACGACCTCGGCGATCCGGCGGATGCCGCAGTTCGCCGACCTGCCGATCATCGCGCTGACCGCCAAGGTCATGCGGGGCGACCGGGAGAAGAGCATCGCCTCCGGCGCCTCCGACTACGTGCCCAAGCCGGTGGACGTCGACCGCCTGCTGGAGAGACTCCGTGGCTGGCTGAACCGCGGCCGGACGACAGAGAGGCCCTGAACTTATGCCGGACCGCGCCAAGATCCTCCTGGTCGACGACCGGGAGGAGAACCTGATCGCGCTCGAGGCGATCCTGAGCTCGCTCGACCTCGTGCCCGTCCGGGCCCGGTCGGGCGAGGAGGCGCTCAAGGCGCTGCTCGGGACCGAGTTCGCGCTCATCCTGCTCGACGTGCGGATGCCCGGGATGGACGGCTTCGAGACCGCCGCGCACATCAAGCGGCGCGAACGGACGCGCAACATCCCGATCATCTTCCTGACCGTCGTCGACAGCGCGCCCGACTACGCCTTCCGCGGCTACGCCGCCGGCGCGGTGGACTACCTCACCAAGCCGTTCGACCCGTGGGTGCTGCGGGCCAAGGTGCAGGTCTTCGTCGAGCTCTACAAGATGCACAAGCGCCTGGCCGAGCAGGCCGCGCTGCTGCGTGAGCACCTCGCCGGCGAGCTGCCTCCCGACGAGGCCGCCGACGCCGCCGCGGTGCTCCCCGAGCTCTCCCGCCGCCTCGCCGCGGTGGAGGACGAGGCCGCCCGCGTCCGCGAGCAGGCCCGCAAGTCGGACGACACCGCCCTGACCTCCGCCGTCGCCGACCTCAACACCCGCCTCGAACACCTCCGCGCCGGCTTCGACGCCCTGTCCTGAGGCTCAGAGCACGGGCGGGTCGAAGTCGAAGTCGATCCGCCCGCCCTGCGCGGCGACCAGCGTGTCGGGGTGCTCGGGGCCGAGCACCCGCTCGTAGGCCGCCATGGTCTCCTCGCGCAGCTCGGCGGCCTGCTCGGTCTCGCCCACGGTCTGCAGGTCGAGGACCAGGTTGGTGGCGCAGGCGAGGGTGAGCGGGTGGTCGATGCCCAGCAGCGTGCGCAGCCGTCGCAACGTGCCCTCGCCCAGCGCCCTGGCCGATTCGGTCTCGCCCAGCATCGCCAGGTCGGAGGCCAGGTTGATGGCGCAGGTCAGGGTGAAGTGGTGGTCGCGGGTGAGCCGGGCGTCGAAGCCGTCGAGTGCCACCCGGTCGAGCTCCCTGGCCCGGCCGACCTGGTCGTTCACCCGCAGCAGCAGCGCGAGGTTCATGTCGCAGCCGTAGCGGAACGGGTGGTCGTTGCCGTACATCCGCGGGTAGAGCTTGACCGTCTCCTCCAGCAGTTCCAG
Organism: Nonomuraea sp. NPDC050310; assembly: GCF_040655795.1. Lineage (NCBI taxonomy): Bacteria > Bacillati > Actinomycetota > Actinomycetes > Streptosporangiales > Streptosporangiaceae > Nonomuraea > Nonomuraea sp. NPDC050310. Next base: position 355,481 of record NZ_JBFAKP010000002.1, on the reverse strand, counting down.
CGCCTCCTCGATCGCGCCGGCCGCGCGCAGCGCGTTGCCCAGGCAGAGCGCGGCGGCCAGCGAGTCGGGGTGCGCCATGCCCGAGGCGTTCTTCTGCAGGTCGAAAGTGCGCCTGGCCAGGTCGAGCGCCTCGTCGACCTGGCCGTTGCGGCGCAGCGCGATCGACAGGTCCTTGGCCGCGCGCAACGTCCAGGGGTGGCCGGGCAGCTCCTGCAGGCCGTAGGCGTAGGCGTCCTGGCCGATGTCGCACGCCTCGCGGTAGCGGCCGCTGAGCCGTACCACCCGGGCCAGGCCGTTGAGCGAGGCGAGGATGTTCTGCTTGCTCGACCCGGCCTGTTCCTGGGCCATGTAGGTCTCGTTCTGCAGCGCCTCGGCCCGCGTGTAGTCGCCGAGCAGGAGCAGGTCGAGCGCGAGGTTGTTCTTGGCGCGCAGGGTGCGCGGGTGGTCGGGGCCGAACTTGTCCTCGTGCCGGGCCAGCGAGTCGCTGTCGTGCGCCAGCGCCTCGTCGAAGCGGCCCAGGAAGCGCAGGTCGGCGCCGTGACTGTTGAGCAGCAGCAAGGTCTCGTCGTCGTCCTCGCCCAGGGTGGCGCGCAGCCGGTCGAGCAGCCGCCGGTTGAGCGCGTAGGACTCCTGGATCTCGCCCTGCTCGCGGATGACGATGCCGAGGTGGCGCTGGACGGCCAGCAGGTGGCGCTCGTCGCCGCCGGCCTGGCTCCACTGCTCGATGAGCAGCGCGGCCAGCTCGCGGGCGGACTTGAAGTCGCCGGAGGAGTAGAGGTAGCGGACCACGTTCACCGCGAACTCGCGCACCCGGTTGTCGGTGCTGGAGGCGATCTGCGAGGGCATGACGTGGCCGACCAGCCAGCTGTACTGCGGCCAGGTGGCGTTGTCGTCCGGCTCCTGGCGGTGCGCCGCCGCGGCGAGCAGCAGGTGCACCTCGTGCCGCCAGCCCGGCCACTCCTCGCGGGCGATCTCGTCGCGCAGCAGCGCCTGGACCAGCCGGTGCACCTGGATGGTGTGCCGGGGCCGGTCGGGGCCCTGGTTGCGGTCGTCGGGCGAGTCGATGCGGGCCAGCGCGTACCGGCCCAGCTCGCCGATGGCGCGGCTGACCTGGATGGTGTTGGTCAGCATCCGGGTGAAGCGCGAGGAGGCGGCGTACTCGGCGGGCAGTTGGCGGAAGACGTTGCGCGGGATCGGCTCGGGCCCGAAGAAGGCACAGGCGCGCAGCAGGTCGACCGCTTCCGGCATGCGCTCGCGGAGCTGCGCCACCGAGATCGACCAGGCGGCGGTCATCGAATGCGGGTAGTCGGAGGGCTTGCTGACCGCCAGCAGCTCGGTGACGCGCTCCTCCAGCAGGCGGAGATACTCCTCCGCGGGCATGCCGGTCTCCACCTGGAGCGCGCCGGCCTGCTCCAGCGCCAGCGGCAGGTTGCCCAGCGCGTCGGCGAGCTGGCCGGCCTGATCGCGGCTGATGCCGCGGCGGACCCGCTTCAGCAGGAACTCGATGCTCTCGTCGCGCTCGAAGACGTCGACCGAGATGGTGTCGACGACGCCCTGCCAGCGGTGGTTGCGCGAGGTGATGAGCACGTGGCCGGGGCCGTGCGGGATGACGTCCTCGATGTCCTCGGGCGCGTCCGCGTTGTCGAAGATCAGCAACCACCGGGAGTACGGCTCGCCGCGCCGCAGGGCGTCGAGCACCGCCGTGGTGACCGCCTCCACGCCCAGCGAGGGCGCCACCGGCAGCCGCAGCCGCGAGGCCAGTCCGGCCAGCGCCGACTTCATCAGCATGGTCTGGTCGGCCGGGATCCACCACACGAGGTCGTACTCGTGCTTGAAGCGGTGCGCGTACTCGATCACGAGCTGCGTCTTGCCCACGCCGCCGAGGCCGTGCAGGGTGCGCGGCACGTGGCCCTGATCCTGGTCGGGCAGGACCGCGGTCACGTCGGAGCGCAATCCTTCCCGGAGCCGTTCGAGCAGGTCGCCGCGACCGGTGAAATTCATGTTGCGCTGCGGGACCTTGCCCCAGATCTCGGGCTCACGACTGAAATCCGTTGCCGTCACGCCACCGCCCCAGTCCAGCCGATTGTCCCGCCAATCGTAGCCCGGACACCGGCCGGAGAAAATGGCGGAAAAGCGCGAGCCTGCCTCTGGCCAAGCCGTGCTCCATACGTGCGAGAATGACGGGGAAAATTCGGGTGAGGGAGAACATGCAGATGGGCAGCGACGCCACAGAGGGTTACGGCGACGGTCTGATCGACCTGAGCGGCCTCAGCCTGGCCGAGGTGGCGAGCCTCGAGAGCCCGGCGCTCAAGGTGGCGCTCGGTCGCCTGCTGGAGAGCGATTCCGGTCCGGTGGCGGGCTTTCAGTCCGCGCTCTGACGCCGCTCATGGGGTGATGGGTGAACAACGGCGACTGGATCCGGCTCATCAGGCAACTCGAAGACGGGGAATGCACTCCGTTGCTCGGCGCCGGCGCGAGCGCTCACCGGCTGCCGACCGGTGGGGCGTTGAGCCAGCATTTCGCCGAGCTTTACGGATATCCGTTCCAGGACGCCGACAATCTCCCGAAAGTCACCCAATTCGCCGCGACCACCCAATTAGGTGACCCGGTCGACGTCAAACGCGATGTGTGCCGCCATCTGAAGGATCACATCGCCAATACCCCGCCCGCCGCGGACGCGGTCGATCCCTATGCGGTGCTGGCCGAATTTCCCATCACTACCTTTCTCACCACGAACTATGACGACCTGGTAGCGCAGGCCCTCCGCAAGGCGTCCAGAGATCCGCAGGTCGCCGCCTCGCAGCTCATCGACGGCACCTCCGAGCCCGGTGAGGTGCCCGGCGAGCCGTCCCGGGGCAACCCGCTCGTCTACCATTTGCACGGGAGCTGGGACCATCCCGACAGCATCGTGCTGACCGACAACGACTTCATGGACTACCAGCTCAGCATGGTCAGCGCCGCCGCCTCCGGCGATCGCAAGCCGCTGCCCGACCAGGTGGTCAAGGCCATCACCGGCACCCCGCTGCTGCTGATCGGCTACAGCCTCCAGGACTGGGCCTTCCGCGTGCTCTACCGCAGCCTCCTCAACGGGGTACGGCGCGGCCGGCGCAGCATCAGCGTGCAGCTCGTCGCCGCGCTGGGCACGCACCCGGAGGCGCAGGTCCGCGCCATCAAGTACCTGGAGCAGTACCTGCACGACTGGAACATCTCCACCTTCATCGGAACCACCGATCAGTTCTTCGAGTCGTTGCGGCGGAAGATGGGAAGGTAACGACCATGACGCCCTACGTGGGTCTGCGCCCCTACCGGCCCACCGAGCACGAGGTGTTCCACGGCCGTTCGCGGGAGTCACGCGAGGTCGCGACCCTCTGGCAGGCCACCGGGCTGACGGTCCTCTACGGCGCCTCCGGCGTCGGCAAGACCTCGCTCCTGCACGCCGGCGTCGTCCCCCGGCTCGACGACTCCCGGGTGGACCGGCTGCCGATCGCCCGGATCGCGCCGCGCGACCACGGCCCGGGCAACCCGTACGTCATGGCTTTGCTGTCCTGCTGGGCGCCCGACACCGAGCCCGCCCGGCTCGCCGAGCTGACCGTCTCGCAGTTTTTGCGCGAGATCCGGCCCACCCGCCTGGACGAGTACGGCGACCCGATGCCCGTGCTGGCCGCGATCGACCAGGCCGAGGAGCTCTTCCACGGCCGCTCCTCCCTCGGCCCGCAGCAGCGCGAGCTGCTCGGCCAGCTCGCCGAGGCGCTCGCCCAGCACGACCGGCTGCACCTGCTGCTCTCGCTGCGCGAAGAGTTCCTCTACATGGTCATCCCCTACGAGCGGGCCTTCGGCCGCGGCTCGCGCACCCGCTTCCACCTGCTGCCCTTCACGCCGGAGGCGGCGCTGGAGGCGGTCACCGGGCCGGTCGCCGGCACCGGACGGCACTACGCGCCCGGGGCGGCCGAGCTGCTCATCGACGGCGTGCGGGAGGCCGGGCTCCAGGACGACCACGGCCTGCACTCGCAGCTCCACTTCGGCCTGGTCGACCCGTTCGAGCTGCAGATCAACTGCGCCGCGCTCTGGGAGTCGCTGCCCGACACGGTCACCGAGATCCAGCCGGAGCACACCCGCATCTACGGCAACGTCGACCGCTTCCTGACCGGCTACTGCAACCGCGCCCTCAGCACGGTCGCCCGCGAGCACGGCGTCGGCGAGAGCGACATCCGGATGTGGCTCCGCCGGACCTTCATCACCGAGCACACCACCCGCAACACCGTCTACGAGGGCATCGACCAGACCCAGGGCATGCCGAACGAGGTCGCCCACGCGCTGGTCGAGCAGAACATCCTGCGCACCGAGCTCCGGCTCAACCTGCGCTGGTACGAGCTGCGGCACGACCGGCTGATCGAGACGATCGCCCGGCTGGAGACCCCCGACATCTACCTGCGCCGCGCCCGGCGGGCGCTGGAGCACGCCGACTGGGACAACGCCCGCCGCTACGCGCGGGAGGCGGTGCGCGCCTCGGCGGTCGGCGATCCGTGGGTGCGCGGCGACGCCGCCGAGATCTTCGGCCTGATCGCCATGGCCAACGCCGACCCCGACGAGGCCAACCGGTACTTCGACGAGGCCGCGGCCAGCTACGCCACCGAGCAGCGCTTCGACGGCGTCTCCCGCGTGCTCACCGCGCAGGGCAAGCTGGCCCTCGCCGAGGGCGACCGGACGGTGGCGCTGGAGCGGATCAACGCGGCGCTCTCCTACGCGCCGGCCGACCCCGCGGCCCAACTCGCCCTGGCTCAGACGCTGATGCAGTCGGGCGTGCGGGCCGCCTCCGCCGTGCTCAGAAGCATCATCACCAAGCTTCCGCCGCATCTGATCCCGCAAGCCGAGGAACTGCTGAGCGATTCCGCCTGATCTGGCTATGCTGAGCCCGACAGCTAAGTCACGGCGCGGAAGGGCTTGATCCCAGTGCCTGAGTGGCCGGCGACGCTCGATGTCGCCGCGTTGGTGACGGACGGATGGCGGCCCACGCCGTTCCGCCAGTTCATCCTCAAGATCCACAGCCGTTGTGATCTCGCGTGCGCCTACTGCTACGTCTACGAGCAGGCCGACCAGAGCTGGCGCGGCCGGCCCAAGCGCATGTCGCACGACGTCGCCAAGCTCACCTCCGCCCGGATCGCCGAGCACGTGCTCACCCACGACCTCGACTCGGTCGAGATCATCCTGCACGGCGGCGAGCCGCTGCTGGCCGGCCCCGACTCGATCGGCGAGCTGGTCCGGCTGCTGCGCGCCGAGATCCCCGCGCGGGTCGACGTCGTCACGCAGACCAACGGCACCCTGCTGACCGAACGTTTCCTCGACCTGTTCGCCGAGCTGGACCTCGGCGTGGGCGTCAGCCTCGACGGCACCGCCGAGGCGCACGACCGCTGGCGGCGCACGGCCGACGGTCGCGGCAGCCACCACAAGGTCGCCGCCGCGCTGGAGCGGCTCGGCTCCCCCGCCTACCGGCACCTGTTCCGCGGGCTGCTGTGCGCGGTGGACACCGCCAACGACCCGATCGAGACCTACGAGGCGTTGCTCGCCTTCGACCCGCCCACGATCGACTTCCTGCTGCCGCACGCGACCTGGGCCGACCCGCCGGTCAGAGCGGCTGCCACGCCGTACGCGGACTGGCTGATCGAGATCTTCACCCGCTGGTACGGCACGCGGCCCGCCGGGGTGCGGCTGTTCGACGAGATCCTCCTGCTGCTGCTCGGCGGCGCGTCGGCGACCGAGCAGGTCGGCCTGTCGCCCGCCGCGATGGTGGTGGTCGAGACCGACGGCGAGATCGAGCAGAGCGACATCCTCAAGGTGGCCTACGCCGGCGCGCCGGGCACCGGCCTGCACGTGCGGGACGACTCCTTCGACGAGGCGCTGCGCCGGCCCGGCGTCGTGGCGAGGCAGCTCGGCCGGCTCGCGCTGGCCGAGCAGTGCACGAACTGCCCGGTGGGCCGGGTCTGCGGCGGCGGCCACTACGCGCACCGCTACCGGCCGGGCAGCGGCTTCCGCAACCCGTCGGTCTACTGTCCCGACCTGCTCCGCCTGATCACCCACATCGGCGACACCGTCCGAGCCGACCTCAAGGAACCTCGATGAACCTGATGGAGCACCGCGTCCCGGTGGAGATGTTCACCGACCTCGCCACCGGCGGCGGGGGCGCGGTGACGATCGACTGGCTGGCGCGCGGCCAGTACAGCAAGCACCTCCTGCTGGTGCGGGGCGTGCTCGACGCGACCAAGCAGGGCCGGCACCCGGCCGAGGCCGCGGTACGCCGCGCCTACGACCTGCTGGCGGCGATCCAGCACGAGCATCCCGAGGCGGTCGACCGGGTCCTGCGCCACCCGTCGGTCGGGGCGTGGGCCCGGCACACCGTGCGCACCCTCCAGGCGCCCGGCCAGCTCGCCGGGCTGGCCGCCGCGGCGGCGATCCACGCCGGGGTGAGCTGCGAGGTGGACGTCCCGGTCCTCGACGGCTTCCTCACGCTGCCCTCGCTGGGCCAGGTCACCGTGACCGGCGAGCTGGCGACCGTGCACTGCTCGCCGGAGGGCGCCGAGGTGAGCGCCGAGGGGCAGATCGTCCGGCTCGACGAGAACGTGCCCGGCTGGTACGGCCTGCGCCCCCTGGCGGCGGAGGCGGCCGGGGTCCGGCTCGACGTGCTGGTCGACGACGTGGACCCGTACCGCGCGCCGGGCCTGGCCAACTCGCGGGGCCGGCTGAGCGAGGCGGAGTCGCGGCGCTGGCAGGAGCTCCTCGACGAGGGCTGGGACCTGCTGGCCACCCACCACACGCCGGTGGCGGTCGAGGTGGCGGCGGCGATCCGGGTGCTCACCCCGCTGAGCGCGCCGCCGCAGGGACTGTCGAGCGCGACCTCGCGGGAGACCTTCGGCTGCGTGGCGCTGTCCACCCCGCCGGACGGGCACGCGCTGGCCGTCACGCTGGCTCACGAGACCGCGCACAACAAGCTGTCCGCGTTGCTCGACATCGTCCCGCTGACCAAGCCGGAGGACGGCTCGCTGCACTACGCCCCCTGGCGGCCCGATCCGCGGCCGATCGGCGGCCTGCTCCAGGGCGCCTACGCCTACCTGGGCGTCACCGACTTCTGGCGGCGGCAACGCCATCACGAGCAGGGTGAGCAGGCCATGCGCGCCGGGGCGGAGTTCGCCCGCTGGCGGGCCGGCGCCCGGCAGGTCAGCCAGACCATTCTCGACAGCGGCCGGCTGACCCCGCCCGGCGAGCAGTTCGTCGGGCTGATGGCCGAGCGGCTGGACGAGTGGGGGGCCGAGCCGGTCGAGGCGGATTCGCTGGAGCTGGCCAAGAATGCGGCGGATCGGCACCGTTCGTTGTGGAGAGAGCGGAACGCGGGGCAGTAAAAGGCCGTCAAACTTCGCACAATCGGACACTTTTCGCCTCATTTGTCTCCTTAGAGTCGGCAGTAGACGACGCAAGGAGAACCGCTGTGCAAATCGACCAGACCTTCCTTCGTGACCTCGTGACAATGAAGGACGAGGTCGGCGTGCTGTCGCTGTACATCACCGTCGATCCGCGGGAGGAGAGCTCGACGCGGCCCGCGTGGGACATCCGGCTGCGGAACGAGCTGTCCGCGCTACGCGAGCAGGTCGGGGCGTGGCCGGACAAGGAGAGGCGCGGGGCGGTGCTCGACCGGCTCGACGCGCTGGAGCCGGACCTCCTGGAGCTGACGGACGCGGCGGAGAGCGGGATCGGGCGGGCGCTGTTCGCGGCGGTGGTCGAGGACGACGTACGGAAGATCGCGCTGCAGGTCCCGATGGAGAACAGCGCGTCGCTGGAGTCGACGGCGTACATCCGCCCGCTGGTCACGGCGATGGCGATGGCCGCGCCGGCCGGGTTCGTGGTGGTGTCGCGGGACGGGCTGCGTCTGATCGACTTCCGGTACGGCAAGGCCGAGGACCTGGAGGAGGCGCGGTTCGACCTGGACACCTCCGACTGGCGGCCGATGCGCGGGCCCGGGCCGGGCGGCGGGTCGCAGCCCTCCTCCACGCAGGTCGACCGGTTCGAGGCGCGGATCGAGGACAACTACAAGCGCTGGCTGCACGGCGTGGCGCCGGAGATCCCGCGGCAGGCCAAGGAGATGGGCTGGACCGACGTCCTGCTCATCGGCGACCCGCGGCTGACCGAGCTGCTCGCGCCGGCGCTGCACCCGATGACGACGGTGCAGGTGGACACCATCGTCGACCCGATGTCGGCGCCCGAGGTGGCCCGGCACGTGGCGGACGAGCTGGAGGCCACCCGGGGCCGCCGGGACGCCGAGCTAGTGGCCCGCGTGATGGACGCGGCGAAGTCGGGCGGCAAGGGGGCGCTCGGGCTCAACCAGACGCTCGCGTTGCTCAACGAGGGGCGGGTCGAGCACCTGGTGCTGGACGAGAACGGGAAGTGGACCGGGGCCAGGGGGCTGGACGGGTACCTGTACGAGGCGACGCCTCAGGGGATGGCGACCGTACCGGAGCCTGACCTGGGCGAGCGGATGATCGAGGCGGTGCTGGACAGCGGGGCCACGGTCACCATCCTGGGCGAGCAGGCCGCCGCGCCGCTGGCGCCGGAAGGCGGGGTGGGGGCGTTGCTCCGCTGGTGAGCCGGGGGGTCAGCGGCGGGCGCGTTCGAGGGCGTCCCAGAAGCCGCGGCGCAACGCGTGCCGTACCTCGTCGTGCAGCAGGAAGTCGATCGGCAACGACGACCCCTGCAGGAGCCGCGCCTCCAGGTCGGAGGGCATGCGCGGCTTGCGGGCGAGGACGGCCTCCAGCCACAGGGCGGGGGCGTCGCGGGCCACGGATTCGCCGAAGTCGTGGCCCTCGCGGTGGGCGGCCTTGACCGCGTCGGCCAGCGTCGTGGCGCTGCCGGTGCCGGGCTGGGGGCCGGCGATGGGCGCGGCCTGCGGGCCGGTGTACCCGCTGGTCTGGCCGCCGCTCTGGTAGGTGCCCGCGCTGGACGGGGTGGCGAACTGGCCGGTGGACACGCCGGGCGTGGGCTGGGGCGCGGACGGCGGCTCGGGCGTGTAGCTCGGGTAGGCCGGGAGCGCGGGCGGCGGCGCGGCGTGCGAACGCGGGGAGGCCGGGGCGGACGGCTGCTGCTGGGCGGGCGGCAGGGGTTGCACCGGCTGGCTCTGCGTCGGCGCGTTGGCGATCTGGCCGGAAGAGCCCATCTGACCCGAGGAGCCGTGCTGGCCGGAGCCCATCTGGCCCGAGGAGTTGAGCTGGTTCGACGAGCCGAGAGGGCTGGGTGCGCCGTGCTGGCCCGAGGGAGCGTGGTGGCCCAGACCGCCGTGCTGGCCGGTGGCACTGTGCTGGCCGGAGCCGGCGAGCTGGCCCGAGGAGCCGTGCTGGCCGGAGCCGGCGGGCAACTGGTTGGGCAGCGACTGCGGCAACGACTGGGGCAGGGGCTGAGGGAGCGGGTTCGGCTGCGAGGGGGGCAGGGGCGCGATCGAGTGGGTGGCCTGGCCGTTGCTGACCGGCTGGTGGTGACCGTTGGCCGCCTCGGCCGAGCCGCTGACCAGCGAGACGTACGGCCGCAGGTGGCCGCCGCCGATCTCGATGAGGTCGTCGCCCTCCTGCCGCAGCGAACGGGAGACGGCCCAACTTCCCTCGGCGGTGATGTGCACGACGGTGACGCGGATGCCGAGGTCCTGGGCGTCGCAGACGACCTGGGTGAGGTCCTCGTCGCCGCTGACCACGACGGCGTCGCAGATGGCGCTGTTGCGGGCCAGGGTCATCAGGTCGCGGTGGACCTGCGCGTCCACGCCCTCGCGGCGGCCGGGGCGGATGCGCGAGAGCCGCAGCTTGAGGCCGGGGATGTCGGCCAGCGCGTCGTGCTCGGGCGTGCGCCGCCCCTCGACCGTCGCCTCGTACCAGTAGCAACGCAGCAGTGGAAGGCCCGTGCGCTCGCGGGAGAGGTTCGACAGGAGCTGGAGCAGTCCGGGGTAGTCCCAGGCCACGGCCTCACGATGGCGGGTGCCGTGCACGGCCATCGCGCCGTCGGCCAGCAAGTAGCCAGCGTCCACGAACAGCGCGCAGCGATCCACGCGAACACCGCCCCTTCTGTTTGCGGCCGATTATCTGGCTCTGCACCGTCAGAGCCGGACGCGGCCCTTTCTCAGGGTAATGAAACCAGGTGATCGCGCGAGGGTTAATCCGGGCGATTCACCGTGGACGAGCCTTCCCGCTGCACCGTACCAGTGCCGTACCAGTTTGTCCGTTAATGTCTATGAACGTGCTGGTACGGCAACTGCTGCGACGCCGAAAAGCACTACGTCCTTCTTCGTGGCGAGCTTCAGGACCGGGTCGTTTCCGAGCGGCGCCTCCAAGGTGTCCACATCGACCCCGAAGGTCAGCCCGTCCGCCCCGTTCGAGGAGCCGTCGAAGACGTTGTCCCGGTCACGGTCGCCCGCGCCCGGAGTCAGCGCTCCGTCCCCCAGCGAGACCCGGTCACCGGACAGGTCGGCGTCGCCTTCCCAGGTGACCAGCTCCGCCCGGGCCGAGGCGGCGGTGGCGTGCAGCCCGCCCAGCGGCAGGCTCAGCCGGTCCTGCGCCCCGCCGACCACGGTGGCCGTGTCGAGGATCACCGCCTGGCTGTACGGCTGCGCCGGATCGGTGGCGATCACCACCAGGCTCCAGCCGGCGTGCTGCGAGACCCCTTCACGGCTCGGCATGTCCGCGGCCCACCACATCCCCCTCTTTCTCGCCGCATCGCTCACCATCGAGGTGACGTCGGCGAAGGCCTGGTAGCCGGCCCCAGAGGGAAGCTCTCGCACCAGGACCTGCGCCGGGACGACGTTCACGTAGTCCTTGCGCCCAGGTGGCCGGAACTTGATGGGACCGCCCTTGCCGACCCCCGCGGACCAGTACAGACCCGCCCAGACCACCTGGCCGCCCTCAGGCAGCTCCAGCCGGGCGCCACTCGACGCCTTGGTGGAGTCGTCGTCGTCCTCGTCCCGGTGGCGCATCGACCACAGGTCGTTGTCCCGGCGGTCGCCCTCGCGTTTGAGCGCGCGCGTGCAGCCGGCGCGGTCCGGCGGGCAGGTCAGGAGCGAGTTGCCGATCGCGCGGACGACCACCTTGCCGTCGGTGGCGAACCGGGCCGGCGCGCCCACCTCGCGCACGCCGCTGACCGCGCGCACACTGAGCTGCTGGTCGCCCGACTCGATGCGTACGGCAGGCCGTACCCCCTGGGGGGCGTGGGCGGCGACGAGCACCCGCAGGAAGACCGCGGTGGCCCGCCCCGCGCCGAGGGGGCCGCGCGCGCAGCGGGCGCCCTCGCCGTACGGCCGGCACGACCACCCGTCGACCGTGCCGACCGGATCGGCCATCGCGGGGACCGGCCCCACCATCCCGCCCGCAGGAGCGGCGGCCATGCCGCGCCGGGCGGCCGGAACCAGGGTGACGCCCGGCGGCAGATCCACCAGGGCGACGACGTTCTTGCTGGGCCCTCGCCCCTCGTTGCGCAGCCGTACCGCGACGATGCCCGGGTGCGAGCGCACGAGCGCGCCGAGCGGGTCGATGGTGGCCCGCAGCCGGGCCGCGCCCGGTTTTCGCGCCGGGGACGCCGGTGGCGGTGGCGCGGGGGTCGGTTCGGCGGGTGGAGGCTCGGGCCGGGGAGGCGGCTCGGCGACCGGCGGCGGCGGTTGCGGGATGGCCGACGGCATGGCCTGCACCGCCGGCGGCCGGTGTTTGACCGGCTCCTCCCCCGACACCAGCATGAGGATGGCCGCGGCGGCGACCGCGGCGGCCGTCCCGCCGGCCATGGCGGCCTGCTGGTGCTTGGGCGCGCGCCGGATCCAGCCGAAGGCCTTGAGGAGGTTGGCGCCGCCCGCCGCGCCACCACCCTTGAGCAGGCCGGCGCAGTAGCCGCCGAAGGCCGGGCCGACGATGAGCGGGCCGACGATGACGCGCAGGCCACGGTTGACGTCGGACAGTTCGAGGAAGACTGATCGGCACTCCAGACAGTCGCCGAGATGGTCCTCGACCTGGCGGGACTCGCGCCGGGCCAGGCCGCCGCGCACGTGCGCGCCCATCTTGCCGAGGACCGGGCGGCAGGCCTGCTGAGGAGTGGCGGCCAGGTGCATCTGCAGGTAGGCCTGGCGCAGGCCCTCACGGGCGCGGTAGGCCAGCGCGGCCACGCCGTTGGCCGACAGGCCGAGCAGCGGCGCGACCTCGGCGGGCTTGGCGTCCTCGACCTCGGTGTGCCACAACACCGCCCGCCAGCGCTCCGGCAGGGACAGGAAGGCCTTGGCGACCAGCGACTTCTCCAGCCCGGTCAGCGCCGGGTCGACGAAGGGCACGCCGGGGTCGAACTCCTCGATCTCGCCGGTGGTCATCTGGCGGCTCTCCACCCGGCTGCGGTCGTAGACCGTCCGGCGGACGACGGTCAGCAGGTAGGGGCGGAACCCGGACTCGGGCCCGCCGCCCCGGCCGACCAGGTCGAGGATCTTGGTGAAGGACTCGGCGACCACGTCCTCCACCTCGGCGTCGCCCTTGACCAGATGCCGGGCGAGCGCCCGGGCGGCGGCCACGTGCCGCTGGTAGAGCTCGCCATATGCGGAAGCATTGCCGGTTCGCACCGCTTCCAGGAGATCCGCATCACTTTGCGGCGATTCTGCACTCATAGTGACCTCACGATTACGCGGGGTTGCCTGGCGAATCATTCCGCATTCGGCGTCATGACTAAACCGAAGTGGCGTCTTTGCTCATGGAAGGTTCGGAGGAGCGATGGAAGAGGACATCCCGGGGTCACTGCGGGCCAGGTGGCGCAAACGGAGCATGCGCGCCGGATGGTCCGTACCCGGGGACTGGTGGACACCGGCGGTGGAACGGGCGGGTGAGGCCGTGCTGAGGGGCCACGACGTCACCCGCGCGTGCGGCTCGCTCGGCGACGCCCGCGCGCGGGCCGGGGTCGGCATCGCCGAGGGGCTGACCGACCTCGCCGCGCTCTACGCCGTCCTCGGCCGGGGCGACCCGCCGTTCGAGGCGCTCCGTTCCTTCGCCGCCGGATGGACCGAGGCCACCTTCGCGCCGATGGCCGAGCTCCGCTGCGAGGACCCGCTCACCGGGCTGGTCACCCTCGCCTACCTCCGTACGCGCGTCGCCGAGCTCTATCGGGGGTCCGTGGCCGCGCGCCACCGCTTAGTGGTGGCCGAGCCGTACCACGCGATCGGAGAGCTCGCCGAACGGCTCGCGGCCACCCTCAGCCTCGCCGAACTCGTGCGCGACATCTTCCGTGGCGGCGAGACGCTCGCCCTGCTGGGCGCGGTCCGCGTCGCCGTGCTCACCCCCGCCGGCCGCACCCTGCCGGTCCGGCTGGCCGAGCTGCGCTCCGGGCGCAGCGCGTACGGCAGGCGGCTGCGCGTGCGGGTGCTGCGGCTGCCCGAGGGGTACGACGAAGCCCTCCACCTGCTCAGGTCACTACGCTGAAAGGCATGACGACTGATCGTGACACCCTGCTCGCCGAGATCCAGAAGAAGGCCGTCGTGCACGGGCGGGTCGTGCTCTCCTCGGGGCTCGAATCCGACTGGTACCTCGACCTGCGGCGCATCACCCTCGACGGCACCGCCGCCCCGCTGGTCGGCCGGGTGCTCCTGGACCTGACCGCCGATCTCGACTTCGACGCGGTGGGCGGGCTCACACTGGGCGCCGACCCGGTCGCCACCTCCATGTTGCACGCCGCCGCCGCGCAGGGCCGCACGCTGGACGCCTTCGTGGTGCGCAAGGCGGCCAAGGCGCACGGCATGCAGCGGCGGATCGAGGGGCCGGACATCGCCGGCCGGCGGGTGCTGGTCGTGGAGGACACCTCGACCACCGGCGGGTCGCCGCTCACCGCCGTCGAGGCCGTGCGCGAGGCCGGGGCCGAGGTGGTGGCCGTGGTGACCATCGTCGAGCGCGGGGCCGCGGGCCGGATGGCCGAGGAGGGGCTGACCTACCGGTCGGTCTACACGCTGGCCGACTTCGGCCTGTCCGCCTGACCCGCTCGGCCGGCCAGAAGGCGCCGACCCGCGCGACCGGCGCTTACCCGCTCGGCCGGTCAGAAGGCGGGCCAGCCGGCGCGGTTGGAGCACGACTCGCGGCTGATGCCTGAGCCGGTCGCCGGGAAGGACCCGTGCCGCTTGTGGTGGAGGTGGGCGAAGAAGTAGCCCATCTCCTGGCAGTCCGCCTCGAGCACGGCCAGCCGCGGCTCCCTCATCACCGCCTCGTAGTAGTCACGTCCCAGGGAGACGATGAAGCCCCTGGCGTACAGGAAGCCATCGTCGGAGCCGTCGGTCACCTCGTGCACGTCGGCCCGGTCGAGGTCGTACAGCTTGCGTTCCACCACCGCGTCGAGGGCGGTCAGCTCCGCGGCGGTCAGCGGCTCGCTCGCCGCCCGCAGGTTGGCCAGGAACTCCACGTGCACGTCCTCCACCCGGCCCAGCAGCTCGTAGGCGGCGTGGTCCTCGCCCTCGACCGGAGACCGGGCGGCCAGGTCCCGGCGAGCCCGGTTGGCCGCCTCGCCCAGCGGGGCCCAGGCCTCCTCGACCATGGCCCAGAAGCGGTCCTCGTCGGCGGGCTGGAATGCGGCGGCGGTCATCGGGGGGCCTTTCGGGTCGTGCGGGGAGAGACGACGATCAGCTAACCAGTTCCCACCGACAGTTCCGCCACGGGTGGAAAGGCGACCGGCCTGGCGGGAGCGCGGTCGGTGAGCACGCCCTTACTCGATCAGTCTTGACACCTGCCCAAGAAGCGGTCAAATTAGGTAAGCCTTACCTAAATAAGGCTTACCTAAGAAGGGCTGTGCGCATGGATGGGATCGGGGGCTCCGTGGCCCTGGTCACCGGGGCGGGCGGGGGGATCGGGGCGGCGGTGGCGGCTGCGCTGGCGGAGGCCGGGGCGGTCGTGGCCGCCGCCGACCTGGACGGCGTGCCGTACCGGGTGGACGTCCGCGACCCCGGCGAGGTGGAGGAACTGGTCGGCCGGGTGGAGCGCGAGCTGGGGCCGATCGGGGTGCTGGTGAGCGTGGCGGGCGTGCTGGTGCCCGGCCACGCGCACGAGACCGACGACGCCGCGTGGCGGCAGACGTTCGCGGTGAACACCGACGGGGTCTTCCACGTCTGCCGGGCGGTCGCGCGGCGGATGATCCCCAGGCGCTCCGGCTGCATCGTCACGGTCGCCTCGAACGCCGCGTCGGTGCCGCGCGTGGGCATGGCCGCCTACGCCGCCTCCAAGGCCGCGGCCCGCGCCTTCACCCAGTGCCTGGGCCTGGAGCTGGCCGCGCACGGCATCCGCTGCAACGTGGTCTCCCCCGGCTCCACCGACACGCCCATGCTGCGCACCCTGCAGGCGGGCGACCCGGTGGCCGGGGACCTGGGCACCTTCCGCACGGGCATCCCGCTCGGCCGCGTCGCCGACCCCGGGGACGTCGCCGACGCGGTGCTCTTCCTGGCCTCCGCCCGCTCCCGCCACATCACCATGCACGACCTCCTCGTCGACGGCGGCGCAACCCTGCGCGCCTGAGTGATTGGATCTCCATGGAAGTGCTGACCACCGCCGCGGACCCGCTGGCGGGGTACGAACACGCCCGATCGGTGCTGTTCGCCTCGCCCGGGGGCACGCTGCTCACCCGCGGCGCTGCCGCGCGCGTGACCGGTGAGCTCGCCGAGCTCGCCGAGCGCCCGCCGGAGGAGCTCGGCTCCGGCCTGGCCGCCGGGGCGATCGGGTTCGACGGCGCGGCGCACCTGCTGGTCCCGGCGACCGCGACCTGGTCCGGGCCGCTGCGCCCGGCCCCGCCGCCCCCGCCGTCGGCCCGCTGGTGGACCCGGCCGGTGCCGCACCCGTCCGCCTACACCCGGGCGGTACGGCTGGCGCTGGCCGAGCTGGAGGCGGGCGAGCTGACCAAGGTGGTCCTGGCGCGCACCCTCGAACTCCGTTCCGACGAGCCGGTCGAGCCCATCGAGGTGGTCCGGCCCCTGCTCGGCCACGGCTACAGCTTCGCGGTGCCGCTGCCCGGCGGGCGCACGCTGGCCGGGGCCAGCCCGGAGCTGCTGGTCTCGCGCCGGGGCCGCCAGGTGCTGAGCAACCCGCTGGCCGGTTCTGCGGCCCGCAGCGACGACCCGGCGGTCGACTCCGCCCGCGCCGCCGCGCTGCTGGAGTCGGCCAAGGACCTGCACGAGCACCGCCTGGTGGTGGAGGCCGTCGCCGAGCGCCTGGCGCCGTTCTGCACCGAGCTGGAGGTCCCCGGGCGGCCCGGGCTCACCGCGACCAGGACCATGTGGCACCTGTCCACCCCGGTCAGCGGCACGCTGCGCGACCCGGCGCCCAGCTCGCTGGCCCTGGCCGCCGCGCTCCACCCGACCCCGGCGGTCTGCGGCACGCCGCAACCGGCCGCGCGCCGGCTCATCGCCACCCTCGAACCGTTCGACCGCGGCTTCTACGGCGGGCTGGTCGGCTGGTGCGACGCGGCCGGCGACGGCGAGTGGGCGGTGGCCATCCGCTGCGCCGAGATCGGCGAGCACACCGTCCGGCTGTACGCGGGCGCCGGCATCGTCCCCGGCTCGGTCCCCGAGCACGAGCTGGCCGAGACGACCGGCAAGTTCCGCACCATGCTCGGCGCACTCGGAGCGTGGCCCGATGCACTGGACTGACGAGGAGGCCGCCCGCTACCGGGCGCTCGGCTACTGGCGCGGCGTCAGCTTCGGCGCGCTGCTGCGCGAGCTCGCCGGCCGGTACGGCAAGCGCCCCGCCCTGATCGCCGCCGAGCGCTGGAGCTTCGACGACCTGGACGCGCGAGCCGACCGCCTGGCCGCCGGGCTGCACCGCCGAGGCATCGGCCCCGGCGACCGCGTCGTGGTGCAGCTCCCCAACGTGCCGCAGTTCCACCAGGTCTGCTTCGCCCTGTACCGGCTCGGCGCCTGGCCGGTGTTCGCCCTGCCCGCGCACCGCTCGGCCGAGATCTCCTACTTCTGCGAGTTCACCGAGGCCGCCGCCTACATCTGCGCCGAGGAGGCCGACCGGGAACGCGCCCCCGGCACCCCGGCCATCCCGCTGGCTGAGCTGCCCGAGGAGGACCCGGTCGAGCTGCCCGACCGCGACCCGGGCGAGGTGGCCTTCCTGCAGCTGTCCGGCGGCAGCACGGGCCTGCCCAAGCTGATCCCGCGCACGCACGACGACTACATCTACAGCTTCCGCGCCAGCGCCGAGCTCTGCGGGCTGACGCCGGACAGCGTCTACCTGTGCGCCCTCCCGGCGGCGCACAACTTCCCGATGAGCTCGCCCGGCGTGTTCGGCGCGCTCAGCGCGGGAGCCGCCTCGGTGCTGGCGGCCGATCCCAGCCCGGCCACCTGCTTCCCGCTGATCGAGCGCGAGCGGGTGAGCATCGCCGCGCTGGTGCCGCCGCTGGCCCTGCTGTGGTTGCGCGCCGCGGCGAGCACCCCGCACGACCTGTCCAGCCTGGAGGTGCTCCAGGTGGGCGGCGCCAAGTTCAGCGCCGAGGCGGCCCGGCGGGTGCGGCCCGAGCTGGGGTGCACGTTGCAGCAGGTGTTCGGGATGGCCGAAGGGCTGGTCAACTACACCCGGCTCGACGACCCCGACGAGCTCGTCGTCGGCACGCAGGGCCGGCCGCTGTCGCCCGCCGACGAGATCGTGGTCGAGCCGGGCGGGCACCTGCTGACCCGCGGGCCGTACACGATCAAGGCCTACTGGCGGGCCGAGGAGCACAACCGGCAGGCCTTCACCCCGGACGGCTTCTACCGCACCGGCGACCTGGTCCGGCTCACCCCGACCGGACACCTGGTCGTCGAGGGGCGGGCCAAGGACCAGATCAACCGCGGCGGCGAGAAGATCGCCCCCGAGGAGGTGGAGAACCACCTGCTGGCCCACCCCTCGGTGCACGACGCCAGCGTGGTCGGCGTGCCCGATCCCTTCCTGGGCGAGCGCGTGTGCGCGTACGTCATCTGCGAGGGCGCGCCGCCGCCCAGGACCGAGCTGCGCGCCTTCCTGACCGCGCGCGGCATCGCCGCCTTCAAGATCCCCGATCTCTTCGAGTACGTGGACGCCTTCCCGAACACCGCGGTCGGCAAGGTCAGCAAGCTCCATCTGCGTGAGAGGACCTGACGAGCATGGCCATCCCCGCCATCACCCCCTACCCGATGCCGAGCCGTACGCCGGACAACCGGGTCGACTGGCAGCCCAGCGCGAGCCGGGCCGTCCTGCTGGTGCACGACATGCAGAACTACTTCCTGGACGCCTTCACCCCCGGGCACTCCCCGCTGGTGGAGCTCATGTCCAACGTGCTGGCGCTGCGCGAGCGCTGCGGCGACGTGGGCGTGCCGGTCGTCTACTCGGCCCAGCCCGGCGCGCAGAGCCGCGAGCAACGCGGGCTGCTCCAGGACTTCTGGGGGCCCGGCATCGGCGCGCCGGCCCGCGAGTCGGCCATCGTCGCCGAGCTAGCCCCGCGCGAGGGCGACGTGCTGCTCACCAAGTGGCGCTACAGCGCCTACCAGCGCACCGGCCTCGCCGAGCTGATGGCCCGGCTGGGTCGCGACCAGCTCATCATCTGCGGGATCTACGCGCACATCGGCGTGCTCATGACCGCCTGCGAGGCGTTCATGCGCGACGTGCAGTCCTTCGTCGTGGCCGACGCGGTGGCCGACTTCTCCGCCGAGCACCACGACATGGCCCTGACCTACGCCGCCCAGCGCTGCTCGGCCGTGACCACGACCGTGGGCGTCAGCCGGGCGCTCACCCGGGCGGTGGCCGGTGTCTGAGCTGGCCGAGCGACTGCGCGCGCAGGTCGCCGAGATCCTCTACCTCGACCCGGGCGAGCTCGCGCCGGACGACGACCTGATCGCGGCCGGGCTGGACTCGATCCGGCTGATGACGCTGGCCGAGGTCTGGAAGGCCGAGGGCGCCGAGGTGTCCTTCCCCGACCTGGTCGAGCGGCCGACCCTGGCGGCCTGGGCGGAGCTGCTGGCATGAGCACGCCTGCCGTACCGGACGGCTCGCCCAAGGTCAGGCCGCTGACCGGGGCGCAGGCCGGGATCTGGTTCGCCCAGCGGCTGGATCCCGGCAACCCGGTCTACAACGCCGCCGACCGGGTGGACATCCGCGGGCCGTTCGACACCGGGCTGTTCGAGCGGGCGCTGCGGCGGTGCCTGGCCGAGGCCGAGCCGCTGCGGCTGCGCTTCACCGAGACTCCGGCGCAGTACCTGCCCGAATGGGACACCGCCAGCGGCCGGCTCGACCACCTGGACCTGCGCGGGGCCGACGACCCGGAGGCCGCCGCGGAGCGGTGGATGCGGGAGGACCTGAGCACCCCGGTCGACGTCGTCACCGGCACACTGGCGCGGCACGCGCTGCTGCGCCTGGGTGACGAGCACGCCGTGTGGTACCTGCGCGTGCACCACATCCTGATCGACGCCTACGCCCTGTCGATGCTGGTCACCCGGGTCGCGGAGATCTACTCCGCGCTCGCCGAGGGCCTGCCGCCCGGGCCGGGGCCGTTCGGTCCGCTCGAACCCGTGCTGGCCGCCGAGGCCGCCTACGCCGGGTCGGAGGAGCGCGCCCGCGACCGCGCCTACTGGACCGGGCATCTGGCCGACCGCCCAGAACCGCCGGGGATCGCGTTGTCGGCCCGCGACGTGGTCCGCCACCGGGAGCCGCTGCCCGCCACCGGGCACTGGGACGCGCACGCCCGCGAGGCCAGGGGCACCTGGGCCGACGTGCTGGCCGCCGGGGTCGCCTGTTACACCGGGCGCGTCACCGGGACCACCGACGTGCTGCTCGGCCTGCCGCTGATGAACCGCACCGGCTCCGCTCTGCGGGTGCCCTGCCTGACGGTCAACGTGCTCCCGCTCCGCGTGGACGTACGGCCCGGCCGCCCGTTCGCCGCGCTGGTCGCCGAGACCGCGCGGCGCATCGCCGAGGCGCGGCGGCACTCCCGCTACCGCCTGGAGGACCTGCGCGGCGACCTCGGCCTGTCCGGCACCCGGCGGGCGCTGTTCGGGCCGGTGCTGAACATCAAGCCGTTCGCCACGGACGCCAAGTTCGGCGGGGCCACCGGCACCGTCCGCAACCTGGCCGCCGGGCCGGTGGACGACCTCGCGGTCACCCTCCTGGTCGACGGCGACCGGCTGACCCTGGAGCTCGACGGCAACGCCGCGCGTTACTCGCCGGCCGAGGTGGCCGCGCACTGCCGTCGCCTGGCCGGCTTCCTGACCTCGCTGGCCGCCGTCTCCCCCGACACGCCGCTGGGGCGGCTGTCCGTGCTCACCGACACCGACCGAGCCACCCTGCCCGCCCCCGCAGCGCACCCCACTGCCGCGCCGACCGTGATCGCCGCTTTCCAGGAGCAGGTACGGCGCACGCCGGACGAGCCCGCCCTGGTCAGCCGTACCGGCAGCCTGACCTTCGCCGAACTGGCCGAGCAGGCCGAACGCACGGCCCACCGCCTCCGAGCCGCGGGCGCGGTCCCCGGCAGCATCGTGGCGCTGACCGCCCCGAGGTCGGCAGAACTGGTCGCGACGGTCCTGGCGGTGTGGCGGTGCGGCGCGGCCTTCCTGCCCGTGGACCCGGCCTACCCGGAGGAGCGGCGGCGCTTCATGCTCGCCGACGCCCAGCCATGCCTGGC
This sequence comes from Nonomuraea sp. NPDC050310, assembly GCF_040655795.1. Lineage (NCBI taxonomy): Bacteria > Bacillati > Actinomycetota > Actinomycetes > Streptosporangiales > Streptosporangiaceae > Nonomuraea > Nonomuraea sp. NPDC050310. Next base: position 334,844 of record NZ_JBFAKP010000002.1, on the reverse strand, counting down.
GATCGGCCCGGACTGGCAGGGCGAGGAACCCGGCGCCGACGCCATCCTGCCGGAGGCAGCCCTCGACGACCTCGCCTACGTGATCTACACCTCCGGCTCCACCGGCCGCCCCAAGGGCGTCGCGGCCACCCACCGCGGCCTGGCCGCGCTGCTGGTCAGCCACCGGGAGCGGCTCTTCCCGCCCGGCCGGCGGCTGCGCGTCGCGCACACCGCCTCCTTCTCCTTCGACGCCGCCCTCGACCCGCTGCTGTGGATGATCGGCGGGCACACCCTGCACCTGCTGGAGGAGGAGACCTACCGCGACCCGGACGCGCTCGCCGCCTACGTGCGCGAGCAGGGCGTGGACTACCTGGACCTGACGCCGTCGCACCTCAGGGAGGTGCCCGCGCTGCTGGCCGCGCCCCCGCCGATCACGGTGGTCGGCGGCGAGGCGGTGCCCGAGGGGCTGTGGCGGGAGCTGAGCGGGCGCACCCTCGCGGTCAACCACTACGGGCCGACCGAGGCCGCGGTCGACGCCTACACCTGGACCGGCGACGGCCGCGAGTGGGCCACCGCCGGGACCGGGGCGCACGTGCTCGACGGAGCGTTGCAGCCGTGCCCGCCCGGGGTGACCGGCGAGCTCTACCTGTCCGGTGAGGGGCTGGCGCTGGGCTACCTGAACCGGCCGGAGCTGACCGCCGAGCGTTTCGTGGCCCACGCGGGCGGTGGACGGCTCTACCGGACCGGGGACCTGGCCCGCCGGGGGCTGGACGGCCGGCTGGAGCTGCGCGGGCGGGCCGACGAGCAGGTCAAGCTGCGGGGGCTGCGGATCGAGCCCGGGGAGATCGAGGCCGTGCTGGAGGAGCACCCCGGGGTCGCCGCGGCGGCGGTGGCCGTGCACGGGGAGCGGCTGGTGGGTTACCTCGTGCCGGGCGACGGCTGCGCTGCTGAGCCGACCACGGTGAGAGCCTTCGTGGCCGAGCGGTTGCCGGCCGGGCTGGTTCCGGCGGTGCTCGTGGTGCTTCCCGCGCTCCCGCGCACGCCCAACGGCAAGCTCGACCGCGCCGCCCTCCCACCGCCTTCCACGACGAGCGCCACGGGCGCGACGGCCCGGCCGCCCGCCACCGCCGCCGAGCAGGCGATGGCCGAGCTGTTCGCCGAAGTCCTGGGCCTCGACCAGGCCGGACCGGACGACGGTTTCTTCGACCTCGGCGGCCACTCCCTGCTGGCCGCCCGGCTGGCGGTGCGGATCAGGGAGTCCTTCGGCGTCCGCCTGCCGATCACCGACATCTTCGCCGGGCCCACCCCGGCCCTGCTGGCCGCCCGGCTGCCCAGCGGGCGCGCCCCACGCCCGCCGTTGCGCCCCCGGACCCGGCCTGCGCCGATGCCGCTCTCCTCGGCCCAGGCCAGGCTGTGGTTCCTGCACCGGATGGACCCGAGGGACCCGGCCTACAACATCCCGATCGCGGTCCGGCTCCAGGAAGCGGTCGACCGGGAGGCCCTGCGGGCCGCGGTGGCCGACGTGTGCGAGCGGCACGAGATCCTGCGCACGCGCTTCCCGGAGCGGGACGGCGTGCCGTACCAGGAGATCCGGCCGGTGGGCCGGCCGGCGCTGCCGGTGTGGCAGCCGGACGTGGTCGAGGAGGCGGTGCGGACGATCGCCCGCCGGCCCTTCGACCTGGCCGCCGAGCCGCCGTTCCGCGCCCACCTGCTGCGGCTGGGGCCGCGCGAGCACCTGCTGATGCTGGTGCTGCACCACATCGCGGGCGACGGCTGGTCGGCCCGGCCGCTGGTGCGGGACGTGCTGAGCGCCTACCGGGCCCGGCGCGCCGGTGCGGCGCCGGACTGGCGGCCGCTGCCGGTGCAGTACGCCGACTACACGCTGTGGCAGCAGGAGCTCGGCGAGCCCGGCCTGGAGCACTGGACCCGCACGCTCGCCGGCCTGCCGGACGAGCTGGCCCTGCCCGCCGACCGGCCACGACCGGCGAGCCCGAGCGGGCGCGGCGGCACGGTGCCGGTGGTGGTGCCGGCCGAGGTGTGGACCGGCGTCGAGCACCTGGCCCGCGAGCGCCGGGCCAGCACCTTCATGGTCGTGCACGCCGCGCTCGCCGCGTTGCTCACCCGGCTCGGCGCGGGCGTGGACCTGCCGATCGGCACCCCGGTCGCGGGCCGGCACGACAGCGCGCTGGACGAGGCGGTCGGCTTCTTCGTGAACACGCTGGTGCTCCGCACCGACACCTCGGGCGACCCGGCCTTCGCCGAGTTGCTCGACCGGGTGCGTGCCCTCGACCTGGCCGCCTTCGACCACGCCGACCTGCCGTTCGAGAAGCTGGTGGAGGCGCTGAACCCGGTGCGGGCGCGCAACCGGCACCCGCTGTTCCAGGTCATGCTGGTCCAGCAGGACGCCACCGGCTCCGACGTGCGGGTGGTGCACACCGGGACGGCCAAGTTCGACCTCACGCTCAACCTCGACACGGCCGGGGCGGGCTTCCTGGAGTACAGCGCCGACCTGTTCGACCGGGCCGGCGCCCGCTCGATCGCCGAGCGGTTCGTCCGGTTGCTGGCCGCCGCCGTGGCCGCGCCCGACCGGCCGCTCAGCGACCTCGACGTGCTCGCGCCCGGCGAGCACGAGCAGCTCGTCCACGGGTGGAACGGCGACCTGGTCAGCCCGCCGGAGGCCACCATCACCGACCGGTTCGCCGAGCGGGTCGAGCGCGCCCCGGACGCCCCGGCGGTGGACGGGCTCACCTACCGCGAGCTCGACGTGCGGGCCAACCGGCTGGCGCACGCCCTCATCGCCCGGGGCGCGGGCCCCGACCGGCTGGTCGGGCTGGCCCTGCCCCGCTCGGCCGACCTCGTCGTGGCGATCCTGGCCGTGCTCAAGACCGGCGCGGCCTACCTGCCGCTGGACCCGTCGTACCCGGCCGACCGGCTCGCCTTCATGGTCGAGGACGCCGGACCGGTCTGCGTGGTGGACGAGTCGTGGTTCGACGAGCTCGGCGGCCTGCCCGCCCACGCCCCCGCGCGGACGGCCGAGCCGGAGGACGCGGCCTACGTGATCTACACCTCCGGCTCGACCGGCCGGCCCAAGGGCGTGGTCGTCACCCATCACAACGTGGTCCGGCTGCTGACCTCGACCGACGCGCTGTTCGGCTTCGGTCCCGACGACGTGTGGACGCTCTTCCACTCGGCCGCCTTCGACTTCTCGGTGTGGGAGCTGTGGGGCGCGCTGCTGTACGGCGGGCGGCTGGTCGTGGTCCCCTTCGAGGTCAGCCGCTCCCCCGGCGACTTCCTGGAACTGCTCGCCCGCGAGCGCGTCACCGTGCTGAACCAGACGCCCTCGGCCTGCTACCAGCTCGTCGCCGCCGACGACGGCCGCGACCTGGCGCTGCGGTACGTGATCTTCGGCGGGGAGGCGCTGGAGGCGGGCCGGGTGGCGGGCTGGCGGCCGGACGGGCCCCGGCTGGTCAACATGTACGGCATCACCGAGACCACCGTGCACGTCACCTACCTGGACGGGAGCGACGGCATCGGCCGCGCGCTGCCGGACCTGCGCGTCTACCTGCTCGACGAGCGGCTGCGGCCGGTGCCGCCGGGCGTGACCGGCGAGATCTACGTCGCCGGGGCCGGGCTGGCGCGCGGCTACCTGGGCCGCCCGGGACTGACCGCCGAACGGTTCGTCGCCGACCCCTACGGCCCGCCCGGCACCCGCATGTACCGCTCGGGCGACCTGGCCCGGTGGCGGCGGGACGGCACGCTCGACTACGCCGGCCGCGCCGACCAGCAGGTCAAGATCCGGGGCTTCCGCATCGAGCTCGGCGAGGTCGAGGCGGCCGTCCTGAGCCACCCGGCGGTCGCCCAGGCCGCGGTGACCGTGCGCGAGGACCGGCCCGGTGACCGCCGCCTGGTCGCCTACGTCGTCTGGCAAGCGGCTGTCGTCGGGCAGGCGGCCGGGGTGCGCGAGCACGCCGTCCGCACCCTGCCCGGCCACATGGTGCCCTCGGCCGTGGTGGAACTCCCCGCGCTGCCGCTGACCGTCAACGGCAAGCTCGACGTACGGGCGCTGCCCGCGCCGACGGTGACGGCGGGCGAGGGCAGGCCGCCGTCCGGGCCGCGCGAGGCGACCCTGTGCGAGCTGTTCGCCGAGGTGCTGGGCCTGCCCAGGGTCGGCGTGGACGACGGCTTCTTCGAGCTGGGCGGCCACTCCCTGCTCGCGGTACGGCTGGCCTCGCGGATCGGCCAGACGCTCGGCGCGCAGGTCTCGATCGGCTCGCTGTTCGAGGCGCCCACCCCGGCGGGCCTGGCCCGGCTGCTGGAGGGCGGCGCGCGGCTCGACCCGCTGTCCACGCTGCTCCCGCTGCGCGAGTCCGGCTCGCGTCCGCCGCTGTTCTGCGTGCATCCGGCGGGCGGGCTCGGCTGGTGCTACAGCGGCCTGATCCGGCACCTGCCCGACCGGCCGATCCATGCCCTCCAGGCCCGGCGCGACCCGCTGCCCGGCTCCCTGGAGGAGCTGGCCGCCGACTACGTCGCCCGGGTGCGCGAGGTGCAGCCCCAAGGGCCCTACCACCTGCTGGGCTGGTCGACCGGCGGCATCATCGCGCACGAGATGGCCGCCCAGCTCGGCGACGTGCGGATGCTGGCCGTACTCGACGCCTACCCGGCCGAGGGCATGCGCGGCCTGCCGCCCTCCGACGAGGCCGAGGCGCTGGAGGCCCTGCTCACCATGGGCGGGTTCGCCCCGGACGCCGCCGCCACGCTGCCGGACGCGGTGCGCGTGCTGCGCCGGGCGGGCAGCCCCCTGGCGGGGCTCAGCGAGCGCGTCCTGACCGAGCTGAAGGACCTCTACCTCAACACCAACCGGCTGGTGCGAGCCCTCGACACCAAGGTCTTCCACGGCGACATGCTCTTCTTCCGCGCCACCGTGGACACCCTCGACGAGGGCCTGACCGCCGCCTGCTGGCGCCCGCACGTCACCGGCGTCATCGACGCGCACGACATCGCCTGCAGCCACAAGGACATGACCCGGCCCGAGCCGATCGCCGAGATCGCGGCGATCCTCGCGGCCCGACTGGAGGAACGGCCCCGATGAACCCCTTCGACGACCCGGACGGCGAGTTCCTGGTCCTGGCCAACGCCGAGGACCAGCACTCGCTGTGGCCCGCCTTCGCCGAGGCGCCCGACGGCTGGAGCGTGCGCTTCGGACCGGACTCGCGGCCCGCCTGCCTGGCCTACGTCGCCGCTGCCTGGAGCGACCTGCGGCCGCGAAGCCGGCGGCGGTGAGGCCCGCCGTCCTCGCGGTCTACGTGACGGCGATGTGCATGAACGGGCTGGACGCCACCATCGTCAACCCGGCCCTGTTCCGCATCGCCGCCGACCTGGGCGTCGCCCCGGCGGCGGCCAACCCGGTCGAGTGGGCCTTCCTGGCCAGCGTGGCCGCGGTCATGCCGGTCGCGGGCTGGTTGTGCGACCGGTACGGCGCGGCCCGGGTCTTCCTGGTGTCGCTGGCGGTGTTCACCGCGGGCTCCGGCCTGTGCGCGCTGGCCTGGGACCTGGGCTCGCTGGTCGGCTTCCGCGTCGTGCAGGGCGCCGGCGGCGGCGTGCTGACCCCGGCGGGCCTGGCCATGCTCTTCGCCGCCGTCCCGCCCGAGGAGCGGATGCGGCTGTCGAAGTACGTGGTCGTGCCGACGGCTCTGGCACCGGCTCTGGGGCCGGTGCTGGGCGGCTGGCTGGCCGACGCGTTCTCCTGGCGGTGGGCCTTCCTAGTCAACCTGCCCCTCGGTGCCGCCGCGGTGGTGGCCGGGCTGGTCGTGCTGCCGCTCAGCGGTGGCACGCCGGTGCGCCTGGTCCTGCGCGAGCTCCTGCCGGTGCGGCAGCTCGCGGCCGACCAGGCCTTCCTGCGCGGTACGGCTGCCGCCGCGCTGGCCGCCGCCGGGCTCATGGGCATGTTGTTCGTCTTCCCGCTGATGTACCAGGACCTGCTCGGCGCCTCGGCGACCGAGGCCGGCCTGGTGCTCTTCCCCGAGGCGCTCGGCCTGCTGGCCGCCGGTTTCCTGGTCGAGCGGAGCTGCGCGCGCTGGGGCGAGCGGCGGGTGATCGCCGTCGGGCTGGCCGGTGGGGCGGTGTTGTTCGCGTTGCCCGCGCTGGCCGACCTGGGGCCGTGGCCGTTGCGGCTGCTGATGTTCGCCGTCGGCCTGGTGCTCGGGCAGGCGGTCACCGCCGTGCAGGTCACCTCGTTCGCCGGGGTGGGGCCGGAGCTGATGGGCCGGGCGATGACGCTCTTCCAGTCGGTGCGCATGCTCGGCGGCGGCCTCGGCGTCGGCCTGTGCGCGCTGGCCATCGGCCTCGGCTACCGGGCGGCCCTGCTGGTGTCGGCGGCTCTCGTGGCCGCCGCCCTGACCGCCCGAGCCGGCGCCCACGCCGTCAGCGAGACCCGGCACCCGTAGCGGCGAGGTCGGCGGCGGTCAGCGGGAGTCGGTAGCCGATGCGGCGAGGTCGGCGGCGGTCGAGGCCAGGATGACTGCCGCCGCCAGCATGGCCTCGTCGGCCGCCGGGGTCACCGCGGCCGCGGCGAAGGCGGCCTCGTGCGGCGCGGCGCCGCCCGCGCCGATGTCCAGCATCGGGTGGATCGCGGGCACGGCGTGCGACACGTTGCCCATGTCGGTCATCGCGAACGGCCCACGCTCCACCGGAACCGGCCGCCTGGCCACCGCCGCGTTGGCCGCGTACCAACCGGCCAGCCGCTCGTCGTCGCGGAAGTCGAGATAGTCGGGCTCGGGCCGGGTCAGCCGCACCTCGCACCCGGTGGCCACCGCCGCCCCCTCGAAGCACGCCTGCACCCGGGACCGCAGCTCGCCGAGGTCGGCCGCAGCCCCGGCCCGGATCTCGTAGCTCGCAAGGGCACGGTCGGGGATGACGTTCGGCGCCAGCCCCGCCTCGGCGACCACGCCGTGCGCGTGCCGCCCGGGCGGCAACTGCGCGCGCAACAGGCCGAGCGCCACCTGAGCCACGGTCATCGCGTCGGCGGCGTTGCGCCCCTCCCACGGAGCGAGCGTGGCGTGCGCGGCCCGGCCGGTGTACTCGACGTCCAGGGTCCCGAGGGCGAAGGAGCGGAACCGCACGGTCTCGAAGGGGCCGGGATGCACCATCATCGCCGCGTCCACCCCCTCGAACACGCCGGCCTCCAGCAGCAGCGCCTTGCCGCCGCCGCGTTCCTCCGCCGGGGTGCCGACGACCAGCACGGTCAGGCCCAGCTCGTCGGCGAGCGGGGCGAGGGCGAGCCCGGCCCCGGCCGAGGCGGCGGCGATCACGTTGTGGCCGCAGGCGTGCCCCAGCCCCGGCAGGGCGTCGTACTCCGCGCAGAACGCCACGGTGACCGGGCCCGACCCGGCGCGGGCGACGAACGCGGTGGGCAGGCCGGCGACCCCCGGCTCGACGGCGAAACCGCCGTCGGCCAAGGTCTGGGCGGTCCAGGCGGCGGCCCGGTGCTCCTCGAAGGCGGTCTCGGGGTGGGCGTGGATGCGGTGGCTGAGGCCGGTCAGCTCCTGGGCCGCCTGCCGTACGGTGTGGTAGGCGGCCCGCTTGGCCGCCTCGACGTTCACAGCCATCCCGCGCCCACCGTCTCCAGCCCGCGGGCCAGCCCGCCGAGCCAGCAGGCCGGGTCGTGGCCGCCGGCGAACTCGCTGAAGGCCACCTCGTAGCCCTGCGCGGCCAGCGTCTCGGCGAAGCGGCGGTTCTCGCCGAGCAGCATCCACTCCAGGCGGCCCACCTCCACGTAGAAGCGGACCGTACGGCGGGGCGAGCGGGCGTACTGCCGGGTGAGCCACTCCGGGTCGGCGTCGCTCCACCAGTACGAGCCCGACTGCGACACCACCGCCCCGAACCGCTCGGGGGCCAGGTAGGCGGCGTAGGAGGCGGCCAGCCCGCCGAGGCTCTGCCCGGCGATCACGGTCAACTGCGGGTCCGGCGAGGCGTTCAGTTCCCGCTCGGCCCACGGGAGCACCTCCTCGGCCAGGTGCCGCACGAACGGCTCGTGGCAGGCCAGCTCCCGCAGCCGCGTCGGCCGGTCCACCGCGTCCGGCAGCACCGCCACCACCGGCGGGATCCGGCCTGCGGCGATCAGGTTGTCCAGCGTCGGCCCGATCCGCTCGGCCCACACGTCCCCGTCCAGGAACACCACCACGGGGTACGGCCCGCCACCGTGCCCGGCTGAGGTGGAGGAGGGGGCGGAGGACGGGGTGAAGGCTGGGCCGGGGGCCGGGGTGGTGATCGGACCGTTGGGCGGGGTGTAGGTCCAGAGGCGGCGGCCGGCCACTGTGTGTTCCGTCATCCGGCCACGCGCCACCCCGGGACGGGCCTCCCGGTACGGCTGGGCCGGCGCGCCGGGCAGTTCGAGCAACGACGAGGGCCGCCGCCCCGGTGAGGCCGGGACGAGCACCGGGTTGTCCGGGTCCGGCCCCGCCGTCTCCAGCGCCCGCAACCACGACGCGCGGTCGGTCCCCGGCACCTCGGCGCACGGCAGGATCTGGTAGCTGGCCCGCAGATCCCCGTCCAGCTCGTAGACCGCCTCCAGCACCTCACCACCCGCGGCGGGCCGCATGACGTGCCCACTGATGTCACCGGCATGCCGGTCCCGGTCGGTCAGCGTGTTGATGAGCACCACAGCCAGCTCACCGGCCGCCCCGGGCCGCCAGCGGAAGGTGACCCGGTAACGGCCGGGCGTGCTCGCCGGCTCCACCAGCAAGGACATTCAGGATCTCCGATCGGTGAGAAGGGCCCACAGCAGGAACGGCCCGCCGAGGATGCTGGTGACGACGCCGACCGGGATCTCGATCCCGCCGGCCGCCACCCGCCCGGCGGTGTCGGCCGCCACGACCAGCGCCGCCCCGGCCAGGGCCGAGCCCAGCAGCGGCACCCGCGCCGGCCCGGCGAGCTGGGCGGCGATGACCGGCGCGGCCAGGGCGACGAAGGCGATCGGCCCGCCCACCCCGACCGCGAGCCCGGCCAGCGCGACGGCCAGGCAGAGGAGCCACACCCGGGTGCGGGCGGGACGCGCGCCGAGCGCCGCGCTGACGTCCTCGCCGAAGCGCAGCACCGCCAGCCGCCTGGACAGCAGCACCGCGGCAGGCGTCAGCACGGCCAGCCCGGCGGCCACCGGCAGCGCCACCGCGTAGTCGCGGCCCGCCAGGCTGCCGACGCTCCACGCGTGCACCGCCGTCGCCGCGCTGAGCCCCTGCCAGGCCAGCAGCGCCTGGGTGAGCGAACCGGCGATCGTGCTGAGCGCCAGGCCGGTGACCAGGAAGCGGTAGCCCTGCCGTCCGGTCCCGCCGGCGACCGCGAACACCGCCACCCCGGCCGCCGCCGCGCCGAGCGGGCCGATCCACCAGTGGCCGAAGAGCGTCCCGGTGGGGGCGATCAGGCCGGCGAGCAGGATGGCGATGATCGCGCCCTGGTTGATGCCGAGCAGGTCGGGCGTGGCCAGCCGGTTGCGGGCCAGCGCCTGGGTGAGCGCGCCGGACAGCCCCAGGGCGGCCCCGGCGACCAGACCGGCGACGATGCGCGGCAGCCTGATCTCCTGGACCAGCAGGCGCTGGCCGCTCTCCCCCAGCCCGTACAGCGCGTCGAGCGCCTGTGCGGCCGTCATCGCCGACTGCCCGGCCACGATCGCTCCGAGCGCCAGCCCCGCCGCCAGTAGCGCGAGCCCCACCGCCACCACCGATCCCCGCACCGGCACCAGCACGGACAGACCGCCCAGCCGTACGGGAAGGGTGTCGGCAGGCCGAAGCCCACCCACCCGACCGGTGCCGAGGCCGGCGGCCTGTGGGTGGCCGCCGCTCCTCCCCCTCCACAGTCGCCGCGCGGGCCGGGAGGTGGCGGACAGGTCGGGGGCACCCGCGGCGACCGCGCGAGACCGGGCCACGACGATGAGCACCGGAGCCCCAAGGACCGCCACCAGCAAAGACACCGGCGCCTCGTACGGCTGCGCCACCACCCGGGCGAGGATGTCCGCCCCGAGCAGCACCGCCGCCCCCGTCCCGGCCGCCAGGAGAAGTTGCGCCCCCACCCGCCCCCGGCAGACCCCGCGCGCCACGAAGCCCGCCAGCAGGCCGAGGAACCCGATCGGCCCCGCCATGGCCACCGCCGCCGCCCCGAGCAGGGTCACGGCGACCGTCACCCACCAGCGGGTACGGCCAGGCCGATACCCGAGGGAGACGGCCACGTCGTCACCCAGGGCCAAGGCAGCCAGCGGCCGGGCGGCAAGCCCAGCCATCACCAGCCCCCCGACCACCGCGGGCGCGATGGCCAGCACCCGCTCCATCGGCAGCCCGGACAACGAGCCCAGCACCCAGAACCGGTACCGGTCGAAGGTGAGCGGATCGGCGACCAGCAGCGCGGTAGTCAGCCCGGTCAACGTGGCCGACAACGCCGCCCCGGCCAGCACCAGCTTGAGCGGCGCCAGCCGCGCCCCGAGCAGCAACACCAACGCGGTCGCCGCCAGCGCACCGCCGAGCGCCCAGGCCAGGTACGCCCCGCCGGTCTGCGCCCCGACGAACACGATCCCGGCCACCACCCCGAGCGCCGCACCCGCGTTGACGCCGAGCAGCCCCGGCTCGGCCAGCGGGTTGCGGGTGACCGCCTGCATGAGCAGCCCCGCCACCCCGAGCGCCGCCCCGACCAGCAGTCCGGCGAGCGTCCGGGGCAGGCGCAGCGTGGTGACCACCATTTCCAGGTGATCATCACCTCGCGCCCCGAGCACATAGTCGATCACTTGGCCGGGCGCGACCCGTCCGGCTCCGGCCAGCATCGAGCCCCCGAGCAGCACGATCACGACCCCGAACACCAGGAGGGGCAGCGCTGTCCCAGTGCGGGGTTGCAAAGCCATGGAGTAAGGCTACCCTAAATTAGGAAAGCCTTACCTAACTTTGGAGCTGGCATGACCTCTCTCCCCCGAGTGAGCGGCCTCATCGCCGCCGCACTCGCCCTCCTCACCGTGGTGGCGTGCGGCGCAACCGGCACCACCGCCGCCGGCGCCCCCGCGGCCACCACCCCGGCCGCGGCGACGCGGGAGATCAAGGACGCCACGGGCACCCTCATCAAGGTCCCCGCCGACCCCAAGCGCGTCGTGACGCTGACCCAGGAGGACCTCGACGCCGCCCTCGCCCTGGGCGTCACCCCCGTCGGCATCACCAACGGCCAGGGACTCGACAAGCCCCCGGCCTACCTCGCCGACCGGGTGCAGGGCATCCCGGTCGTCGGCAACCTGCTCCAGCCGGTGATCGACAAGGTCGTCGAGGTCAAGCCCGACCTCATCCTCGCCGGCGACCTCCAGGACCAGCAGGTCATCGACCAACTCCGCAAGATCACCCCCGCCACCGTGCTCACCATGGCGCCCAGCGACGACTGGAAGCTGTCGTTCATGGGCATCGGCAACGCGCTCAACCGGCTCGACGGGGCCAAGAAGGTGCTGGCCGAGTACGACGCCGCGGTCGCTTCGGCCAAGGCCGGGATCAAGCCGGCCGAGGTCAGCATCGTGCGGTGGAACCCGCAGGGGCCCAGCTGGATGGAGAAGCGGCAGTTCGCCGGCTTCGTCGCCACCGACCTTGGGCTTACCCGGCCTGCGGCGCAGAACAAGGACGGCACGGCGCACTCCCTTCCGCTCAGCCTTGAGGCCCTTTCGGACATCGACGGGGAGTGGCTGTTCGTGTCGACCCTTACCGCGGACGGGCAGAAGGCGTTGGACGAGATCCGCGGGACGCCGGCGTTCAAGCAGCTTCGGGCGGTTCGGGCGGGGCAGGTTGTGGCGGTGGACGGGTCGGTCTGGAGCACCCGGGGGGCGCCGTTGGCGGCTCGGGTGGTGTTGGGGGATCTGGTCAAGGCTTTGGGCGGGTCTGGGTCCTGAGGGGCCTCTCTCGCCCTCACCGGACAGGATCACGCCCCGCCGTACGGGCTTCTCACCGCATTGGTTGGGGTGGGTCGCGGCGTTCCCACCGAACAGGAGCACGCCCCGCCGTACGGACTTCTCACCGCACCGGTTTGAGGTAGGGGGCGGCTTCCCCGCCGCCCAGGATCACGCCCCGCCGTACGGACTTCTCACCGCACCGGTTTGAGGTAGGGGGCGGCTTTCCCGCCGCACAGGATCACGCCCCGCCGTACGGACTTCTCGCCGCATTGGTTGAGGGGGCGGTGGGGGGTGGAGGGAAGGGCCGCGTGGCCGCGTGCCCGCCCACGCCCCCGCGCATCTATGCGGCGAGAAGGGGGCGCGGCGGGGTGTGGTCCTGGGCGGCGGGAGGGGAAGGCGGCGACCGAGTCCCCCGTGCGGCGGCGGGGAGGGTGGGCCTGCCCGCCGGGACAAAAAGGAAAGGTCAGGGGGCGTCGGTGGGAAGGCGGTGGTGTTTGCCGACCGGCGGCGGGAGGGCCTTCTTGATCCGCCGCGCCTTGACCGCCTCCACCACGATGGGGATCAACGAGATCGCCACGATGAGAAAAACCCCGGGCAGGATGTAGCGGTCGATCTGCTTGGGGTCGACGCGGTTGCCAAGCCAGTGCCCGAGCAGCAAAAGGCTCTCGGTCCAGACGACGCCGCCGATGACGTTCCACAGGAAGAACCGCCGGGGCTGCATCTCCAGCACCCCCGCGACAGGGTTCATGAAGGTGCGCACGATCGGGACGAAGCGCGCCAGGACGACCGCCCGCGCGGGCCCGAACTTCTCGAAGAACTCCTCCGCCCGAAGCACGTGTTCCCGCTTGAACAGCTTGGAGTCGGGCTTGTCGAACATCTTGCGCCCGAACCGGAACCCGAGGAAGTGTCCGAGTTGCGCGCCGGCGATGGCGCACAAGGGGGTCCCGATGAGCAGGACCGGCAGCGACAGCGGTTCGATCTCGCCGCCCATGCCGGCGGCCACGGAGGCGGAGCTGAAGATTCCGGCCGCCACGAGGAGCGAGTCGCCCGGCAGGAAGAAGCCGAGCAGCAGGCCGGTCTCGGCGAAGATGATCGCCAGAACGCCGACTGTCGCGAAGGCCCCGAGAATGGTGAGCCACCAGGTCGGGTCCAGGAGATTCAAGAGCCAATCCACGCGCTGAGCCTACCCGGCTTGTTCACTACCAAGGAGGGAACAGAGCCGGGATACTAGGCACCGCCATCCCGTATCGACCAGGAGATGATCATGGCTATCGCCACCCCAGAGGTCTACGCCGAGATGCTCGACCGGGCAAAATCCCGCGGATTCGCCTACCCGGCCATCAACGTGACCTCCTCGGAGACGTTGAACGCCGCTTTGCGCGGTTTCGCCGAGGCGGAGAGCGACGGCATCATCCAGGTGTCCACCGGCGGCGCGGAGTTCCTGTCCGGCGCGTCGGTGAAGGACATGGTCTCGGGTGCGCTGGCCCTGGCCGAGTACGCCCGCGTGGTGGCGAAGAAGTACCCGGTGACCGTGGCGCTGCACACCGACCACTGCCCGAAGGACAAGCTCGACGGCTTCATGCGCCCGCTGATCGAGGCGTCGCTGGCCAAGGGCGGCGACCCGATCTTCCAGTCGCACATGTGGGACGGCTCCGCCGTACCGCTGGAGGAGAACCTGGAGATCGCCAAGGAGCTCCTGGAGAAGTGCCGCCGCGCCCGGATCATCATGGAGATGGAGATCGGCGTCGTCGGCGGCGAGGAGGACGGCGTCGCCAACGAGATCAACGAGAAGCTCTACACGACCGCCGAGGACGCGCTGGCCACGGCCGAGGCGGTCGGCATCGGCGAGCAGGGCCGGTACATGCTGGCCGCGACCTTCGGCAACGTGCACGGCGTCTACAAGCCCGGTCACGTGAAGCTGCGCCCGCCGGTGCTCAAGGAGATCCAGGACGTCGTGGGCGCCAAGTACGGCGTCGAGCGCCCGTTCGACCTGGTCTTCCACGGCGGTTCGGGCTCGGCGATGGAGGAGATCCACGAGGCGATCTCCTACGGCGTGGTCAAGATGAACATCGACACCGACACGCAGTACGCCTACACCCGCCCGATCGCCGACCACATGTTCCGCAACTACGACGGCGTGCTGAAGGTGGACGGCGAGGTCGGCAACAAGAAGACCTACGACCCCCGCTCGTACGGCAAGGCCGCCGAGGGCGCGATGGCGGCCCGCGTCGTGCAGGCGTGCACGGATCTGAAGTCGACTGGGACGAAGATCTCGTAGCCACACATACGGCCCGGCGGGTATGACTTGTCTTATGGACAACCTTCTCGCCGGGCCGCCGCCGACCTACCTGCCGGACACGCCCGAGGCCAGGGAGGCGCTCGAATCGGGCGCCAAGGCCGCCGACGTCGCCGCCCGCTTCCCCGCCAACTCGGCGGCCTGGGCGACGCTGGCCGAAGAGTACTTCGCGCAGGGGCACGCGGTGACCTCCTACGCGTTCGCCCGCACGGGCTACCACCGTGGTCTCGACCAGCTCCGCCGCGCGGGCTGGAAGGGTCACGGCCCCATCCCCTGGGACCACGAGCCCAACCGTGGTTTCCTCCGCAGCCTCTACGCCCTCGGTCGCGCCGCCCAGTCCATCGGCGAGAAAGACGAGGCCGAGCGCTGCCTGACCTTCCTGAAGGAAAGCAGTCCGGAGGGGTACGACGCTTTGTCCCGAAGTTGAATTCGGGTAGTCTCTCTTCGCAAGAGCCCCTGTCGCTGTTGCGCCAGGGGTTTTCGTTTGTGTTGGGAGACAAGGCAATGCCGGCTGTTGTGATCGTCGGTGCCCAGTGGGGCGACGAGGGCAAGGGAAAGGTCACCGACCTGCTCGGTGACAGCGTCGAGTACGTGGTGCGCTACCAGGGCGGCAACAACGCCGGCCACACGATCGTCATCGGCGATCAGAAGTACGCGCTCCACCTCGTACCGACCGGCGTGCTCTCGCCGCATGTGGTCCCGGTGATCGGCAACGGCGTGGTCATCGACCCGGGCGTGCTGCTCAAGGAGATCGACGGTCTGGCCGAGCGCGGCGTGTCCGCGGAGAAGCTGCTGATCTCGGCGAACGCGCACCTGATCATGCCGCACCACAAGGCCATCGACAAGGTGACCGAGCGCTACCTCGGCAAGAACAAGATCGGCACCACCGGCCGCGGCATCGGCCCGGCCTACGGCGACAAAATCTACCGGATGGGCATCCGGGTCCAGGACCTGCTCGACCCGGGCATCCTGCAGCAGAAGATCGAGGTCGTGCTCGGCGAGCGCAACCAGGTCCTCACCAAGATCTACAACCGTCGCGGCATCGACGCCGGCCAGGTGCTGGAGGAGTACCTCGGTTACGCCGAGCGCCTCAAGCCGCACATCGCCGACACCTCGCTGGTGCTGAAGCAGGCGCTCGACGCCGGCAAGTTCGTGGTGCTGGAGGGTGGTCAGGGCACGCTGCTCGACATCGACCACGGCACCTACCCGTTCGTCACCTCCTCCTCGCCGACCAGCGGCGGGGCGTGCTCGGGCGCGGGCATCCCGCCGAACCGCCTGACCAAGGTGATCGGCATCCTCAAGGCGTACACCACGCGCGTGGGCTCGGGCCCGTTCCCGACCGAGCTGACCGACGAGATGGGCGACTGGCTGCGCACGACCGGCCACGAGTACGGCGTGACCACCGGCCGCAACCGCCGCACCGGCTGGTTCGACGCGGTCATCGCGCGGTACGCCACCCGCGTCAACGGCGTCACCGACTTCTTCCTCACCAAGCTGGACATCCTGTCCGGCCTGGAGAAGATCCCGGTCTGCGTGGCCTACGACGTCGACGGGGTGCGGCACGAGGAGATCCCGATGACGCAGACCGAGTTCCACCACGCCAAGCCGATCTACGAGGAGTTCCCGGGCTGGCAGGAGGACATCTCCGACGCCAAGAGCTTCGCCGACCTGCCGCCGAACGCCCAGGCGTACGTGCGCAAGTTGGAGGAGCTCAGCGAGGCCCCGATCTCGGCGGTCGGCGTGGGGCCGGGCCGTACCCAGACAATCGAGATCAATTCCCTGGTCGGCTGAGCGGGCGTGCCTGCGCGGGGCCTCCAGGATGAGGGGGTAGGGTCCCCGGTGTGCGTGTAGAGATCCACGGTCATCGGGGAGCCAGGGGCCTGTGGCCCGAGAACACCCTTCCGGGGCTGAGCCGTACCCTCGAACTGGGGGTCCACGCCCTGGAGCTGGACGTCGCACTGAGCGCCGACCGGCGCCTCGTGCTGACGCACGACCTGCACGTGTCCGCGATCACCAGCGCGGACACGCGGCCGGCCCATCCCGGCGACGAGCAGTTCCCGTACGTCGGCAAGGCGATCAACAGCCTCACCCTGGCGCAGCTCCGCACGCTCGACGTGGGCGTACGGCTGCCGCGCCACCCCGACGACCCGTTCGCGCTCACCCAGGCGCCGCTGCCCGACACCCGCATGCCGACGCTCGGCGCGGTCCTCGGCCTGGTCGGCGCCTACGGCGCGGACGGGGTGCGGTTGCACGTGGAGCTGAAGTCGGACCCGACCCGGCCGGAGCTGTGCCCGGACCCGGCGGACTTCACCGAGCTGGTCGTCGAGGAGCTCGACCGGCACGGCCGGCTGGACAACGCGGCGATCCTCAGCTTCGACTGGCGGGTGATCGCGGCGGCGGCCGAGCTCGCGCCGGGCACCCAGCGTTTCGCGCTGATCGAGGAGGACACGCTGCACTGGCACGGCTGCCTGGGCGACGACGTCCCGGCGGCGGCGCGGGCGGCGGGTGCCACGACCATCTCGCCGGAGCACGTGCTGGTCACGCCGGAGTTCATGGCCCAGGCCGCGGACCTGCCGGTGGCGGCCTGGACGGTCAACACGCCCGAGCGGGCGGCGGAGCTGCTCGACCTGGGCGTGGCCGGGATCGTCACCGACTATCCCGACCGGATGCGCGAGTTGTGGCGGGAGCGGGGTCTCCCGCTCCCCACGCCGGTGCGCCCCCTGCGCCCGGTGGCGGTCTAGAGCCAGCCGTTGCGGCGGAAGCCCCGGTAGAGGAGCGTGCAGGCGGTGACCATGACCGCCAGCACCGCCGGATAGCCCCACACGTCCTTCAGGCCGGGCATGTAGTCGAAGTTCATGCCGTAGACGCCGGCGATCATCGTGGGCACCGTCAGCAGCGCGACCCACGAGGAGATCTTGCGCATGTCCTCGTTGGCCATCGTGTTCGAGCGGGCCAGCGCGGCCTGCAGGATCGAGTTGGACAGTTCGTTGGACGACTCGACCTGCTCGCACACCCGCGAGAGGTGGTCGGAGACGTCGCGGAAGTACTCGCGCATCTCGTTGGGGATGACGCGGCGCTGCGGCAGCGCGGCCATGGGCGGCTGCAGCGGCGTTATGGCGCGCTTCATCTCCAGCATCTCGCGCTTGAGCTGGTAGATCCGGTTGATGTCGCGGGAGGAGACGTCCGCGAAGACGGTCGCCTCGACCTCTTCGAGCTCGAGCTGCATGAGGTCGGCGACCTGGAGGTAGCGGTCGACGACGTGGTCGGAGATGGCGTGGAGCACGCCCGCCGGGCCGCGGTTCATCAGCTCGGGGTTGTCCTCCAGCCGCTCGCGCACCTCGGCGAGCGGGCAGTGCGAGCCGTGCCGCACGGTCACCACGAAGTCGGCGCCGAGGAAGACCATGATCTCGCCGGTGGCGATGATGTCGCTGGTCGCGGTCAGCTCGTCGTGGTCGAGGTAGGCGATGGTCTTCAGCACCATGAACAGTGAGTCGCCGTACCGCTCCACTTTCGGCCGCTGGTGCGCTTTGACGGCGTCCTCGACCGACAGCGGGTGCAGTCCGAAGACCTCGGCCAGCCACTCCACCTCGGGCGCGGCCGGCTCGTGCAGGCCGACCCAGACGAACGCCTTGGGGCCGTCCTCGGTCAGGTTGTGCTCGCGGACCAGGCCGAGCGAGGCGGTGATGCCGTCGGCGTAGACGCGCTTGCCGTCGATGTAGGCGCCGTATTCGACGATCGAGTCGACCGGCGGGATGCAGGGCGTGCGCTCAGGCACGACGATCGACCGTGCCCGGGGCACGGGGTGGCGGTTGCTGCGACGGAAGAGGGTGGACGAGCGCATGGCAGTCCCTTTCCGCCCGACCTATTACACGCTCCACGCGTGACGAAAGACGTCATCACCTCACAACACGAATGCGTGGAGGAACGATCAGGCTGCCGGATTGGAGTGGTCGGGGCTATGCACGGCGTACGCGTGCGAGCGCGTACTGCTGGGATCACCAGGTTTCATCCCGGACCACCTCCAATCGCAAAGACGGCGCAAAGCTGCCCTAATCTACCACAGGCGGACTAGACCACCCTGACGATACTCCCCCGACCCCCAGCGATCAGGTAAAACCGGCCAAAGAATGTGACCGCATCCGGCCACCTCCGCCGGGCCTGCGACAATGAGGCACGTGCGCGTTCTTGTGATTGGATCCGGCGGCCGCGAGCACGCCCTGTGCCGTTCGCTGCGGCTCGACCCCCAGGTGACCGAGCTCCACTGCGCCCCCGGCAACGCCGGCATCGCCGAGGTGGCGACGCTGCACCCGGTGGACGCCCTCGACCCCGCCGAGGTGACCGCGCTGGCCACCCGCCTGGCCGCCGACCTCGTGGTCGTCGGCCCCGAGGCGCCGCTGGTGGCCGGCGTCGCCGACGCGGTACGGCAGGCGGGCATCCCCGTGTTCGGCCCCTCGAAGGAGGCGGCCAGGATCGAGGGCTCGAAGGACTTCGCCAAGCAGGTCATGACCGCCGCGGGCGTCCCGACCGCGCGCTCGCGCACCTGCACGACGCGGGCCGAGGCCGAGCGGGCGCTCGACGAGTTCGGCGCGCCGTACGTGGTGAAGGACGACGGACTGGCCGCGGGCAAGGGCGTCGTCGTCACCGATGACCGGGAGCAGGCGCTGGCGCACGCCGCCTCGTGCGAGCGGGTGGTCATCGAGGAGTTCCTCGACGGCCCGGAGGTCTCGCTCTTCGCGCTGTGCGACGGCACGACCGCCGTGCCGCTCCAGCCGGCCCAGGACTTCAAGCGCGCCTACGACGGCGACGAGGGGCCCAACACCGGCGGGATGGGCGCCTACACGCCGCTGCCCTGGGCGCCGGAGGGGCTGACCGAGCAGGTGATGAGCGAGGTCGTGCGGCCCACCATCGCCGAGCTGGCCCGGCGCGGCCTGCCGTACCAGGGGGTGCTGTTCGTCGGGCTGGCGCTCACCTCGAAGGGGCCGAAGGTCATCGAGTTCAACGCCCGCTTCGGCGACCCCGAGACCGAGGTGCTGCTCGACCGGCTGGAGACGCCGCTGGCGGGGCTGCTGCTGGAGTGCGCCACCGGCGAGCTGCGCACCGTCCCGGCCTTCCGCGACGGCTCGGCGGTCGTGGTGATCATCGCGGCCGAGAACTACCCGGGGACGCCGGTCAAGGGCGACCCGATCACCGGGATCGACGCCACCGACCACTCCTACGTCCTGCACTGCGGGACGAAGCTCGACGGCGGCCGGCTGGTCGCCGACGGGGGCCGGGTGCTCGCCGTACTGGGCAACGGCCCGGACCAGGAGACCGCCCGCCGCAACGCCTACGACCTGGCCGGGCGCATCGAGTTGCGCGGCTCGCACCACAGGACGGACATCGCCCGATGAAGCACCTGCACTCCGGCAAGGTACGCGACCTCTACCTAACCGACGAGGGCAACCTCCTCATGGTCGCCTCCGACCGCGTCTCGGCCTTCGACCACGTGCTCGAACCGGGCATCCCCGACAAGGGAGCGATCCTCACCCAGCTCTCGCTGTGGTGGTTCGAGCAGCTCGAGGACCTGCTGCCGAACCACATCGTGGCGCACGGGCCGGACGCGCGCAGCGTGGTGTGCAAGCCGCTGCAGATGGTCCAGGTCGAGTGCGTGGCACGCGGTTACCTGACCGGCGGCGGGCTGGCGGAGTACCGCGCCACCGGCAAGGTCTCGGGCGTGGAGCTGCCGCCGGGGCTGGAGGACGGGTCCAGGCTGCCGGAGCCGATCTTCACGCCGTCGACGAAGGCGCCGATCGGCGAGCACGACGAGCCGATCAGTTTCGCGCAGGTGGTGGAGATCGTGGGCGCGGAAACCGCTGAAAAGCTCCGCCAAATCACGCTAAATGTTTACAAAAGGGGTGCGGAGCTGGCGGCCGAGCGTGGGATCATCGTCGCCGACACCAAGATCGAGCTGGGCCACGACTCCGACGGCGTGCTGACCCTGGCCGACGAGGTGCTCACCCCGGACTCCTCCCGTTTCTGGCCGGCCGACCAATGGCAGCCCGGGCGGCCCCAGCCCTCCTTCGACAAGCAGTTCGTCCGCGACTGGCTGACCTCGCCGGACTCCGGCTGGGACAAGTCGTCGGGCAACCCGCCGCCCCGGCTCCCGGACGCGATCGTCGAACAGACCCGGCAACGCTACCTGGATGCGTACGAACGCCTCACAGGTCACTCCTTTACCGCGTAGTTCGGCAATCCCACGGGTTATCAACGGTTACTGTTAGCCCCTGACCGATAACTACCCAGGGGAGCGGCAGGAAATGGTCCGTTACCGCGTGCGCGGAGGCAACGCACTGCGTGGAACCGCGTTCATCCAGGGCGCGAAGAACGCCGTGCTGCCCATGATCGGTGCGGCCCTGCTGGCGCCGAAGGGGCGGACGGTCCTGCGCAACGTCCCGATCATCGAGGACGTCCGCCGCGCGGTCGAGCTCGCCGAGACGATCGGCGCGCAGGTCGAGCTGCACGAGGCCGAGCGCACGCTGGTCATCGACGCCTCGCGGCTGACCAGCGCGGTGCTCCCCGCCGAGATCGCGCGCCGCTTCCGCGGCTCGGTGCTGTTCACCCCGGCGCTGATGCACCGCCTGGGCGAGGCGATCGTCGAGGGCGTCGGCGGCTGCAACCTCGGCAGCCGCAACCTCGACTTCCACTACCTCGGCTACAAGCGCCTGGGCGCCATCGTCGACGAGGGCGAGACGGTCATCCACGTCAAGGCCTCCGGCCTGACCGGCGCCACCCTCTACCTGGACACCCCGAGCCACACCGGCACGGAGAACCTGATCATGGCCGCCGCGCTGGCCAAGGGCGTCACGGTGATCGAGAACGCGGCGCAGGAGCCCGAGGTCCTCGACGTCATCGACATGCTCACCAAGATGGGCGCCCGGATCAGCGGCGGCGGCACCGGCTTCATCACCGTCGAGGGCGTGGAGGAGCTGCACGCCGTCGAGCACACCGTGATGCCCGACCGGCTCGACGCCGGCGTCTTCGCCATGGCCGCCGCGCTCACCCGCGGCGAGGTCTCGCTCGTCGGCACCGGCCTCGATCTGGGTGTCGTGCGCTACAAGCTGGAGCAGATGGGCGTCGAGTTCACCCGCCAGGGCGCGGTGCAGCACGTGACCTGCACCGGCGCGCTGCGGCCGATCAACATCATCACCGCCCCCTACCCCGGCTTCGCCACCGACCTGCAGTCGCCGATGATGACCGTCGCCACGCAGGCCGCCGGCGACAGCTACATCCACGAGCGCATCTTCGACGGCCGCTTCGAGCTGGCCAAGGAGCTGCGCGAGATGGGCGCCCAGATCGAGGTGGACGGCGGCCGGGCCATCGTGCACGGCGCCACCCCGCTCACCGGCGCGCGGGTCACCGCGCACGATCTGCGCTCCGGGATCGCTCTGGTGCTGGCGGGACTGGCGGCCGACGGTGAGACGGTAATCGAGCAGGGTTACCTCATCGACCGCGGCCACGCCCAACTGGCCGAGCGAATGCGGGCACTGGGCGCGGACATTACGCGAGAGATTTCTGGGTCATAAAGAACCCGTTGATATAGCCCCTGAGCTGCCCTGACACCCTTCCGGGCGGTCAACCAGAACGGCTTTCCGGAAAAGTCGGGCGTGACATTACGGCCCCCGCAAGCGATCGTTCCAAAAGGAGGAAGCTTCACTCCGGAGCTTCCCCGCCATTCAAGGACTGCAACGGACGGCAGGATGGGACGAACATTGGTCGAGCGGACCGAAGAACCTCCCCGAGTGTCACGCCCGGGCGCCATGACACCGGACCTCACCATCGGTGTGGTGGGTCCCCATGACCTCGTCGAGAGAGTCATGCTCATGGGCCACGCAGCCGCGCCCCTCCCCTGCCGACTGGTAGCCGCCGCGTATCGCGACGAGCAGGAGGCAGCAGACAAGGTCACCAGGCTCGGTCCCGGAGTGGACGCGTGCCTGTTCGCCAGCCCGGTTCCCTACGAGCTGGCCAGGCGGTCCGGTGTGTTGACCATGCCGGCGACCTACGTGCAACTGGGCGGCGGAGCGCTCGTCGCTGCGCTGGGCAAGGCTGCGCTGGACACTCGGTTCGACCCCACAAGGGTCAGCGTCGACGTGATCAGCAGGTCAGAGGTCGAGGAGGCCTATACAGATCTGGGAATACCCACGACAGACGTCCACAGCCGTGACGAGCCGGGCGCCACCGGCACGATCGCGGCCTACCACGAGCGGCTGGCTCGGCAGGGGGTCACCACCGGTGCGCTGACCTGCCTGCCGATGGTGGCCGATCGGCTGCAGAGCTCCGGCGTGCCGGTGATCAGGGTGAAACCCACCTCCGCGGCCGTGCGTACGGCGCTGCACACCGCGGCGTTGCTCGGCGCGCACCACCGGCTGGAGGAGTCGCAGCTCACCGTGGTGCTGGTCGAGGTGCCCACGCTCCGCGAGCCGGTACGGCGGGCCTCCCCCCGCTACTGGCGTGACGAGCTCCGGCTGTCCCTCCAGCGCCTGCTGGTGCAGGAGGCCAACCGGATCAACGCGACGGTGTGGCCGATCGACGATCACAGCTATCTGGTGACGGCCACGCGCGGCAGCATCGCGGGGGCGACGGACGGTTTCCGCGTCCTGCCCTTCGCCGCGCGCATCCGGGACGAGCTCGGCCTCGCGGTGGAGGTCGGGGTCGGGATGGGCCGCACCACGCACGACGCCGAGTCGCACGCACGGGCCGCGCTGGCGCGCACCCAGGCGGGCAAACAGGCGCAGGGCTTCGCCGTGGACCGGGAGGGCAGGGCGCTGGTTCCGGCGCCGCGGATGCCACCGAGCGGTTCCACGGCGCTCAAGCCCAAGGGCATCGAGGTGCTCGCCCGGCTGGCCGCGAAGCTGGAGGGCGGGGACACGGTGGTCGACGCCGAGGGAGCGGGCCGGATGCTAGGCGTCACGCCGCGCACGGCTCGGCGGTTGCTGCGCACGTTGGTTGACGAGGGACTCGCGTGGCCGCTTCCGCCCAACCGCACCCCTCAGCCCGGTCGGCCGAGGCAGCTTTACCGGCTCATTGTGGAGAAGCTGGGTCCCCGGTGATGACCCACTGAACAGGCCCGCCGTCCCCCTTCCCCTTTCCCAGGGCCGGCGGGCCGCCCCATTTGCGGCTTTGTCAGCGGGCAAAGCTATTGTCATGAGCTATGAATGCCAACACCAGTGACAGCCGCAAGCGCCTCCTGATCTGGGTGGCCCTGGGCCTGGTCTACGTGGTGTGGGGCTCGACGTATCTCGGCATCGCGGTGGCGATCGAGACCCTGCCGCCGATGCTGCACGGGGCCATGCGGTTCGTGGCCGCCTCGCTCATCCTGGGCGCGGTCGTGCTCGCCACCAAGGGCCGGCAGGCCTTCCGGATGACCAGGCGCGAGTTCGTCGGGGCCGCCGTGGTGGGCCTGCTCCTGCTGACCGCGGGCAACGGCATGGTCGCCGTCGCCGAGCAGCACATCTCCTCCGGGCTGGCGGCCCTGCTGGTCGCCTCGGTGCCGCTGTGGCTGGTCGTCTTCCGGCTGCTGGTGCGGGACCGGCCCGGCCTGGTCACGCTGGCCGGCGTGCTGATCGGCTTCGCCGGCGTGGCGGCGCTCTCGATGACCGGCAGCGGCGAGGGGTCGACCTTCGGCATCGTGATCATCCTGCTCGCCTCGTTGTCGTGGTCGATCGGCTCGTTCCTGTCCGGCCGGATCGCGATGCCGGCCAACCCGTTCGCGGCCAGCGCGGTCGAGATGTTCGTCGGCGGGCTGGGCCTGCTGGTGCTCGGCAGCGGCCTGGGCGAGCGGCTCGACCTGGCGGCGGTCTCCGGCCGCTCCTGGATCGGGCTGGCCTACCTGATCGTCGTCGGCTCGCTGGTCGGCTTCACCTCGTACGTGTGGCTGCTGGGCAACGCGCCGATCTCGCTGGTGTCCACCTACGCCTACGTCAACCCGGTCGTGGCGGTCGTCCTCGGCGCGCTGGTGCTCAGCGAGCCGGTCACCCCGAAGGTGTTGCTGGGCGGCCTGGTGATCGTGGTGGGCGTCGCCCTGGTCATCTCGACCGAGCGACGCCCGAAACCGGCACCGGACCCAGAAAAGGTCAGCGCGTGAAGGTCAGCGCGTGAAGGTCAGCGCTTGAGGTAGTGCTCGGCGGCGGCCAGGAAGGCGTCGTTCTCCTCCTGGGTGCCGATCGAGATGCGCACGCCGTCGGTGCCGTAGGGCCGCACGGCCACGCCCTCGGCCGCGCAGGCGGCGGCGAACTCGGCGCTGGCCTCGCCCAGGCGCAGCCAGACGAAGTTCGCCTCGCTCACCGGCACCGTCCAGCCCTGGGCGATCAGGCTGTCGCGCACCCGGCTGCGCTCCTTGACCACGTAGTCCACGCGCTCCTGGAGCTCGTCGCCGGCCTGGAGCGAGGCGATGCCCGCCACCTGGGCCAGGTGGTTGACCGCGAACGGCACGATCACCTTGCGCACCGCCGCCGCGACCGGCTCGGGCGCGATCAGGTAGCCCAGGCGGAGGCCGGCCAGGCCGTACGCCTTGGAGAACGTACGGAGCACCGCCACGTTGGGCCGCTCCCGGTAGACCGTGAGGCCGTCGAGGATCTCGGGGTCGCGCACGTACTCCCGGTAGGCCTCGTCCAGCACGACCAGGACGTCCTGCGGCACCTTGTCGAGGAAGGCGAGCAGGTCGTCGCGGCGGATCGCGGTGCCGGTCGGGTTGTTCGGGTTGCAGACGAAGATCATGCGCGTGCGGTCGGTGATCGCCGCGGCCATCGCGTCGAGGTCGTGGTCCTCACCCTTCAGCGGCACCTTCACCGAGGTCACCCCGGCCAGGTCGGCGAGCAGCGGGTAGGCCTCGAAGGAGCGCCAGGCGTAGATGACCTCGGCGCCCGGTTCGCTGATCGTCTCGAACAGCTCCTGGGCGACGGTCACCGAGCCGGGGCCGAGCGCGACGTGCTCGGCCGGCACGCCGTACTTGGCCGCGATGGCCTCGGTCAGCTTGGTCGCCGCCGGGTCGGGGTAGCGGTTGACCTGGCGGGCGCCGGCCGCGATCGCCTCGACCACCGAGGGCAGCGGCTCGTCGGGGGACTCGTTCGAGGAGAGCTTGAAGGACCGGCCGTCCGGCCCGACGACGGCCTTGCCCGGCACGTAGCCGGGCATTGTGTCCAGGATGGAGCGGAAACGAGGCATGGCCTTACCTTATGAGGCCGTCTTCGGCTCGGCACACTCAGAGTCCCCTGGACAGGCCGTCAGTCCAGCCGGCAGGTACGGCATGTGCCCCGTGGTCGCACCCCCGCAGCCGGTCAACCTACAGGCGTTCGCGGAGCCAGCCGGTGGCGAGGCGGTCCACCGCGGCGGCGTGCGGCGTCTGCGGCGCGGGGTCGGTGCCGGGCTCGTCGGCGAGCGAGTGCCCCATGCCGGGGATCGTGGCCAGCCTGCCCCGCCCGCCCAGCGCCTCGGCCAGCGCCGCCGACGGGTCGAGGAAGCCTTCCCGGTCGTCCTCCTCGCCCACGACGAGCAGCACCTGGGTCGGCCCGAACTCGGCGGCCCTGGCCACGAAGTCGAGCCGTTCGGCCACCGCGTCGGTCTCGGCCGTCCAGGGGTAGGCGATGCCGTACCGTCTGCCGACCGCGGCGACGGCGGCCCGGAGCTGGACGACCGGGCTGACCAGCACGGCCGCCTCGATGTCGAGGCCGCTCTCCAGGGCCACGAGCTGGGCGACCGCCGCGCCCATCGAGCCGCCCACGACGCCGAGCGAGCGCGGCTCGACCTGGAGTGCCTGCTTCAGCTCCGGCCAGGCGGCGGCGAACTCCTCGGCTCCGCCGTACACGACGGGCCGGTGCATGTTGCGCACGGCGTCCTCGCTCGCCAGCCGGATGACCTCCGGCCAGCCGCCCTCGGGCAGCCGGTCGCCCGTCATGGGCAGGCCCAGGTAGACGCGCCAGGCGTCGAGGCCGTCCAGCGGCAGGGCGGCGGCGAGGGCGGCCGGGGTGCGCGGCGAGTCGAGCAGGTGCCAGGCCAGGACGACGGGCGCGTCAGGGCTCGGCGTGGCGGGCGGCACGGCGAGGTACGGCACGCCGGCCGCGGTTCCGGTGAGCGTCATGTCCAGACTCCAAGTTGTACAGCGTCCAATTCAATTGGACACTGTACATTACCCTCATGACCCCACCAAGAGCCCGAGGCCAGCGCGCCGGTCTCGACCGGGAGACCGTCCTCGCCGCGGCCCGCGACCTGCTCGCCCGCGACGGCCTCGACGCGCTCACCATGCGGGCCCTGGCCGACCGGCTGGGCGTGCGGCCCAACACGCTCTACTCGCATGTGCCGAGCAAGACCGCCCTGGTGGACGAGCTGCTCGACGACGTCCTCGGCGGCATCCCCGCCCCGGAGGACCCGCGGCCCGAGCAGGGCGTGCGCGAGCTGATGACGGCGACCTACCGGGTGTTGCTGGAGCACGCCGAGCTGGTGCCGCTCTACTTGAGCCGCCAGGGCGCCCGCGGCCCGCAGGCGCAACGTCTGGGCGAGATCATGCTCGACCTGCTGGCCAAAGGCGGGGTGCACGGCGAGCAGGCGGTGGAGGCCCGCCGGGTGCTGATCGTCTACACGATCGGCTTCGCTGCGTTCAACCCGGGCGAGGGGGCGGTGGTGCCGCAGGAGCACATCGCCCGCAACTTCGCGCTCGGCCTCGACTGGCTCCTCACCGGAATCCTCGGCGCAGGCATGGATTTGCCCCCGCCTCCGGCCTAATCTCTTGATCATGGATTGGCACGGCTGGCATCACGAGTACGACCGGCCCGGCTCCGTGCTGGCGGCACGGCTGGAGGTGGTGCGCGAGCGGCTGCGCCTGGCGCTCGACGAGGCGCCGCCGGGCCCGCTGCGGGTGATCAGCCTCTGCGCGGGTCAGGGCCGCGACCTGCTCGGGGTGCTGCCCGACCATCCGCGCCGCGACGACGTGCGGGCCCTGCTGGTCGAGCTCGACCCGGAGAACACCGCGCGCGCCCGGTCGGCGGCCGAATCGGCGCGGCTGCGCGGGGTCGAGGTGGTGACCGGCGACGCCGCGCTGACCGACCACTACCTGGTGACCGCCCCGGCCGACGTGGTGCTGATCTGCGGCGTCTTCGGCAACATCTCCGACGAGGACATCCGGCGCACGGTCGGCTTCGTCCCGCAGCTCTGCGCGCCGGGCGGCACGGTGATCTGGACGCGGCACCGGGGCGAGCCCGACCGGGTGCCGCTGATCTGCCGGTGGTTCGAGGAGCTGGGCTTCGAGCGGGTCTGGACCTCCGACCCCGGCCTCGGTTTCGGGGTCGGCGTGCACCGGTTCGAGGGCAAGCCCGAGCCGCTCGCGCCGGGCGAGCGGCTGTTCACCTTCGTGGGCTACGACCGCTTCACCCGATAGCGTCGGCGGTGGCGGTGTCCTTGAGCCCGGCGACCGGCCCCTCGTAGAGCACCTGGCCGCCGTGCTTGCCGGGCCCGGGGCCGAGGTCGATCACCCAGTCGGCGTGCCGGATCACCTGGACGTTGTGCTCGATGACGACGGCCGTGTGCCCCTGCTCGACGAGCTGGTCCAGGATGCGCAGCAGGGTGGCGATGTCACGCAGGTGCAGGCCGGTGGTGGGCTCGTCCATGACGTACAGCGTGGGCTCCGCGCTGTCGCGCAGCTCCTTGGCGATCTTGACGCGCTGGCACTCGCCACCCGACAGTGTGGTCAGCGGCTGGCCCAGGCGCAGGTAGCCGAGCCCGACCCGGTCGAGGTGGCCGAGCCCGCGCCGGATCGCGGCGTCGGGCAGCAGGTCCAGGGCGTCGTGGATGGTCAGGTCGTCCACGTCGGCGATGGACAGCCCGTTGACCCGGTGCGTCAGCACCTCGGGGGTGAAGCGGCGGCCCTGGCAGGTCTGGCAGACGGTCTCCTGGCCGTCCATGAAGGCCAGGTCGGTGTAGATCACGCCCAGCCCGTTGCAGTCGGGGCAGGCGCCCGCGGAGTTGGCGCTGAAGTGGCCCGCCGGCAGCCCGCTGGCCTGGGCGAACAGCTTGCGGATCGGCGTGGCGATGCCGGTGTAGGTGATGGGTGTGGAGCGGCGGTTCGTGCTCAGCGCCCGCTGGTCGATCACCACGGCCCCCTGCTGGGCGACCAGCTCGGCGGCCAGGCTCGACTTGCCGGAGCCGGCGACACCGGTCAGCACGGTCAGCACCTGGGCCGGGAAGTCCACGGTGAGGTCCTTGAGGTTGTTGCGGGTGGCTCCGGCGACGGTGATCACGCCGGTCGCGGCGCGGGGGGCGGCCTTGGCCGGCGCCTGGGCGGCCAGGGCCAGCGCGGTCGCGGTGCGAGCCGCCTTGAGGTCCTCGAACCGGCCCTGGAAGACCAGCTCGCCGCCTCCGGCCCCGGCGTCGGGGCCGATCTCGACGATCTGGTCGGCGACCGCCATCACGGCCGGGTCGTGCTCGACGACCAGCACGGTGTTGCCCTGGTCGCGCAGTTGCCGCAGCAGGGTGATCATCGACTGCACGTCGTGCGGGTGCAGGCCGACGGTGGGCTCGTCGAACACGTAGAGCATCTCGACGAGGCTGCTGCCCAGGTGCTTGACGGTCTTGATGCGCTGCGACTCCCCGCCGGACAACGTCGTGGTCGCCCGGCCCAGGTGCAGGTAGCCGAGACCCATGGTGACCATCGCGCCCAGGCGGTCGAGCAACGCCGCCCGCACCGGGGCCACGGCCGGCTCGGTCACCCGCCCGACCAGGTCGGCGAGCTCGGTCACCTCCATACGGGACAGCTCGCCGATGGTGTGCCCGAGCACCGTCACGCCCCGGCTGGCCTCGTTGAGCCGGTCGCCGTGGCAGTCGGGGCAGCTCTGCGAGCGGGTGAAGCGGGCGATGGCCTCCTGCTTGCGGTCGGACAGGTTGTCGGAGGTGTGCAGGTAGATGCGCTCGAACCGGGCGACGATGCCCTCGTAGTCGGCCGGGGGGCGAACGCCGAGCGCCGCGGCGGCGGCTCCGCCGTACAGCAGGGCTTCGCGTTCCTGCGGCGTCCACTCGCGCAGCGGGGTGTCGGCGGTGAAGCTGCCGATGTCGGCGTACTGGGCGTACCAGTAGCCGCCGTTGCCGAAGCCGGGCAGCAGGATGGCGCCCTCGGCCAGCGAGCGGTCGAGGTCGAGGAAGCGCTCGACCGCGCTCACCACGACCTCGCCGAGTCCGGAGCAGGTCGGGCACATGCCGGCCGGGTCGTTGAAGGAGAAGTGGTTGGACTCGCCCACGTGCGGCGTCCCGATGCGGGAGAAAAGCAGCCGCAGGTAGGTCCAGGCGTCGGTGATGGTGCCGACGGTCGAGCGGGCGTTGCCGCCGAGCCGGCGCTGGTCGATCACCACCACCGGTGACAGCCCCTTGATCTCCTCCACCTCGGGCCGGCTCCACTTCGGCAGCCGGTTGCGGGTGAACGGCGGGAAGGTCTCGTTGAGCTGGTGCCCGGCCTCGGCCGCGATGGTGTCGAAGACCAGTGACGATTTCCCCGATCCGGACACGCCCGCGAACACGACCAGCCGCCCGCGCGGGATGTCCACGTCCACGGCCTTGAGGTTGTTGGTCCGAGCTCCCCTGATACGGATGTCCATGACGTCAAGGCTAGGCGCAGATGCGGACGGATCCTGGCCGCAATAGGCTGGAGGGCATGGCCGATGTCACCCAGCGCGTCCTCGCCCTGCTGACCACGCTGCAGTCGGGGCGCTCGTTCGGCGGCGACGAGCTGGCCGCCCGGCTCGGCGTGAGCCCGCGGACGCTGCGCCGCGACGTGGACCGGCTGCGCGGCTACGGCTACCCGGTCGAGGCGCAGCCAGGACCGGGCGGGTACTACCGGCTGACCGCGGGCAACGCGATGCCGCCGCTCGTGCTCGACGACGACGAGGCCATCGCCACCCTGCTCGGCCTGGCCACCCTGGCCGCGACCGGCAGCGCCACCGAGGGCAGCGTCGACGAGGCGGCCACCCGCGCCTACGGCAAGGTGGACCAGTACCTGCCCAGGCGGCTACGGCACCGCGCCGCCCACCTGCGCGCCAGCCTGGAGACCAGCACCTCGATCGCGCCGAGCACCAGCGCCGAGGACCTGGCCACCCTCGCCGAGGCCATCCAGCGCCGGCTCCAGGTCACCTTCGACTACGCCGGCCGCACCGCCCGCCGGGTGGAGCCGCACCGGCAGGTGCTGCACCTGCAGCGCTGGTACCTGCTGGCCTGGGACACCGGGCGGGCCGACTGGCGGGTCTTCCGCGCCGACCGCATCTCCGGGCTGCGGATCTCGACCACGGGGTTCACCCCCAGGCCGCTGCCGGCCGGCTCGGCCGTGGACTACCTGCGGCAGGGGCTCAACCGCGACCGCGAGCGGGTCGTGCTCACCGTCGCGGCGCCGATCCAGGCGGTCGCCGACGCGCTACGGCACCAGGACGCCGAGCTGACCGACCTCGGCGACGGGCGCACCGAGGTGGTGCTCAGGCTCGACGCGTGGCAGTGGCTCCTGCTGAGCCTGGCCTTCCTGGACGCCGACTTCACCCTCGACGAAGCACCGGCCGCGTTCCGGGCGGGCTGCCGTGCCTTCGGGGAACGGCTGCTCAGGGCTCTTTGAGCGAGCGGAGCATCGGCGGGTGCAGAAGCTCGGCGGGGCCGCGCCGGTAGAGCTTGGCCGGGCGGCCGCCGTCGCGGGTGGTGGTGGCGCCGGTCTCGACCAGGAAGCCCTCGGCCTTGGTCACCTTGCGGTGGAAGTTGCGCGGGTCGAGCTGCCGCCCCCAGACGATCTCGTAGACGCGGCGCAGCTCGGCCACGGTGAACTCGGGCGGGCAGAAGGCCGCGCCGAGCGGGGTGTACTCCAGCTTGGCGCGGGCCCGCTCGATGGCGTCCAGCATGATCCGGCGATGGTCGAAGGCCATCGCGGTCAGGTCGTCGACCGGCACCCAGGCCATGTGCGCCTGCTCGGAGGCGGGCAGGTCGGGGGCGAGCCCGAGGTAGGCCACGCTCAGCACCCGCTGGCGCGGGTCACGGTCGGGGTAGCCGTAGGTCTGGAGCTGCTCCAGGTGCACCGGAGCGCCCGGCAGGCCGGCCCGCTCGGCCAGGATGCGCCGCGCCGCGTCCGGCAGGTCCTCGTCGAGCTGGATGAACCCACCGGAAAGCGACCACCGGCGCAGGAACGGCGGATTGTCCCGCCGCCACACCAGGGCGGAGAGCGCGTTGCAGCGGACGGTGAGCACGACGAGGTCCACGCTGACCGGAATCCTGGGGACCATGCCAGGCACGTTACTGGATGCGGACGTGCAACGGCTCCGTTGCTTCCTTTCCGGACGCCCTGGTCACGCCGACCCGCACCCACTCGCCGGCCGGCACCTGCCCCCAGTCGAAGGGCACCCACGCCTCCAGCAGACCCTCCGCCTGGTCCTCCAGCGCCTCCTCGACCGAGGTGATGCTCATCGAGCGGTTGCCGCCGGACCAGGTGACGGTCACCGTGCCGCCGGTCTCCAACTGGTAGGCGCGGATCCGCAGGCCGTCGCCGGTGTCGCCGCCCTGCCGGATGGCGTCCACCGCGATGGGCCGGTCGGCGTCGGTCAGCAGGTCGTCCTGCATCGACGGCGAGCCGCAGGTCATGAAGTCGCTCCACATGTAGGAGACGACCTTCTGCACGTACCGGCCGGTCATCGCGACGGCCTGGTCGAGGCGGCGCTTGTCGGTCTTGCCGCGGGTGCCCTGCGCCGCGCACGGCTCGCGGCCGGAGGGCTCGAACGCCTCGACGTTGGCCCAGAGCTCGACGTCGTCGCCCTGCTCGATCAGCTTGTCGCGCACCGCGGCCATCGCCCGGAAGTAGTCGCGGGTGGAGCCGTGGTAGGCCGAGCCGTAGGTCGTCTCGCCCACCACGGGCCGCAGCCGGGCGTCGACCTCCTCCCCGGCCTCGTCCGGCCAGAACAGCGCGCCCTTGCCGGTGCCGCGGCCGTCCTGCGGCACGATGATGCCGACGCCGGTCTCCGCCAGCGCCTGGAAGCCCTGGGCGACCTGGCCCGGCTTCTGCCCGTGCGCGACCCGCTTGCGCGCGTCGATGTACGGCGAGATCAGCACCTGCTTGTCGGGCAGCTCCTGCTGCACGATGGTGTGCTGCTCGCGGAAGATCTCCAGCGTGGGGTTGCTCTTCAGCGCCTCGGTCATCTGGACCTCGAAGGGCTGGTAGACCCCGCCGAGCCACTCGTTGTCGCGGAAGCGCTGGCCGTAGTCGTGCAGGATGCGCCGGGTCAG
Source organism: Nonomuraea sp. NPDC050310 (assembly GCF_040655795.1). Taxonomy (NCBI): domain Bacteria; kingdom Bacillati; phylum Actinomycetota; class Actinomycetes; order Streptosporangiales; family Streptosporangiaceae; genus Nonomuraea; species Nonomuraea sp. NPDC050310. The sequence goes on along the minus strand of NZ_JBFAKP010000002.1, from coordinate 302,412 downwards.
CGTGGTCAGCGCGCCCAAGTGCTCCGGGTCGGCGCGGATCGGCCGGTCCGGGTCGCGGGGGGCCAGCGGCAGCGCGGGGAAGACCGCGACCTGGAACCGCTCGCCCAGCTCCAGAAGCTGGGTGAGGCTGTCCTTGGCCGAGGCGGCGATCAGGATCAGGTCGTAGTCCTGCGGCCGGGTGAAGTCGCAGGAGTCCGGGTCGGAGCCGTCGGAGGGGGCGAGCAGCCGGTAGTAGACGCGCTTGCCGCCGGTCTCGATGATCTTCTCGACCTTGGGGCAGCGGAACAGGTCCGGCCCGAAGTGCTCGTCGGTGCGGTAGGCGTAGACCCGGTTGATCCGGCTGCCCGGCGCGGCCTGGGCGAGGTCGGCCTCGGCGGCCTCGACGCACGGGCGGCCGTTGTCGACGCACTCGGCGAACTGCGGGTCCGGCTCGCCGTTCTTCATCACCCGGCCGTTCTTGACCGCGCGGTACTGCAGGCCGTACCCGATCCGGATCACGGTGTCGCCGCCCACCCGGTGGATCTCCTCCATCTGGTGGCGCCAGGTGCAGGGGTTGGTGGAGGGCGTGATCCAATAACCGGTCACCGCGTACGAGACGCGCTGGCGGGTGTCGAAGGTGCCGCACTCATCGACGATCTTCGACGGTGTGGCGCTCGGCGAACCGGACGCCGAGCTCGACGGCGTGACCGGGGTGCGCTCGGCGACCGGCCGGGGGTCGCCCGGCAGGACCATCACCACGGCCACCACGGCGGCGATGATGGCCGCTGCGAGCAGCCCGAGTAGCCAGCGCACGGTCTACTTGATTCCCGCCCACGCTTCGAGCTGGGCGACGAACCGGCGGGCCGAGTTGGGCCAGTGGTGGTTCGTGCGGGCCGCTGTGTAGCCCCGCGCACCCTGCGCCTTGCGCTCACGCTCGTCGTCACGGAGGTTGAGGACGGCCTGGGCGACCGCCTTGGGGTCCTGCCACGGCACGACCACGCCGCTGTCGTAGCGCTCCACCAGCTCCACCGCGCGCGGCGAGGGCGTGGTGATGACGGGGATGCCGTGCGCCATGTACTCGACGATCTTCGTCGGCATGGAGTGCCGGTAGTTCGGCTCGTCGTGCAGCAGCGACAGGCCGGCCAGCGCGCCGTCGAGCCGCTTGAGCGCCTCGTCGTTCGGCATGAAGTCGCGCCACTCCAGCACGCCGTCGGCGACGGCCTGGGTGAGCACGGGCCGGGACTGCGGGTCGGCGTAGCCGATCAGCTCGACCGTCACACCGTACGGCTGCAGCAGCCGGGCCACCTCGACCGCCTCCTGCACGCCACGAGCCCAGGACATCCAGCCCAGGTAGACCACGCGGTCGTCGCCGGGCGGGGTGACCGAGTCGGGCACCCAGGTCTCGTTCGGCACGATGAGGTGCGCTTCCTTGAACCGCCCGGCGTAGGCGGTCTCGGCGAGCAGCAGGTGGAGCTTGCGCTCCGCCGTGCCCTCCAGCAGCCGGACCAGGAAGCGGACGGGCGGCCGGAACAGCGCCGGCAGCCACGGCTTGAGCGAGAGCGTCGCGGGGTTGTCCTCGTGCACGTCCCAGATCACCGGGGGACGGCGGCGCACCCCCCAGACGGCGAAGAGCAGCTCGGGATCGTGGATGAGGACGAGGTCGACCTTGTCGCGGAGCTGCTTGAACACCTTGCGCGCGGCCAGCACGGCGGCGAAGCGCTTGCGCTCGGCCGCCCGTGGCAGGTCGATCCCGGTCACCCAGGGTCGCGGAACGACTCCGCGAGCGGTGTACGGCGCCGCGTACGTGACCTCATGACCGGCATCCACGAGCGCGCGGATCTGCCGGTGCAGGATCCGCGCGTCCTCGGGGTGATGCACCACCGTCATGACGAGCACGTGCACTGAGCGCAGCCCTCCTGTCGCTAGAGCCGCTCGATGCGTTCACCCTCGGTGAGCACACCGCGGGTGTCGAGCACGAGCCGGGCCTTGGCCTCGACCAGGTCCAGATCGAAAGCGGCGTGCTGCACGAGCAGCAGCGTAACGTCCGCGTCGGCCACCGCCTGGGCCAGGTCCTCCTCACGCGGCACCGCGGTGCCGTCCACCGACCACTGCCGGACGTGCGGGTCCACGAACGCCAGGTCGGCGCCGAGCTCCAGCAGGGCGCGGGCGACCGGCAGGGCCGGCGTCTCGCGCTCGTCGGCGATGTCGGCCTTGTAGGTCACGCCGAGGAGCACGACCTTGGAGCCGTTGACGGCCTTCTTGTGCCGGTTGAGCAGTCGCTGCACGCGGTTGACCACGTACGACGGCATGCGCTCGTTGATCTCCTGGGCCAGCTCCACGAACCGGAACGGGTAGCCCAGCTTGCGCACGGTGTAGGACAGGTAGCTCGGGTCCACCGGGATGCAGTGCCCGCCGACGCCGGGGCCGGGCAGGAACTTCTGGAAGCCGAACGGCTTGGTCGCCGCGGCCTCGATCGCTTCCCACAGGTTGATGCCGAGCTCGTCGCAGAAGATCGCCATCTCGTTGACGAGGGCGATGTTGACGTGCCGGTAGGTGTTCTCCAGCAGCTTGGCCATCTCGGCCTCGCGGGTGCCGCTGACCGGGACGACCTGCTCGATGAACTGCGCGTAGAACGCCGTCGCGCGGTCGCGGCAGGCCGCGGTGTAGCCGCCGACGACCTTGGGCGTGTTGCGCAGGCCGTACTTGGGGTTGCCCGGGTCGATGCGCTCGGGCGAGAAGGCCAGGTGGAACTCGGCGCCCGCGGTCAGGCCGGAGGCCTCCAGGAGCGGCCTGGCCACCTCGTCGGTGGTGCCGGGCCAGGTGGTGGACTCCAGGACGACCAGGGTGCCCGCGGTCAGGTTCTTCGCCACGGTCTTCGTCGCGCCTTCGACGGCGGACAGGTCGGGGCGGTGGTCCTCGTCGAGCGGGGTCGGCACGCAGATGACGACGGTGGCGCTGCGCGCCAGGACCGAGTCGTCCAGCGTGGCCGTGAAGCCGTTGGCCAGCATGTGCTGGAGGTCGGCGTCGGTGAGGTCGTCGATGTAGGACTGACCGGAGTTGAGCGCGTCGACCTTGCGGGAGTCGACCTCGAAGCCGACGACCCGCAGCCCGGCCGCGACGGCCTCCTTGGCCAGCGGCATGCCGACGTAGCCCAGTCCGATGACGGCCAAGTCGAATTCAGTCACTGCGCTGCCCTAGCAAGCCGGAAACAACACTTCATGGTCGCAAAGGTTATCTCAAGTCCACCTAGCTCACGCCTAATGCTACGGAAACCGTCAGAACCGACAGGGTGATCAATGGGCAAGCGACTCATAGAGACCTCTATAGGTTTCGGCAACGCGGCTCCACGTGCGCTTCGCCGCGACTTCCGCCTTTCCGGCCGCGCCCATTTCGGCACGGCGAGCGGGGTCCTCGCGCAGGGCGGCCAGCACCTTGGCGAGCTCCGCCGGATCGCCAGGCGGCACCAGCGCACCGGCCCCGTCCGAGCCCACGAGCTCGGAGAGCGCGGGCAGATCGCTGAGCACGACCGGCTTGCCGAGCGCCATCGCCTCGACGGGTTTCAATGGCGTAACGAGCCGGCAGACCCGGAGGTCCTCGCGCGGGCAGGCGAAGATGTCGATCGCCGCCTGGGCCTGCAGCGCCTCCTCGGGGCCGACCCGGCCGGGCAGGATCGCGTCGGTGAGCCTGAGCTCCTCGACGAGCTGGAGCAGGTTCTCGCGCTCGGCGCCGTCGCCCACGATCAGGACGCGCACCGCGCTGCCCTGGTCACGCAGGAGCGCCGCCGCGCGCAGCAGCGTCGCGAAGCCCTCGTAGGCCACGATGCTGGACACCGAGCCCACGACGACCTCGCCGGGACTGATGCCCATCTGGTTGCGGAAGGTCTCGCCGTCGTACTCGGCGGTCAGCAGCGTGTCGTCCACCGCGTTCGGGGCCAGGAAGATCCGCTCCCTGGCGACGCCGCGCTCGACGATCTCGACCGCCATCGTCTCGGCCAGCGTCACGACCGCGTCCGCCTCGCGCATGAGGAAGGCCTCACGGTCGCGCTGCAGCAGGTGCCGCTCGCTGCCGATGCGCTCGGCGTCGCGCGAGGCCCAGGTCTCCTCCAGGAAGCCGCGGACCTCGTAGACGAAGGGCGTGCCGGTGCGCTCGCGGACCGCGTGCGCCACCGAGCCGTTGCGGTGGTCGGTCGCGGCGTGCAGCACCTGCGGGCGCAGCGAGGCCACGAGCTTGGTGACCGCGTCGGCGCCCCTGAGCATCCGGCCGCGCGTCTCGAAGGGCACGTCGCCGCCGTCCGGCAGCAGCCGGTGGTAGGGGATCCCGTCGATCTCCTCGTACGGCTCCGCCGTGGCGTGGCCCTGCATCATGGGCCAGCCCCAGCTCGTGACCACGTGCGGGTCGAGCCCCTTGGCCTGCTGCGAGGTGACGATCCGGTGCGTGCGCACGGTGTAGCCCGCCTGCGTGTACGGCAGAGCGTTCGTGACCAGGTGCAGCACCCGGCCCTGGACGCGCTCGCCGACCTCGATCCGCGCACCGGGCGGGATCGGGTTCGGGCTGATCGCCTCCAGCTCGCCCCGGTAGTACTCCGCGCGGCGCTTGATGAACGGGAACTTGGCGTGCGGCTCCAGGGTCTCGGCGGCCAGGGTCACCCGGCCCTTGTCCCAGTGCTGCTTCGCCTCGTTCCAAGGCGCCTTGATCATGCGCATGCCGACCTTGCGGACCAGCCGGCGCACGCCGCGCGCGGCCGGCCAGGCGACCTTGCCCACGATGGGGCGCAGCCTCGGCGGGAGCGCGTCCGCGGCCGCCTGGGCCACGCGGACGGGGTCGGACTTCACCTTGGCGACGACGACCCGGCCGACGATCACGGGGTGCTGGAGGAAGCCCTTGACGAGTCCGCCCACTCCGGCCTTGGCCGACTTGGCGGAAATTGGACGTCTGGGGTCGGATACCACGTCGGTGACCGTACCATAGGCACCGATTTGACCAGCCCTGCTCAGCAAACCTGAAAGGCAAGGTAGATGAGGGAGAACCCCCTGGTCCTGCACGTGCTGGGTGCCCGGCCCAACTTCCCGAAGGCCGCCCCGGTCGTGCGTGCCCTGGACTCCCTCGGCGTCCGTCAGGGCATCGTCCACACCGGGCAGCACTACGACGCCCTGATGTCCGACGTCTTCTTCGCCGACCTCGGGCTGCCCGAGCCGGTGGCGAACCTCGGCGTCGGCTCCGGCACCCACGCCAAGCAGACCGCCGCCCTGCTCGTCGGGCTGGAGGAGGTCGTCGAGGAGCACGCCCCCGACCTGGTCATGGTCTACGGCGACGTCAACTCCACGCTCGCCGCGATCCTCGTCTGCGCCAAGCTGGGCGTGCCGACCGCGCACGTGGAGGCGGGCCTGCGCTCCTTCGACCGGAGCATGCCCGAGGAGGTCAACCGCATCGTCACCGACTCCCTGTCGGACCTGCTGTTCGCCACCTCCCCCGACGCGCTGTCCTACCTGGCCGCCGAGGGCGTCGACCCGCGCCGCGTCCACCTCGTCGGCAACCCGATGATCGACAGCCTCTACACCGCGCTGCCCAAGCTCGACCCCGCGCCCGTCGTGGGGCGGCTCGGCCTGCCCGCGCGGTACGCCGTCGCCACCCTGCACCGGCCGGCCAACGTCGACTCCCCCGAGGCCGCCCGCGAGCTCGTCGACGCCGTCCTGGCCGTGGCCGAGCAGATCCCGCTGGTCATCCCGATCCACCCGCGTGGCCGTACCCGCCTGGCCGAGGCCGGCCTGGTCTCCTCCGAGTCGGTCCTCGTCGTCGACCCGCTCGGCTACGTGGACTTCCTCTCCCTGGTGCGCGGCGCCTCGCTCGTCGTCACCGACTCCGGCGGCGTCCAGGAGGAGAGCACCATCCTCGGCGTGCCCTGCCTCACCGTCCGGCCCAACACCGAGCGGCCGATCACCGTCACCCACGGCACCAACCGCCTGGTCACCCCGGCCTCGCTGCCCGCCGCCGCCGCCAAGGCCCTGGCCGACGGCGCCGCCATCCCGGCCGAGGAACTGCCCGTCCTCTGGGACGGCCAGGCCGGCCCCCGCATCGCCCGCGTCGTGTCGGCCTGGCTCAAGGGCGACAACCTCGCCCCGGCGGCCCACGCCTCCGTCCAGCCCTGAATCGGCTGACGGGCGCGACACTGATCCTCTACTCTTCGGGATTCCTCAGAGTTTCGGGGGCTCTGGGATTCCTGAGAGCTATGGGGGACAAGTGTCAGGAGTCAGCGCTTTACGCCCAGGAGATCCCGAAAGCCTGGGCTCATACCGGCTGACCGGATTCCTTGGCGAAGGCGGCCAGGGAACGGTCTACCTGGCCGAGGGGCCCGACGGCCGACCGGTGGCCGTCAAAACCCTGCACATTCGACGGGCGCGCGAACTCGACCTGTTGCGGCGCTTCCAGCGCGAGGTGGACAACACGCGGCAGGTCGCTTCGTTCTGCACAGCGCGAGTGCTGGCCGTGGACATGCTGCACCGGCCGCCGTACGTCGTCAGCGAGTACATCGAGGGCTCCTCCCTGCAGGACGCGGTCAGGAGCGAAGGACCGCGTGAGCCCGGGGCGCTGACCCGGCTGGCGATCTCCACCAGCGCGGCCTTGGTCGCCATCCATCGAGCCGGCGTGGTGCACCGCGACTTCAAACCGGGCAATGTGCTGCTCGGTCCGGACGGGCCACGAGTCGTCGATTTCGGCATCGCGAGCGTGACCGAGGCGGACACCACCTTCTCAGGACCGGTCGGCACTCCCGGTTACATGGCGCCGGAGCAGATCGAGGGCAAATCGGTCGGTCCCGCGGCCGACATGTTCTCGTGGGCCGCGACCATGGCCTTCGCGGCCACCGGGCAGCCGTTGTTCGGCGGCGGCAATGTGATGGCCATCCTCAACCGTGTGCTGAACGCCGCGCCCGACCTGTCCGAGGTGCCGAAGGAATTGCAGCCGATTCTGGCTGCCTGCCTGAATCGCGATCCCGCCCTTCGGCCCACAGCCGAACAGGTCCATTCGAATCTGCTCGGTGCGCCGAAGGCGATTCCCGCCGCTGGACCCCGGGAACAGCGCGCCGGAACGCGCTCGGGCAGAGGTAGGGCCGGCCGCAAGCCCGTCATTCTGGCGGTGTCCACGGCAGCAGTGGCGGTTGCTGCGGCGATCGTGCTGACGACGACCAACCTGCTGCCGGGTGGTGCTGCGGTCGGAAGCGGCCCTGGAGCAGCTTCTGGCGGCAGGACCACCACTCTTGTGACGCCTACGATCACCCCGGGAACGGCTGGCCCTCAGGCGTCGCCGCTCGGAAGCGTGTCCCCTGTCGCCACCAGCCCGCCAGTCAAGAAGCCCGTCCGGAAGAAGGCCGCGCCCGACGACCCGTATTGGGGCGGCGTGTCCGGGTCCGAAGTGGTCGGGACGTGGCGGAGCAACGGTCCGCAGAGCGTGCGCCTCACCTCGTTCAACGGCGAATCGGTCAGCCAGATCCTCCATCTGGGCCACCGTATGGGCCGCGAGCAGAGCGTCTCGGTCCAGATTCGCCTGACCGCCACCGGACCCGATCTCCCGTCTCCGAAGTACGGCCTTCGAGTGCCCTACGCCGATCCCGGCAACTACGTCCATGTCTTCCTCCAGCAGGACCTCGGCAGGCTGCTGACGGTGGGCAAGATCCGGGGCAAGGACCGCGGGTCGCAGCACGTGCCACTGCCCCCGGGTTTCGACCCGGCGGACGAACACCTGATCAAGGTCGTCAAGAACGGCAGTCTCTACCGGATCTACCTGGATGGCCGGCTCATGCAGGTCCGCGACTTCGGTCAGGATCCGGGCACCGGACGGGTGGGCTTCATCGCGCACGACAGCAAGGTGGACTACTCCCGGCTCACCGTCGGGGCGGCCACGGCCAAGCCCAAGATCACCACCACCTCCATCCGGATCACCGACGCGCCGAACGTGAAGGACATGTACATCCTGATCAAGGATCAGCGCTTGATGATCGATCGCGTGGGGGAACACGACTCCGCCTCCACCAAGGCGCTGGCCACCTGGCGAATCCATCCGGGCTTCGCCGACCCCCGATGCGTGTCCATCGAGTCGGTGAGCCAGCCCGGCCGCTACCTGACCCGACAGGGCTTCCAGGTCGGGCTGGGATACCCGGACGGGACCGCTCGGTTCGCCGGCGACGCCACGCTCTGCCCCAAGCCCGGATTCGCGGGGGCCGGGGTCACGTACGAGTCATACGTGTTGAGTGGCCGCTACCTGCGCCACTACTGGAAGGAACTCTTCCTCGGCAACAACAGCAACAGCGGGAAGAAGTTCGACCAGGACACCCCTGGTTGGAAGGTCGCCGTCAGCTGGAACCTGGTCAAGGCATGGAACAGCAGGTGACTCCGACCGTTGGGCGGCGATCAGTCCGGCGATAGCCGTACCATGACAAATCGACCCCACCCATCGATAAGGCGAGCACCATGGCCGAAACCCCCGAAGAGCCGACCTTCCAGCGTCTGGGACCGATCAACTGGCTGCCCGAGGAGCGCAAGCTGGTCGAGCGGTACGAGGCCGAGGTGGCCGAGTTGCGCAGGCGGCTGGAGATCGCCGAGGCGAAGGCGGAGTACGCCACCTGGAAGCTGGAGGCGACGCAGGCCAAGCGCGCGTTCAAGCTGGGTGAGGCGATAGTGGCCAAGAGCCCGGGCCGGACGCTGAAGGCGCTGAAGGAGCGGGGACGGGCGCCGAAGGCGCCGCGGACGGTCGGCGAGGTGATCGCGGAGGTCGACGGGCGCGGGCCGCTGGTGGAGGTGCCGCCGGTGAAGTGGCCGGCCGGGCCGATCAACCGCCCCGACCTCAAGGTGGCGGTGATCCTGGACGACTTCTCCAGGATGGCCTTCCGCTACGAGTGGGACCAGATCGAGTTCGGGCTGAAGGACTGGCCGGAGATCTTCGCCGACAAGCGGCCTGACCTGCTGTTCTGCGAGTCGGCCTGGCACGGCAACCAGGGCCGCTGGCGCTACCAGATGACCGGGACCAACGCGCCGAAGGAGCCGCTGCAGGAGCTGGTGGCCTGGTGCAAGCAGGAGGGCATCCCGACGGTCTTCTGGAACAAGGAGGACCCGCCGAACTTCGACTTCTTCATCGACACGGCCAAGCTGTTCGACTACGTGTTCACCTGCGACGGCGACATGATCCCGAAATATCGGGAAGTGCTGGGGCATGACCGGGTGGATGTGCTGCAGTTCGCGGCCCAGCCGCGGGTGCACAACCCGATCCAGCAGAAGGCCGGCCGGCTGCACGACGTGGTGTTCGCGGGGATGTACTTCCGAGACAAGCACCCCGAGCGCCGCGAGCAGATGGAGACGGTCATCGACCCGGTCCGCGAGCTCGGCCTGCACATCTTCGCCCGCAACGACTCGGTGGACGACAAGTACGCCTGGCCGGAGAAGTACCGCCCGCACATCGTGGGCGAGCTGCCCTACGACCAGATGCTGGCCGCCTACCGGATGTACAAGGTCTTCCTGAACGTCAACAGCGTGCTGGACTCGCCGACGATGTGCGCCCGGCGCGTCTTCGAGCTGAGCGCCTGCTCGACCCCGGTGGTGAGCGGCTGGTCACGGGCGATCGAGGAGACCTTCGGGGACCTGGTCCCGATCGCCAAGGAGCCGGTCGAGTCCTACAACCAGGTGCTGCACCTGATCAACTCGCCGGAGCTGCGCGCCCGGATGGGCCACCTGGCCATGCGCGAGGTCTTCGACAAGCACCTGTTCTCGCACCGCGTGGACCAGGTGCTGCGGCTGCTGGGCCGGCCGGTGGAGAACCGCTCGCGGAGCATCTCGGTCATCCTGCCGACCAACCGCGCGGGCCAGATCGAGCACGCGATCGGCTCGGTCGCCAAGCAGATCCACAAGCCCGTCCAGCTCGTGATGGTGCTGAACGGTGTGGAGATCGACCCCGTCGTGGTGGGCGACAAGGCGCGGGCCGCGGGGATCAGCGACGTGGTGGTGTTGCCCACCCCGGCCGAGTGGTCGCTGGGCGCGTGCCTCAACCACGGCATCGCGCACGCCGACGGCGAGCTGATCGCCAAGATGGACGACGACAACCTGTACGGCGCGCACTACCTGTCGGACCTGGTGCGCTCCTTCGACTACACCGACGCCGAACTGGTCGGCAAGGGCGCGCACTACGCCTACTTCGAGGGCCGCAACACCACGATGCTCCGGCTGCCCGGCCTGGAGCACCGCTACTCGTGGCTGGTCCAGGGCGGGACGTTCCTCGGCAAGGCCGGACTCTTCCGGACCTACCCCTTCGAGGACCTCACCCGCGGCGAGGACACCACGCTGGTCCGCCGCCTCCGCGAGGAGGGCGTCAAGATCTACTCGGCCGACCGGTTCAACTTCGTCTACTGGCGCAGCGCCGACACCGCGATGCACACCTGGCAGGCCGACCACATCAAGCTGACGAGGAACGCGCAGTTCTCCTTCGTCGGCCACCCGGCCGACCACGTGCTCATCTGAGCGGGGCCGACGTTCACGAAAGGGTCGAAGTAAGCCTCTTGTAGGCGCGCTTCACGTTTGCCCGCAAATCCGCAGGCTTTATCTTCGACCCCACCATGAGAATGCTCATGATGACATTTCCATGGCGAACGGTCCCGGTGGCGATCTGCACCGTCTGCCCGCTGGAGGTGGTCGTGGTGAGCGAGGCCCGCGACTCCTGCCCCAGCATCGGCGCGGGCAGCCGCCGGGTGAGGTAGGAGATCGTCGAGCCGCCCACCGTCGCGGTGTAGGTACGGCAGGCGGCCGGCGGCTCGGCGGGCAGGGCGGCCTGGCCGGGCGGCAGCGTGACCAGCGCCTCGGTGAGCGAGCCGGCGTCGGAGGCGAAGGCGACCACCGCGGCGGGCGCCGAGGCGACGGCCGGGGCGGCGGCGTCGAGCTGGCCGGCGCCGGCGCACTGGGGCTTGCTCAGCCTGGCCTGGCGCATGGCCTCCAGGCCGCGCCGGGTGGCCTCCAGCCCGCCGTACGGGCCGACTTCGGGGCCGTAGGCCACCTGCATGCCGCGCGGGGTGGCCAGCAGGGCCCGGCTGAGGCGCGCGGCGGCGGCCGAGGTGACGCGCGGCGAGGGCGACGGCTGCCCGGAAGCCTCCTGCCGGGGTGTGGCGTGGCCCGTCCGGGAGGCGGCGGCGGGCGGCACGGCATCCCCGCCGCACCCGGCCGTTCCGGCGATCACCATAAGTCCCGCGATAATGCGGGAAATCGGGACAATTGCGTGGCGCATAATGCTCCCCCGTCCGGCGGCAATTCGCCAAAACGCTAGACGATTCTTCGCCACCGCGAGGGGCCCTTCCCCGTATGCGTAATACCTCGCGCAAATGTTCGCCGAAACACTGCGTGCCGTACAGCGACAATTGCCACCCCTCCCCATGATCGCGCCATGGAGATCGATCCGCGCCGGGCGCGCGAACTCGGGATGGACCGCCGCATCTCGCGCCGGGACTTCTTCGACGGGGTGGCGATGGCCGCCGGGGCCGCGGCGCTCGGCTCGCTGGCCGGCTGCGGCGGGCTGGGCAGCGGTCCGAGCCTGATCGGCACCGATCACCTGGAGGTGCCCGGGGACGCGAAGTTCCCGCCCGCCCTCACCGGTCTCCAGGGCAACACTCCGCAGGCGCTGAGCGTGGCGCACGCGCTGCGGGACGACCGCTTCTGGCAGTACGCGGGCTCGCCCGAGGCGACCGGCGAGAACTACGACCTGGTCGTGGTCGGCGGCGGGATCAGCGGGGTGAGCGCGGCCCACGAGTGGCTGCGCCGCGACCCGTCGGCCCGCGTCCTGATCCTGGACAACCACGACGAGCTCGGCGGCCACGCCCGGCGCAACGAGTTCTATCCCAAGGGCCGTCAGGGCGGCCTGATCGGCTACGGCGGCTCCCAGTCGCTGGAGGCGCCGAGCGTCTGGACCGCCGAGGGCAAGGACCTGCTCAAGCAGCTCGGCGTCGAGGTGCAGAAGTTCGAGAAGTACTTCGACCAGAAGCTCTACGAGCGCCTCGGCCTGACCGACAGCGTGATGTGCGACAAGGAGACCTTCGCCGCCGACCGGCTGGTCCGCCTGATGCCCAATCTGAAGGCCCCGCAGTTCGTCGCCCAGCTCCCGATCGCCGAGCAGGCCAAGAAGGACCTGCTCAGGCTCTACACCAGCCCGCCCGACTGGTTCGCGGGGCTCAGCCAGGCGCAGAAGGAGGAGCGCCTGGCGGGCATGACCTACTCGCAGTTCCTGCTGGAGGTCTGCAAGGTCCACCCGGACGTGGAGCGCTTCTGCCGGACGATGTCGAGCGACGAGTGGGCCTACGACACCCGGGCCTTCGGCGCGATCGACGCCTGGGGCAGCGCCGACGGCTGGGACTACCCCGGCTTCCAGGGCCTGAAGCTCAACAGCGACCGGCCCTCGAAGTACAACTCGCCGTCGATGAAGAAGGAGTGGACGGCCGAGGACCCGTACATCTACCACTTCCCCGAGGGCAACCAGGCGATCGTGCGGATGATGGTGGGCCGGATGATCCCGGGCTTCGCCAGCGCCACCGACATGGACGGGATCACCACCGCGCGGTTCGACTACAGCCGCCTCGACCTGCCCACCAACCGGGTCCGCTTCCGGCTGTCGAGCCCGGTGGTCTCGGTCGCCAACGACGGCAGCCCCGACACCGCCCGCACCGCCACGGTCGGCTACTACGACGGCAACAAGATCCGCACGGTCCGGGCCGGCGCGGTGGTGATGGCCTGCTGGAACATGGTCATCCCCTACCTGATCCCGTCGCTGCCCGGGCCCCAGCAGCAGGCGATGCACCAGGCGATCAAGATGCCGCTGCTCTACGCGATGGTGCAGCTTCGCGACTGGCAGGCCTGGAAGAAGGTGGGGATCAACCACGTCCGCTGGACCGGCGCCTACTGGTGCGTCTCCGAGCTGGACTACCCGGTCAGCATGCCCGGCTACGAGTTCCCCAGCGACCCGAGCCAGCCGATCAACGTGCACATGATCGCCACGCCCTGCCAGTCGGACGCCGGCCCCGCCGAGGGCGCGGTCGCCGGCCGGCACACGCTGATCAAGACCGACTACGGGTACATGGAGTACTCCATCAGGGACCAGCTCACCCGCCTGCTCGGGCCGGGCGGCTTCGACCCCGGGCGCGACATCGAGGCGATCACCGTCAACCGCTGGGGCCACGGCTACGCGCCCGAGTACTGCCGGCCGTGGAACAAGTTCTACCCCGACGGCCCGTTCCCGGCCGAGACCGCCAGGAAGCCGTTCGGCCGGATCGCCATCGCCAACTCCGACTCCGTGCCGGCCGCCTACGCCGACGCGGCCATCACGGCCGCCTACCGAGCCGTGGGAGAGCTGCGCAAGTGAGACCGCACTGGAAGGTCTTCCTCACCGGCGCCGCGCTCTGGGCGGCCACGGTCGTGGTCACGGTCGTGACCGCCAACTCCAACCTGATCCCGACCATCGTGCTCCTGGGCAGCTTCCTGGTCCCGGTCACCTTCGTGGTCTGGGCCTACGAGCACGGCCGCGACAACGTGGTCACCGTCGAGCTGCTGTTCAAGTGCTTCGTCATCGGCGGCGTGCTGGGCGTGCTCGGCGCCTCGGTCCTGGAGAGCTACCTCGGCCAGAGCCTGTGGATGTACTTCGCGGTCGGATTGATCGAGGAGGGCGTCAAGGTCGCCGCGCTGCTGCTGGTCGCCCGGGGCATCGTCAAGAACCGGCTGCGCGACGGCGCGGTGCTCGGCGCCACGGTCGGCTTCGGCTTCGCCTCCTTCGAGAGCGCCGGGTACGCCTTCAACGCGTTGTTCACCGACGACGGCCTGTCGCTGATCCAGATGGTCGAGACCGAGATCCTGCGCGGCGTGCTGGCCCCGGTCGGGCACGGCCTGTGGTCGGCCATCCTGGGCGCGGTGCTCTTCTCCCAGGGCGGCCGGCTCACCGCCCGGTTCCTGCTGGCCTACCTCGGCGTCTCGCTCCTGCACGGCCTCTGGGACTCGATGAGCGGCCTCGCGGTCGCCATCACGCTCATCCTGACCGGCAAGCAGTGGCAGTTCCACCAACTCGAACTCGGCGAGCTCCCCGGCGTCACCGACGCCCAGACCCACCTCTACACCATCCTGAACTGGGGCGGCCTCGCATTGATCTCGATAATCGCGATCTTCTGCCTCAGCAGGCTGTTGAAGAAACCCGTATCCCCATAGGCATCCCAATGCACAGGAAGGTACAAAAGTGCTAGTCTCCTGTGCGATCTTCCGGAGGTGTCTTCGCACGAGCGCCCAGGACTCCGAGGTTGGGACATGAGCTCGAGAAACCGGTCGATTCGGCGAAAGATCTTCTTATTGCTGCTTCTGCCGCTCGTTTCCCTCAGCGCGCTGTGGGGATTCGTGCTCAACCTCACCGTGTCCGAGGGGCAGGCGCTGCGGCGGGCCGAAGACCTCTACGACACCATCGGTGTCACCTCCACCGAGCTGGGCGTGCAGCTCCAGGCCGAGCGCAGCCGCTCGGCCGAGGCGCTCACCACCCGCAAGCCCACCGCCGAGCTCGGCGCCCAGCGCGTCCGCACCGACCAGGCGATCAACGAGCTCAACGCCTCCGTCGCCGAGGCCGGCGACCTGGTCGGCGCCGACCTGCGGGCCGCGCTCGGCCAGCTCGCGACGCACACCGGGCGGCTCGGGTTCATCCGTGACACCGTGGACAGCGGGTTCCGGTCCCGGCTCGACGGGCTGACCGAGTACGACCGGGTGATCGACGCGCTCTTCCCGGTCTACGACCAGCTCATCGCGCTGCCCGACCTCTCGCTCTTCCAGCAGGCCTCCGCGCTGCAGACCATGGCCAAGGCGCGCGACTTCCTCGCCCGCGAGCAGGCCCTGGTGGGCGCGGCGCACCTCGACGGCCGGCTCACCACCCTCGAGGTCGCGGCGCTGGCCGAGTACGTCACCACCCGCAAGTTCCTCCAGGCCCGCGCGCTGGCCGCGCTCGACCTGGAGCTGCGCCAGCCGTACGAGCTGGCCTTCGGCAGCCGCACCTTCCTCGACTTCGCCATCGTCGAGGCCCGGGTGCGCGAGAGCGGGACGCCCGCCCCCGAATGGGGCACCGCGGTCAACGCGGCCATGGCTCAGTTCGACCAGCTCGGCGCGGCCTCCTCCCGGCTGCTGGCCCAGCGCACCTCCGACGCCGCGACCGGCGTCGCCACCCGCATCGCCGTCGCCGGCGGCGCGGGACTGCTCGCCGTGCTCGCCTCCATCGTGATCTCCGTCCGCTTCGGCCGCCGCCTGTCGCGCGAGCTGGCCGACCTGCGCACCAACGCCCTCGAACTGGCCGAGGTACGGCTGCCGCGGCTGGTCGAGCGGTTGCGCCTGGGCGAGGAGGTCGACGTCAAGGCCGAGACCCGCACCCTCAACGTGAGCGGCTCGACCGAGATCATCGACGTGGGCCGGGCCTTCGCCTCGGTGCAGCGCACCGCGGTCGAGGCGGCGGTCGGCCAGGCGGCCATCCGGCGCGGCGTCGCCCAGGTCTTCCTCAACCTCGCGCGGCGCAAGCAGGGGCTGCTGCACCGCCAGCTCGGGCTCCTGGACGGCTTGCAGCGCCGTACGCACGATCCTGACCGGCTGGAGGAGCTCTTCCGGCTGGACCACCTGACCACCCGCATGCGGCGGCACGCCGAGGGCCTGATCACGCTGTCCGGGGCGACCCCCGGCCGCATCTGGCGGCGGCCGGTGCCGGTGCTGGACATCGTCCGCGCCGCGGTCGCCGAGGTCGAGGACTACACGCGCGTGGACGTCGAGTCGATGCCGCTCGCCGCCGTCGACGGCTCCGCCGCGGCCGACCTCACCCACCTGCTCGCCGAGCTGGTGGAGAACGCCACCCTCTACTCCGCCCCGTCCACCGCCGTGCGGATCGGCGGCGACTCGGTGGCCAACGGCTACGCGATCGAGGTCGAGGACCGCGGGCTCGGCCTGCCCACCGACCGGTACGCGGCGATCAACGCGTTGCTGGCCGAGCCGCCCGAGTTCGACCTGGCCGACAGCGACCGGCTCGGCCTGTTCGTGGTCGCCACCCTGGCCCAGCGGCACGGGGTGCAGGTCGTGCTGCGCGCCTCGCCGTACGGCGGGACCACCGCGATCGTGCTCGTGCCCAGCCGCCTCATCGCCGAGCCGGAGGAGCCCGCGGCGGAGCCGGTGGTGGTGGAGCGCGTCGACCGGCCCCGGGCCCTGCCCGAGGCGCCGCGCAAGCCGATCGCCGTCGTCAGCGCCGACTCCCACGCCGGTTTGCCCCGGCGTGTACGGCAGGCGAACCTGGCGCCCCAGCTCCGGGCGCCGGACCCAGAGCCGGAACCGGAACGCTCTCCCGAGCAGGTACGGGACCTTTTCTCCGCGTTCCAGCGCGGTACCCAACGTGGCAGGCAGGAAGAGGGGGACTCATGAACCCGACGAACGTGGGAGAGCTGAACTGGCTTCTCGATGATCTGACCAGCCGGGTCGGCTCGGTACGGCAGGCGGTGATCCTGTCCACGGACGGCTTGGCGGTCGGCTACTCCAAGGGCCTGATCCGCGAGGACGCCGAGCACCTGTCCGCGCTCGCGGCCGGGTTCCAGAGCCTGGCCAGAGGCGCCGGACGCCACTTCGGCGGCGGCGACGTCCGGCAGACCATCGTCGAACTGGACTCCGCCTTCCTGTTCGTCACCGCCGCCGGCCAGGGCACCTGCCTGGCCGTGCTGGCCGACGGCGACGCCGACGTCGGCCACATCGCCTACGAGATGGCGATGCTCGTCAAGCGGGTCGGCCAGCACATCACCACCAATCCACGGAGGGCGGTGAACCTGTGACCGAATGGATGGACGAGGAGGCCGGGCCCATAGTCCGGCCTTACGCACTGACCAAGGGCCGGACGCGGGCCGCGGGCGAGACCCTGGACCTGGTCGCCATGGTCAGGGCCACGGGCGAGCCCGCCTCCGGCGTGGGGCCGGAGCACGAGGCGATCCTGCGCGCCTCACGCTCGCCCATCTCGGTGGCCGACCTGGCCGTCGAGCTAGACCTGCCCGTGGGCGTCGTCCGGGTGCTGCTCGGCGACCTGCGTGACCACGGACTCCTCACGGTGACGTCCCAGGTGGGGCCGCGCCCGAGCGAGCGCATTCTCAAGGAAGTGATCAATGGACTCCGGGCTCTCTGAAGACCCCGTCGCGCTCAAGATCCTCATTGCCGGGGGCTTTGGCGTGGGCAAGACCACCCTCGTGGGCTCGATCAGCGAGATCAAGCCGTTGAAGACCGAGGAGGTGCTGTCCGACCGCGGGATCGGGGTGGACGACCTCGACGGGGTCGAGGGCAAGACGACGACCACGGTCGCCATGGACTTCGGCCGCATCACCATCCGCGAGGGCCTGGTGGTGTACCTGTTCGGCACGCCCGGCCAGGAGCGGTTCTGGTTCATGTGGGACGAGCTGTCCTACGGGGCGCTCGGCGCGGTCGTGATCGCCGACACCCGGCGGCTGACCGACTGCTTCCCCTCGATCGACTACTTCGAGCAGCGCGGGACGCCGTTCGTGGTCGCGGTCAACTGCTTCGACGGCGAGCCGACGCACAGCATCCAGGACGTGAAGATCGCGCTCGACCTGGAGGACCACGTGCCGGTGCTGATGTGCGACGTCCGGCGGCGCGCGTCGGCCAAGGAGGTGCTGATCGCGCTGGTCGAGCACTCGCTCCGGACGCTCACCACGGCCTCCTAGAGCGCTCGCAGGCCGTCGATCACCTCGCGCAGCAGGCCTTCCATGGCCGAGGCGGGGGCGGCCTGCCGTACCTGCACGAGGTCCTGGTCCATGAGGTCGGCCAGCAGCACGCGGGCGACGCCGACCGGCAGGCCCAGCTCCGAGGCGAGCTCGGCGACCGGGCGCGGCAGGGCCAGCGCGGCCAGCAGGCGGCGGTGCGAGACGCCGAGTTCGGCGCGCTCGGGCACCGGCCGGCCGGTGCGGGCTACCGTGGCCAGCAGGTCCAGTTCGGCGGTGGGCCGGGTGCGGCCGCGCGTGAGCGCGTAGGGCCGCACGACCGGCTCGTCCACCCACTCGTGCGGCTCGCTCATGCCTTCTCCTCGATGCGGCCCTGCTGGAGCCGGCCGGGCCGGACGCGGCGTGGCAGGTCGGGCGCCGGCGCCCCGTCCGGCACCGGCGTCAGGTTCGGGGCCAAGTTGGGGGCCGGCGTCAGGTTCGGGGCCGGCACGTCGGGGACGGACGCCAGGCCGACGGGCACGGCCGAGACGGCCGGCACGGCTGGGGCCTCGGGGGCGGTGTCCCGGACGGCCGGGACGGATTCCAGACCGGCCTTGCGGGTGCGCCGCGGCAGCAGGTCCCCGTCGGGCTCCGGCGGCGGCGCCATCGGCTCGACCAGCTCGGAGGGGAGCAACACGATCGCCGTGGTCCCCCCGTACGGCGAGGCCTTCAACGTCACCTGCACCCGGTGCCGGGCCGCCAGCATGGCGACGACGGCGAAGCCCAGCCGTTCGGAGTTGGCGGGGTCGAAGTCGGCCGGTCCGGCGAAGCGCGCGTTGACCTCCTCGCGCTCCTCCGGGCTCATCCCGAAGCCGCGGTCCTCGACCTCGATGACGAAGCCGCGGCCCACGCACTCGCCCCGGACCGAGACCTCGTTGGCGGAGAAGGTGGTGGCGTTCTCCACCAGCTCGGCGAACAGGTGCATCAGGTCGGCCACGGCCGCGCCGACCACCCCGATCTCGGGCATCGGGTAGATGCGCACCCGGGTGTACTCCTCGACCTGCGCCGCGGCGCCGGTGAGGACCTCCTCGACGGCGACCGTACGCCGCCAGACCCGGCCGCCGGAGCCGCCGGAGAGCAGCACCAGGCCCTCGGCGTGCCGGCGCATCCGGGTGGTGAGGTGGTCGAGCTTGAAGAGCCTGGACAGCGCGTCCGGGTCCTCGGTCTGTCCCTGCATGTCCTCCAGGAGCTTGAGCTGGCGCTGCACCAGCCCCTGGGTGCGGCGGGCGAGGTTGCGCAGCGCCTCGGCGATGCCCTCGCGCAGCTCGGCCTGGCCGACCGCGGCGTCGACGGCGGTGTTCTGGACGCTCTCGAAGGCGGCGGCGACGTCGGCGATCTCGGTGGTGCCGCCGGTCGGGATGGAGACGGGCAGGATCTCGGCCTGCTCGCCCTTCTTCAGCCGGGCGACGAGCTGCGGCAGCCGTACCGACGCCAGTTCGATGGCGGCGGCGCGCAGCCCGGCCAGCTCGCGGGTGAGCCGACGGCCCATCCGCAGGGCCAGGAAGAGCGAGGCCAGCACGGCGATCAGGCCCAGCACGCCGGCCAGGCCCGCGCGCACGATGATCAGCCGGCCGGCGGGCTCCATCCGGCTCAGCAGCACGTCGCTGGACGCCCAGACCGCCTTGGTGTAGTCCTCGACCAGCGGGTCGGCGATGCGCCGCCAGGTGTCGGCGGTCAGCGCCTGCTCCTCCAGGAGGGTGGTCACCGCGCGGTCGAAGGGCCCGAAGTCCACCTTGTCGTACGGCAGGCGCAACGCCTCGTCGAGGTCGCCGAACGCCCGGCGCTGCAACCAGGTGCGCGACCCGTCGAGCTTGGCCAGCGCCCGCCGGTCGGCGTCGCTCAGCCGCGCGCCCGCGGCGACGACCAGGGCGTGCTCGCGGCTGAGCAGCTCACGCACCTGGTCGGTGGCGATCACGGCGTTGGCTCGGCGGTAGAGCTCCAGGTCGGTGCTGAGCGCGACGGTGGAGTAGAGCGTGTGCACGGCGTCGGAGACGGTCGCGTACTGGGCGACCATGTCGGCCGGGTCGAGGGTGCGCTCGTCGACGCCCTGGCGGATCTCCGGCAGCCGGTCGAGCGCGGTGAAGACGTCGGCCAGCCGCTCCCGCGTCTCCGGCCTGAGGTCGTCGAGCTCCTTGACGCTCCGGCTGAGGGTGGCGCGGGCCTTCTCGGTCTCGGCGCGCCGCGCGGGCAGGTTCTTGCGCTCGGCGGAAGCCAGCCGCTCCTTCTGGAGCGCCGAGACGAGACCGTCGGAGGGGTCGATGAGACCGCGCCAGACCGATTCGACGCGCAGCAGGTTGAGCGCCTCGCCCGTGGTCGCGCTCGCCGCGAAGATCCAGAGCACGACGAGGGAGACGAGGGGGAGGACGAGCAGAACTGTGATCTTGAACCTGATGGATCTGCCCGATGCCATACCCTGCTCCCGGATAGAAGATCGCGGCAGAGAATAGCACCATAAATCACAGCAATTGACTGTCGAACGCCAGATGTCAAGAAACCGACAGGGGTCGCGTCAGCCTCACCAGCCACCCGGCGAGCACCGCGACCAAGGCCACCTCGGCTCCGAGCAGCAGTCGCTCCACCAGCCCGATCAGCACCTGCTCACCCGGAAGGGCCACGTAGGTCAGGGCCAGCAGGCCGAATCCGGCCGCCAGCGCCAGCCACTCCACCGGCCTCGCCACCGCGCGCCAGGTCTCGTCGGCGGCCAGCCTGGGGACCATCAGCACCGCGGCCACCAGCAGGCTCACGAAGGCCGCCGCCTCGGCCGCCAGCGCCAGCTCGGTCACCGGGCTCACCGCGGCCAGCACCAGCGCGCCGCTCCAGCCGAGCAGCAGCCGCTCCGGCGCGCCCTGGATCGGCGCCCCGGCCTGCTTCAGCCCGCCGACCAGGGCGAAAGAACCCACGCCCAGCACGGCCAGCACCCAGCTCGCCGCCGAGTACTCGTCCATCCACCCGAGATCGGGGGCGGAGGCGAGCTGCGCGAGCGCCGCCACCGCGGCGCCGCCGATGGCGGCCAGCGGGAAGCATCTCTTGGCGAAGGACACGAAGACCGGCATACCCCGAGGGTCCCGCGTCAGGCCCGCCCGGACATCCGGTGCCGTCCCCTAGACGACCCTGAGAGCCCCCTGAGGGCCGCTACTCCTTATGCGCGAGGCGGGTGGCCGGCTCGGCGGCCGCGTCCAGGCAGGGTTCGCACATCTGCACGCCGGCCAGCCTGCCGTCGACCTGGCCGGTGCAGATGCCCGGGCGGTCGGCGTGCCGGAAGCACAGGCAGTGGCAACTGGTCTGCTCCTCGTCCACCTCAAGGGCGGGCTCGGCGGACAGCGGCTCCTCCACCAGCTCGATGAACCGCCGCACCGGCGGCGCCTCCAGGACCGTGGCGCCCAGCGTCCTGAAGACGGCCGTGAGCGGGGCGAAGATCTCACCGAGGTCCTTCAGCAGGTCGCCGGCGGGTGACGGCGGCGCCGGTTTCTCCTCGGGAGGAGCCCACCGCATGGCGTCCGCGCTCACTGTCTCCCAGTCCTCTACGGCGCCGTCGATGGCGTCGAGGACGTGGTCCGGGTCGTTGGGCATGGCCTTCTCCAATCGACTGGCGCACTCCGAGTCGACATCTCCACGGTAACCCCGCGACCGCCGCCTGTCAGGGTCAGCGCCCTCTCAGGGGCAACTCCTTCAGGAAGAGGACGGCCAGGAAGCCGAGCACGGCGATCGGGACGCCGACCAGGAAGACGGTCTCCAGCGCCCGGGTGAAGGACTCCAGGATCACGCCGCGGATCGGCTCCGGCAGCCGCTGGATGGCCTCGGGGCTGCCGAGCTGCAGATTGGCCGCCCCGCCACCGGCCCCGGCGGGCAGCCGTGACAGCAGCTCGTCCTTCAGCCGGTTGGTGAGGATCGCACCGAAGGCGGCCACGCCGACCGCGCCGCCGAGCGAACGGAAGAAGGAGACGCCCGAGGTGGTGGCCGCCAGGTCGCGCAGCTCGGAGCCGTTCTGGGCGGCGAGGATGAGCATCTGCATGGTCAGGCCGAGTCCGACACCGAGGATGCCGACGTCGAGCCCGATCAGCCAGGGCGACGAGTCGACCTGCAGCCGCGACAGCAGATAGAGCGCCACGGCGACCAGCACCAGGCCGACGACCGGGAAGAGCTTCCACCGCCCGGTCGAGGTGACGACCTTCCCGGAGATGACGCCGGACAGGAACATCGCGATGACCATGGGCAGCGTCATCAGACCGGAGGCCGTGGGGCTCATGCCCTTGACGATCTGCAGGTACTGCGGCAGGAAGATCATCGCCCCGAAGAGCGCGACGCCGACGAAGAGCGAGGCGAGGCTGGTGAGCACGAAGGTCCGGTTCCCGAACAGCCGCGGCGGCAGGATCGGCTCCTTGGCCCGCCGCTCGGCCAGGACGGCGAGCAGCAGCATGACCACGGTCACCGCGCCGAGGATGTAGGTCCAGGGCGAGTTCCACTCGAACTCGTGCCCGCCGAAGGACAGCAGCAGCATCAGCGCGCTGGCGCTGGCCGTGATGGTGAAGGCGCCCCAGATGTCGATGCTGGCGTCCCGGCGGATCCGCGGGATGCGCAGCACCTTCTGGATCACCACGAAGGAGACCAGCGCGAACGGCACGCAGACGTAGAAGCACCAGCGCCAGCCGAGCCAGTCGGTGTCCACGATGAAGCCGCCGATCAGCGGCCCGGCGACGGTCGAGATGCCGAAGACCGCGCCCATGTACCCCGAGTAGCGGCCCCGCTCGCGCGGGGGCACGATGTCGGCCAGGATGACCTGCGCGAGCGCGCCGAGCCCGCCGACACCCAGCCCCTGTACGGCACGCGCCGCGATGAGCTGGCCCATGTCCTGCGACAGCCCGGCGGCGATCGAGGAGAGCACGAAGATCGCCATGGAGATCTGGAAGAGCAGCTTGCGGCCGTACAGGTCGGACAGCTTGCCCCAGAGCGGGGTGGAGACCGTCATCGTGAGCATGCTGGCGGTCGCCACCCACGAGTACTGATCCTGGCCGCCGAGCTCACCGACGATGGTCGGCAGCGCGGTGCCCACCACGGACATCGAGATCATCGACGTCAGCATGGCGATCATGAGCCCGGAGAGGATCTCCAGGATCTGCCGGTGGGTGTAGTGCTGCTGTTCGGGCTGCTGGTCTGACTGCTGCTCGGTCCGGGTCTCCACTAAGCCCCTCATCCTCGGATAAATGGTTAGAGCAGCTAAGTATACGCCCGTTTACATCCAGATAGAATGGGCCGGTGAAGACACGTGACCGCGAGGCGACGCGGCAGCGCCTGCTCGACGCCGCCCGCACGCTCTTCGCCGAGCACGGCTACGAGCAGGTCACCGTCCGGATGATCGCCACCGCCGCGGACGCCAACGTCGCCCTCGTGGCCCGCTACTTCGGCTCCAAGGCCGAACTGTTCGGCGAGGTCGTCATGGGCGAACCGGGCATCCGCCGGGTCTTCGGCGGCGACCCCGCCACGCTGTCCCGCCGGGTGGCGGAGTACGCGGCCACCCGGATGCACCTGGAGCCCGAGAGCCCGATCCTGCGCTCACTCGAACGCTCGGCCGGGCACCCCGAGGTGCAGGCGATCATCCGCGAGCGGCTACGGAACGCGATCATGGAGCCGCTGGCGCGGCACCTCGGCGGGGCTCACGCGATGGAGCGCGCCCGGCTGGTCACCGCGATCTTCCTCGGCATCGGGACGGTCCGCCGCATGGTCGGCCCACACGTCCCCAGCACCGCCGAGGTGGACCGCCTGACCGCGGTGTTCGAACAGGCCCTCACCCCGTAACGCCTTGTCGTGGCAAGGAACCTGACGCCACCTTCTGCACGCCGGGCGGACGCGTACGGCCGGGGTGTCACTCCGCGGGTGGCCGACGGGTGAGCAACAGGCCTGGGAGCGCGGTCAGTAAGGCCACCACGGCAACCGTCACGACCTGCGGCACCGGCACGTCGAACGCCCCCGGCGTCTCGTCCGACCCCGCCAGCCATCCGACCGGCCCCCACGCGGCCACCGCACTCCCCGCTCCCACCCCCAGCGACACGGCGACCACCGGCCACCAGACGGCTCCACGGGGCCGAAGGAGCAGCAGGACGAGGAGCAACACGATCGCGCCACCCAGAAAACCCGGCGCAGGCAGCGCATGCCCCCCGGCCCCCTCGTCGTCGGCCAGGAGCGCCGCCCGGGTCCGCACGTCCAGTCCGGCCTGTTCGAGCCGTCGCACCACGTCCGGCCCGATCCCGGCGGGTCCCGCCTCCACCAGCCAGTGCACCTCGCCCGGCTGCTCGGGCAACCAACCGAGCATCACCACACGCGGATACCAGGACCGCTCGACCGCGGCCATTGTGCCCACGATCGTCCAGTGCTCCCTGACCCGGTCCAGCACGTCCGGCCCGACGCCCTCCTGGACGACCGCCTCCCCCTCCTTCTCCGGAAACCGGCCGCTCACCAGGGTGAACATGCCGCGGGTCAGCCGATCTCGCATGTCGATCACCATCTCGCCGTCCCATGTCCGGCTGTCCAGCCACATCACCCGGCTGCCCTCAGGCAGCAGCGCGGTGACCTGAGCGGCGGTGAGGAAGGGCCGCATCCTCGGCTCCGCGCCCACCCTGCCGAGGTCTCTGACCACCGCGTCGGCCGCGCCGTACTGCAGCGGCATCTGCTCCCGTACGGAGAGATGGACCGTCTCGGTCGCGACCGCCACCGCCGTGAATCCCGCACAGAACAGGAAAACCATCAAGAAGGCAATCGAGACCCGCCACATACGCGCATCTCACCATAAGATCAGCCACCGGAGGCGAGATCTCGTGCCACGTGTTCTGCGGGTGGTCCTGGCGGCGATCGCCGTGGTCGCGATCCTGTCCGGCTGCACCGGCGTGCCTCCCCGGGCCATCGCCACCCCCACCGCGATGACCACAACCCTCACCGCCGCTGAGACGATCTCTCTGTACTGCGACGGCCGCTTCAAGTTCACCCTCGACGACGCCGGCCGCCCCGACTTCACCGAACCGTGGAAGGACGGAGTGTCGGGCTGCGACCCCGACACCTTCAGCCACCTCGGCGTGCCGATCTCCCCCTTCGAGCTCCACGCCTACACCGGCGGCCGGCCCTGGCAGGGAAACCACCTGAAGACGCTGGGCGAGCTCTACGCCCGCTGCGCGGACACCGACCCGATGGAGGAGTTCGAGACCGTCACCGGCGAGCGGCGACCGCCCGCGCCCGACACCCTCGCCGCCGCGCTGCGGTTGTGCCCGGACCATCCCTTCCGCGGCTTCTGGAGCACCGTCGTGCGCAAGGACGCCTACACGCTCGACGACCTCTCACCACCGGCCTCGTACACCGTCGTCGTGGAGTGCTCGCCCCGGCGGGTCACCGTACGGGTCACCGACGGCCGCCCGGACTTCCGCGCCGCCTGGGCGGCGAAGCCCAAAGAGTGCGACGACGTACACCGCGTGGCCTCGCTGAGCCGTACCGAAGTCAAGGCCATGCGAGCCAGCCCGACCACCTTTCGGGGAGACATCGACTGGCTCTACAGCGTCTGCACCCAGCTCACCCCGGACATCAAGCAGGAGCCCGCCGCCCAGCTCCTCTGCCCCGGCCACCCCCGGCTCCGCGGCTGACGGTCAGCGTTCACCGGCCAGGTGCCGGTCGGCGAAGATCTCGATCAGATGCCGCACCGGCGTCCCCGCCTCCGTCGGATAGCGGAAACTCAGGTCCGGGTTGAGCCCGTACCGATTGCGGCGCCCCACCCGCTCCCGCGTCAGATAACCGGCCTCGTGCAGGTCGTTGACGATCCCCTGCACGGTCCGCTCGGTCACCCCGATGCTCGCGGCGATGTCACGCAGCCGGACCTCCGGATCTCGCGCGATCTCCAGAAGCACCCGGGCATGGTGCGTGAGGAACGTCCACGTCGGTGTTTCCGGGTCATCTCGGCGCACGGCGACTCACACTCTCATGTCTGCGGGGGCGTAGCCTTATGCAGCAGCCATTGGTTGAACTATATTTCAGGTATTGTCCTTCGGTAGTCAGCGGATCGTCCGGGGGTGCGTGTCCAGTGTCTTTCCCACGAGCTCGGGGCGAGGTGGCGGACGCCCGATGACCCCGTTGCTCCTGAGCTGCTCGCAGTTCACCGGCGGCACCATGATCACGGTGACCGGTGAGCTCGACTCCACCAACGCTCAGCTCCTCGAGGCCTACCGCGCCGAGGTCCACCCCGACTTGACCCGGCCGCTCGTCCTCGATCTCGGCGGCATGACCTTCATGGACAGCTCCGGTCTGCAGCTCCTGCTCCGCCTGCACGAGCTCGCGCGGCGTAGCGGCTGCCCCCTGCTCCTCGCCGACCTCCACCCGCGTGCCGCCCGGGTCCTGGAGATCACCGGCGTCCTGCCGCGGCTCACCGTGTACGCCACCCCCGAGGAAGCGCTCCACGCCGCCGGCCTGGTGAACAGCACCGCCCCCTGACATGACTTCTGTCATCCGCACCCCGTGACAGCGGCGTCTACCTCGGCCCCTGTGTTGGGGCCGATGATCTAACCATGACGAACAACGACACCACCCCCAACTGGACCGTCGGCCTCCCCGCCGGACTCGCCATCGGCATCGCCGTCGGCCTGGCCCTCGGCAACCTGGCCCTGGGCATCTCGCTGGCCGTCTGCTTCGGCGTCGCCCTGGCCATGACCATGGGCAAGAAGCCCTCCTGACCCCTGTGCCGGGGAACCCCGGCGGCAGACTGAAGCCCCCGTTCCTCACCACCAAGCACCGCCTGATGGCCGAGGCCCGCCCCAGCGCGGGCACCGACCTCCACGGCATGGTGATGGACTTCCACTCCCACCTCTGGCAATCCCCCGCCACCATCAACAGGGATAAGCCGATGTTATGGAGAAGTGAACGGTAGCCGACAAAAGGACCGCTTCGTACGGTGCCATTAGAGGACCTCCAGCAGAAACGAGCAGACGAAAACCGTTCAGGAGGCCTGATGGCCGTCAAGCACTTCGTGCTGACCGCACTTCTCGCCGGATCAGCCGCAAACCCGTCCGCAGCATTCACCGTGACCAGCAGCGCCTTCGCCCCCGGCGGGTTAATACCGAAGGTGCACGAATGCACTAGCAGCGGCACCAACGACCCCCGCCAAAAGAACGAATCCGTTCCATTGTCCTGGTCAGGCGCCCCCACCGGCGCCCGCAGTTACGCCGTCATCATGCGCGACCTCGACAATTCCCAGCTCATCCACTGGGTCATCTACGACATTCCCGCCGGCGTCACGTCCCTGCCGCAGAACGTCGACCACACCTACCGCCCATCCGTCCCCGCGGGGGCACGGCAGGTGTATTACCGAGGCAGCGCCAGCCTGTACGGCTACCAGGGCCCCTGCTCACCCCGCAGGGTCAACACCTACGAGTTCACCGTCCACGCCCTCAACCGTGCGACGCTCTCCGAGCTGACCTCCAGCTCATCCACCTCGACCGCCGCACGAGTGATCACCGCAGCGACCCTGGGCACGGCCCGCGTATCCGGCGAGTCGTAACCCCTGAAAGGTCATCGTCTCCACAGAGCCGGTACGGCAGGCGGCACCCAGTCCGGCTGCGAGGTGTGCGCGATGCGGCAGGTGTACACGGTGCTCCGATAGGTGACCTGGTCGCCCACCGAGTACCGCTTCCACGGCACCCAGGCGGACGGCCCCTGCGGCACGGTCACGGTGAGGCTGAAGGTCCTGGTCCGGGTGATCGCCCCCGAGACGGCCCGTACCTCGATGACGTGCGTCCCCGCCGGAGTCGCGGCAGACGTGGCCAACGTCAGCGTCGCCGACTGCCCGCCCTGCACGGTCGAAGGCGAGAGCGCCGCGCTCACGCCCGGCGGCAACGCCCCCGCCGACAGGAGCACAGCCGGGGCCGGGGTCGAGGTGGTGGAGGTGTCGACCCGGGCGACCGCGACCGCGCCCTGCTCGACGCTGCGCGAGGCGGGTTCGAGCCACAGGTCGAAGCAGGCCGGCTCGCCCGCCGCCGCCGGGACGCTCACCGCGTTCCACGCGTCCTGCACCGCCGAGATCATGGAGCAGTTCTCCGGGAACAGGGCGCGGGCCGCCTGGATCGTCGCCGCCCTGGCCTTTTGGTGCGTCCACGGCAGCGTCTTCATGTTGAGCGCGGCCATGTAGATCTTGCCGGCGTTCTGGATGCCGATGCCGTTCAAGCTCGGCCGCCCCTGGCAGACCGGGCTGGCCGGCTTGCCGGGCGGGTTGGTGCCCTCGGCCAGCAGGTAGAACCAGTGGTTCTGCACCCCGGCCCCGGCGTGCGGCTCCGGGTGCTCACCGGTGTAGCAGTTGGGGTCGCCGGCCTTGGACGGGTCGTACATGTAGCGCAGCGGCCCCTTGCCCTCGAAGTCCACCTTCTCCCCGACCTCGTAGTCGGGCGGGTCGACCGGGTTGCCGGCGTAGTGCTCGGTGAGGGCGCCGAAGATGTCGCCCGTGGACTCGTTGAGCGCGGCGGTCTCCTCGCCGCTGCCGGGGCCGCCGGGGGTGGTCTGGAAGATGGCGTGGCCGTACTCGTGGGCGACGACGTCCATCGAGGTCATCTGGAAGGTGCCGTCGGTGTTGGCGCCGAACAGCGCGTACTCGGTGGCCCACCAGGCGCCGGGCGCGACGAAGCCGACCCGTCCCGGGAAGCCGCGGCCTTGGCCGTCGATGCCGTGGCGGCCGAGCCAGGTGCGCAACATGTCCCATTGGCGCTGCTGGCCGTACATGACGTCGACGCAGGCGCGGACGAGGGCGGGCGGCTGCTCGGGGAGGAAGCGGTACGGCCGGCCGTCCTGGCCGCCGCAGGCGACGCCGGGACGGGTGGGGTCGACGAGGGTGTAGTCCTCGGGGGTGCCGGTCACGTCGATGAGGACGCGGCCGTTGTGTTCGCCTTCGGCCTCGACCTGGAGGTTTCTGACGTTCTGGATGACGTCGAGAATGCTCCCGTCCTCGGCGTCGACGAAGACCCGTAAGGCGGTCGGCTTGCCGTCCTTGGTGCGACCGGTGACGGTGACGTCCCAGGCCAGGCGTGGGGTGAGGGTGGCGGCGTGCACCGCGAGGACCGGCTCGGCGACCTCCTCGACGCTGGCCACCTGCGTCTTGGCCCTGGTGAGCGCGTCGGCGGCGGACAGGGTGGGGTCGGTGCCGACGGTGATGGTGCCGCGCTGGCCGGTGACCACGTCGAGGACGGTGGCGCCGTCGGTGTTGACCACCACGTCGCCGCCGTACACCGGGAGCCCGGCGTACTCGCGTTCGTAGCTGAGGTACTGCAGGCCGTGCGCGCCCTCGACGGTCTTGACGAGGGTGAAGCTCTCCTGGGGCCCCGAGAGGGCGGGCGGCATGGGCGGAGGGACCATCGCCAGGACGGGTAACAGCGCGAGAGCAAGGGATTTGAACACGCTGTGCATTCGTGGTTCCTCTCAGCCATACAGCGCCCCCACCCTGCACCGGAAACGGCCGTTCAAGTAGCACCCATTTCCCTATATCACCCTGCTATCCCCCGGTCACCTGCGAAGACGTCCGACCAGCCAATTAAACCCGGCAGCAGAACCACTTATCGGCCACCCCGAACAAACCCTCTGCGCCAGAAAATGAGTTGACATCCACCCTGGAATATGTTCTCCAATTCCCTTCAGTAAGTTTTCTTTACTGTGACATTCGATACATTCCACGGAACATACTTTTCTGCTTAGGGTGGGGACCGACAAGCCAGTTCCGGCCGACCGCCAGCCGAATCCCATTCTCCCGAGCCGTATTCGGCATGCGCGGAATTCCGGAAGCAACGGGGAGGTCATTGTCCGATGCCATTCATCACCCGTAGCCGCGGAGGGGTCTGGGCCCGCACGCTCACCCTCGTCTTACCGGCACTCGTCCTGCTCGGCCTCACGTCTGCTGTGCCCGCCACCGCCACCTCGACGGTGCCGATCGTCCCGCAGGTCACCTGCGTGGGCGACGGCTCCAGCGGCCACCGCGTCAAGTTCGTCTACGCCTACGAGGCGGACAACTACCGCTACGACGAGGCCGAACCCCTGATCCGCGCCGCCGCCTGGGTCACCCAGCAGAACGTCAACGACAGCGCCCGCCGCGACGGCGCCGAGCGCTGGATCCGCTACGCCACCACCGGCTCCACCGGCTGCGACCTCGACATCGACGTGCGCGTGATCCCGAACGGCACCTCCAACGACGGCGTCGGAGCCCTGAAGGCGCTCGGCTACACCGCCTCCGACCGCATCTACATCGGTTACTTCGAGAGCGCCACCAACTGCGGCGGAGCAGTGACCCACGACAACATCGCCGACGACGACTCCGCCGGCGTCACCAACCGCCACAACCTGTACCCCTCGTGGGTCAGCCTCGCCCCGCACTGCGCCACCGGTCACGAGATGACCCACGAACTCGCCCACGCCCTCGGCGGCGTCATGCCGAACGCCCCCAACTACGTCGCCGTCGGCCACTGCAGCGACACCAACGAGGCCGTCTGCCAGGGCGGTTCCACCGTCGTCTGCCCCGACCCGCTCGCCGTCCGCCTCATGGACTGCGGCAAGGACGACTACTTCGGCGTCGTCCCCGTGGGCACCTACCTCAACACCCGCTGGAACGCCGCCAAGGACAGCAAGTACATCGAGCACGGCTCCGCCGTACCCACGATGACGACCATCCCGCCCCTCACCCCGCAGGTGCTCCAGGCCGTGGACGTCGAAGGCACCGAGATCGTCTTCACCTACACCCCCAGCACCAAGACGTACGGCAGCGGCATCACCCACCAGGTCGAGCTCGCCCGTGACGGCGTCACCATCGCGACCGTCCCCACCTGGGAGCAGTCCATCCGCGTCACCGGCCTGCCGGCCAACAGCAGTGCCTACTACACCTTCCGCGAGCACGTCACCCAGGGCGGCGTCACCCGGACCACCGCCTGGTCCCCGAACCTCATCGTGCTGACCGACCCCGTCGGCGGCACCACCGCCGGCACCATCGAGGCCGGCACCGCCTCCGTCTTCACCAACGACGTCGTCGACTCCACCGGCCCCAACCAGGCCCTCGACCTCTACTCCTTCTCCGGCGCCGACAACGCCCCCATCGTGCAGTGGCCGCAGAACAGCGTCCGCAACCAGCGCTGGCGCATCGCCGACGCCGGCGGCGCGTTCACCATCTCCTCCGTCCACAGCCGCAAGTGCCTGTCCACGCTGGGCGGCTCCGGCACCTCCGGCACGGCCATCGTCCAACTCCCGTGCACCGGCGCCCCCTCCCAGAAGTGGACCTTCCCCTTGATCACCGGCGTCACCTACCAGATCAAGGCCGGCGTGGGCACCAACCAGTGCATCCAGTCCAGCGGCGGCGGAACCAGCGGCGGCACCCCACTCGTCCTCGCCCCCTGCAACACCTCAACCCCGTCCCAGCGCTGGACCAACCACCAGATCGGCTGACTCCACCCGGTTCCGGACGGCAAGAAGGCCCTCTCCTTCGGACGAAGGAGAGGGCCTCTGCTCTGCGGAGGCTCGAGGCTTCCAACACCGGACAAGCGACCCGCTGCGACTAGCCTAGGCGAATCACACTCGGGCGAGATCGGCGTAAACACGGCAGTCATCCGCCGGCGAAGCGAACCGCTCCACGACGTCCAACGCTCCAGGCTCCGAGGTGAGCCTTACTTCGGAGGCCGGGGCCTTGGACACGACATCGGACCGGCGAGGCCCAGTGCCCAGAACCGGTCGGTGCGTGGAGGCGTGAGGGTTCCGTCGGCCCGTGATGCGGCCAAAGCTTCCACCGGCCGCCCCACTGTTCGCAGAAGCGGGACCCCGTAGTGCTGCCGCTGACCAAAATCATCAGATCGGACGCCTCATGAACCGTGACCGTGCCACATTCCGGCCGAGCAGGCTGCGAACCGTACGACGCGGCCTCCGGCCCGAGGATTAGCGAGCGCGAGACGACCGGCGCGGACGCTCTCAGCCACGGCGTTCAGAAACAAGAAAGCTCTGCGAACAGTGTCCCTCGCGGCACCGAACCAGGTAGCAGTGCAATCCGCCTTCCACGATTCTCGTCAGTCTCGCCCAGCCCGGCCTTTCCCCGCAGGTCACCCCAATTGCCCGGCTTGTCCGCTCGGAAAGGTGCACGTAAGCGGCC
The DNA here is from genome assembly GCF_040655795.1 of Nonomuraea sp. NPDC050310. NCBI lineage: Bacteria > Bacillati > Actinomycetota > Actinomycetes > Streptosporangiales > Streptosporangiaceae > Nonomuraea > Nonomuraea sp. NPDC050310. The sequence goes on along the minus strand of NZ_JBFAKP010000002.1, from coordinate 270,538 downwards.
CGCAGGCGTCGTGGCTCACGCTCCGTACTCAGAACACATCAAGGAGCCAGCATGCGCCCCCTGCAGATCCCCACCCTCATGCTCGCCGTCGCCTTCATGGCTGGCTGCACTGCCCCCTCCACGACAACCATCACCCGACCTGACGCCACGGGGCCGGTCGCGCCCTCGCGCGCGGCAGCGTCCGGTACGAGCCAGCCAGACACTCCGGCCCAGGCCCCGGAGCCCACCCAGTTCGAGTTGCGGGTGAAAACCCTCAAGAAGCAGTGCTTCGGGAGCGCCGGCTGCAACGTCACCTACTCGATCAAGGTCGGCTACGACGGTCCCGAGTTGGACCCGGACGTCGCCTACCAGGTGACCTACAAGGTGACCGGAGCTGACGACCCGATCATCAATACCTTCACAGTTCAGGGCACTGACGTCACCCGCCAGGAAGAGGAGTTCGCGAGCACGCCATCATCCGGAAGCACGCTCAAGGCCAAGGTGATCGAGATCGAAGAGCAATAGACCCTCCAGCGTAGGGTGCCCGAACCTGGCCGCCGGGTGGCCTTACCGGCCGGGCGGCCGCGGCTCCTTCGGCGGGCGACCGAAGCGCTTGCCGAGGCAACCGGCAGCTCCGGATAGCAGGCCCGTTAGCCCCCTCCCGGAAGGGAAGCCAACTCCCTCTACCACTACGCCAGGGGCACTGACTTTCACGACCTGGCTGGTTTTCGGCAGCGGGTTCGCCCACCGCTTCTGCAGCCGGGGCCATGGCAACTGGGTCTGCAACCACGCCACTTCTCAGACATCAAAAGGCCCTCCCCTTCGATGAAGGAGAGGGCCTCTGTCCTGCGGAGGCTCGGGGATTTGAACCCCGGATGGGCGGTAAACCCAAACCGCATTAGCAGTCCACTGTCATGATCATGTGTCGGTGTTTGGCCATGTGAGACCAGATGAGCGGGTGCAGGCTGACCAGCCACAGCACGTTGAATGGTGAAAGCCAGCGCGGGCGCTATTAGCCCGTGTTGGTCTCACCGTGGACTCACCTCAGTTGTTGCCCGACAGGTAGGCCCGCTCAGCGACGGCGATCATCTCTTGCACGAGCTCCTGGAGGAGAGCAAGCGACTCCCTATCCAGGGTCACGCCCTCAGGCATGGGAATGGGCAGCGCCACCCGGCCGTCGGCGTTCGCCAGTTCCTCCCCGGCCGTCTTCCGCTCGCATGCCCGGCCGTACGACTCGGTGAATCCTTGAACGATCGCTACGGTGGCGTCAGAACCGATGCGCTCGGCCAACCGGTCGGCCGCCATCACCACAGGATCCCGGCTCATCCGTCGACCCGGATCTCCGACGAGGACGCCGGCAGCACATCGGGATCGGCGCCGGCTCTCTCGACCACGAGGACCCACTCCCCCTCGGCCAACATCATGGTGGCGCGCTCGGCGGCGGAGGCCGGCCGGGAGACGATGCGCACACCTGGCTCCACCGACACCACCACTGGCCGCCGAGCCTGGACACAGGTTCCCCGGCCAGCGACCGTACGCACTATCCCCAACTCGGTCAGATGAACGATCGCGCGCCGAATGGTGTCCCGCGCGACGCCGAACTCCTGCACCAGATCCTTCTCGCTCGGCAAGGGTCGCCGCGGCTGATATCGCCCCTCTGCGATGTCGGCGCGAATCGCATCGGCGATCTGCCGGTAGACCGGCGTCTCGCTCTCGCGCTCTATCTCCCGCTCTCGCACACGCTGACGCTATGGGGGTACCCGGTCAGGCCCCGCAGTAGATCACGACAGGTGCACCTGTCTACCTAGACCGGGGTAGACCGAAGCGTAGACCGCTTGTGCTCATAAGCTCCGGCGGTCGCGGCGAGGATCTCGGCCTGGACGAGCAGGATGTAGGAGCCGACGCTCGCGCCGTGCAGGAAGTTGACCGCTTTGCCGTCGGCCAGGACGTAGAAGTAGTGGCCGGTGCGCGAGTAGCGGGTGACGTGCGGCTCGACAGAGGCGCGGGTGTAGAGAGATCGTGGAGGGCGGACAGCTCCAGCTCGTCATCGCTGCTGGTGACGCTGGCGATGTAGGCACCGTTGGCGACGCGGCCGAAGTCCTCCTCGCGCAGGGCCATGTTGCCGGTCGCGCACACCACGAGGCCGGCGCCGGCGAGCGCGTCGGCCAGGGCGGGGGCGGTGCGGTAGCCCTGGGACAGCGCCTGGACGCGGCGGACGAGGTCGATGTCGAAGACGGTGACGCCGACGTGGCGGGAGTGCAGCATGGCGGCGATCGAGCGGCCGAGCTTGCCGTAGCCGATGACGCAGGCCGGGCGGCCGTTGAGGATGTCGTCGCGCGACCGGACGAGGGCCTCGGTGGAGAAGACCACGGACTGGCCGACCAGGTAGTCCTCGGGGTCCTTCAGCGGGGAGCGGGCGACGGAGTAGACGGGCACCGGCGGCTTGTCGAGCCGCTGGCAGCGCTGGTGGCCGTTCTGGGTGTCCTCCACCACACCGAGCAGGCGGCCGGAGAAGCGGGCGGCCAGGTGCTCCAACGCCGGCGCGAAGTAGCCGCCGACGTCGAGGAGCACGAGGTCTCGGCCGGCGGCGCGCGACTCGACGTAGGCCAGGACGTGCTCGGGATCGGCGAAGGCGGCCCGGCCGAGGGCGTCGATCTGCCACGTGCGGCTGACCTCGCGCAGGGTGGCCTCGTGGATGCTGCGCGGTTTGGGCAGGACGGCGACGATGTCGCCGACGCGGGCGACGCCGGCGAGGAAGGCCTCGCGGCCGGCGACCCGGTCGTCATCCGTGACCGCGTGATGGGCGACCCCGAGACCGGCCGAGTCGTCCAGCTCGCGACGTCCTACCTCCCGGGCGACCTCGCCGCCGGCACCGTGCTGGCCCAGGCCGACACCGGGCCCGGCGGCATCTACGACCGCATGGAGACCGACCTGGGCTGGGGCCGGCTCGACTGGGAGGGCGTCATCACCGCCCGCGCGGCCACACCGGAGGAGACGAGCCTGCTGCAGTTGGCCCCCGGGGTGCCGGTGCTGTGCGTCATCCGCACCACCATTGCCACGGCGGGCGCGGCCGAAGGGCGCGACGCCGGCGGGTTCGAGGTGCGCTACCCGATCCACCGCGCCACGTAGGGCTGCTGGCAAGAATCGTGTCACCCGCCCTAAGCGAGCGGCATCGGCGCAGGGAGGGGTGCCGGCATAGATCGTGTCTCCGGCCCAAACGAGTGGTCTCGCCACAGGTCGTGATCCCCAGAATCGCCAAGCTCTAAGGCGAAAGCTGCCACAGCGCCCTCGCCACGCAGAGCGCTGCTCTATTGAGCGTGTTTGCGAGGAAAAACGTCTGCCGACAGGCCACGACAGTAGCGCTGTGTAATTGATAGTTACGCTCAGTGTTCGCCTGGGAATGATCACCACCACTGGCCGCTCACGCACTCGACCACCCTGGAGGCATGCCCTATGAAATCCACGACCCGCCGACGTCTCGCCACCCTGACCCTGACCCTGCTCGCCCTGCCCCCCGCCGCCCTCAGCCTCACCACCCCCGCCTACGCCGACGCCGGCGCCTGCCTCGCCTACCTGCAAGAGAAGGGCTTCGAGGGCCAGGTCATCCATCCGGACGCGTGCGAACAGGCCGAGCGCGGCAACGTCGAAACTTGCATGGACCTTCTCGTGTACCACATGGACCAGCGCGAGGCCTTTGAGGCGTGCATGCGGGGACAAAGCTAAGCCGGACCGGCCACGACGCCCGCGACCGGATCACCCTGTAGCCCCGGAGCCGTGAGGGCCCGCCACCACGCCGGTGGCGGGCCCTCACGCCGTGGTCGCTCGCTTGGGCCGTGAGACACGATCCTTGCCGGCACCCCTGTGTATGCCGAAGCGCCCCTCACCCGAAGGTGAGGGGCGCTCCAGCCAACGCTTTTCCCAGGCGTCCCATCGACCGTACGCCGCACCAGGCGATGGGTCCAGCGGGTCTACCGCAACGGGTACGGCCACGGGGGTGCCGTGCCGATCGTGACCCAGCCGTCGCAGTCACGTTTCGGCCACTCACCCCACCGATCGCCAGCACGTGCTTGATCCTTGCGACATGCCGCGCCGCGTCTCCTCGCCCAGCGCCGCAAGAAGCCGCCCATGCCGCGGCCGATCCGCCTGGCGCCCATCAGCGTCACGCTCCTGCTCGCTGGCGCGGGGGCAGGCGCCCTCGTCTACGGTGCCCTCGCGTGGATCGGGTTTCCGGCCTCGACCGGCAAGGCCACGATCAGCGAGGCCCTGGAGATCGTCAAGATCGCGCTGGCCGTGATCGCCGGAGTGGGCGGCGTCATCGCCCTCGTCGTCGCCTACCGAAGTCAACGCGTCTAAGAAGCGAGCGAGAACCGCGAACAGTCCAAGCTCTTCGTCGACCGCTTCGACAAGGCCGCCAGCATGCTCGGCAGCGACAGTCCCGCCGGCGTCCACGCTCTCTCGGCCCTCGCCGACGACTGGGAAGACGAGCGGCAGATGTGCATCGACGTCCTCTGCGCCTACCTCCGCATGCCGCCCGAGCCGAACCTAGACGAGGAAGCCACCGCGCATTCCCTCTGGCTCTCGATGAGCGAGGTCCGGGCCACAATCCTGCGCTTGATCGCCGACCACCTGAGAGATAGCGGCCCAGCCTCGTGGTGCGGCATGGATCTCGACTTGACAGGCATCGTCATCAACCACGATCTCGACTTCTCAGGAGCCGACCTTTCACGAGGCAGGATTCGCTTTCGAGGGGCGGCGTTTTCTGGGGGCCTGGTCAACTTCAAAGGGGCGAAGTTCTCGGACGGCACGGTCGACTTCGACGGAGCGGTGTTCTCGGGCGGCAGGTGCCGGGGCCGGTGACCACGCCGCCGCGGGAGTAGCCCATCACGGCGTACGCCTCGCCGATCGCCTGCTCCGACAGGCCGGTCGCCTGCACGAGGGCCTTCAGCGAGTTCGCGCCCTTCTTCCTGGCCGCCCTGATGGCCAAGATCGCGGGCATCTGGTCGAGGCGCTGCTGCTTGGCGGCGGTCTGCACCTGGGCGTTGAGGCCCCTCAGCTTGGTCGTGGTCAGCTTGGCGGCGCTGGCCGCGTATTCTCGGCGTCGGCGCCGCCCATCGCGAGCAGCTGCTGGGCCAGCTCCGGGAAGCCCTTGGCGGCGATGGTCTCCAGGTTCTTGATGAACGTCGCGGTGTTCTTGATGAACGCCGCGGTGTTCTTGACGCCGAGCGCGAGGGAGGCGCCGAGCCGGGCCGCGGGCGTCAGGCTCGACTTCTTGTAGGCGACCGTGGTGGCGGACAGTTTCTCGGTCGCGGTCGCCAGGTCGCGGCGTTCCTTGGCCACGCGCGCCTCGTCGACGGCGATCTTCTTGGCCGAGGCGCCCTTCTTATGGATCGTCCAGAAGAAGCGCGAGCGCCTGGCGGCCGGGGAGCAATGGGTCAACAGCGGAAGGCTCTTCACCCGCGAGAACGGCGTCGGCCTGGACTCACCTGGGCCTAGTCGATCTCCCCTGGAAACCACAAAGGCCCCCTTCCGATCTTCGGAAAGGGGCCTCTGAACTGCGGAGGCTCGGGGATTTGAACCCCGGATGGGCGGTAAACCCAAACCGCATTAGCAGTGCGGCGCCATAGACCTGACTAGGCGAAGCCTCCCGGTGCCAAGTGGCTCAGCACAGAGTACCGGCCTTCAGGCTGGGCGGCAAAGCGGTTGTCGGTCGCGTCGTCGCCAGGGGTTGTCCACTGCCTGTGGACAACCCCGTCCACAGCTGTGGACAACTATCGTCAGGCAGGGTTGGCCTCGCCCTCGATCTCGATCTTGACCTTCTTGCCGACCAGCACGCCGCCGGTCTCCAGGGCCTGGTTCCAGGTCAGGCCGAACTCCTCGCGGTCGAGCTCGGTGCTGATGCTGAAGCCCCAGACGGTCTGGCCCCAGGGGTTGGTGCCGCTGCCGCCGTACTCGACGGTGAGCTCGACGGGGCGGGTGACGTCGCGGATGGTGAGGTCGCCGGCGAGGGTGAACTCGTCGCCGGAGTGGCTCACGACGCGGGTGCTGCGGAAGGTGATCTCGGGGAACTTGTCCGCGGCGAGGAAGTCGTCGCTGCGCAGGTGGCCGTCACGGTCGGCGACGCCGGTGGTGATGCTGTCGGTGTAGATCGTCAGCTCGGCGCTGGAGTCGAGGGGGTTCTCGGCGATGGTGACGGAGCCGGCGAACTTCTCGAAGCTGCCGCGCACCTTGCTGACCATCATGTGCTTGACGACGAAGCCGAGGCTGGTGTGCGCGACGTCGAGGTTGTACTTGCCGGCGGCCGGGATCTGGAGGCCTTCCCAGGTGCGGGTGCTCATCTCGAGGTTCTCCCTGAAGTAGTTGCTTGCTCTGCGGACGGTTGCGACAACAAAGGTCTACATGAGGAATATTCCCCGTGTCAACTAACGTCGGATACAGTATGAGCGTGATCCCCTTTGACGACCAGCGGCTGACCGCCATGGGCCTGCTCACCGAGGTCCATGCGGGGCTGTCCGCGAAGCTGGCACCAGTCTTGAGTACGGCCGGCCTGTCCGAGATCGATTTCGAGGCGATGATCCGATTGGCCCGCTCGCCGGGCCACGGGTTGCGCATGAGCGATCTGGCCGCGCAGACCGGACTGTCCACGAGCGGGGTCACCCGGGTCGTCGACCGCCTGGAACGCGACGGCCTGGTGCGCCGCGTCGCCTGCGCCACCGACCGGCGGGCGTCGTACGCGACCCTGACCGAGAAGGGCTCCGAGCGGCTCGAACTGGTCGTGCCCAAGCACCTGGTGGACATCGACAACTGCTTCACCGGCCTGCTGAGCGAGGAGGAGCTGGACGGCTTCCTGACGCTGCTGCGCAGGATCCGCGACGTGGTCCGGCCCGAGGCGACGGCGGGGGCCGAGGAGAGCTGCCCAACGACTCCCTGAGCTTGGCCATCGCCCGCGAGACCGTGCTCTTGACCGTGCCCACGCTGATCCCCAGCCGGCTGGCGACCTCGGGTTCGGTCAGATCCTCGTAGTACCGCAGCAGGACGGCCGCGCGCATCCGTTCCGGCAGGAGCGCCAGGGCCTGATCGAGCCGTTCGTCGGTCTCCGTCGACCAGTCGTGCGGCCGGCTCGGCTCCGGAAGCTCGTCCGAGGGGAACTCCTCCAGCTTGCGCCGCCGCCACTGGGAGATGTTGATGTTCACCATCGCCCGCCGGACATACCCGTCGCGATCCTGCACCCGCCCCCAGGCCTGGTAGGTCTTGAAGAGCGCGCTCTGCAGCAGATCCTCGGCATCGGAAGCATGCCCGGTCAACTGGTGGGCGGTACGTAGCAACGCCGGACCTCGGGTCCTTACGTACTCCCGGAAGTCGTCGTCCATCGAGGCCAGACTTCCAGCTCGGCGTCCACGGTTGACCCTGGTGCCGCTAAAGGTCCGTCAAGTTCGGTGGCAGGAATGTTCTCTGGTGGTTGTCAGCACTTCCACCCGAGGATGCGTATTTTGCTCCTCTTCGGGGTTCGCGCCCGTTGCGAAAACGCCGGGCATGTGAGGCTAGGCGCATGCGTAGAGAGCTGGCGGCCGCCGTCCTCGGCCGTGAGGCGGGCGTGCCGGGCCCCGATCCCGGCAGTGGAGATCCTCTGCATGCGGTCACCGGCGAGATCCTTGACGTCAGTCCCCACCTGATCCTGATCGAAACCCCCGAGGGCACCGAGGAGCGGTTGGTGATCGCGCCCTGGGCCACCGCGTGGCACGGCTCCGACGTCGCCCCGGCCGACCTGCCGGTGGGCACGTGCGTGCTCATGCGCACGCTGCACGACGGCCGCGTGGTCGATCGCATCTGGGCCGGCATCACCCGGGCGACCGGCACGATCCTCAGCGTCGAAGGCCGCCGCGACCTGACCGTCGAGCTCGACTGCGGCCCGCACCGCGGCCGCCGCACCGTGCTGATTCCCTACCGCGCCACCGGGCGGCTGCGGGTGCGCCATCCTCAGCTCGAACCCGGTTTCCTCTTCGACGCCATCGGCGTGCGCGAGGAGGGCGGCAGCACGATCCTGCTCCCCGCGACCTCGCAGCCCGGCTACCCGGCGCGTGCCGTACCCAAGCCTCCGTCCGCCTACGGCGGCGTGCAGTCGCGGGTGTCGGGCACGGCGGTCTGGTCGGACGGGTTCGACGAGGACGAGCGGGCCGCGGCCTACCCGATGGTGGAGCGTTCCGACGTGCGGTGCGCCGAGGCCGAGGTGTCGTGCGTCGGCCTGCCGTACCTGGCGCTGGGGTCGCTGCTCTACGTGCACAACGTCTGCTCCGACCGGGTGTCGAACGTGACGATCACCGCGTGCGGCTGTGTGGCCGGGCGCTTTTGCGATCGGTGCGTGGAATGCGACACCGGGGCGCGCGGGCGCATCGTGGAGCTCTCCCCCGCCAGCTTTGTCGAGCTGGGCGGGGAACTGGTCAACGGCTGTTTCAACGCGCGGGTCGGATTGGGGTGAACAGGGTGCTCGAGTCGCAAGTGCCGATTCTGGTGGTGTTGCTGGTGCTGGGGACCGTGGCCAAGCTCGCCACCGTCCGGGCCGGCGGGGAACCGGGCGCGCTCGCCCGGCTGGGGCCGGCGATGCTCGTGCCGGTACGGCTGCGCGCCGCGGCGCTGCTGGGCTGCGCGGCCGGGGAACTGGTGCTGGCCGCCGGGCTGCTGCTGACCTCGTCGCCGATCTTCCGCTGGATGACGGTGACGTTCTTCGCGCTCTCCGCCTACGTGCTGCTGGAACTGCGGCGCAAGCGGCCGGACGCCGGCTGCGGCTGCTTCGGCGAGGTCAGCTCGGCCCCCGTGGGGCTGCGCTCGATCGGGCGGACGGTCCTGCTGACCGGCATGGCGCTCATGGCGGTCTGGGGCCAGGGGCCCGGCTGGATGACCTTCCGCGAGCCGACGTGGGCGCTGCTCGCTGGGGTGGTACTGCTGGCCGTACTCTCGCCGGAGCTGGAGGAAGCGATCAACCGGCTCCGCTACCGTGCGCCGTGCGAGCAGCGGCCGGCCTCCGCCAGCGTGGCGCTGACCAGGCTGAAGGCGAGCGTGCCGTGGCGCGAGCACGCGGCGACGCTGCTGTCGGCCGAGCCGGAGGACAGCTGGCGGGAGCTGTGCTGGCGGTTCTTCGCCTTCACCGACCACGCGGGACGGCACGTGGTCTTCGCGGTGTATCTGAGCGGTCTGCGGCCTGCCGTACGCGTGGCGGTCGTCAGCCGGGAGTCCATGCCGGAATATACAGCTGTATAGCACTGAGCCTAGACAGCCATAGAGAACGCTCGATTGAACTCTCTACTGGGATCTAGCTTCCCCTCTAGATCCCAGTAGAGAGTGCTCTAGATGGGTTGCGCACGCAGGAACCTGCCGAAATGCGGCACGGTGAAGGCGATCAGTCCCCGCTCTGCGCTGTAGATGAGACCCTTCTTGATCAGGTTGTCGCGGGCCGGCGACAGACTGGACGGCTTGCGCCCCAGCGCGTCGGCCACGTCGGAAGTGGGCACCGGCTCGTCGCCGAGGGTGGCCATGGCGTGCATGTAGTCACGCTCGGCCGGGGTCGCCCGCTCGTAGCGGCTGCCGAAGAAGCCCACGGCGAGCTCCTCCTCGGCCTCGGGAGCGGAGACCTTCACGTCGTCGACGGTGATCGGGCTGCGCGGCGCGAGATCCCACGCGACCTTGCCGTACGCCTGGACGAAGTAGGGGTAACCGTCGGCCGCCTCGTAGAGCGCGTCGAGCGCCTCCTGGGTGAACTCGACGCCCTCCTCGCGGGCGGGCAGGATCAGCGCCAGATCGGCCGCCTCGCGGTCGAGCTTGTCGATCCGGGCATAACGGAACAGGCGCTCGGAGTAGCTCTTGCTGGCCGACAGGACGCTCGGCAGATGCGGCAGGCCCGCGCCGACCACGATCAGCGGGCCGCCGGTCTGGGAGAGCTCGTGGCAGGCCGCGCAGAGCGCCGAGATGTCGGCCGCCTGGACGTCCTGCATCTCGTCGATGAAGAGGGCGATGCCGACGCCCAGGTCGGTCGCCACGCCCGCGGCGTCGACGAAGAGCTCGGTCAGGTCGATCTCGAGATCGCCGGAGTCGGCGCGGCCACGGCTGGCCGGCACGTCGATCCCGGGCGACCAGTGGCTCGTGCCCTTGGCGGCGGACGGGTCGCGCATGGCGAACGCCTTGAGCACGCCGAGGAACTCCTCGATGCGCTCCGGCGCCCGATGCCGGGGGGCGAGCTCACGCACGGCCATGTGCAGCGCGGCGGCCACCGGGCGGCGGATCGACTGCTCGGGGCGAGCCTCGATCTTGCCGGTGCCCCACAGCCGCTGCATGGCCATGGACTTGAAGGTGTTGAGCAGAACGGTCTTGCCGACGCCGCGCAGGCCGGTGACGACCATGCTGCGCTCGGGGCGGCCACGGGCCACCCGCTCCAGCACAACCTCGAACTGCTGCAGTTCGCGATCGCGGCCGGCGAGCTCCGGCGGACGCTGGCCGGCTCCAGGGGCGTAGGGATTGCGCACAGGGTCCACGCTCTCGGACTTTATTGCGGGATATAGCGGCCGTCTTATATTTGGGAAGAAAGCGCTACGGCGTGTCCGAGGACGCGGCGGTGCCAGCAGAGCCATCGAACACACCCCCTCCAACCAGGCCGAACCTCTGTTCGAGTCACTACCCAGAACTGTAGCGCGCCATCGAACACGTGCGCGAGACATTCGAGTAAAGATCTTAGAAACCGCGTCGCGCGCGGACTCCGCTACCGTCTTGAGCCATGCGGACCTTTGCGAACGTGCAGGAACTCAAGGCGGCCGTCGGCGAGACCTTCGGCCCCACGGCGTGGCGCGAGATCACCCAGGAGCGGGTGAACACCTTCGCCGACGCGACCGACGACCACCAGTGGATCCACGTCGATCCCGAGCGCGCCAAGGACGGGCCGTTCGGCGGCACCATCGCGCACGGGTTCCTCACCCTTTCGCTGCTGCCGTCGTTCCTGCCCGAGCTGCTGAGCGTCGGGGAGATCGCGATGATGGTCAACTTCGGGCTCAACAAGGTGCGCTTCCCCAAGCCGGTGCCGGTCGGGTCGCGGGTGCGGGCCAGCGGGGAGCTGGTCGACGTCAAGAACAGCCCTGCGGGGCACCTGGCCACCTTGAAGGTGTCCATCGAGGTGGAGGGCGAGCGGCGGCCGGTCTGTGTCGTGGAGTCGCTGCTGCTGTTCGTCTCGCAGCCGACCACCACCTGACCAGGGGTTCCAGGGTCGGCGGCCAGGAGTAGAGGGACCGGGCTTCTCAGCGGTCAGGAGTAGAGGGGCCGGGCTTCTCGGCGGCCAGGAGAAGAGGGGCCGGGCTTCTCGGCGGCCAGGAGAAGAGGGGCCGGGCTTCTCGGCGGTCAGGAGTAGAGGGCCGGGTTGAGGCCGGTCGCGAAGCCCAGGGTGGCCACGGACAGGACCACCCAGCCGGCGATCAGCCCGATCCCCAGCCCCTTGCGCCGCACCCGCCGGCTGAACAGCAGCCCGCCCCCTCCCCCCAATCAGGCCAGAGCCAGCACCCCCGTGCCGACCATGGCCGGCACGGCGCTGTCGAGCTCACTCCCGACCACCAGCACGACCACCACGGTCACCAGATCGAGCAGCACGAACAGCCCGAACCCGGCGAACGCCATCCCGAGCATCACCCCGGCGCGCCGCCACCGCCCCTCAGCGGCTAAGCCCCCTCCGAGTAGTAGATCGCCGCCTGCACCCGGCTCCGCAGCCCCAGCTTGCCCAGCACCCGGCTGACGTGCGTCTTCGTCGTCGCCTCCGCCATGTCGAGCTCCTTGGCGATCTCCGCGTTCGACATCCCCCTCGCCACGCACGCGAGCACCTCCCGTTCCCTGGGCGTCAACTGGTCGAGCTGGTCGGGCTCCCGCCGTACCGGCTGTTGCGCGAACGCGGTGATCAGCTTGCGCGTCACCGCCGGGGAGATCAGCCCCTCCCCCCGCGCGACCAGCCGCACCGCCTCCACGAGCGCGTCCGCGTCGGTGTTCTTCAGCAGGAACCCCGCCGCACCCGCCCGCAAGGCCCCGAACACATACTCGTCCACATCAAAGGTCGTGAGGATCAGCACATCGGTCACCCCGGCCAGCTCCCGCGTGGCCGAGATCCCGTCCATCCTGGGCATGCGGACGTCCATCAGCACCAGGTCGGGCCGTAGCGCGCGGGCCATCGCCACCGCCTGCTCGCCGTCGGCGGCCTCCCCGACCACCTCGACGTCCTCGGCCCCCTCCAGGATCAGCACGAGACCCGTGCGCACCGCCGCGTGATCGTCGGCGACCAGCACCCTGATCGTCATCGTGCTCCCTCTTCCACCAGGCGTTGCAGCCCGCTCCCGGCCGCCGGCAGGACCGCCCGCACCCGCCATCCACCGTCGTACGGCCCGGCCTCGAACTCCCCGCCGACCAGCAGCGCCCGTTCGCGCATACCGATCAACCCCGTGCCCGATCCGGGCAGGGTGGTACGGCTGTCGCGGACCGGGTTGTCGATCACCAGGGAGACTCGTTCCGTCTCGTAGCCGATCCGGACGCTCACCTGGCCATCGCCGTGTTTGAGCGCGTTCGTCAGAGCCTCCTGCACGATGCGGTATCCCGCCATGTCCACCGAGACCGGGATCTCCCTGGCGTCGCCCTCGACGAGCACCGAGCCCTCCAGGCCCGCCTGCCGTACCCGCTCCAGCAGCCGGGGCGCCTCCTGGAGCCTGGGCCTGGTGACCTCCTCGGAGTCGTCACCGTCCTGGCGCAGCAGGCCGACCATGGCCCGCATCTCGGTCATCCCGCGCAGGCTGTTCTCGCGGACCGACTCCATGATCTTCCGGACGGTCGCGGCATCGAGGTCCTTGCGCGACAAAGCCGCCGAGGACTGGATGGCGATCGCGCTGAAATGGTTGGCGATCATGTCGTGCAGCTCGCGGGCCATGCGTCTTCGTTCGGCGCTGATCGCCACCTGGCGGTCGAGCTCGGCCAGGTGCACGATCTCCTCGGCCCGGGCCCGCTCGGCCCGCGCCAGGTCGCGCTGCTGGCGCAGCACCATCGCCGTGGTCACCGGCGTGACCAGCAGCAGGGCGGTCTGCACGCCCACCAGGGCCAGCATCCGCCAGTCGCCGCTCAGGAACACCGCCACCGCGCCCGCCAGCACCGCCAGCGAGCTCGTCACGCCCAGCATCCAGCGGGCCAGCCTGGGCGGGCCGTACAGCACCCCCGCATATAGGTTGTCCGTGAAGACCAGCGCGGTCGCCAGCGACGGCCCCAGGAACACCGAGTCGAACGTCAGCGCCGCGATGCCCAGCGTCATCGCGGTCACCGGACTCAGGCGCCTGATCAGCACGCCGACGCACGTCACCGCCAGCGGGCCGAGCATCCACCAGTCGGACACGCCGTCGCGCGGGATGGACGCGCCACCCGCGATCAGCACGCAGCCCACCGCGAAGCACCCCAGCGCGTACAGGGCTTCACGTCTCATTCCCCTATGACATCACCCCACGCGGGCCGTCTGCTCCCGCGCAAGGCCAACCTGTGGATACACCGAAGGTTGTACACAGGGTTTCGTCATCGGCGAGGAGGATCGCGCCCCCGGCGTCCGGAAGACTTGGGGCATGGTCATCGCCGTCATCGTCGCCTGCGAGATCGGCTTCTGGCTGCTTCTCGCCCTGGGCCTCGCCTGCCGCTACCTGTGGAAGCGCCGCACGCTCAGCAACGTCCTGCTGATCAGTACGCCCGTGCTCGACCTGGTCCTGCTCGCCGCCGCCGTCGTCGACATGCGCTCCGGCGCCCCTTTCGACCTCCGGCACGGCCTGGCCGCGGCGTACATCGCCTACTCGGTCGTCTTCGGGCACCAGACCATCCGCTGGGTGGACGCCCGGGTCAACCACCGCTACGCCGGCGGCCCGCCCCCTCCCCCGCCCCTCACCGGCGCCGCCCGCATCCGCGCCGAGTGGATCGGCTGGGCCCGCATCGTGCTGGCCTATGCCATCGCGTGTGGCGTTCTGGTGCTTCTGGGCTGGTTGGCCGGGTCCTCGGCGGGAATCATGGAGTTCGCGCTCGGGCTGTCCCGGGTGCCGATCATCGCGCTCATCTGGCCGGTCAGCCACATGATCTGGCCCAAGAAGGCACCGGTTGAGCAGTAGTCCGGGATTCTGGTTCGAGGCATCGCCTCGGACCCGCTATGATTACTTACAGAGCGAGCAGCCGTAGCTCAATGGATAGAGCATCTGACTACGGATCAGAAGGTTGGGGTTTCGAGTACCTCCGGCTGCACTGCAGGTCAAAGGCCCACCCCGTACGACGGGGTGGGCCTTTTTTGGTGTCCGTACAGCAGCGGAATACAGCAGCGGAACGGAGCGCTTCGGCGCGAACAAGCGGGTCCAGCAGAGGGGGCGAGGCGGGGTGAGTCGCTTCCTGAGCTTTTGGGCTTGGAAAGATCGACACTACGTCGGGTTGGCCGAACTGCTCGCGTCGCTGGGCAGTGCGGTGGAAGGCCACCTGTGGCGGGTCATCGCCGAGGAATGGTCCGCCTCCTCCACCGGTGAGGCGATCGCCAGCCTGGACGAGGATCAGCTCGTGTCGACAGCGCACCTGATCAACTTGTTCCCTGACGGCTCTCAGCTCATCTGGGGCGGGTTGGTGGGCTATCCCCAGGGCTCACCTACGGCGGACATCAAGATTCGGGCGTTCGACAGCACCAGCTGGGATGTGCAGTCGAACGACCCTGATGTGTGGGAGACGATCCTCCGGCTCCATCCAAGCGCCCAGGATCTAACCGAGTGGTGATCTAAGAAGACAAGCTCTCCAGGATGCGCGTCCTGGAGGGCTGGTATTGGTCTGTGGTCATCCGCCTTTCGGCCCCGCCTCTCTCCTCGAGAGGCGGGCGGGGCTTCCGTCTTGCCCCAGAGCTTGCACTGCGGCAGCATGATCGTTCGGGCGAAGGAGGGGCAGATGACGCCAAATCGCAAACTGCTCATCTTCGGCTTTGTGCTCACGTTGTTCGTCTATGCAGTGCCGCTGTATGCGGGGTGGTGGTTCCTTCTTCGGCATGACGTGGAGTACGTAGACACGGACATCCTTCCCGAATTACGGGCGGTCGGTCGGGTCGTCCATGAGTACAGCGTGGAAGCCCACGAGTGGGAGAACGACTACGTTGAAATCGTGACCCTCGTGGTCCACATCGATAAGGCGGGCGAAGACGTCGCGAAGGAAGCTGTCTCGCGTCTAGGGCGAAGCGGCTGGAGCGTCTGGGAGTGGTCCGGCCAGGAGATCGACCTGCGATCGTCCAAGTGGCCCAGGGCCATCGTCACGGTGGATGGCCCTGGATCGTCCGAGTACACAGATCGGGATCTGCAAGAGGCCGCGAGCACCGCAGGTCTGCCGATAGAGGAGTTGGCAGCGATCACCATTCAGGAGTGATGCACCGCATGGGACCGCGGCTGGTGCTGACCGAGGTCGGCTTGTGCGTACTCGACTGACCCGATGGACGTGAGAGCCTCTGTTCTCCTCCGGGAGGGCGGGAGCTTCTCTGCGTCCAGGCCGACCGGCCGCCGCGCCGTCTGGCCACGGAGCCTGACGAGGGACTCCGCGAGCGTCTCGACCGCCCCTGCCTGGGGCGCGGGCGTCGTCGGATGGATCTCCTGGGGCGGCCAGCCGGTCGGCCCAGGCAGGTATGGCTGCACGTTGTCGGCGTAGCCGTACACCCGCGCGGCTCGTGGCTATGCAGGGTGAATCGGGCAGCAACTCGATAACCGAGCTGATGGTTCGCAGGCCTCAGCCCAGCAACCTTGCCGGGAAGGTCGTAGGAGGCCGCCACTTTTGAACGATCCCGGTTGACACCGGCAATCGCGCGACACGAGTTGCTGGGCACTTGCTTGAGCCGCGCTGCGAGGAGTCTTCACCCGCGGTCTCGGCATGCTGACCCCTGGCAGCGTGGAAGGTCGGGGTTTCGAGTACCTCCGGCTGCACACGTGCGAGAAGGCCCGTCACCAGAGCACATCTGGGGCGGGCCTTCCTCGTTTCCCGGGGTCGGCCGCGAGGCGCTCAGGCGAGGGCCTGGGCGGGTGTCGTCGCCCGCGGCTGGACGTGGCGGCGGCGGGTGGGGAGGCCGAGGGTGGGGTTGGCGACGGCCCAGGCGGCGGACTTGCAGACGACCTCCTTGTAGAGGGCCGCGAGCCGTCCGGTCAGTACGGCCTGCACCGCGCGGTCGTCGGCGGTGACGTACTGGATCAGGCCCTCCCTACGGCCCAGGGAGATGCACTGGTTGAAGTAGCGGATGGTGGTCTTGGGGATCGGAGCGCCGGTCAGGCGGGCGGCGATGGCGTCGGCGGCCTGCCAGGCGGTGGGGGTGCCCGAGGCGCAGGACATGCGCAGGGGCTTGTCGCCGGGGCCCATCACCAGGGCGGCGTCGCCGACGGCGTAGACGTCGGGGTGGGAGGTCGAGCGCATGGTCGCGTCGACGGCGATCTGGCCGGTGCCGGAGGTGTCCAGGGTGGTGGCCAGCGCGATGGGGTGGACGGCGAAGCCGGTGGCCCAGACAGTGACGGCGGCGGGGATGCGCCGACCGGCACCGGTGACGGCGTGGGCGGAACCTCCCGTGACGGGCTCGGCGGCCGTGACGAGGTGGTCGGGCTCGACGGCGGTGACGGCCGTGTGGTCGTGGACGGTGATGCCGAGCTTGGCGACCACGCGCGCCAGGTGGGCGCGGCCCTTCGGGGAGAGCCAGCCGCCCAGGGCGTCACGGGCGACGATCGCGACGTCGAGGTCGGGCCGGGCCTCGGCGATCTCGGTCGCGGCCTCCAGCCCGGTGAGGCCGCCACCGACGACGACCACGCTCTGACCTGGCGCGAGGCCGGCCAGGCGGTCACGCAGGCGCAGAGCGCCGGGACGGCTCGCGAGCTCGTAGGCGTGCTCATGCGTCCCCGGCACGCCCTGGGCGTTCCAGCCACTGCCAAGGGCGTAGACCAACGTGTCGTAGGCCAGCTCGTCGGCGCCGTCGCTCAGCGTGACGGTCTTGCGGTCGACGTCCAGCCCGGCCACCCGGGCGATCCGCACCTCGACCCCGGTGCCGGCGAACATCTCGCGGAACGGCCGGGTCTTGAGCTTCTGGCCGGCGGCCACCTGGTGCATGCGGACCCGCTCCACGAAGTCGGGCTCGGCGTTGACGAGGGTGATGGAGACGTCCTCGCGGTACAGCCGCCTGGCGAGGCGGCCGGCGGCGCTGGCTCCGGCGTATCCGGCTCCGAGAACGACGATGCGGTGCATGTCCTGGCTCCTGTCGAGAAGGCGTCTGTGCCCCTTGAACCGGGCAGCTCGCCGTTTCCTGACAGGAGCCGGATGTGAACCACGTCACACCACGCTCAGAAGGCCTTGAACAGGGGTTCTCCATGCTCGCTGGCCGCCCACTGCGCGGTGGCGCGCTCAAGCTTGTCCGGATTGACCTGGTTGCGGAAGGCGGCGATGCCGTCCTCGGTGACCTCCAGGCACATCACGCCCACGACCCGCCCGTCCAGGACGGCTATCGCGGCCGGGCCGCCGTTGGCCGTCCAGGCGTACACGTCTGGGCTGCCGCCGACCAGCGCCCGCTTGGCCTCGGCCGGCTTGAACAGCCCCCACAGGAACTTGGCCACCGCGACCGCGCCCTGGAAGGCCTTGGCCCGGGCCGGGATCTTGCCGCCGCCGTCGCCGATCGCGATGGCGTCCCCGGTGAGCAGCCGGACCAGCGGCTCGGTCTGGCCGCTGGAGGCGGCGGCCAGGAACTCCTCGACGATCCGGCGCGCGGTCGCCTCGTCCACCTCGGTGCGCGCCCTGCCCTCCGCGACGTGCTTCTTGGCACGATGGAAGATCTGCTGGCTGGCCGCCTCGCTGAGGTCGAGGATCTCGGCGATCTCCCGGTGGGAGTAGTCGAAGGCCTCGCGCAGCACGTAGACCGCCCGTTCGTTGGGCGACAGCCGTTCGAGGAGGGTGAGCACCGCGTACGAGACGGACTCACGTTGTTCGGCGGTGTCGGCCGGGCCGAGCATGGGGTCGCCGGCGAGGAGCGGTTCGGGGAGCCACTCGCCGACGTAGGTCTCGCGGCGGGCGCGGGCGGAGGTGAGCTGGTTGAGGCACAGGTTGGTGAGCACCTTCGTCAGCCACGCCTCGGGCACCTCGATGCGCTCGACGTCCACGGCCTGCCAGCGCAGGAACGTCTCCTGCACCGCGTCCTCGGCCTCGGTGGCCGAGCCGAGCAGGCGGTAGGCGATGGCCTCCAGGCGCGGCCGGGAGGCTTCGAACCGGTCGACGTCCAGCATGCTCAGGGCCATGGTCAGATCCTAGGTCGCCGTGGGGTGGACCTCTATGGGTGCTGGGCCAGCCGGGAGTACATGTACATGTCCTTGCGCTCGCCGCCGATCTCCATCCAGCTCCGTAGCAGGCCTTCGCGCTCGTATCCGGCTCGTTCCGCGGCTTTCCACGAGCCGATGTTCCAGGGCTCGACCTGCAATTCCAGCCGGGCCACCGGGAGTTCCGTGAGGCCCCAGCGGGAAAGGGCGTCCAGCGCGGCGACCACGATGCCTTTTCCCCGGGCGGAGGGCGCGATCCAATATCCGACCGACGCGCGTTCGTGGGGGCCGGGCCAGAGGCCCATCTGGCCGACCGCGTGACCGGCCACCGCGATGGCGAAGGAATAGCCGACGCCTTCTTCGGCCCGTTGCCATTGCCGCCGCAGGAATGCCTCGGCTTCCGCCTCGGTGAACTCCGCGGGCACGCTGGAGATCAACGGGATGTACGGGTCTCGCGACGCTTCGCGAACGACCTCGACATCGTCCAGCCGCCAGGGACGGAGCACGAAACCCGGCGCGACGCCGATCTCAGGGACTTCCATTCCGCCATGATCCCGGATTCAGTGGACGTTCATGACCTCCCTTCGACGCGTCCCCTTTGATGTGGCCTCCCATGTACGGCATGCGCAGAGCAGAGCGTGTCTCGTCGGCGCGCACATCGCGGCCCTGCCGTACGAGGAGCAGCAGTATCACGCGCTGATGAACGAGAACGGAGTCCTGGAGGAGCCGCCGGCCGCGGTCGGGGCGGCGATCCGGGCCGCCATCTTGACCGATTCCACGCCCTCGGGAGAAGACGCGGCGGGAATGCCGTGAGGATGGAGTTCACGAACAAGGCCGCGCTGGTGACCGGCGCCGCCTCGGGAATCGGGCGGGCCGTCGCGGAAACGCTGGCGAAACGGGGCGCCCGCGTGGTGCTGGCCGACTACAACCTGGAAGGCGCCCAGGAGGCGGCCACGGCCATTCTGGAATCGGGTGGCTCCGCCGACGCGGTCATGCTGGACGTGACCGATCCTGAAGCGGCCGAGAACGCGGTGCGAAAGACGCTGGACACCTATGGCCAGCTCGATCTGGCGGTGAACAACGCCGGCATCTCCGGGACAAGCGCGCCGATCGGCGAGTATCCGGTGGACGAATGGCGGCGCGTGCTCGCCACCAATCTGGACGGCGTCTTCTATTGCCTGCGCGCCGAACTCAGGGTGATGTCCGCGGGCGCGGCGGTGGTGAACATGGCCTCGATTCTCGGCCAGGTAGGTTTCGCCGGGGCCTCGGCCTATGTGGCGGCCAAACACGGCGTGGTCGGGTTGACGCAGAATGCCGCGCTGGAATACGCGGCCCAGGGCATCCGGGTCAACGCCGTCGGCCCGGGATTCATCGAGACGCCGCTGATCTCGCAGGTCGACGCCGAGCTGCTGGTGCCGCTGCACCCACAGGGGCGGCTCGGCCGGTCGGAGGAGGTGGCCGAGCTGGTGGCGTTCCTGCTGTCGGACCGGGCCTCGTTCGTCAACGGCAGCTACCACGCGGTGGACGGCGGCTACCTGTCCCGCTGAAACCGCACGGACACCACCAGGCCACCGCCGGGGTTGGGGACGGCCGAAACCTCGGCGTCGTGCGCTCGCGCGATGGAGGCCACGATGGACAACCCCAGGCCCACCCCTTCGGCCGAGCGGGTCCGCGAGTGCAGCCGCCGGAAGGGCTCGAACAGCTCGCCCACCCGCTCCTCGGGCACCTCGGGCCCGGTGTTCCGTACGACGAGCAGGCCGTCGGCGAACAGGCAGACCTGCACGGTGCCGCCGGGGTGGTTGTGCCGGATCGCGTTCTGGAGCACGTTGGCGACGAGCCGGGTCAGCAACACCGAATCGCCCCGCACCCGGACCGGCTCCACGTCGACCACCATCGTGCGGTCGCCGGCGTCCAGTTCCCCTGCCGCTTGCCGTACCAGCTCGTCGAGATCCACCGGCTCGCGCACGTCCAGCCCGCGTTCGCTCTGCGCGAGCAGGAGCAGGCCGTCGATCAGCCGCTCGCTGCGCACGGAGGCGTCGAGCAATTGCCCGCGCACCTGCACAAGCTGTTCGGGGCTCGGGTCGGTCAGCCCGATCTCGATCGCCGCCCGCTGGATGGCGAGCGGCGTGCGCAGCTCGTGCGATGCGTTCGCGACGAACCGGCTCTGGCTGTCCACCGCGCGCTCCAGCCGGGCGAGCATGTCGTCGAAGGTGTCGGCGAGGTCTTTCAGCTCGTCGCGCGGGCCGTCCAGGGCGATGCGTTCGTGCAGGTTGGACAGGGACAGGCGTTGCGCGGTGGCGGTGATGCGGTGCAGCGGGCGGAGCAGGCGGCCGGCGACGACCCAGCCGATGCCCAGGGAGACGACGCCCAGGACGGCGATCACGATCACGGTGACGTCCCACTGGTAGGCCAGCACCTGGCCGGGCAGGTCGCCGAGCCGGCGGCGGGCCTCGGGGTCCTGGATCCACTCGGTGTCGCTCATCGCGTCGGCGGGGGCCTTGGGCGGCTCCGGCGGCTCGAACATCGCCACCTCGCTCTTCAGGGCGGCGCCGAGCAGGAGGTTCACCACGACGAGCAGGATCGTGGCGGTGACCACGAAGAGCCCGGCGTAGACGACCGTCAGCCGCACCCGGACCGGCTGCCGCCTCACCACCTACCAGCCCCTCCGACAAGACAGCCCGTCACAGGCGATACCCCGCCCCTGGCACGGTCTGGATGACCGCCGGTTCCCCCAGCTTGGCCCGGAGCTTGCGCACGATCACCCGCACCACCGTGGTGAACGGGTCGGTCTGCTCATCCCAGGCCTGCTCCAGCAGGTCTTCCGCGCTGACCACCGCTCCCCGGGCCCGCATGAGCACCTCCAGCACGGCGTACTCCTTGCGCGACAGCGGAAGGTAGCGCCCGTCGCGGAAGGCCTGCCGGCGCGGCACGTCCAGCACGATCCCGTGCTCGGTGAGCACCGGCGGCAGCGCCGCCTCGCTCCGCCGCCCGAGCGCCCGCACCCGGGCCACGAGCTCGGCGTAGGCGAACGGCTTGGGCAGGTAGTCGTCGGCCCCCAGCCCCAGGCCGGCCACGCGCTCGGGTACCGAGGCCGCCGCGGTGAGCATGAGGATGCGCGTCGGCGACCCGGCCTGGGCCAGCCGCCGGCAGACCTCGTCCCCGTGCACCTCGGGCAGGTCGCGGTCGAGAACGAGCACGTCGTAGCGCCCGTCCGCGAGCAACCGCGTCGCCGCGTCCCCGTCGTAGACGACATCCACCGTCATGGCGTGCCGGCGTAAGCCGTCGGCCACGAGATCGGCCAGGACCCGCTCGTCCTCGGCCACCAGAACCCGCATGACCCGATTGATAGCCCCTGGGCCATAACGGCACGGTTAACGTTCGCGTTCACCGCCCCGGAATGCCCGCCCGGCCACCCTGGGCGCCATGAGAAACCCCATCGGGAATCCGCTCAGAAGCCTGGCGCTCGCCTTCGCCGCCACCGCCCTGGTCGCCGCCGCCCTCCCGGCGAGCAGCCTGGCGACCCGCGTCGCTGCCCCCACCTGTGCCCCGCCGCCCAAGCCCGGCGGCGGCGGTCCGACGAACCCGCCGCCCTTGAAGCCGACCACGGTGGACACCCTCCACCAGGCGTACACCTGCCTGTTCGACCGCTATTACGGCGGCCCGAAACTCGACAACCGCCTCGTGCTCCGCGCCGCCTTCGCCGGATTCACCCAGGAGCTGCAACGCCGGTCGAAGGACCATCCGGTCGCGACGATGCCCGCGCTGACCGGCGACCGGGAGGCCGACTGGGCGGCGTTCGCCGACGTCTACACCAAGGTCACCGCGGCCCTGAACACCGACGCGGCCACCCTCCAGGCCCTCGCCGCCGCGACGATGCGCGCCATGGTCGCCTCGCTCGGCGACAACCACGCCCGCTGGGACCGGCCGGAACCGGACGCCAACAACCCGGAGCCGGACCCCGGCGGCGACCGCATGACGGTCAAGGCGGTCGGCATCAGCGGCATCTCGGTCCACCCCGAGGACAAGGCCGCCAAGGCCCCGCTCTACGTCACCTCGGTCGAGGCGGGCAGCCCGGCCGCCAAGCGCGGCATCAGGCCGGGCGACATCCTCGTCTCGATCAACGGCCATGCCCCCTTCGTCAACGGCGTCTTCGTGCCGAGCGCCCTCGACCCGCTTTTCCTGAACCGGGACGCCCCGGTGACCTTCCGGCTGCGCCGCCCGACCAACGGCCGGACCTGGACGCTCACCGTCAAGCCGGCCGAGTTCGTGGTCTTCCGCCCGGAGATCTCGGCCAAGCGCCTGGCCGACGGCGTCGCCTACGTCAAGGTGCCCGGCTTCTTCGGCGGCGTCGCCGACAAGGTGCGCGCGGCCGTCGAGGACCTGCGCAAGGCCGGCACGATCACCGGCGTCGTGCTCGACCTGCGCGGCAACGGCGGCGGCTCGCCGCGTGAGGTCACCCGGCTGCTGGGCGCCTTCGCGCACGGCAAGGTGACCAGCTACTTCTGCGACGTGCACGACTCGTGTGCGGCCAACCGCACCGACGACACCGTCCCCCTGCTCAACCTGCCCTTCGTCGTCCTCACCGATCGTGGGTGCGCCTCGGCCTGCGACGACTTCAGCGCCGCGGTCAAGAGCCTCGGACTGGCTCCGCTGGTGGGCTCGCGCACCGCGGGCGTGGTCTCCGGGCCCGGCGAGCCGTACTTCCTGGACGACGGCAGCGTGCTGGGGCTGCCGTCGAAGCACCACCGGGGGCCTGGCAAGGAGATCGTCGACACCATCGGCGTGGCCGCCGACCACTACCTGCCGATGACCGCCGAGGACCTGGCCGCGGGCCGCGACCCCGCGCTCGCCAAGGCCCTCGACCTGCTAGAAGGCTGACCTCAGCCCCGAGGGGTCGCGTCCCACGCTGATCTCCTCGGCGATGCGCCGGATCTCCTCCAGGGTGATCCCGGGCGCCGCGGGAAGCTGGTCGGCCAGTGCGCGCATCACGATGTGCACCGGCTGACCGGCATACCGCACCGCGATCGCGTGCACTGCCCTGAACAGCGCTTGGTTGTGCTCGTCCATGTCGCCCCACCCCGTCGGTCGATCCTGTTGTCGCAGGTACGGTACGGCGTGCGACCGACATTTTCCGGCTGCGACCCTCCGTCAGGAGCAGGCGGGGCCGGTGTCCTCGTGGGCGGCGCGGATCGCCGCGCAGATCTCGTCGAGCGCCCGTACCTGCTCGGGCGAGAGCGGGTCGAACAGGCTCCGCCGTACCTCTTCCACGTGCCCCGGCGCGGCCTCGGCCAGCGCTTGGAAGCCCGCCTCCGTCAGGACCGCGACGTTCCCGCGCCGGTCGGACGCGCACGGGGAGCGCTCGATCCACCCCCGCTCCTCCAGCCGCGCGACCGCGTGCGACAGCCGGCTCTGCGAGGCCTGCGCGCGCCGCGCCAGCTCGCTCATCCGCATCGACCGCTCCGGCGCCTCCGACAGCGCGACCAGGATCATGTAGTACGTGTGCGGCATCCGGGCCTCGCGCTGCAACTGCCGGTCGAGCGCCTCCTCGACCAGTTGGGTGGCCGCCAGGTAGCTGCGCCAGGTCCGTTGCTCGTCGTCGGACAGCCATCGGGTCATGTTCGCACTTTACTTGAACTCTCATGTACTTTGGGTGCATGCCCATCCAGCGCCTCAACCACGCCGTCCTCTACGTCCGCGACGTCGAGCGCAGCGTCGCCTTCTACCGGGACGCCCTCGGCTTCGACGTCGTCATGTCCATGCCCGGCGCCGCGTTCCTGCAGGCCGACGGCTCCAGCAACGACCACGACCTCGGCCTGTTCGAGATCGGCGCCCAGGCCGGCCCCACCACCGCCGGCCGTACCAGCGTCGGGCTCTACCACCTCGCCTGGGAGGTCGACACCCTCGCCGAGCTGGAGCGCATCGCCGCCAAGCTCAGCGAGCTCGGCGCGCTCGTCGGCGCCTCCGACCACGCCACCACCAAGGCCCTGTACGCCAAGGACCCCGACGGCCTGGAGTTCGAGGTCTCCTGGCTGCTGCCCGCCTCCCTCATCACCGAGGAGGTCCTGGCCGCCAAGAGCCGCATCCGCCCGCTCGACCTCCGTCTCGAACAGGAGCGGTACGGCGCGCAGACCCAGGGCGGTCTGGGCGTCTCCCGCTGACCCACCCGGGGGCCGATCACGCAGAGCCAGCGGAGCATCGCATATCGTGGGCGGATGAAGCGTCCAGCCGCGTGCGCACTCCTGGCCCTGGCCCTGGTCTCCTGCAGCGCCCAGGAACCACCGGCCGCCACGTCGGCCGCGACCGCCGCCCCCAGGCCCGGGGCTGAGACCACCCCGCCGCCCAGCGCGAGTCCCACGCCGACGCCCAGCCCGACCGGCCCGCCCGCCTTCACCTCGAAGACCACCACCCCGACCCGTGACCAGCTCCCCCACTCCTGGCGCCCCGGCTGCCCGGTCGCCGTCAAGGACCTGCGCCTGATCACCCTCAGCTACTGGGGCTTCGACGACCGCCCCCACACCGGTCAGCTCGTCGTCCACGAGGACGCCGCCAAGGACATCGTCACCGTCTTCAAGCAGCTGTACGGCTGGCGCTGGCCGATCAAGCGCATGGAGCTCGTGGACGTCTACAAGGGCGACGACTTCGACTCCATCGAGGCCAACAACACCTCCGCCTTCAACTGCCGCCCCGCCACCGGCTCCAGCAACTGGTCGCAGCACGCCTACGGCCGCGCCATCGACATCAACCCGCGCGAGAACCCCTACGTCACCGCCTCCGGCACCGTCGCCCACAAGAACGCCGAGAAGTTCAAGCGCCGCCCGCTCGACGCCCCCGGCGTCATCAACCCCGGCGACCGCGTGGTCAAGGCCTTCGACCGGCTCGGCTGGGAGTGGGGCGGCTACTGGTCCGGCACCAAGGACTACCAGCACTTCTCCAAGGGCGGCGGCTGAGCGCTGGAGGGATCTTCGTGGTGGCTGGCCGCTCCGCTGCGCGATCCGATCGCCAGTGGGGTGATCTGTGCCAGTAGGGCATCCTGTTGCGGTGATGGAGGGCGCTTCGGCCACACATGTGCGTGTGGTGTTCGAGCTTGAGCAGGACGAGGACGGCTGGCCCCCGGCCGGTTCCGAGCGTCTGTGGGCTATTCCCGTTGCTCCAGGTCGAGTGAGACTGGACAACATCCCCTTCTTCGTTCGCGGAGTCGCTTGCGGCGATGTGGTGCGCACCGAACTGGACGCCGAGGGCACCATATGGGCGAAGGAGGTCGTGGAGTTCTCCGATAACTGCACGATCCGGGTGGTCCCAGGCCGCAACGGCGACCTTGAAGGCGACCTGAACACTGTCCTCAACCTGTTCGCGCCGTTGGGCGTTGAGGGGGAAGGGCTTGCGCAGTTCGGCCTGGTGGCGCTGAACATTCCCCCGGCAGCGGACCTTGCCGGAGCGAAGCGGCTCCTGGTGGAAGGACAGGACGGTTGGTGGGATTACGAGGAGGGCTCCGTTACCGCGGTATGGCGCGCTCTCGATCCCGGCTGAGTGGCGCTGGCGGGTAAGCCCGTGACCCACCGGCTGGTGAGTGCCAGAGTGCCCTCAATGTGCCCTGTACCAGCTAGAAGCCCAGCGAACCGCAGGTCAGAGCCATAGAGACCGGCACTTCTCCAAGGGCGGCGGCTGAGCGCGTTAGGCTCGGAGCTTCTCGATGCCGCAGCGAGGAGGCGCCGATGACCATGCCGAAGCGGGGCTCGCGGCCCATCACCGTGGACGGGGTGGTCTACCGCTGGCGGGTTCCGAAGTGGTCGCGGGGTGTGGACGGCGGGTGGAAGCAGCTCAGCTTCACCGTCCAGCGGGCCGACGAGCCGGGCGGTGTGCTCGTGGTCACGCTGCCGTGCGCGCGGCCGGACAACTCGCACGGGGAGCGCACCATCGTCGTCCGCCC
The DNA here is from genome assembly GCF_040655795.1 of Nonomuraea sp. NPDC050310. Taxonomy (NCBI): domain Bacteria; kingdom Bacillati; phylum Actinomycetota; class Actinomycetes; order Streptosporangiales; family Streptosporangiaceae; genus Nonomuraea; species Nonomuraea sp. NPDC050310. Next base: position 244,312 of record NZ_JBFAKP010000002.1, on the reverse strand, counting down.
GGTTCTCGTCAGTGCGTGCATCCGCCGCGCCCTGGGTCAGGGCTGGGCGGCTCACGCGCGCGGCGCGGCGTTCCGGCTCACGGTCACCGAGGCCGAGCTGCCCGAGCTGCTCGGCGAGGAGCCGAAGTACATGATCCCGTTCCTGTGGGGCATGATCCACGGGGTCGGCTGAGTCAGCTCTCCTGGGGCGGGGCGGGGTCTGAGCTGGGGGTCTGCGGGTCGGGGGTGTCCTCGGACTTGATCGCCTGGGCGGCCTGGGTCAGGACCGGGTCGAGCGGGATCTTCACGCGGGGCTTCGCCATCAATGCCTCACAAGGTCAGAAGGTAGGTCGATCCATGCAGGTTCTCAGCCGTCCCAGGTGAGGTCCCGCTCCGACAGGCAAAGCTTCGGCAAGCCGCCTGAGCTGCCATGCTTGGGCGTATGGCGGCGAGAGACGGCGACGGGTGGGCGCAGTGCGCGCAGGGGCACCGGCACTGGGGCGTCTACGGGGCGTCCGGACTGCTGGCGGTCCACCATGGGGCCGGCGGCGAGCCGTACGTGCTGATGCAGGAGCGGGCGGCGTGGAGCCATCACGGCGGGACGTGGGGCCTGCCGGGCGGGGCACGCGACAGTCACGAGGACTCGATCGAGAGCGCGCTGCGGGAGGCCCGCGAGGAGGCGGCGCTCGACGGGGCGGCGTTGCGCATCGAGGGGGTCTACCTCGACGACCACGGCGGCTGGAGCTTCGACACGGTGATCGCCGAGGCGGAGGAGCTGTTCGAGGCCCGTCCGGCGAATGCCGAGAGCACGGCGCTGACCTGGCTGTCGTTGAGCGAGATCGCCGGCAAGGAGCTGCATCCGGGGTTCGCGGCGTCGTGGGAGACGGTGCGGCAGGCGCTGGCGCCCGAGACGCTGGTGCTGGACGTGGCCAACATCGTCGGCGCCCGGGCCGAGCACGGCTGGTGGCGGGACCGGCGGGGCGCGGCCGAACGACTGCTCAACGACGTCAAGGACGTGCGGTGGCGGCACCCGATCCTGGCGCAGTGGTTCCCGAAGGTCGTCGCGGTCGTCGAGGGAGCCGCCCGCGGCGTGCCCTCGGTGCCGGGCGTCGAGGTGGTCGAGGCGCCCGGCTCCGGGGACGACACGCTGGTCGAGGTGGTACGGCAGGCCAGGCCGTACGAGCGGGTGACGCTCGTGACGGCCGACCGGGGGCTGCGCGAGCGCGTGCCCGGAACCCGCACCGAGGGACCGAAATGGCTCCTCAACCAGCTCTGAGCTCCTCAGAGCTGCTCAACCAGCTCTGAGCTCCGCCACCGCCTGCTCTTCGAGCCGCACGGCCTCCGCGACCAGCTCCCCGAGCTCGGCCAGCGCGACCCCTTCGAGCGCCGCCGCCGACACCCGCGACCACTGGTCACCGGCCGCCCGGTAGGCCCGCCCGTCCAGCCCGGCCTCGGTCAGGAAGTCGGCGTAGAGCGGCCGGGACCCTCCGGACGCGGTGTACTCCACCTCCAGCCCCTCGTACAGCCGCCGCAGCGGCACCGAGAGGTCGGCCCACCGCCGATCCCACGCCGGGATCTGCGCGGCCAGCTTCCGCATCCCAGACAGACCGAAATTCACGTCGAACGCGTTCCCCAGCACCGGCCCGGTGAGGTGCGCGGCGGTCCAGGCCACCGCCCCGGCGACGTCCGGCTCCCCGGCCGGACCCCCGGTGACCTCGATGAGCTGGTGCTTGTCCTTCTTGACCGCCGACCAGGCCGCCATGAACTCGGCCAGCGGCAACGAGCGTTCCCGGTCGTCGTCCACCGTGACCACGTCGTCCGAAATCCCGGTGACCGCGACGTCGACCGGGTCGGGGAAGGGCAGATCGGGCCGCCACGGCAACTGGAACCGGCCCACCCGGCACAACGCCCGCCCGCGAGCGTCGAGCACGGCCCGCAGGGTCCGCTCGGCGACCCGGGGCGAGCCGGTGCGATGCACCTCGAAGGGCACGCCGAGCCGCCGCAGCGCGGCCGGGATCATCGGTTCGGGATGCGCCTGCGCGACGACGGTGAGCATCGGCGGCTGACCCTTGTAGTCGAACACGAAGTACATGAACCCGACGCCCCCGCCGAGCCCGAAGAGCATCGCCTCGGAGATCGGCCCGCCCAGGAAGCGGCGCAGCAGGGCGGATTCGTGGTGGTGCGCCTTGGCCCTGGTGAGCTGCCGCAGGGCGGAGGTGTAGGACTCCCCCGTCTTGGCCATCCGCTCGCGGACCCGGCGCTTGAGGTGCTTGTGCTCGGTCATCTCGTGCTCCACGGCGCGCCCGTGCCCTGGACCCACGCTCCGCCGCACGGCCCGCCGCCACGAGGAAACCGACGTGTCAGGTAGGCGACCCGAGGACATCGATCCCCTTTACCCCCGCCTCGCCGCGCGGCGTGGGCGCACGGTCAGGGGGTCGGGCGCGGGACGGCGCCGGCCACCCACGCTACCGGAAGGCTCCGCAGCGAGAAAGGCCGGAGGCCGCTATGGTGGGATCCGCACGCCAGGAGGGTTCGCATAGTGGACTAGTGCAGCCGCCTTGAAAGCGGCCAGGTCAGCGATGGCCTCAAGGGTTCGAATCCCTTACCCTCCGCTCACGTTCCCGGCGAAGCCGTCCCCCACGTAGGCGGCGAGCTGGATGTAGGACTCCCTGGTCGCCGGCTGCAGCCGGTCCAGGTCGATCTCCGCGCCCTCCTCCAGATGCGGGTCGTACGGCACGCGCACCACGGCCCGGCAGCGGGCGGCGAAGTGCGCCTCCAGCTTCTTGATGTCCACCGCCGACTTCGAGCGCGGCCGGACGCTGCACAGCACCACGGTCGCCTGCCGTACCAGATCTCCGTAGTGGTGGGCCTCCAGCCAGTCGAGCGTCGCCGAGGCGGCGCGGGCGCCGTCCACGGAGGGCGAGCTGACCAGGACGATCTGGTCGGCCATGCCGAGCACGCCGCCCATGGCCGAGTGGAGCAGGCCGGTGCCGCAGTCGGTGATGCAGATGGAGTAGAAGTTCTCCAGCACCTGGGCGACCGACTGGTAGTCGGCGCCGCTGAAGGCCTCGGAGATGGACGGGTCGCGATCGGAGGCCAGGACCTCCAGGCGCGAGGGGGCCTGGGTGGTGAAGGCGCGGATGTCGACGTACCGCTTGACCTGCTCCCGCTCGTTGAGCAGGTCGCGCACGGTCGCGGAGGTCTCCAGCTCGACCTTGTCGGAGAGCGTTCCACGGTCGGGGTTGGCGTCGACGGCGATCACGCGGTCGCCGCGCACCTGGGCCAGGGTCGCGCCGAGTCCCACGGTGGTCGTGGTCTTGCCGACGCCGCCCTTGAGGCTCAGGACCGCGACGCGGTGGTGGCCGGTGGCGACCGGGGTGCGGGCACGCGCCAGCAGCTCGCGGCGCCGCCGTACCTCGGGGGACTCGCCGGGGCGGATCCAGCCGCCGGAGGCCTTGTAGATCAGCCGACGCCAGCCGCCGGACGGGGCGTTGCGCCGGCCCGCGCCGCGCAGGAGCGACTCGGGGTCGAGGCTCTCGGCGGTCGGACCGGCGGCGGCCTGCGGGAGCGGGATGTGCCGGCGCCGCCGCTGGACCCCCTCGTCGAAGGGGCGTGGCTCCTCGAAAGCGCGAGGCTCCTCGAAGACGCGCGGCTCGTCGAAACTGCCGCGGGGCTCGTCGAAGCTGCGCGGCTCGTCGAAGCTGCGCGGCTCGGGCTGGTCGAGGCGGGCGCGCTCGAAGCGCGCGGGCTTCGGCTCCTCCGGCTCGGGCTCAGGCTCGCGCTCGACCACCGGCCAGGAGGGCTCCTCCTGCGTGGTCGGCTCGAAGACGCTGCGTTCCAGCTTGGTGTCGGTGTCGTCGGGCCGGGGCAGCGGCTTGAGCGGCGCCAGGAAGCTGTCCTCCTGCGGCGTCGCCTTGTCCAGCCACTCGTTGGCCGAGGCCTCGTCGGCCGGCGCCTCCTCCGTCGGGCCGTAGACGGTGTCCACGGCGGCACGGAACAGCGGCGGCGTGGACGTCTCGCCCCACGGGTCCTTGGGGTAGGGGCTCTCGACCGCCGTCACCGCGCTCACCGCGATGGGGAGGTTGTCTTCGGCCTCCTTGATGGCGTCGAGCCAGGCCAGTTGTTCCTCTAGGGATTCTTCACGATCGTGTCGTGCCACCGTGTTCCCCCTCGGGACGGGTGCAAAGGGGCAGCAAACACATTGCAGATTAACGCCCTGTGTTCCGATGAATGCGGTCAACCCACAAGTTAGCGTGGTCGGCATGCGCGCAACAGTGATCGCCGAGCACGGGGGACCAGAGGTTCTGGAGTGGCGCGAGGTGCCCGAACCCGTGCCTGGACCTGGGGATGTCTTGATCGAAGTGACCGCCTCCGCGGTCAACAGGGCCGACGTGATGCAGCGGCAGGGTTTCTACAACCCGCCACCCGGCGATTCGGACTATCCGGGCCTGGAGTGCTCGGGAGTGATCATCGAGGTGGGCGCCAACGTGCCCGGTCTGGCGGTCGGCGATCAGGTGTGCGCCCTCCTGGGCGGCGGCGGGTACGCCGAGCGGGTGGCGGTCCCGTGGGAGCAGGTCATGCCCGTTCCGGACGGGGTGTCACTGGAGGAGGCGGCCGGACTGCCCGAGGTGGCCTGCACGGTCTGGTCGAACGTCTTCATGGCCGCGCGGCTGCGCCGCGGCGAGACCCTCCTGGTGCACGGCGGGGCCAGCGGCATCGGCACGATGGCCGTCCAGCTCGCCAAGGCGTACGGCTCGCACGTCGTCGCCACGGTCGGCACCCACCTCAAGGGCGCCGCGGTGGCCCAGCTCGGCGCGGACGAGGTGATCGTCTACCGGGAGCAGGACTTCGCGGAGAAGGTCCAGGCCGACGTGATTCTGGACATCATGGGCGCAAAGTACCTGTCTGGAAATATCAAAGCTTTGAAGACCGGCGGCCGGCTCGTGGTGATCGGTCTCCAGGGCGGCGCCAAGGCCGAGCTCGACCTGCGCACCCTGCTCAACAAGCGGGCCACCGTCCACGGCAGCACGCTCCGCTCCCGCCCAGCCGACGAGAAAGGCGCGATCTGCCGCGGCGTCGTGGCCAACGTCTGGCCCCTGATCTCGGCGGGAGCCGTCCGCCCGGTGATCCACGCCCGGGTGCCGATGGCCGAGGCGGCCGAGGCGCACCGGATGCTCGATTCCGGGGAGCACGTCGGGAAGGTCCTGCTAGTACGGTGAGACGTATGAACGCTGAGGACAACAACACCCCCCACATCGTTGTGGTAGGGCCTGACTTCCAGAATGCCGAGGACGAGGGCGAGGAGCGTTCGATCACCAACCTGGTCGAGCAGCCCGCCAAGGTGATGCGTATCGGCAGCATGATCCGCCAGCTTCTCGAAGAGGTCCGGGCGGCTCCTCTCGACGAGGCCAGCCGCAAGCGCCTCAAGGAGATCCACGAGAGCTCGATCAAGGAGCTCGAGGACGGCCTGGCGCCCGAGCTGGTCGAGGAGCTGGAGCGGCTGTCGTTGCCCTTCACCGAGGACAACGGCAACGTCCCCAGCGACTCCGAGCTGCGGATCGCGCACGCCCAGCTCGTCGGCTGGCTGGAGGGCTTGTTCCACGGCATCCAGACCACCCTGTTCGCCCAGCAGATGGCGGCCAGGGCCCAGCTGGAGCAGATGCGCCGCGCGCTGCCCGGCGGCATCCAGCAGGCCCAGGACGGCCGTCCCGGCGGTTCCGGGCCCTACCTGTAGGTCTGTTCGAGCACCATCGCGACTCCGTCGTCGTTGTTGGCCGCGGTCACATGCTCGACCGCGGCCAGCACGCTCGGGTGCGCGTTGGCGACGGCGTAGGAGGTGCCTGCCCAGCTCAGCATGGGCAGGTCGTTCGGCATGTCACCGAACGCCAGCACCTCGTGCGCCTTGATCTCGTGCTCCTCGGCCAGCTTGGCCAGCGCGGTGGCCTTGGTGACCCCGTGCGCGCTCATCTCGATCAGCCCGCGCCCGCTGGAGTGCGTGGCGGTCACCAGGTGGCCGACCACCTCGTGCACCCGCGCCAGCAGCGCGTCCGGCGCCATCTCCTCGTGCAGGGCCAGCAGCTTGAAGCACGGCTGCGAGACCAGCGTGGCCACCCCGAGCCCCGACGACCGGTCCCAGCGACCCAGCCGGAATTCCGGCTCGTGCGCAAAACCGCCTTCGTACTCGACCGAAAAGGCGAGATCGGGGACGTTCGCTCGAAGCTGATCGATCACCTCCTCGACCACCTCGACGTCGATCAGGTGAGATTCCACTATCCGTTCGGTGTGCAGGTCGTAGACCAGGGCGCCATTGGCGCAGATGGCCAGTCCGCGGTGCCGGACCGCGTCCGCCACCGCGCTCATCCACCGAGGTGGGCGGCCCGTGACGAACACCAGCATGGCCCCTGCCTGCTCGACCCGCGCGAAGGCGGCTGCCGTGCGGGCGGACACGGTTCCGTCGGTCCGCAGAGCGGTTCCGTCGAGGTCGGTGGCGACGAGGCGAGGTGCATCCATGACGGTTCCAGTTTGCACCGAGATGTCGGTCGGCAGAAATCTTCCCAGGGACAGGAACACCAACGCGGCTCAATGGTGTTAGATAGGCAGTCGTTGTATTAGCTGATCCCGAAGTGAAAACCAGCATGACATTGTCTGAGCCACCCCGGGGTGTTTGCTGTACGACACACTGGGAGCCGCGAGGTGCGGCTCTCTTGGATTCACCATCCTGAGGAGAGCTTCATGGCTCAGGGAACCGTCAAGTGGTTCAACGCCGAAAAGGGCTACGGCTTCATCGCCCCGGACGGCGGTGCGCCGGACGTGTTCGTTCACTTCTCCGAGATTCAGGGCAACGGTTACCGTTCCCTTGAGGACGGCCAGCGAGTGGAGTTCGAGGTCACGCAGGGCCAGAAGGGCCCCCAGGCCTCGCAGGTCCGCGCCATCTGACCCCAGAGCGGCGTAATGGGGCGGTGTCCGTTTCGGCGGGCACCGCCCTTCGTCGTCCCTCGGTAACAACTGCGCAACTGCACGAACCACCCTCTCGGAGGCCGCGTCTACCCAGGCATGAGAGGCGACTTACGGGACATCCCGCAGACCTTCCGGCGCTGGCTCACGCTGGTCCCGCTGGCGCTCGTCGCCCTGACCGCCTGCTCCGCCCTCCCGCCCCCGCCCTCGATCGGCTCCCTCGAACAGCGGGGCGCCTCGGTGCTCGCCTTCCCCGCGGATCCGCGCGAGCGTGACGCGTGGGTCTCCCGCGACGGCGGCGCCACCTGGAGGACCATCTCCGCCAAGCCCGCCCGCGAGGTCCAGAGCAGCAGTTGCGCCGGGACCGCCTGCTACCGGGTCCGGCCCGGCCGCATGGCGGTCGAGGAGTCGCTCGACGGCACCACCTGGCGCACGGTCTGGGAGGTCTCCCCCGGCCGCCGCGCCTTCCTGGCCCGCTCGCTCGACCTGCCCTCGGCCGACGAGCTCGTCTCCTCCTCCGTGCTGGCCCTCAAGCGGCCCTCAGGGCAGCCTGTCGTCATCGTGGCCAACGGGGTGGACGGGCTTGCCGTACGGGACGAGAACGGCGTCTGGCGGCGCCACGGCTTCCACTCCCGGACGACCCTGGGTGCCGAGCACGCGCTCCCGCTGGGCGACTCCGGCGCCAACATCGGCGGCGAGACGGCGGCCGCCCTCCTGGCCGGCGTCCTCGCGTTCCTGTACGGCCTCCTGGCCGCCGCCCGCACCCGGGACGCCCGCCGTACCCTCATCGTTTTGGCCGCCTCCGCGACGTTCAGCGCGGGCCTGGCCGGCTTCGCGGTGATCGGCTCCAACCCGTACTTCCTGCTCGGCCTGATCGGCTGCGTGGCGTTCGCCTCGCTCACGCTCGCCGGATGCGTGGTCGCGTACTCCGCCGGCCTCGGCAAGCGCCCCACGGGCCGGATCGTGGCGACCGCCGTCGCGGTGGCCGTGGCCGTGCTCGCGCCCTTCCGCCTGTGGAGCGGCGGCTGGCCCGACTCGTACGGCACCGCGCTCTGGGCCGCCGTCGCCCTGGCCGTCACCGTGGGCTCCCTGGGCCTCGCCACCGTCCGCCGCCAGGCCAAGCAGCTCGAACGCGCGAAGAGCCCGGCCCCCGAGCTGGGGACCGGGCTCTACTGACCGGTGCTTACTTGGCCGGCTCCAGCACATCGAGCCCCACAAAGGGCCGCAGAGCCTTGGGAACCACCACAGACCCATCGGCCTGCTGGTGGTTCTCCAGGATCGCCACGATCCATCTGGTGGTCGCCAGCGTGCCGTTGAGCGTGGCCACCGAGGCCGGCTTGCCGTCCTTGTCGCGGAAGCGGACGCCGAGGCGGCGAGCCTGGAACTCGGTGCAGTTGGAGGTCGAGGTCAGCTCGCGGTAGCGGCCCTGCGTCGGGATCCAGCCCTCGCAGTCGAACTTGCGCGCCGCGGACATGCCGAGGTCGCCCGCGGCGGTGTCGATCACCCGGTAGGGCACCTCGATCTTGGCCAGCATCTGCTTCTCCCACTCCAGGAGCCGCGCGTGCTCCTCGCTCGCCTCCTCGGGGCGGCAGTAGGAGAACATCTCCACCTTGTCGAACTGGTGGACGCGGATGATGCCCCGGGTGTCCTTGCCGTACGAGCCGGCCTCGCGGCGGAAGCAGGACGACCAGCCCGCGTAACGCAGCGGCAGCTCGCCGCCGTCGAGGATCTCCTGGGCGTGGTAGCCGGCCAGCGACACCTCGGAGGTGCCGACCAGGTAGAGGTCGTCCTCGGGCAGCCGGTAGATCTCCTTGTCGTGCGAGACGTGGAAGCCGGTGCCGGCCATGGTCTCCGGCTTCACCAGCACCGGAGTGATCATCGGCACGAAGCCGGCCTCGATCGCCTGCTGCATGGCCATGTTGAGCAGGCCGAGCTGCAGCCGGGCGCCGACGCCCCGCAGGAAGAAGAAGCGCGAGCCCGAGACCTTGGCCCCGCGCTCCATGTCGATCGCGCCGAGCAGCTCGCCGAGCTCCAGGTGGTCGCGCGGCTCGAAGTCGAACTCGCGCGGCGTGCCGACGGTCTCCAGCACGACGTAGTCGTCCTCGCCGCCGTGCGGCGCCGCCGGGTCGACGACGTTGGGCACGGTCTGCATGAGCTGGTCGAGCTCGGCGCCGAGCCGCTCCGCCTCGGCCTCGGCCGCCTTGACCTGCCCGGCGAGCTCCTTGGCGCGCTCGAGCAGCGCCGCCTTCTCCTCACCGGAAGCCTTGGAGACCGACTTGCCCATGGACTTCTGCTCGGCGCGCAGAGATTCGAACGAGGTCAGCGCGGAACGCCGGCGCTCGTCCAGATCGAGCAGCGAGTCGACGATCGAGTCGCTCTCGCCACGGGCCTGCTGCGACATGCGCAGCCTGTCGGGATCCTCACGAAGGGTTCGCAGGTCAATCACGACACTAAGGCTACAGAGGTACGGCTGCCGCCCGCGCCGACTTTTCGACCCGGCTAGGCGTGCCCTCCGGCGCGGATGCGGCCGAGCCACTGGGCGGCCTCGGCGAACTCGGCGTCGCCGGTGCCGCGCTTGATCTGCGGGGCGACACCGTCGGCACGCGGGTAGGAGCCGAGGAAGCGGACGTCGCCGCAGACGCGGTGCAGGCCCGAGATCGCCTCACCGACCCGCGCGTCGGCGACGTGGCCCTCGAAGTCGAAGTGGAAGAAATAGCGGCCGATGCCGTCGCCGGTGGGCCGCGACTCGATGCGCGTCAGGTTGACCCCGCGGACGGAGAACTCGGTCAGCATCTCCAGCAGCGCGCCCGGGTGGTCGTCGGCCAGGAAGACGACGAGCGTCGTGCGGTCCTTGCCGGTCGGCTCGGGCAGCGGGCCCGGCCGGGACACCTGGACGAAGCGGGTCATCGTGTCGGCGCGGTCGCCGATGTCGCCGGCGATCTCGACCAGGCCGTAGTGCTCGCCCGCGATGGCCGCGGCGATCGCCGCGTCGTACGGCGAGCCCGGCAGGGCGACCTCCTGCGCGGCGCCCGCGGTCGAGGGCGCGGCCACCACGACGGCGTCGGGCAGCTCGCGGGAGATGAACCCCCGGCACTGGGTCAGCGCGGCCGGGTGGGAGTAGACGCGCTTGATGTGCCGCAGCTCGGTGTCGGGCCGCGCCAGCAGCGAGAAACGCACCGGCAGCAGCAGCTCGGCGGTGATGTGCAGCGGCTCGCCCCAGGCGAACTCGTCCAGCGTCGTGGTGATCGCGCCCTCGAGCGAGTTCTCCAGCGGCACCACCGCGCCGTCGGCCTCGCCGGTGCGGGCCGCGTTGAGCGCGGCGGGAACGTTCGGCGCGGGCAACCCCTCGGCCTCGGGCGCCAGCCGCCGCAGGGCTTCCTGGGCGAAGGTGCCTTCGGGGCCGAGATAGGCGAGTCTGACCATTACCCCAGGATAGGGGCTGCTACCTCCTGCTGTCGGAAGCTTCGACGACTGGACCCAGACCGAGCCGGGCGGCGCGCACCGCCTCCTCCTCTTCCGGGGCGAGCGGCTGTGCTCCCTTGCCGCCCACCACCGGGCGGATGTACGTGCGCGTCTCGGACCGCCCGTTGATCGAGGTCAGCACGATCCCGTCGCCCAGTCCGTTGATCATCGCCACCGAGAACGACAACCGGCCGGTCATCTCCGCCAGCGCGTCGTAGCGGTAGACCGCGACGTCGCGAATGGCCTTGAGATCACCCGTGCCGCCGGCCGCGCTCTGCCGGGCGAGCACCTGCTGGCACTCGTCGACCGCCAGCCGGGCCTGTTTGAGTGCCAGCCAGCCGATGACGATGCCGCTGCCTCCGGCCAGAACCCCTACGATCAGCCATATCGTAACCAACACATCACAAAGAGTAACGCTTTTTGGGGAGCCATGTCCCGAGTATCCAGACCAAGGCGATGGCGCCCAGTCCGTAGGCGTTCTGCACGATCTTCCCGAGCACCGGGCTGAGCACCGGGATCTCGGCCGCTTTCAACGTCACGCCCCACCACGGGATGGGCAGCACGTAGTACAGCCACACCCCGACGGCCACCTTCACTCTCGTAGCGTCCCGTGCGTCGCCGACCAGGGCGCCGAGCACCACGACCACCCAGGCCAGGTGGTGGATCCACGCCACCGGCGACAGCAGCACGGCCATCAGGCCGGTGAGCGCCACCGCCGCGATCGTCTCGCCCCGCTCGTGCGCCTCGCGGGCGAAGCGGAAGCCGTACCAGCCGATCACCGCGATCACCGCGACCCAGATCGCGGTGGTCAGCAGGTCGGAGGGCAGGTAAAGGCGGATCAGCATGCCGCGGACCGACTGGTTGGTGGTCGCCGCGTTGGACCCCAGCCGCTCCGGGTCGAGCAGCGCGTGGAACCAGAACGCGGTCGCGTCCTCCGGGATCACCACGAACGGCAGCAGCGTCAGCAGCGCGGTGACCAGCGACGCCATCCAGAACGTCCGCCACTGCCGGGTGACCAGCAGGTAGATCAGGAAGACGCCCGGCGTCAGCTTCACCGCGGTCGCCAGGCCGATCAGGAACCCCCGCGGCCACCACGGCCGCCGCGCCGCGCAGTCGGCCAGGCAGAGCGCCACCAGCAGGATGTCCACCTGCCCGAACCGCACCTGGTCGCGGATCGGCATCAGGTAGGTGCAGGCCAGCATCAGCAGCGCGAACACCCACGGGGCGTACGGCTTGCGCTCACCGGCCAGGGTCTCCCTGAACGCGAAGGCGACGGTGACCGCGAGGGCCACGAAGATGCCCGCGGTCCACACCCACTGGGCGGTCGTCCACGACATCGCCGCCAGCGGGGTGGCCAGCAGTGCGGCGATCGGAGGGTAGGTGAAGGGCAGCAGTTGCGGGGCGGGGGTCACGAAGTCGTACACGGCCCGGCCCTGCAGGACCATCTCGCCGCCGGTGCGGTAGACGTCGAGGTCCACCAGGCGCTGGTCGTCGGGGTTGCTCAGCCAGTAGTCGACGAGCGGGCTTATCCCCAGGATGATGATCAGCCCTGCGGTTGTCCACAGCCACCACTGCCGCGCGCCACCTGTCACGCTCAGGCACGTTACCGTGAGCTCAGTTGCTCGGGTTCACACGACGGGGGTTCACGACCATGCGACGGATCGCCGCATTCCTGCTGGCGGCGTTGTCAGCCGGCTTGCTGGCCACCCTCTCCCCGACCTCTGCAGCCGCCGGTTCGGCCGGATTCCCTGCCGCCGCGGCCGCCACCCCGTCTGGCCGGGTGGCCCTGATCGGGGTGCCCGGGCTGGCCTGGAGCGACCTGTCCGCCGAGGCCACCCCCACCCTGTGGAAACTCGTCGCCGAGGGCGCCTCCGCCTCCCTGTCCACCCGGACCGTCCCACCCCCCGACCGGGGCGTGACCTGCCCCGTCCAGGGTTGGCTGACCGTCTCGGCCGGCCAGCGCGCCGGCTCCCCCGGCCGAGGCTGCGCCCTCCCCCCGACCCCGACGGGCACCACCGTCCCAGGCTGGGCCGAGCTGTCCACCTACCAGAGCACCACCGGCTACGACGCCCGCCTCGGCACCCTCGGCCAGCTCACCCGCGACGCCGGCGCCAAGGTCCTGGCCATCGGCCCCGGCGCCGCCCTGGGTGCGGCCGACACCACCGGCACGGTCGACTCCTACGCCGACTCCCCCGACCAGGCCGGCGACCTCACCCCCTACCGCCTGATCGTCATGGAGGCCCCCGAGCTGTCCACCGCCTGGATCGCCCAGCCCCGCGACGAGCTCGGCTTCCCCGCGGGCCTGACCCCCGACGCCCGCCGAGCCGCCGTCGTGGCCGCCGATCAACGCATCGCCGCCCTGCTCCAGCGCCTGCCCCAGGGCACCACCGTGCTGGTCGCCGGCGTCTCCGACACCAGCGTCAACGCTCACCTCCACGTCGCCCTGGCCTCCGGCCCGCCGTACAAGCACGCCTACCTGACGGCCTCCTCCACCCGCCAGGACGGCCTGGTCACCATCACCGACCTCACCGCCACCGTCCTCCACCTGCTCGGCGTCGACCAGCCCTCCAGCGTCGTCGGCCGCGTCTGGGAGAACGGCGGCCCGGCCCCCGCCACCGCCGCCGAAACCGCCTCGGGCCTGGCCGACCAGGACCTGGCCAGCCAGGTGCTGCGCGACGTCCGCGGCCCCTTCTTCGCCGTCTTCGTCACGGTGCAGTTGCTCTTCTACGTCCTCGCCGCCATCGCCTTCCGCCGCCGCACCACCACCCGGAAGTCCTCCATCTCGCCCGCCGACGCCCCCGGGGACCCCAGCCCGACCGACCGCGGAGCCGTGGGAGGGGTGGGTCCCACCGACCCGGCCCGTGCCATGGGTCGGGCCGATCTCGCGGGCGGTCCCTCGGGCGGCGTGGCCCCCATGGAGGATGCGGGTGCCGCAGACGAGGGCGGTCACGTGACTGGGGCCCGTGTCATGGGCGGGGCCGGCGCCGTGGACAGTGGTATCGCCGGGGCGGGGGTGTTGCGGACCGTCCAAGTGGTGGCGGTGGTCAGTGGTTCGATCGCCGTAGCCACCTTCCTGGCCCAGTTGGTCCCCTGGTGGAACTTCCCCGCCCCCATGCTCGGCGTGATCGCCACCATCCTGGGCTTCGCCGGACTGGTGACCCTGCTGGCCTTCGCGGGCCCGTGGCGAGGCGCGGTGCTCGGCCCGCTGACGATCGTCGCCGGGATAACGTCCCTCACCCTGCTGATAGACGTGATGACCGGCTCCGCCCTGCAGATCAACGCCGTCACCGGCTACGAGCCGGTGACCGGCGGCCGGTTCTACGGTTTCAGCAACATCGCCTTCGCCGTCTACGCCACCGGCACCATCCTCGCCCTGGCCGGCGTGGCCCAGTGGTTGCTCAGCCGCGGGGTCTCCCGCCTGGTCACCCTGCTCGTCTGCGCCGCGTACGGCGGGCTGGCCGTGTTCGCGGACGGCTGGCCGGCCTGGGGCGCCGACTTCGGTGGCGTACCGGCCTTCGTGGTCGGCCTGGCGGTCTTCCTCATCCTGCTGACCGGCCAGAAGGTGTCCCTGGTCAAGCTGCTCCTGGTCGGTCTGGCCGGTGCCGCGCTGATCGGCGCGCTGGCCTTCTTCGACTGGCTACGTCCCGCCACGCAACGCACCCACCTGGGCACCTTCGTCCAGCAGATCCTCGACGGCACCGCCCTGACCGTGGTCGGCCGCAAGTTCAGCGCCATGGTCGGTGTCACGGTGGGCAACTGGTCGCTGACCCTGCTCTCGCTGGTCGCGCTGGCCTTCCTGTTCTTCGTGCTCAACCGCCCGTCCCGCTGGGGCGCCTCCGCACTCGGCCAGGCCTACGCCCTCGCCCCGCCGCTGCGCGCCGGGCTGTTCGGCGCGCTCACCTGCGCGCTCATCGGCTTCCTGATGAACGACTCCGGCATCGCCATCCCCGCGATGGCCCTCACCGTCGCGGTGCCTCTGGCGCTGGCCGCTGCCGTACGCGCCCTCCAGCTCGCCAAGCCCACCACGCCAGCGCGGCCGTCAGCACCAGCAGGCTCCACGGCACCACCTGCTGCCTGACCACCGACACCAGCCAGGCGAGGTCCGGCGGCTGCTCCTGCACCCGCGCCGGGAGATAGCCCAGGGACAGGATCGCCAGGTGCAGCGCCGCGAAGACCTCCACCTCCGAGGCCACGACCAGCGCCAGCACCCCGAACGCCAGCCCGTCGTACCAGGGCAGGATGTACGGCGTGGCGAACAGGTAGGCGACCGCCAACATGGCCGCCACCGTCGGGGCATCCACGGCCGGCGCGCCCACCCCCGGCGCGTCCGCGGCGCGCGACACTCGCCGCAGCAGCCCCCAGGCGAGGACGACCATCAGCAGGATCGCTCCCACCTGGATCTCGCCCCGATAGGCGCTGCCCGTCCCGATCAAGGACTGGAGCCAGCCCTGGACCAGCTTCCAGAACGACGCGTGCGAGATGGCCTTGCTGGTCTGCCCCACCTGGTTAAACGCCGCGACCCCGACGATCGCGTACCCGGCCACGACCACCGCCAGCGCGACCCCGGCCACCAGCGCCAGCCGTCCGGGACGTCGGCGCAGCTCCCAGGCCGGGCCCAGCGCGACCAGGCCGGCGTTGAGCTTCACCGCCACCCCGAGCCCCAGCAACACCCCGCTCCGGCCGGGGCGGTCGCGAGCCAGCAGCGCGGCGACCATGCAGGCGATGGCGAGGGTGTCCACGTGCATCCCGGCGACCAGTTGGTAGATCAGCAGCGGGTTGGCGGTCCACAACATCGCCCCCCGGAGCCGGCGGACAGGGTCGTGCCTGGTGAACCGGTCGATCAGCAGCCCTGTGCCGACGAACGCCGCCACGTTCACCACGGCCAGGACGAACACGGTCAGCCGGACCGAGTCCCCACCGATCCAGCTCGCCAGCGCCTGGACCGCGGTGGCGACCGGGCCGTACACGCTCGGCTCTTCCCTCCAGGGGCTCTCGACCGCGGCAGCGACGGGATCGCCTGGCAGATCCACCGCGCCCAGCACGTAGGGGTCGAGGCCCAGGGTCACCATGCGTCCGTAGGCCGCGTAGTTCAGGTGGTCGGCCGAGCCCGAGGGCGGCACGAACGCCAGCGCTGTGGCGGCGGCGTAGCCCGCGGCCACCACCCAGCGGGCCTTGCCTGTGGCCCATTCGGCCACCCTCGTCGGGCTTGTCCGGATCGCCAGCAGCCCTCCGACCAGCCCCATTCCGCCGAGCACCAGCACTGCGGCGGCGAGTCCGATCACCAGGTGGGGGCTGGGGGTGGCCTGCAGGGAGTACGGCGGTTGCCACGGCTCGCCGGTCAGGGCGGGGACGACCGCTGAAGGGCCCAGCAGGCCGATGGTCAGGGTCAGGAGGACGGAGGCCGCCGACGCCAGCAGGGCGGCCTTGACCGCCCACGTCCCTCCCGGCTCACCTCTCACCCGCAAATTCCAGCACACCCACTCCACCACCGACGCCCGGGACCGGAAGGGAGGGGGTTGCCCGGAACCTGGGGAGGGCGGCTGCCCCGGGCTTCCGGGGTGCCGGGAGACGGTGGCTGGGCTGGGCGGTGGGCCTTGACACGGAGGCGGGAACCCCGGGGCGGCGGGACCTGGGGTGGGACCTGGGGCGGAGACGAACCCGAGGCGCGGGGGAACCCGAGGCGGTCCGAGGGTGACGCGGGTCGGGGGCGCCGAGATATGCGATGTCCGGTTTGGGGTGGGTTGGGAGAGGAGGGGTGTGTCAGGATCGGCCCGTGGTGGATGACAGGGGGCGGCGGTTGGATGCGCTGCGGAACTGTGAGCGGATCCTATCCGGGTATCCCCCGGCGACGATGCGGGGGCGGCTGGCCGAGTTCGAGGCGGGCGCGGACCTGGACCGAGATCCCGACTTCTACGGCGACGGGCCGGTGGCTGAGCTGGAGGAGAAGGTGGCCGGGCTGCTGGGGAAGGAGGCGGCCGTGTTCTTCCCCACGGGCACGATGGCCCAGCAGGTGGCCCTGCGGTACGGCGCCGAGGTGACGGGGCGGACGGCGGTGGCGCTGCACCGGCTGGGGCATCAGGAGCTCCACGAAAGGCAGGCCCACACCCAGCTCACCGGGCTGAGGAGCGTGTGGCCGACGACGGCGCCCCGGAACCCGACGGCGGCCGAGATCGCCAGGCTGGAGGAGCCGGTCGGGAGCGTGGTGATCGAGCTGCCGTTGCGGGACGCGGGGTTCGTGCTGCCGACGTGGGACGAGCTCACGGCGGTGGCGGAGGCGGCGCGGGCCAAGGGGGCGCGGGTGCACTTCGACGGGGCGCGGCTCTGGGAGTCGACCACCTTCCTGGAGCACTCGCTGGACGAGATCGCGGGGCTGGCCGACAGCGTGTACGTGTCGTTCTACAAGACCATCCGTGGTCTGAGCGGGGCCGCGCTGGTGGGTGACGCGGAGCTGGCCGCCTATGCGCGGGCTTGGCGGCATCGGTACGGCGGGAACGTGTTCCAGCAGTGGCCGGCGGCGTTGACCGCGTTGGCTGGGCTGGAGCGGGAGTTGCCTCGGCTTCCCGGGTTCGTCCGGCATGCGCGGACGGTTGCCGAAGGGCTGGCCGGGGTGAAGGGTGCGAGGGTTTTTCCGGAACCGCCGCACACGCACCAGTTCAGGCTGTTTCTGCCGTATCGCGCCGAGGTGCTCAACCGGGCGGCGCTGGTGCTGGCGGAGGATGAGCGGGTGTGGTTCGCCGGTGGGTGGGTCGAGGGTGAGGTGCCGGGCATGGCGATGGCCGAGATCATGGTGGCCGAGCATGCGCTGGAGTGGACGGCCGAGCAGGTGGCCGAGGTCGGCGCCCGCTTCGCCCACCTGGCCCAGAGCATGTCCACTTGACGGAAACCGCCGAGCCGGCCACCTGCCGCCGAAGCACCTGGGCGTGGCGAGCTGGCCCCTTGGCGGCAACCGGGCAGCCCGGAAGCCCGCCGGACCAAGCCACCCCACCGGACCAAGCCACCCGGCCGCGCGGCCCCGCCGTACCCCCAAGGGGTCAGCGGCGGGTGAGGTCGCGCAGGGACGGTTCGCGGGCCAGGAGCGCCCGGGCCACGTCCCGGAGCTGGCGCGCCCGGTGCAGTTGGGCGGCCAGGTCGGTGCCGGTGGCCCGGTGGGCCATGTCGACCTCGACCTCCAGCACCCGGAAGCCCTTGCGCAGCAGGTCGATGGTGAGCCCGGTCTCCACCCCGAACCCGTGGGCCAGCGGCCGGGCGGCCTCGAAGGCCGCACGGGTGAGACACCGTTGCCCGTTGAGCGGCTGGACCGCCTCGAAGCCGGTGGCCCGGCGGATGCCCTCACGGGAGAGCTTGACCACCATCCCGTGCCCCCCGAGCTTGACCCGGGTGCCGAAGACGGCGATGGTCATGTCCGCCTCGTCCGCGAGCACGGGCTTGATCAGCGCGGAGGCCGCCGCGGCGGTGGCGCCGAGGTCGGCGTCGAGGAAGAGCAGGTGCCGGGTGGTGCCGGCGTCGTCGAGCAGCCGGACGGCTTCGGCGCCGCTCTCCATGGCCGCGGCCTTGCCGCGGTTGCGGCTGTGCCGTACGACACGGGCGCCCGCGGCCCGCGCGACCCGGCCGGTCTGGTCGGTCGAGCCGTCGTCCACGACCACGACGAGGTCGACGCCGGGCAGCGCGAGCGCCGCCTCGACGGTCGGGCCGATCCGCTCGGCCTCGTCCTTGGCCGGGATGACGGCGGCTACTGGCTGCGTCATGAGCCCTTGCCCTGGATGACGGCGGCGACAGGCTGCGTCATGAGCCCTCGCCCTGGGTGTCGGCGGCTACTGGCTGGGTCATGAGCCCTCGGAGATCAGGAACTCCTCCGGGACGGACTCATGCACGGTGAACACCGAGTCGAGCCCGGTGACCTGCAGAATCTTGCGTACGGCCGGCCGGGGCGCGGCGACGTCGAGGACGCCGCCCTGCTCCTTGATGCGCTTGAGCGCCGACAGCAGCACGTTCATCCCGGTGGAGTCGCAGAACTCCACCTGGGACATGTCGATGACCACTCGTTGGGGCCCGTCCTGGAGCAGCCGGGTGAATTCCGACTGCAGGCGGGGCGCCGTATAGAGGTCGATTTCACCGGCGATCTCCACAAGGGCGTGGCCGGCATGTGATCGAGTCGAGACCTTCAGCTCCACAGAAGGCAGGCTATCGGCGAGAGCGCCCCGGGTCACGTTGATCCGCGGGTGTCAGGTTTTTGTCCCCCGTTTGGGCATCACGAAAACGCGGAGTACGCGAAGCTTAACTGTGTGAAACCGGCAAGGCCGGGAAGGGGGTAGGCCCATGCCTCCGAGTCCGGTCACCGCTCCCAGAAGGATGACGGGCGACGAGTTGGGCCCATTTGACAGATGAACCTTGAGCGACCTGAAGAACCTCAACGACAGCGGCTCCGTGAGCGGCTGGAGGGCATCCAGATCCGCGCGGAGAAGGCGACCTCGTGGCACGAGGACGCGGCCCATCTGCGGGAACTGGTCAACCACGAGGGGTACGTCCCGATCCGCACCCGCCTGGCGAGTGATGATCTCGACTTCCTCGAAGGCGCGCGTGACAACCTGCTCACGTTCGCCGCGCTCGGGCTGAGGCTGCTCGACCTGCATCAGCCCCGGGACGCGGGCGGCATCACCAGCGACACCGCGCATCCGATCCTTCGGTGCCGGAGTTGCATGTGGCGCTGGCCGTGCCCGACCTTCAGGGCCATGTCGGAGTCGTTCGGCACGCAGTCGTTGCCGGCGAAGCCGCAGGCTCCGGAGGAGGCCCCGCAGGAAGCGCCGCAGGGGACGCTGCAGGAAACGGCGTGAGGTGCGGGGCGCCGGATCAGTCCGGCGCCCAGTACTTCACCAGGACTTTCTGCAGGTGCGCCACCACCGGCTGCCAGGTCTTGGTCAGCGTGTAGCGGCTGACCCGGTGGCCCTTGTAGGTGAGGGTGTACTTGATGAAGTCCGCGCCCTGCGGCGGCTGCTCCGAGCGCCCGAGCTTGAGCGCCTTGAGCCGGTGCCGGAGCGTCTTCCACTCGCCGCGGGTCAGGCACTTGTCGATCGTGGGGCCTGTTCGTCTGCTGAGACGGACACACCCGTTCTTGTAGACGATCACCCGGTTGTCGAGGCCCGCGAAGCCGCCTTGTTCGCGGAGCTGGACGAGCGTCTTGGGGGCGGGGGCCGCGGTGGCCGCGACGGGGGTCAGCGCCACCGCGAGGAGGGACACGATGAGGATTCGCCACACCTTCATGCCTCTTTGACGGATGGGAGCGGCGTTCGGCTCACGCGAGGGGCAACCGGATCTCGAACCGGCAGCCGGGCCCCTCGTTGACGACGCCGATCCGGCCGTCGTGGGCGGCCACGAGTCCTTGGGCGATGGCCAGGCCGAGCCCGGCGCCGCCGTCGCGACCGGGGGTGCGGGCGCTCTCGCCGCGGAAGGCGACGTCGAACAGCCGGGGCAGGTCGGCGTCGGGGATGCCGCCGCAGCAGTCGCGTACGGCCAGGCACGCCGTCCCGCCGTCGGGTGACACCGAGGCGCTGACCGAGACGACCCCGTCGGCCGGGGTGTGCCGGATGGCGTTGACCACGAGGTTGCCCAGCGCCCGCCCGAGTGCGCCGGCGTCGGCCCGCAGCGGGATCCCGGCCACCGCCGAGTAGTCGAGCCGCACGCCCTTGGCCCTGGCCAGCGGCTCGAACTGGTCGACGGTGTCGGCGACCAAATCGCCCAGCCCGAGGGGCACGGGCGTCAGCTTGAGCGCGCCGGCGTGGATGCGGGAGAGCTCGAACAGGTCGTCCACCATGGCCGAGAGCCGTTCGACCTCGATGCGGATCTGCGCGTGGTAGCGGCTGACCGTGGCCGGGTCGTCGACCACGCCGTCCTCCAGCGCCTCGACCATCGCCCGCATCCCCGCCAGCGGCGTGCGCAGATCGTGACTCACCCAGGCGACCAGTTCGCGCCGGGCGCCTTCCAGTGCCCGCTCGCGCGCGTACGACTCCGACAGCGCGTGCGCGATGGCCTGCAGCTCGCTCGGCAACGACTCCGGCGGCACGAACTCCCCCTCGGTCCGTACGGCTTCCGCCAGCCGCCGGCTCTCGGCCACCACGCGCCGGGCCAGGATCATCGCCACCACCAGCCCGACCAGCCCGCCGACGGCGACGAACCCGAGGGCGGTGTTGCGCGCCGAGCCCTCCAGGGTCATCTCGAAGATCCCGGTCACCACGCCCGCCAGCGTGGCCAGCACCGCGACGACCACCACGAGCAGCACCATCGCCCGCAGGGTGCGCAGCCGCCGCATCACCAGCACGCCGACCAGCGCGACGGCGATCCCGAGCAGCGCGGCGATCATGACAGCGGCTCGTACCGGTAGCCGACCCCCCAGACCGTGACGATCCGCCGGGGCGTGGTCGGGTCGGGCTCCACCTTCTCCCGCAGCCGGCGCACGTGCACGGTGACGGTCGAGGTGTCGCCGAACGACCAGCCCCACACCTGGGAGAGCAGGGCGGCGCGGCTGAAGGCCTGGCGGGGGTTGCGCATCAGGTAGGCCAGCAGGTCGAACTCCCGCGCGGTCAGCGGCAGGTCCTGGCCGCCGAGCCGTACCTCGTGGGCGCCCACGTCCACCACCAGGTCCTCGTCGCGCAGGACGCCGGTGCCTGCGATCACCGTGGCGCCCCGGGCGCGGCGCAGCACCGACTGCACGCGCAGGGCCAGCTCGCGGGGGCTGAACGGCTTGGTCACGTAGTCGTCCGCGCCGGTCTCCAGGCCGACCACGCGGTCGATCTCCTCGCCCAGCGCGGTCAGCATGATCACCGGAACCGGCCAGCGCTCGCGCAGCTTCCTGCAGACCTGGAGCCCGTCCATCCTGGGCAGCATCAGGTCGAGCACCACCAGGTCGGGCGGCTCGGCCAGCGCGCGGCGCAGGGCCTCGGCGCCGTCGCCCACGCACTCCACCCGGTGGCCGTCGCGTTCGAGGTACCTCGCCACGACCTCGGCGACCGTGGGGTCGTCCTCGACGATCAGGATGCGGGAGTTCACCCGTCTCACGGTACGGCGGCGCAACACGAAAGCGGCACGTTCGTCACGGGTTCGTAAGACCCGTCGCAGTCGGCCCCTTCACGACGTACGGTGGGCGCATGGGTCGTTTGGTAATGCTCGTCGCGGGCACGCTGCTCGCGATCTTCGTGCTGTTCAACTTCATCGTCCCCATGGTCCTCGGACTGGTGAAGATCGCGCTCATCATCGGCGTCATCGGCCTGGTGGTCTTCCTGGTCGTCCGCATGGTCAGCGGGTCCTCCTCCTACCGGTGACCTTCCTTTTCGCGCTGGCCCTTCTGCACGATCCGGCCGGCCTGGTCATCGTCGCGGGACTGCTGCTCGCCTTCTGGGTGGGCAGCAGGCCGCAGCCGGTCTCCGAGACCGGGGTGCCCGTCTTCGCACGCGTCTACGGCCGGCGCACGGCCTTCCTGCGCCAGAGCGACCCCGACGCCGCGGGACGGCCCAAACCGAGAGCGCCTTCAGGGTGCCCTGCTTTCGCCTAGAAGCAGGACACTCCTTGAGAAGGGCTCATGATCGATTCGTTCGTCGCGCTTATCACCGGGCTCGCGCACCCGGCCGTCGTCATTGTCGGGTTCACGCTTGCCGTACGGCTGCTGCTCCTGCCGTTGAGCATCCGCCAGGCCCGCACCGCCAAGATCCGTGAGCGGCTCGCGCCGCGGCTGAAGCAGATCCAGAAGCGGTACGCCAAGAACCCGGAGCGGATGACGAAGGAGGTGCGGGAGCTCTACGCGAAGGAGGGCAGTTCGCCCTTCGCGGGCTTCCTGCCGGCCTTCGCGCAGATGCCGTTCCTGTGGCTGATGTATCAGGTCGCCACGCACCCGACCGCTCTGGTCGGGTACGACCCGCTCGGACTGACGCTGGCCGGCGTGGTCGCCAATTACGGTCTGATCAGCGGGCCATTTTTGGTCTTTGTGGTGTTGGTCGCGGCCATTGTCGTGGTGGCCTGGCTGACTTCACGCAAGGTGAAGGCGAAGCTACCCGAGGACCAGCCCGAAATGCTGCGCAAGATGTTGCCGATGTTCTCCTTCGGCTCGGCCGTGGCCGCCCTCTTCCTCCCGATGGCGGCCGGCCTCTACCTGCTGATCTCCGCAGCGTGGACCTACGGAGAACGAGCAGTCCTCTACGCCTAACCGGCTTCCTTCAACGCCGGCTCAGCAGCTACGACGTGCGGCGCGGGGACGACGGCCCAAACCGTGGTGACCTCGCCTTCATGGCGAACACCCCACTTCTCCGCGACGTACTCCACGATTCCGAGCCCCCGGCCCCCCAGCGAGGACAGGGCCGGTCGGCCCGCCCTCGGCTCGGTCGCCGCACCCCCGTCACTGACCGCCACTTCCACCAGATCGTCACTCAGCAGCCAGGCCACCCGGACCATGCCGGACGGCAGAGGATGGGCGTGCCGGAGGGCGTTGCTGAGCAGCTCGCTGACCACCAGCACCGCATCGTCGATCGCCCCGGAGAAGATCCCCCACTCCTGCAGTTCGCTGCTCAGGCGCTGGCGTGCGACGGCGACGCTGGACGGTGCGTAGGGCAGTAGCACCACGCTCGACACACCCACCTCCCCGATCCCAGTCCCCCCGTGGACCCACAGTGGGAACACACCCCGGTACGACCGAAATGCCCCGTTGCACGGTCACAGAAACCGGCGACCGATTACGGCTTGTCTACATTGGACGATAGATCAGCAGATCCGTGACCACATCGTTACTGCACCGGTGTGTCGGGTTCGATAAAGAGCGCCAGCCGCATCCTGGTCCCTCCCCCCGGCCTCGGGTGGGCGGTCACCTCGCCGCCCTGCGCGCGGGCCAGGGACCGCACGATGTACAGGCCCAGTCCCACGCCGCCGAACTTGCGCCGGTCGCCGCTGTCCACCTGGACGAACCGCTCGAAGATCCGTTCACGGTCGTCCGGCCTGATGCCGAGGCCCTCGTCGTCCACCACGACGACCACGGTGTCCTCCTCGGCCCAGGCCTCCACGGAGATCAGCCCGCCGTGCGGGGAGTACTTGAAGGCGTTCTCCAGCAACTGGCCCAGGATGATGTCGGTGGCCAGCGCGTCGCCTCTGACCAGCGGCAGCTCCGCCGGCAGGGAGACCTCGACCCGGTGCCGGTCCGACAGCACCGGCAGGCCCAGGGTCGCGGCGCGGACCCGCTCGGCCAGGTCGAAGGTCTCGATCCGCACGGCTAACTCGTCGGCCCCGGCCCGCGCGCCGAGCAGCAGGTGGTCCATGAGCTGCCCGAGCGAGCGCGCCCGCTCGGCGATCGTGTGCACCGCGCTGCGGCGTTCGGCGTCGGTCATCTTGTCCCAGCGCGCGTCCAGCGTGCTGGCGAAGCCGCGCACGATGGTGATCGGGGTGCGCAGCTCGTGGCTGGTGGTCGCCAGGAACAGGTCCTTGGCCTCCTCCAGCTCCTTGGCCGCGGTCACGTCGCGGAAGTCGACCACGACCTCGCCGGTCTCCTCGATGCGGGCAGCCACCATGTCCATCCAGCGCCCGGTGTCGAGCTGCACGGTCAGCTTCTCCCCCGGCTCGGGCAGCGGGAAGGGAGGCGGCCCGCCCAGCACGGCCTCGGCGGTGAAGCCGGTCAGCTCCCCGGCCGCCGGGTTCCACTGGAGCACCCCGCCCGCGCTGTCCAGGACGGCGATGCCGTCCGCGCTGGCGTCGAAGACCGCCCGCTCGTGCGCCCGCTGGCGCACCGCGTCCTGGTAGGCCACCGCGTTGCTCACCGCGATGCCGGCGTGCCCGGCCAGCAGTTCCAGCAGCTCCAGCTCGACATGCCCGGGCTTGCGGTCGGCGAAGAGCGCGTACAGCCCGCCGTACGGCCGGCCGCCCACCGCCGCCAGGCCGAGCGCGATGGTGTGCAGGCCGGGCAGCTCGGCCCAGATCAGGTCGTCGAGGTGGTGGCTCTCCAGGAGCACGGTCTTGCCGGTCCGCATCAGCTTGCCGACCAGGCTGGCGTTGAGGTCGGCCGTCGAGCCCTTGAGGTGCTCGGGCAGCCGGTGGGAGGAGACCAGCCGCAGCCGGTCGCCCTCGATCAGCACGAAGCCGCCCGCGTCGGCGCCGGTCAGCTCGCTCAGGCTGGCGGCGATCCGGTCGAGCACCGCGGGCAGCTCCAGCGCGGCGTTGATGTCGCCGACCACGTCGGTCAGCTTGCGCACGAGCTGCGCCCGGCGCGCTCCGCGGCTGCGCGCGGCGATGTCGTCACGGACCAGGTGATGGACGCACACGTACCCGACCACCGAGGCGCCCTGGCACAACGCGCTGGTGTCCACCCGCAGGTCGAGCAGGGTGCCGTCGCGCCGGAAGCGTTTGGTGCGCAGGGAGACCTGCCCGCCCGTCCGCACCCGCTCCAGCACCGCGTTGTGCTCGGCGGTCAGCTCGCCCGGCACGATCGGGGCGCGCCGTCCCACCAGCTCCTCGGCGCTCCAGCCGAACAGCCGCTCGGCGGCCGGGTTCCAGGCCAGCACGGTCTGGTCGCGGTCGAGCGCCACCACGGCGTTGGGCGAGCTGGCGAGCACGGCCTCTGCCAAGCTGTCGTCCCAGTCGCCACTCACCTCTCCATAGTGCCGACGTCACGGGCGCTCCGCAGGCCGATCCGTCCGATACGCTGCGCTCACCATGTCAGACCTGGACGCACTGCTTAGAGTGACCTCTCCCGACTATCGGGGCGAAGGCCCGCCCGACATCGCCTTCGGCACCTACGACGGCGCGGTCGGCCGGCTGGTGCTGGCCGTGACCGCGCGGGGCGTGGCCTCCTGCGGGTACGAGGACGAGCACGTCGTCTTCGAGCGGCTGAGCCGTACCGCCGGGGGGTCGATCGGGCCGGACGCGCGCCGGCTCGACCCGGTGCGGCGCGAGCTCGACGCCTACTTCTCCGGGCGGTTGCGCGCCTTCACCGTCACCGCCGACCTGCAGCTCGCCACGCCGTTCTCGCGGACCGTGCTGCAGATGGTGGCGGCGGTGCCGTACGGGAGCACGACCACGCGTGCGGAGCTCGCCGAACGCATCGGGCGGCCCCAGGCGCTCCATGCGATCAGCAACGCGCTCAGCACCAACCCGGTCTGCGTGATCGTGCCGTGCCACCGGGTGGCCGACGACGGCGGCTACGCGGGGGGCGCAGCCGCCAAGCGGCATCTGCTCACCGTCGAGAACCGAGCCCGATGAGCCAGGTCACCAGGGCCGAGACGACGAAGGCGCCCAGGGCCGCGCTCATCCACGGCTGAGGGGTGAAGCCGATCGCCTCGCGGGCGCCGTTCCAGATCGCCGCCCACCACGCCACCTTCGGCGGCGCGGCCAGCATCCACCAGGTGACGAAGCCGAGCACCCACGGCACGACCATGAGCCAGCGGCTCGGCGCGTCGTCGGCGGTGTTCCAGCGGGCCCGGCCGCCGAGCAGGAAGTAGTCGACGGTCAGCACGGCGAACATCGGGACGAAGACGGCGCCGATGATGCTGAGGAAGGCGCCGTAGGAGTTGACGTCCACGACCAGGGCGACGCCGATGGTCAGCACGCCGATCGCCACGGACAGGATCCGCCGGTCCACCTTGGGCAGCAGGTTCTGCAGGGACATCGTGGTCGAGTAGTTGTTGGCGAAGGACTGGTCGGTCTCGCGCAGCACCAGGATGCCGAAGAAGAACGCGCCCAGCGGGGCCGCGACGAACGGCGCGAACACCGCGGTCGAGTCGGCCAGCACCGCCTGGTGCCCGGCGATGGCCACCGCGTAGACGCCGATCACCAGGCAGGCCACCTGCGCCAGGCTGTAGCCGATCACCGCGCCGCCGAAGGCCGCGCCGCTGGAGCGCGAGTGCCGGGCGAAGTCGGCCGCCACCGGCACCCAGGAGATGGACAGCGCGATCACGAAGTCGACCGCCGGGACGAAGGCGTCCCACGTGCCGGAGACCGGCGGCGCCTCGCCGACCAGCACCACCGCGAACCACACCGTCGAGATGATCACGCCGGCGGTCACGACGCGACGGATCAGCCGGATCGCGCCGAGCGGGTAGATCGTCAGGACCACGGTGAGCACCCCGGCCACGATCACCCACACCGCGTACGGCACAGCCGTCCCGAAGATCGCCTGGGCCCCCTTGGCGATCACCCAGAGCTCGAACGCGCCCCACCCGAGCATCTGGATGACGTTGAGCAGGGTCGGGACGTACGACAGCTTGGCCCCGAACAGCCCGCGCAGCAGCACCATGGCCGGCCGCCCGGTCTGCGCGCCGGGCACCGCGGCCAGGCCCACCATGGCGGTGCCGATCAGGCTGCCCACCACGGTGGCGGTGATCGCCGCGGGCACGCTCAGCGGCGTGCCGCTGACCAGCGGGTCGATCATGAACAACGCGAAGGCGAACCCGAGCAGGCTCATGCCCAGGTTGGCCCAGAACGCGCTCTGGTCGAGCACCCCCAGGACCTTCGGGGGCGCCTCGTCCAGCGTCAGCGGCACTTCTGCATGGGGATCGGCGACATGCGCCATCACACACTCCCTACGCCGGCATTACCCGGACAGGTTCATGCGGTCGGCGACAGCGGTAGTCGCCCTCTCAGCCTGGTTGCCCCAAGCTCCCGCGGGTCTGAAATTTTCGACCGGATTATGTCACATCAGGCCACGAAAGGGGATTGCCCGGTCTCGCTGACCATCTCCCGGCCGGCGGCCTCCCACGCCTGCATGCCGCCTTCGACGTTGACCGCCTTGCGGCCGATGTGGTTGAGCCAGGCGGCGGCGTTGTAGGAGCGCCCGCCGATCCGGCAGAGCACGTAGAGCGTCTGGTCGGCCGGGACCTCCTCGACCCGCATCTGCAACTCGCCCAGGGGGATGTGCACCGCGGCGGGGGCGTGGCCGGCCACCCATTCGACCTGCTCACGCACGTCGAGCAGGTAGGCGTCGGCAGGCACCTCGCGGGCCTGAATCTCGGGAACCGTCATGCCCACCAGGCTACTTGAGCAACTTGCTCATCCGCCGGTCCGCCAGGGGCTTGCCGCCGGTCTGGCAGGTGGGGCAGTACTGGAGCGAGGAGTCGGCGAAGGAGACCTCGCGGATGGTGTCGCCGCACACGTCGCAGGGCTCGCCCGCCCGGTTGTGCACGCGCAGGCCGGACTTCTTCTCCGCCTTGAGGTCCTTGGCCGCCAGGCCGTGCGCCCGCTCCACCGCGTCACGCAGGGTGGTGACGATGGCCTCGTGCAGGTCGGCGACCTGGGCCTCGGTCAGCGACGAGGCGATCTTGAAGGGCGACATCCGGGCGGCGTGCAGCACCTCGTCGGAGTAGGCGTTGCCGATGCCGGCGATCACCTTCTGGTCGCGCAGCAGGCCCTTGATCTGGGTGCGGGAGCCGCCCAGGATCTGCTGGAGGGCCTGGACGGTGAAGGCGGGGTCGAGCGGGTCGGGGCCGAGGGCGGCCACGCCCGGCACCTCGTCCGGATTTTTCACCACGTAGACGGCCAGGCGTTTCTGCGTGCCCGCCTCGGTGAGCTCGAAGCCCGGCGCCAGGCCCAGCTCGTTCGGCGACAGCCGTACCCGCACCGCCAGCGGCCCCTTGCCGGGACGGACCGGTTTCGCGCCCGAGAGGTCCTCACGCCAGCGCAGCCAGCCGGCCCGCGCCAGGTGGATGACCAGGTGCAGGCCGTCGCAGTCGAGGTCGAGGAACTTCCCGTGCCGGGACACGCCGGTGATCTCCAGCCCGCCCAGCGCCGTGACGGGCGGGTCGAAGGTCTTCAGCGCCTGGAAGGCGACGACGTCCACGCCGAGGACCGTGTGGCCGACGGCCCGGTCGCGGAGGAACTCGACGAGAGATTCCACTTCGGGTAGTTCCGGCATGCGTCCAGAGTACGGTCCACAGGCTGTGGACAACGTCAGCCCGCGCTGAGCAGGTCCTTCGGCACCGGTTTGTCGTCGGCCAGCGCGTCGAACAGCCGCAGCGCCTTCTCCCTGTCCCACTTGACGCCCTCGCCGCCGCCCACCTGCTCGACGCCGCCGAACGGCACGACCGTGGTCACCGGGCTGTCGCCCATGGCCAGGCCGAGCGAGAGCAGGTCGAACGCGCCGGTGCCCTCGGAGACGTCGACCGAGTCGGTCGCCGCGGTGGCCAGCGGGATGGCGGTGAACGGGTTGATCAGCACGCCCGGGCTGGCGGCCTTCTTGACCACCGCGCCGAGGAACTGCCGCTGCCGCTTGGTCCGCTCGAAGTCGGGCAGCGCGCCGTTGTAGCGGGTGCGCACGTAGCCGAGCGCCTCGCCGCCGCTGAGCACCTGCTTGCCCTTCTTGAGCTTCAGCCCGGCCTTGGGGTCGTTGATGTTCTCGCTCACGTTGATCTCGACGCCGCCGACCGCGTCGACGATGCCGACGAACCCGGCGAAACCGATCTCCATGTAGTTGTCGATCCGCAGCCCGGTCGCGCCCTCGACGGTCCGCACCAGCAACTGCGGCCCACCGCCCTTGATCGCGTCGGAGTAGGCGGCGTTGAGCTTGTTGCGGCCGTTGCCGGGGATGGTGACCGCCGAGTCACGCGGGAGGCTGACCAGCGTGGACCGGCCGCCGCCGTCGGGCACGTGCAGCAACATCATCGAGTCGGTGCGCCGGCCGACCGCGCGGCCGGTGGCCAGCTTGCGGCGCTGCGCCGCGGTCAGACCCTTGCGGCTGTCGGAGCCGACCAGCAGCCAGTTGGTGCCCGGCCCGTCGGCGGGGCGGCCCTCGTAGTCGTCGAGCACGCCGGCGATGGTGTTGATCCGGCCGTCGATCCAGAAGAAGCCGACCACCGCCAGCACCAGCAGCACGGCCAGCAGGCCGGCCAGCACCCCGCCGACGATCTTCCAGCGGAAGCGGAAGCCGCCGCCGCCGGTCCTGGGGCCGCGCGGCGGCTTGGGGCCCTTCGGCGGCGGCGCGGGCGAGTTCAGCGGACGCACCGGGCTCTTCCCCTCCCGCACCTTGCCGTAGACCTTGGAGCGGCCCTTCGGCTGCTCCTGCTGCTGCTCGTAGGCCGCGGTACGCGGCGCTGGGGGTTGCTCGTGCCGCGCGGTGGGTGCCACGCTCCCGGGCAGCGGATGTGCGGGCACGCCTCGCGGAGCGCCCTGGCCCGGGAGCGGGCGGCGGTCCTGCGGTGAGCGGACCGCCCGCGTTCGGTCGTCCTCGGACATGCTGGTCTGTTCCTCCCCCTTGCTTGCATTAGACGCTACGTCGCCTCTTTGACCATCGCAGACAACCGGCCAAGGTTTTCCTAGGGATAAGTACGCACAGCGACCCTCGGAAACAATCACACCTGCCTCGACCGTTACCTTTATCGACGTCAACCAGCGAAAGGAAGCTCGTGTCCGCTCCCGACCCGTGGAGTATGTGCCCGTGCGCTTGCACGGGACTTTCTGAAGGCTCGCCCCGGTGAGCGCCTATCTGGGGCTGGCCGCCCTGTTCCTCCTCACCGCGGCGACCGGATACTTCGTCGCCCAGGAGTTCGCCTTCGTCGCCGCCGACCGCGGCATCCTCCGAGACCAGGCCGCCGCCGGCGATCCGGCCGCCGAGCGGGCGCTCAAGGTGACCTCGCGGTTGTCCTTCATGCTCTCCGGCGCGCAGCTCGGCATCACGGTGACCGCGCTGATCGTCGGTTTCCTCGCGGAACCCGCCATCGCCACGCTGGTCAGACCCCTGCTGGGGGACCTGCCCGCGGGCTTCTCCGTGGCCATCGGCGTCATCGTCGCCACCATCGTGCAGATGGTGCTGGGCGAGCTGATGCCCAAGAACCTCGGCATCGCCAAGCCCGAGCAGGTCGCCAAGTTCCTGTCCCGCTCGACCCTCGTCTACCTGGCCGTCGCCGGCCCGCTGATCCGGCTGTTCGACACCGCCGCGGTCAAGCTGCTGCGCGCGGTGGGCGTCGAGCCGGTCGAGGAGGTCGAGCAGGGCGCCACGCCCGAGGAGCTCTCCCGGATCATCGCCGAGTCCACCGAGGCCGGCGAGTTGCCGCCCCGGCTGTCCGAGCTGCTGGCCCGGGCCCTGGAGTTCGGTGACCGCAACGCCGAGGAGGCCATGGTCCCACGCCCCCGCGTGGTGGCTCTGCGCGCCGACCGGCCCATCTCCCACCTGATCGAGTGCATGCGCGAGAGCGGACACTCCCGCTTCCCGGTGGTCGGCGCCGACGGCGACGTCATCGGCGTCACCGGCGTGCGCGAGCTGCTGGCCTCCGGCCTGAGCGAGGGCTCGATCACCGAGATCACCCGGCCCGCCGTGCTGGTGCCGGACTCCCTGCCGCTCCCCGCCGTCCTGGAGCGCATGCGCCAGGGCCGCGACGACCTGGTCTGCGTCATCGACGAGTACGGTGACCTGGCCGGCGTCATCTCCATCGAGGACCTCGCCGAGGAACTCGTGGGCGAGCTGGTCGACGAGAACGACCCCGAGCCGCTGGGCGCCGTCCAGCAGCCCGACGGCGTCTGGGACGTGCCCGGCACGCTGCGCCTCGACGAAATCGAGCGCGCGACCGGCCTGTCCCTGCCGGAGAGCGACGACTACGACACCGTCGCCGGCCTCGTCCTGGCCAGGCTGGGACGCATGCCCGAGCCCGGTGACACGGTCACCGTCGAGCTCACCCCCGAGGTCGACCTGTTCGACGAGGACTCCCCGGAGCAGGAGGCGGTCCTGACCGTCCTCTCGCTGCACCGCCGCGTTCCCGAGTGGGTACGGCTGGCGCCGGTCCGGGTGGAGGTCACCCAATGATCGGCATGTTGCTGCTGAGCCTGGGCCTGCTCGTGGCCAACGCGCTCTTCGTCGCGGCCGAGTTCGCCTTCGTCTCGGCCCGCCGGCACCGCCTGGAGGAGATCGCCTCGGGCGGCAGCCGGCTGACCCGCGTGGTCGCCCGTTCGGCGGTCGGCGGCAGCCGGCAGCTCTCCCTCATCCTGGCCGGCGCCCAGCTCGGCATCACGCTGTGCACGCTGGGCCTGGGCATGGTGACCGAGCCCGCGATCGAGCACTTCCTGGAGCCGGTCTTCGCCGCCGCCGGGGTGCCCGAGGGGCTGCGCGTGCCGATCGCGCTCACCCTGGCGCTGGCCCTGGTGACCTTCCTGCACATGGTGGTCGGCGAGATGGCGCCCAAGTCGTGGGCGCTGACGCACCCCGAACTGGCCGCGCTGGTGCTGACCGTGCCCTTCCGGGCGTTCACCTGGCTGATGCGGCCGCTGCTGTCGGCGCTGAACGGCCTGACCAACCTGCTGCTGCGCGCCTTCGGCGTGCGGGCCCGCGACGAGCTGGCCACCACCAGGACACCGCACCAGCTCGCCATGCTGGTCGGCGAGTCCGGGCGGATGGGCCTGCTCGACCGCGACGAGCACGACCTGCTCACCCGCGCGCTCCGTCTGGAGGCCGAGGGCATCGAGCGGCACATGGTGCCCATGGACCGGATCGTCTTCGTCCCGGCGGACGCCGGGTCGGAGCAGATCAAGCGGATCGCCGGCGGCAGCGGGCACCTGCGGCTGCTCGTGGGCGACCCGCGGGACATCAAGGGCGTCCTGCACGCCCGTGACGCCGTGCTGCGGCCCACGGCCAAGGCCGACGAGCTCGCCCGTCCTCTGCCGCGGCTGGCCTGCGTGACGCAGGTCCCCGAGGCCGTGGCGGGGCTGCAGGAGGCCCGTGCGCACCTGGCGCTGGTCACCGGGGGCGACGGGCGGCCGATCGGCATGGTCAGCCTCACCGACCTGGTCGGCGAACTGCTCAACACCCGCGTCGCCGTCTGACACCGACCCCCGGCGTACGGCTCCCGCCGTACGCCGGGGTCGGGTTGTGTGACATGTATCACCCTGAGCCGTCGCCCGGCCGGCGAGCAGCCGGCTCATCGATCGCGAGGGGACACGCCTGAGGGGTGTTCGCTCTGAGCGAACCCCGGCAAGTGGGTGGCAAGCGGCCTGCAAGGGGCGAGGCCTACCGTCTCCGTGCGGAGCGCGAGCCGTACCGCCGAGAATGTCGCCAAACGAAAAGAGCCCCGGCTCTTGCGAGCCGGGGCCTCTTTCGTCACTGTGGTGACTCGAAGTGGGCGAGGAGGGATTTGAACCCTCACGTCCTTTCGGACACACGGACCTGAACCGTGCGCGTCTGCCGTTCCGCCACCCGCCCTTTGTTGGGTGCGGAGAAACAGTAGCACGGAACTGCCGGTAGTACTGAACCCGGATACGATCGCATCAGACACGGAAGCGGAGGAACAGGGTCACCGCAGCCGTGGAGGAGGCGGTGTGCCAGTCGCGGGCACTTCAAAATGGCCTCTGCTTGCACGAGAGGGAGGTACACCCGGTGGGAGTCCTTCAGCGCTTCGAGCGAAGGCTCGAAGGCTTGGTTGAGGGGGCCTTTGCGCGGGCGTTCAAGTCAGACCTGCAGCCGGTCGAGGTTGCCAGCGCCGTCCAGCGTGAAATGGACGAGCGCGCGGCGATCGTGGCTCAGGGACGCACGCTCGTGCCCAACGACTTCGTGGTCGAGCTGTCCACGACCGACAGCGAGCGGTTGGAGGTCTACGCCGACAGCATCAGCCACGAGCTGGCCGAGCTCGCCCGGGAGTACGCGAAGGAGCAGGGTTATTCCTTCGTGGGACCGGTCAGGGTCCGTTTCGAGACCGCGGCGGATCTGGCCGTCGGGCTCTTCCGCATCCGCTCCGGCGTCATCCGTGGCGCCACGGTGGAGCAGGACGAGATCCGGCAGCCGGCCAGTGATCTGCCGCCCGCCCGCTCGCACGCCTTCGGCGGCCGTCCACGGCTCCTGGTCTCGACCCAGGACGACCCGCAGGGCGACCGCTCCTACGAGCTCACGACCCCGGTGACGCTGCTCGGCCGCGGCACCGACTGCGATCTTCGCCTGGTCGATCCAGGCGTCTCGCGCCACCACGCGGAGCTGCGCGTCGAAGGCCCTCTGGTGGTCCTCGTCGATCTCGGCTCCACGAACGGCACCTTCGTCAATGGCCAGCCGGTACGCAGAATCGAACTCCAAAACGGCACTCGGGTGACGTTGGGGCGTACGACTCTGGTGTTCCGGCGCGATTAGGGGTAGACAAACGGTCCATGTCCGAGCTCACGCTGCTGCTGATCCGGCTCGCCTTCCTGGCGGTGCTGTGGTTCTTCGTCATTGCCGCAGTCGGTGTGATCCGCACGGATCTGTTCGGCTCCCGTACGGCTCCCGCCGCGGCACCCCGTAAAGCACCCAAGGCGCCCAAGCCGGTGGCCAAGCCCAAGAAGGGCGAGCCCAAGCAGCTCGTCGTGACCGGCGGCCCCCTGCAGGGAACCACCATCACCCTCTCAGAAGCGCCCATAACCATCGGCAGAGCCACCGACGCGACGCTGGTAGTCAACGACGACTACGCCTCCAGCCGGCACGCGCGGCTCTTTCCCCAGGACGGTCAGTGGATCGTGGAAGATCTTGGATCGACGAACGGCACGTACCTCGACCGCTCGAAAGTGACCCGCCCAACCCCCGTGCCGCTCGGAGTTCCGATCCGGGTCGGCAAGACAGTCATTGAATTGCGCAAATGACCATCGCACTCCGCTACGCAGCCCGCTCGGACGTCGGCCTCCTCCGCGAGGGGAACGAGGACTCGGCGTATGCCAGCGGCCGCCTGCTCGCCGTCGCGGACGGCATGGGCGGGCACGCACACGGCGAGGTGGCCAGCTCGGTCGCCATCGCCGCCATGGCCTCCCTGGAAGAGGCCCCCGGGGGTTCTGACCTGCTCGACGCCATCGAGACAGCGGTTCACGACGCCAATCGCAAGCTGCACGAGATGGTCGGACGGGATCCCACGCTCAAGGGCATGGGCACCACCCTGACCGCCATGTTGTGGAACGGCACGCAGGTCGCGCTGGTGCACGTCGGCGACTCGCGGGCCTACCTGCTGCGCCGTGGCGAGCTGTACCAGATCACCCACGACCACACCCTCGTGCAGCAGCTCGTCGACGACGGCCGCATCACGCCGGAGGAGGCCGCGACG
Source organism: Nonomuraea sp. NPDC050310 (assembly GCF_040655795.1). Lineage (NCBI taxonomy): Bacteria > Bacillati > Actinomycetota > Actinomycetes > Streptosporangiales > Streptosporangiaceae > Nonomuraea > Nonomuraea sp. NPDC050310. Next base: position 209,927 of record NZ_JBFAKP010000002.1, on the reverse strand, counting down.
CATCCGCAGCGGTCGATCCTGCTGAAGGCGCTCGACGGCAGCGAGGAGGTACGGCCCGACCTGGCGTTGCGCGAGGCCCAGATCGGCGACCGCTACCTGCTGTGCTCCGACGGGCTGTCGGGCGTCGTGAGCGCCGAGACGCTGCACTCGACCCTGACCAACCTCGACGACCCGGACGAGGCGGTCCGCCAGCTCATCGACCTGGCCAACCGCGGCGGCGGCCCCGACAACATCACCTGTGTCGTGGCCGACGTCGTGGAGCTGACCGACGGCTACCAGGTGCCGCACGAGGCGGCCGTGGTGGGCGCGGCCGGCATGAACCGGCTGCGGAGCAGCAACCAGGGCGGCCCGCCGGGGCGAGTGAGCGCGGTGACCGCTCCCCAACCGATCCTCACCGATGACGACTACGACCCCGCTCCCGCGGCGGTCCGTCGTCGCCGGATGTGGCCGGTGCTGGTCACCGCGCTGGTCGTGGCCGTCGGCGTGGGCGGCTACTTCGCCTACAACAAGACCCAGGAGAACTTCTTCGTCGGCGCCGAGGGCAACCAGGTGGTGGTCTTCCGCGGCATCCAGACCGAGCTCGGGCCGTTCAAGCTGTACTCCCTGGAGCGCGGCACCGGGCGCAACCTGAACGAGCTCTCCGACGCGCAGAAGGCCTCAGTCGTGGACGGCATCCCGGTCGACAGCGTCGACGAGGGCCTGGAGAAGGTGAACACGCTGACCTTCACCACGGCGGTCAAGCCCTCCGCCTCCCCCACGCCGTCCGTCTCCTCGACCCCGAAGAAATCCGGTAGGTGACCGACTTGGTGGTAGCCCCCGTCCCCATGCCCGCCAAACGGCGGGTCGCGCAGTTGGTCATGCTGGCCGTCGCCGTGCTGATCGTCATGGGGGCCTATGCCAACGTCGGCCTGGCCATGCACGACCAGGTGCCCTCGGGCATGCTCACCTACGGTCTCGGCCTCGGCGGGCTCATGCTCGCCGCCTATCTGGTGCTGGCCAAGTGGGCGCCCTGGGCGGATCCGCTGATCCTGCCGCTGGTGACCCTGGTCAACGGGCTCGGCCTGGTGATGATCTACCGGCTGTCGGAGTCCGACTCGAAGACCGGCGAGCTGTCCAACCCCACCACGCAGTTGATGTGGACCTTCGTCGGGGTCGCCCTGTTCAGCCTCACCCTGATCTTCCTGCGCGACCACCGGGTTCTGCAACGGCTGACCTACACCATGGGCGCCGCCGGCCTCTTCCTGCTCATCTCCCCGTTGATCCCGGGGCTCGGACAGGAGATCAACGGCGCGCGGATCTGGATCGGCATCCCGGGCCTGGGCTCCATCCAGCCCGCCGAGTTCGCCAAGCTCGCCCTGGTGATCTTCTTCGCCGGCTATCTGGTCGCCAAGCGCGACGTGCTGGCGCTGGCCGGGCGGCGGCTGCTCTTCATCGACCTGCCGCGCGTGCGCGACCTCGGGCCGATCCTCATCCTGTGGGGCATCAGCATCGGCATCCTGGTCATGCAGAAGGACCTCGGCTCGTCGCTGCTGCTGTTCGGGGCCTTCATCGCGATGCTCTACATCGCCACCCAGCGCAGCTCGTGGGTGATCATCGGCATCCTGCTCTTCGTGGGCGGCGCGGTTCTGGCCGGCAGCATCTTCAACCACGTGCAGCAGCGCTTCGAGGTCTTCCTCGACCCGGAGAACCCGGCGCTCTTCGACAAGATCGGCGGCAGCGGGCAGCTCATGGAGGGCCTGTTCGGGATGTCCTACGGCGGCATCCTCGGCACCGGGCTCGGCCAGGGCCACCCCGACCTGATCCCGCTGGCCTTCTCCGACTTCATCTTCGCCGCCACCGGCGAGGAGCTGGGCCTGACCGGGCTCATGGCGCTGCTGATGATCTACGCACTGATCGTCGAGCGCGGCCTGCGCACCTCGCTCTCGGCCCGCGACCCCTTCACCAAGCTGCTGGCCGGCGGCCTGTCGTTCATCCTGGCCTGGCAGGTCTTCATCATCGTCGGCGGCGTGACCAACCTCATCCCGCTGACCGGCCTGGTCACCCCCTTCATGTCGCAGGGCGGCTCCGCGCTCCTGGCTAACTGGATCCTTATCGCGCTGCTGGTACGCATGTCGGATGCCGCCCGGCGCCCCCCACCCCAGGCGATCCAGAACGAAGGATTGACGCAGGTGTTCCAGCGATGAACGGCACCCTCAAGCGCGTGGCCGTGGCCTGCCTGGCCATGTTCGCGCTTCTCATGATCAACGTGAACTACCTGCAGGCGGTCAGGGCCGAGGACCTCAAGCCCGACGCCCGCAACAAGCGCAACTACTACGACCGGTACGCGGTCGAGCGCGGCCGCATCACCGCGGGCGGGAAGGTCATCCTCGCCCAGTCGGTGGAGAAGAAGCAGGGCGCCTTCCGCTACCTGCGGGAGTACCCGGAAGGCGTGCTCTACGCGCACGTCACCGGCTTCTTCTCGCCGGAGAGCGAGTCGCAGATCGAGCGCTCGGAGAACAAGCTGCTCAACGGCTCCAGCGCCGACCTGCTGCTGCGCCGGAGCATCGACCTGTTCACCGGCGAGCCGACCCGCGGCGCCAACGTCGACGTGACGATCAACCCGAAGGCGCAGAAGGCGGCCTACGACGCGCTGCGCCAGAGCGGCAAGCGCGGCGCGGTGGTGGCGCTCGACTCCAAGACCGGGGCGATCCTGGCCATGGTGTCGCTGCCCACCTACGACCCGGCCGAGCTGTCCAAGCCCGAGAAGGGCCCGGTGTTCAAGCGGTACGACGAGCTGGCCAAGGACAAGTCGCAGCCGCTGCTCAACCGCAACATCGACCGCACCTACGCGCCCGGCTCCACCTTCAAGGTGGTCACCACGGCCGCGTGGCTGGAGGACGACAGCAGCCGCGACGGCAACACCACCGTCGACGCGCCGACCAAGCTCGACCTGCCCAACACCACCGCCGACCTGCCCAACTACGGCGGCTCGGCGTGCGGTGGCGGCAACGTGCCGATGGTGTACGCGCTGGAGAAGTCCTGCAACACCCCGTTCGGCAAGATCGGCCTCGACCTCGGGTACGAGCGCATGGCCGAGCAGGCGCAGAAGTTCGGCGTGGGTGAGCCGCTCAGCATCCCGATGGCGGTGGCCAAGAGCTCCATCGGCCCGAAGGAGGACCCGGCGGCCATCGCCCAGGCCTCCATCGGCCAGCGCAGCAACCAGATGACGCCACTGCAGATGGCCCTGATCGCCGCGGGCATCAACAACGACGGCACGGTCATGCGGCCCTACCTGGTGAACAAGATCACCGACGCCAAGAACGACGAGATCGAGGCGGCCGACCCGCAGGAGCTCTCCGAGGCGATGAGCCCCGACAGCGCCCGGAAGCTGCGCGAGATGATGATCAGCGTCGTCGCCAACGGCACCGCCCGCGCCGCGCAGGTGCCCGGCGTGCAGGTCGGCGGCAAGACCGGCACCGCCGAGACGGCCCAGGGCCAGGCGCCGCACGCGTGGTTCATCGGCTTCGCGGAGAACGTCTCGCTCGCCGTCATCGTCGAGTCGGGCGCCGCCCGCGTCGGCGACGAGGCCACCGGTGGCGGCGTGGCCGCGCCCATCGCCAAGGCCGTGCTGGAAGCGGTGCTCGGCAAGTGACGACGCAGCTCGGCGGACGCTACGTCATGGTGTCCCGCATCGCGCGGGGCGGCATGGGCGAGGTCTGGCGTGCCCGCGACGAGCTGCTCGGCCGCGAGGTCGCCGTCAAGCTGCTGCGCAAGGACGGCCCGGGTTCCGGCGCCGACCACGGCCCGGCCGGCTGGGTGGCCCGCTTCCGCAACGAGGCCCGCATCACCGCGGGCCTCACCCACCCCGGCATCGCGCAGGTCTTCGACTACGGCGAGCAGAGCGACCTGGCCTACCTGGTGATGGAGCTGGTCCAGGGCGAGTCGCTCTCGGCCATCCTCGCCCGGCACGGCGCGCTCGGCGCCGAGGTCACGCTCGACGTGCTCCAGCAGACCGCGCGGGCGCTGCACTCGGCGCACTCGGCCGGGATCATCCACCGTGACATCAAGCCGGGCAACCTGCTGGTCACCCCCGAGGGCGCCATCAAGGTCACCGACTTCGGCATCGCCCGTGCCATGGAGTCGCCCTCGGTCACCATGACCGGCACCGTGCTCGGCACCGCCCAGTACGTCAGCCCCGAGCAGGCCCAGGGGTTGCCGCTCACCCCGTCCACCGACCTGTACTCGCTGGGCGTCGTCGCCTACGAGTGCCTGTCCGGGCGGGCGCCCTTCGTCGCCGAGACGCAGGTGGCCATCGCGCTGCTGCACCTCAACGAGCCGCCGCCCCCGCTGGGGGCCGACGTGCCGGCGCCGGTGCGTGACCTGGTCATGCGGCTGCTGTCCAAGGACCCCGAGCGGCGGCCGGCCACTGCGGCCGAGCTGGCCGACCGGGCGGGTGTGCTGCGCGAGACGCTGGCGGGGGCCGCGGCTCCGGTCACCGAGCTCAGCATGCTGACCGACCCGTCGGGCTTCCGCGTCGGGCGCGCCACCGGCTCGTACGGCTCCGCCGTACCCACCGGCTCGTACGGCTCCGCCGTACCCACCGGCTCGTACGGCTCCGCCGTACCGGCCGGGTCCACGGGCGCGTACGGCACGGCCGAGACCGACGGCGACCTCGTCGAGCCGGTGCCCACGACGCGGTTCCGTTCGCGACGGCGGCGGCGCACCACGGTGCTGGTGGCCACGGCGGGCGCGGCGGCGGCGGTGGGCCTCGGCACGGTCGCGGTGATCACGCTCAACAGCGGCCCGCCACCCAGCGTGGCCGACCCGACCGAACGCGTGACCAGCAAGCCTTCGGTGAAGCCGACGAAGAAGAAGCCCTCGACCCGGCGCCCGTCGCCGGTTCCGGTCACGCCGACGAAACCGGTAACCTCACCGTCAGCTACCGTAAGCAAGACGGCTTCGCCCACGCGGAAACCGACGACGTCGAGCCCGACCCCGACCCGAACCCCGACTCGCACACCAACCACAACCCCCACATCGACGCCGACCACACCGGCACCGTCGGACTCCCCGGACCCGGGCGACACAAATCCGCCGGAAGGGTGAGACTTGATGCGGCGCGGGGCCGATGATGGACACCGGTGCGTAAAGCCGGTACCCAAGATGAACGGTAAGGGACAGTGCAGGAAATGACTCAGCCTCGGCTACTCGGAGGTCGCTACGAGCTCGACGGAGTCGTCGGGCGCGGCGGCATGGCCGAGGTCTACCGCGCCAGGGACATCCGGCTGGACCGCATTGTCGCGATCAAGACACTGAGGTCGGATCTTGCGCGCGACCACACCTTCCAGGCTCGCTTCCGCCGTGAGGCGCAGTCGGCGGCGTCGCTGAACCACCCCGCGGTCGTGGCCGTCTACGACACCGGCGAGGACACCGCCGAGGGTGCGCCCGTGCCGTACATCGTGATGGAGTACGTCGACGGCCGCACGCTGCGCGACCTGTTGCGCCAGGACCGCCGGCTGATGCCCGAGCGCGCGGTGGAGCTGGTCGACGGCATCCTGCGGGCGCTCGACTACAGCCACCGCGGCGGCATCGTGCACCGCGACATCAAGCCGGCCAACGTGATGATCACGCGGGCGGGCGACGTCAAGGTGATGGACTTCGGCATCGCCCGCGCGATGGCCGACTCGGCCGCGACGATGACGCAGACCGCGCAGGTCATAGGGACCGCCCAGTACCTCTCACCCGAGCAGGCGCGCGGCGAGCGCGTCGACGCCCGCAGCGACATCTACTCCACCGGCTGCGTGCTGTACGAGCTGCTGACCGGGCAGCCGCCGTTCACCGGCGACTCCCCCGTCGCGATCGCCTACCAGCACGTGCGCGAGGAGCCGATCCCGCCGTCGCAGATCGACCCCGAGATCCCCAAGTGGGCCGACGCGATCGTGCTGAAGGCGATGGCCAAGGACCCGGCGCACCGCTACCAGAGCGCCGCCGAGATGCGCGCCGACATCGCGCGCGCCATGTCCGGGCAGCAGACCGAGGCGCAGACCATGGCGCTGGCCTCCTCCGGCACCCGGATGATGACCTCGACGCAGGGCGGTCCCTCGACGCAGCGCACCTCGGCCATCCCCGCCTACGAGTACGACGAGGGCGGCGGCGGCCGGGGTGGGCGCAGGCGCGCGGCCGGCGGCGGCGGTGGCGGCGGCAAGGTCGCCAAGACGCTCGCCTGGATCCTGGTGCCGCTGCTCATCATCGGCGCGTTCATCGGCGTCGGCTACTTCTTCCTGGTGGACCGCTCGGGCGGCGGCGCCGACCCGGCGGCGAGCAAGGTGAAGGTTCCCGCGGTCGTGGGGATGACCATCAAGGACGCGCGCACCGAGCTCGACTCCGCGGGGCTGAAGTACACCGAGACCGAGGACTTCAGCGCCGAGTACGAGGAGGGGATGGTCATCAGCACCGACCCCAAGGACGGCACCGAGCTGGACAAGGGCGCCGAGGTGAAGCTCGTCGTCTCCAAGGGCGCGAAGAAGATCGCGGTGCCGGAGGGGCTGGTCGGCAAGTCCGCCGACGAGGCCAAGTCGATCCTCGACGCGGCCGGGCTGAAGGCGCAGATCCAGCAGAAGAACTCCAGCAAGGCCGAGGGCAAGGTCTTCGACACCGATCCCAAGGCGGGCGAGGAGGTCGAGGAGGGCGGCACGGTCACCCTGTTCGTGCCGTTCGCGCGGGCCGAGGTGCCGGACGTGCAGGGCTGGACCAAGGACGAGGCGGCTGCGGAGATCAAGCGCGCCGGCTTCAAGGCCCGGATCGTCGAGCAGCCGAGCGACGTCATCGCCTTCGGCACGGTCATGCAGCAGAACCCGCCGCCCGGCACCAAGCTGCCGCCGAAGGGCACCGTGACGATCATCGTCTCGTCCGGCCCCGAGCAGCCGACGGAGGAGCCGACGCTCGGCCCGACCGACGATCCGGATCCCACCGAGGAGCCGACGGATCCGAACGAGGTGCCGACCGAGGAGAACCCTGAGGACCAGGGCGGCTGATCACCGGCCGTAGAGCACCGGCGAAGCCCCCGGGGGACGGCCCCCGGGGGCTTCGCCGTGTCGCCTTGTCGCCGTGTCCCGGACATGGAACGTCCCCGCCACTCGGGGGCGATGGCGGGGACGTCACTTGGATGTCGGTGCGAGTCGCGCCGGCGTTACAGGATCTCGTCGAGCCAGTTCGCCAGCAGCCGGTGCCCGTGGTCGGACAGGATCGACTCCGGATGGAACTGGATGCCCTCCACGGGCGCCGTACGGTGTCTGAGGCCCATGATGGTGCCGTCGGGGGTCTGGGAGGTCACCTGGAGCTCCTGCGGCACGGTGGCGGGCTGTACGGCCAGCGAGTGGTAGCGCGTCATCCGCACCGGGTTGGGGAGCGTGCGGAAGACGCCGTGGCCGTCGTGGCTGATCTCGCTGGTGCGGCCGTGCATCAGCTCGGGCGCCCGGCCGACGGTGCCGCCGAGGGCCACCGCGATGGCCTGGTGGCCGAGACAGACGCCCAGGAGCGGCTGCCCGTGCTCGATGGCGTGGTGGACGAGGGGCACGCTCACCCCGGCCGCCTCGGGGGTGCCGGGGCCGGGGCTGACCAGCACGCCGTCGAAGCCGTCCGCGTCGTGCACGGCCACCACGTCACGCGGCCGTACGTCGCAGTCGGCGCCGAGCTGGCGCAGGTACTGCACGATGGTGTGGACGAAGCTGTCGTGGTTGTCCACGACCAGCACACGGGGGCTCACTGTCGGACGGTCACCTCATCCAGCGAGATCGCCGGTTCGAGTAGCGGAAAGACGAAATACCAGAGTACGGCTCCCGCGCCGAGGGCCAGCGCCCCGGCCAGGAGCAGCCGCAGGGTGAACCCGCCGGGGAGCCGCCGCCAGAGCCAGCCGTACATGGTCAGACCTTCCTCGCCTCGGTGTTCTTGAGCACGCCGTACACGATCAGCCGCTGCGCCGCCGAGTACTCGGGGTGGCAGGTGGAGAGCGTGATCATCGCGCGGATCGGCCGCAGGCCCGGCTTGCGCGGCACCGGGGCCAGCACCTCGACCTCGTCCGGCTCGACGATCTCCTGGGAGGTGACCCGGTAGGTGTAGCGCGCCTCACGGGCCTCGACGACGATCTCGTCGTCGCGTTCGAGCCGGTCGAGCTCGTTGAAGGGCGCGGCGTAGGTGGTGCGGTGCCCGGACAGGACGAAGTTGCCCACCTCGCCGGGGAGCGCGCTGCCCGGGTAGTGGCCGGGGCCGCGCTTGAGGTGGTCGGCGTCGACGCCCTCGACGACGGCGTACTGGTACTCGCGGCCCAGCCTGGGGATCTTCAGCAGGGCGATGGCCTTGCCGAGCTTGATCTTGTCGAGCTTCCGGTCGCCGCCGTCGGCGTCCTCGCGCAGTTCCTGCTGCAGCAGGGCCTGCTGGCGAAGGGTGTAGGAACTGGTTCCCCACAGCAGGTACGCGCAGAAGAGCATCAGCACGAGCCCGGCCGTGATGCTCAGCTCGCCGAAGGCCCGCAGGAACGCTCTCACGGGCTCCACCCTAGAAACTGCAGCTCCACGGGATCGCCACGACATGCGCGTGGCGACTATCCTTGGCCAGGCTTCAACTACGCTTAACAAAGAGCCTTGGACGATCCGGAAGCCCAGGCCCTCAGCAGGAGTTACCCGTGCCCAAGTCGAGTTCGCGCAAGAAGGCGGTCTACACGCCGCCGCAGAAGGCCAAAGAGGTCAAGCTCAGCCCCCGCTGGCTGGCGCCGACCATGGTGGCCTGTTGGATCATCGGCATCCTGTGGATCGCGGTGTTCTACGTCACGAACGTCGCGGGTGTCGACGTGCCCCTCATGACCGACCTCCAGAACTGGAATCTCGGCATCGGGTTCGCTTTCATCATCTTCGGTGTGGTGCTTTCCACCCGCTGGCGTTAGTTCTTTCCACAAGTTTTTCCACACCCTGGGGATGTCAGCCCACAAGCTGTGCGGTCCTGAGGATGACGAGGACGACGAGGACGGCCAGCGTCCCCACGAGAGCTACGGTCTGCACCACTGTGCGGCGGTTCCGGGGGGCGTAGGCCAGCGCCGCCGAGACGAGCGCGCCGGTGATCAGACCGCCGACGTGCGCCGTCCAGCTGAGCTGTACCCCGAACAGGCCACCGGGGATGAGCCGCGGCAGGAAGGTGATCGCCAGGTTGATGGCGATCAGGACGACCACGCCTCGCACGTCCATGTTGAGCTTGCGGCCGACCACGAAGACCGCGGCGAACAGGCCGTAGACCGCGCCCGACGCGCCGGCGCTCCACACGTTGGCCGGGTCGAGCCAGTAGCTCAGCACGCCGCCGCCCAGCGCGCTGAGCAGGTAGAGCGCGGCGAAGCGCACATGCCCGAAGGCCCGCTCCAGGTAGGGGCCGATGGCGTAGACGGCGTAGCCGTTGAACAGGATGTGGATGACGCCGAAGTGCAGGAACGCGCTGGTGATCAGGCGGTAGTACTCGCCCAGCCCGGCCACCGCGACGACGTTCATCGCCAGCTCGCCGGTGAGCGCGTCGTTGGTGAGGTACTGGCCGGCGAACATGAGCGCGATGAGGCCGATGATCGCGTAGGTCACGATCGGCTTGGTCACCACGCCGCCGCCGAAGGTGGAGCGCGCCTGCCGTACCCCTCGGTTGCCTTCGGCCACGCAGTCGGGGCACTGGAAGCCGACCGCGGCGTCGCGCATGCAGTCGGGGCAGATCGGCCGGTCACAGCGCTGGCAGCGGACCCAGGTCTCGCGGTCGGTGTGCCGGTAGCAGGTGGGCGGCACCACCGGCTGCGAAGGCTGGGCAGGCTGGCTCGTCATACGAGCCAGCCTAAAGCCACTTACGCAGGCACGCGGTCGATGGTGACCTTCTCGATGACGACGTCGTTGACGGGGCGGTCGCCCCGCGCCGTCGGCGCCTTCGCGATGGTGTCGACCACGTCACGGCCTTCGATGACCTCACCGAAGATGGTGTGGCCCTGGTTGAGGTGCGGCTGCGCGCTGACGGTGATGAAGAACTGCGAGCCGTTGGTGCCCTTGCCCATGCGGCGGCCGGCGTTGGCCATCGCGAGCAGGTAGGGGCGGTTGAAGTTGTTCTGGGAGTGGATCTCGTCGTCGAAGTCGTAACCGGGGCCGCCGATGCCCCGGCCGAGCGGGTCGCCGCCCTGAATCATGAAACCGCTGATGACGCGGTGGAAGATCGTGCCGTCGTAGAGCGGGGCGTTGGTCCGCTCGCCGCTCTCCGGGTGGGTCCATTCGCGCGTGCCCTCGGCGAGCTCGACGAAGTTGGCCACGGTGACCGGTGCGAGCTCGGGGAAGAGCTTGATGCGGATCGTGCCGTGGTTTGTCTGAAGGTTTGCGATCAGCTTCTCAGCCACGAGAAAGCCGCCCCCTCTGCGATTTGTCCAGGTCTGAAAGGTATGGCCGTGAGGCCGTCACAAGCATCCTCCCACGGGAGCGGATGATTGAGCCGCCTTCCACCGGGAAGGTCAGGCTGCGGGGCCCCATCGACAGGGGAGGTTGACGTGTCCCTGACACTCAGAAAGCGCCGCGTGGTCATCGAAGTCCCGAGCACGTGGATGGGCCGAATGAAGGTCCAGGCCAAGCGGGCCGGTGGTCGGCTCGCGCCGATGGCGGACCAGGCGAGAACAGTCGCCTCGTCCCGTATCGAAGACGCCCGTTACTGGGCGGCTCCTAAGTTGGAGGATGCCGCTCATCGGGTGGAAGACCAGTTCGCGCCCCGGGTCAGCGCCATGCTGACGCAGGCCGCGAAGCGGGTCGACCCGTCCCCGGCGCGTTCGCGCCGGTGGCCGGTGGCAGTCCTGATGACCGGTCTCGCCCTGGGCGCGATGGGCTACATGTTCTACCGTCGCAACGCCCAGCAGTGGACCGATCACATGAAGGACTCGGCCGCCGACGCCTCGCGGTGGGTCAGCGAGAAGGCCGACCGGGCTTCGGACAAGACGTCCGACCTGGCCGACGAGGCGTCCAAGAAGTAGCAAGACGTCGCCGCCCCCGGAGCCGCCGGCTCCGGGGGCGTTGACGTGTAACCAAGCGCTTGCTACAACGAGGCATGACGCTGTCCCCGCTCGACGACTACCCGGTCCACCAGGCCGCCCAGGTCATGCGGCACGTCGCGACCTCCGATCGCAACTTCTACGACCGGTACTACTTCAACTGCCACGACCGCTCCGGCGAGTTGATGCTCATCGTCGGGCTCGGCCAGTACCCCAACCTCGGCGTCACCGACGCCTTCGCCTGCGTCCGGCGCGGCGACCTGCACCGCGTGGTCCGCGCCTCGCGCGAGCTCGGCGCGGACCGGATGGACACCACGATCGGGCCCTTCCGGGTGGAGGTCCTCGAAGGGCTCAAACGGCTCCGGGTGGTGCTGGAGCCGAACGAGCATGGCCTGTCCTTCGACCTCACCTGGGCGGGCACGATCCCGGCGACGCTCGAACCGCGGCACTTCGTGCGCTGGCAGGAGCGGGTCGTCTTCGATTCGGTACGGCTGGCGCAGACCGGCCGCTGGACCGGGTCCATCAGCGTCGGCGACACCGTGACGGACATCACCCCGGACGCCTGGTTCGGCACCCGCGACCGCTCGTGGGGCATCCGCCCCGTAGGCGAACCCGAACCGCCGGGCATCCAGGTCAAGAACCCCGGCACCTTCTACTGGCTGTACACGCCCATGCAGTTCGCCGACCACGCGATCCTGTGCATCGTCCAGGAGGACGACAAGGGCCGCCGGGTCCTGGAGGAGGCGGTGCGGGTCTGGAACGACGGGCGCGAGGAGGAGTACCTCGGCCGGCCCGAGTACCACCCCGTCTACGCGCCCGGCACCCGTGACGTCCTCTCCGCGACCCTCTCCTTCGCCCCGCCGCGCGGCAAGCCGTTCGACGTGCGGTGCGAGCTGCTGCTGCCGGTGCACCTGATGGCCGGGACCGGGTACGGCCTGGAGGCCGACTGGAAGCACGGCATGTACCAGGGGCCGGGACCGGTGGTGCAGGGCGTGACCTACCGGCTGCCGGAGGACCAGGCCCGGATGTGGGGCCTGGTCGACGCGGCCGGCCGGTTCGAGTACGACGGGAACGTGGGATACGGCCTGTTCGAATACTGGGCCCTCGGGCCGCATCCCTCGTTCGGCTGAGGCCGGGCTCCTCGGCCTACTTGGCCGCGGTGGTGGTGCAGTGCAGGGTCTCGGCGTTGGCCAGGTCGAGCGGCTTGCCGTCGGGGCCCACCGGGGCGGGGAGCGGCTTGCCGTCGGGGCCGACGGCCGGGAGGGCCGGGACGGCCTCGAGCTTGCCCTCCATCTTGCCGCCGACCTCGGCCCTCTCCACCTTGGTCGCGCCCTCGGGCGGCGGGGCGCCCTCGGAGCCCTCGGCGCCCGGGGCGACCGCGGTGGCCATCACGGTCGCGGTGGTGGCCTTGGTCACCGTCAGGGTCGGGCCGCCCTCGCCCTCGATCTTGACCGGCACGCCCAGCTTCACCTCCACCTCCTTGCCGTCGCCCGTCCGGCAGATCGCCACCGTCTCGCCCGGGCCCGCCTCGGCGCCGGGGTCGGCGAGGGCGGAGCCGGTCAGCCCGGTCATCAGGACCAGGACGGCCGCGGCCGCACCGAGCAGTGCTGTCCGTCGCTTGCGCATCGGGATACCTCCAAGGTCGTTCGTTCCGATGGGCAGAGCGTGGCCCCCGGAACCTGAACCCACCCTGAAGGCGGCCGAAATCCTCTTCAGGTTGGCTTTAGGTGACCTGAGGCACGCTGGACCCCGTGCGAGTACTGCTGGTTGAGGACGAGGAACGCCTGGCTCTCCTGCTGAAGGACGGCCTGGCCGGTGAGGGCTTCGCGGTGGACGTGGCCCACGACGGGCGCGAGGGGCTGTGGCTGGCCACCGAGAACCCGTACGACGTGATCGTCCTGGACGTGATGCTCCCCCGGCTGAACGGCTACGCGGTCTGCGCCCGGCTGCGCGAGGCGGGCAACTGGACGCCGATCATGATGCTGACCGCCAAGGACGGCGCCTACGACGAGGCCGAGGCGCTCGACACCGGCGCGGACGACTACCTGGCCAAGCCCTTCTCCTACGTCGTGCTGCTGGCCAGGCTCCGCGCGCTGATCCGGCGCGGCGGGCGGGAGCGGCCGGTCGCGCTCACCGTGGGCGACCTGGTCATCGACCCCGCGGGCCTGCGGTGCAGCCGTGGCGACCGGGAGATCGCGCTCACGCCGAAGGAGTTCGCCGTGCTGCACGGCCTGGCGCGGCGGGCCGGCGAGGTGGTCTCCAAGAGCGACCTGCTGGCCCAGGCCTGGGACTTCTCCTATGACGGCGACCCGAACATCGTCGAGGTCTACATCAGCGCGCTGCGGCGCAAGATCGACGTGCCGTTCGGGCGCAGCTCGCTGGTGACCGTGCGCGGGGCCGGGTACCGGCTGGAGGCGGCGTGATGCGCACGGCGTCGGTCCGGCTGCGCGCCACCCTGGCCGCGACGCTGGTGGTGGCGCTCGCGCTGGTCGTGGTGACGCTCGTGCTGGCCTTCTCGCTGCGCGGCACGCTCTTCCACAACGCCTCGGCCGCGGCGACCCAGAAGGCGCTCACCGCCGCCGCCACGACGACGAGCCTGGGCGTGGTCGAGGCGGTGCCCGCGCAGCGTGCGCTGCTCGACCCGGACGTGGCCTTCTTCACCCCCGGCGAGACGCCGCCCGCCTGGCTGTCCGCCGCCGACGACTACGCGATGGCCCAGGTGGTCGTCGAGGCGCCGCAGGGCGGCGAGACCGTCATCGTCGGCCGGGCCTCCTTGGACGTCGCCGACGACGCCCTGCGGACGCTCACCCAGGTGCTGCTGCCCGGCGTGCCGCTCCTGCTCTTCGTGGTCGCCGGGATGACCTGGTTCGCGGTCGGGCGCTCGCTGCGGCCGGTCGCCGCGATCCGCGGCAAGATGGCCGACATCACCGCCAGCGACCTGCACCAGCGGGTGCCCGTGCCGGAGTCGGGCGACGAGATCGCCGCGCTCGCCATGACCGTCAACTCCACGCTCGACCGCCTGGAGAGCGCGGTCGAGCAGCACAAACGGTTCGTGGCCGACGCCGCGCACGAGCTGCGCAGCCCGATCGCCACCCTCCGGGCCCGGCTGGAGCTCACCGCGCCGCCCGGCCTGGCCGAGGAGGCCCTGGCCGACGTCGACCGGCTGCAGACCCTCGCCGGCGACCTGCTCCTGCTGGCCAGGCTCGACGCCGGCGAGCCGTTGCGCACCTCCGAGGTGGACCTCGGGCAGGTCGCGGCCGAGACGGCGTTGCGCTGGTGCGAACGGGTCACCCTCGACATCGAGCCCGACGTGGTGGTCTCCGGGGTGCGCGGGCACCTGGAGCGGCTGGTGGCCAACCTGGTCTCCAACGCGGTACGGCATGCGGCCTCCGAGGTCGTGGTGCGGGTGCGGGCCACGCCGGAGGGCCTGGCGAGCCTGGAGGTGCTGGACGACGGGCCGGGGATCCCGGTGGAGTCGAGGGAGGCGGTGTTCGACCGGTTCACCCGGCTGGACGAGGCGCGGGCGCGGGACGCGGGCGGGGCCGGGCTGGGGCTGTCGATCGCGCGGGAGATCGCGGTGCTGCACGGCGGGACGCTGGTCGCGGGGGACGGCGGATTCTTCGCTGCCTTTCCCCTGCAGACATTCGCCGGAAAAAGGTGAACGATCAGCGCATGCCGTACGCGAGGAAGATCGATGGAGGCAACGTGCTCTCACGCCGCGCGCTGATCGTCAGGAGCGGAGCCGCCGCCGGGGGCGGGGTGGTGTTCCTGTGGCCGTCCGCGGCCGAGGCCGCCGCCGGGCCGATCCTGGCCAAGACCAAGGACATCCCCGTCGGCGGCGGGAAGGTCATCAAGGGCAAGTACGTGGTCACCCGGCCGAGCAAGGACGTCTTCCGCTGCTTCACCGCCAAGTGCACCCACCAGGGGTGCACGTTGTCGGGGGTCAGCGGCGGGACGATCAACTGCCCGTGCCACGGCAGCAAGTTCCACCTCGCCACCGGCGCCGTGGTCCGGGGGCCGGCCGAGCGCAAGCTCACCCGGCGGAAGATCACCGTCGCCAAGGGCGTCATCCGGCTGGCCTGACACCCCGGCCGCCTAGAACTTGCGGACGAAGACCGAGCCCCGGTGCACGGCACGGAAACCGGCCCGCTCGTAGACGCCGACCGCGCCCGTGCCGTTGTCGGCGTCGACCCCCAGCCCGGCCGTGGTGTAGCCCTGCGCCCTGAACTCGCCGAGCGCGTGCGAGAGCAGGGAGGCGGCCACGCCACGGCCACGCCACTCCCGCAGGGTGCCGATGATCGCGATCCAGGCGGCCTTCTCCCCCGTCGCGGCCGCCTCGCCGGCGAAGTGCATGGTCATCAGGATGCCGACCACCCGCTCGCCGTCCAGGGCGAGGAAGGAGGCCTCCGGCCGGAAGGAGCGGATCCCGGTCATGGTGTGCCGCCAGCTCTCGGCGGTGTGCTCGATGCTCCCCCAGTGGTCGCGGAAGGCCAGGTTGCGCACCGCCCGAGCGCCTTCGTCCAGGTCGGGCGACCATGGAACGATCCCGATGCCGGGCGGCGGCTCGACTCGCGGGGCGGGCTCGCGCAGGTCGGCGCGCATCTCCAGGAACCAGCGCATGCGCTCGAACCCGGCGCCCTGCAGCAGCGCTATCGTGCCCGCGCTCCGGTCGTCGGCGCTGACGTGCAGCTCCAGGGGGCGGCCCGGGTAGTGGCGCTCGTGCAGGCGCGGGGCGGCGTCGAGCGCCCAGTCGAGGATGCGCCTGCCGTACCCGCGGCGGCGGAAGTCGGGGTGCACGCCGCCGGACAGGCGCATCTGGTGCTTGGGCGCGGCGGACTGGCGGATCGGCAGGTAGCCGTAGGCCACGATCCGCTCGCCGTCCCGCGCGGCCAGCGTGCCGTCGGCCAGGTCGAGCAGGGGGTCGCCGAGGGTGTAGCGGATGTCGCCGGCCGTGGGGGTCTCGCCGAGCCGGTCGACCGCGTCCATGTCGGCCACCAGCCGCGCCACTGCCTCGGCGTCGTCCTCGCCGAGTGTCCCCCAGGTGATACTCATGGCTCCTATTTAAGACGGGCGGAGGTGTTGAGGCGATTTGCGATCTTGCGCAGGCCGTCGGCGAAGCTCTCCCGCGTGGTCCGCTCGTAGCCGATGAACAGCCGGTTGGCCAGCGGGACGCCCCAGCGGGCGACGGTGGCGACGTTGTAGACGCGGTGCACCACCAGGGTGCCCGTGCCGTACGGCTCGGCGTGCCACTCGCCGCGATACCACCAGCCGCCCTGCACGGACAGGCCGGTGGCGGTGCGTTCGGTGGTGCCGTGGTCGGGGATGGAGGCGTTCAGCTCGCGGAGCACGGCGGCCGGCGGGGCTTCCACGACGCCGGACACCTCGAGGATCAGCTTCTTCATGGCGGCGACTCCAGGTGGTCGTCGGGCGGGGCTGGGTGCACGTCGTGCGGTGCGGCTCGGTGGAGGTCGTCGAGTGCGGCTCGTTTGAGCGTGTCGGGCCAGGCCAGGTCGCCGCGTTCCACACGGCGCACGACCTCACGCACCCAGTCGAGCTCCGCCCGGGTCAGCGCCAGCTCGCCCTCGGTCTCCAGGGTGAGCACCGGCGGCAGCCCGGACGCGGCCGCCTCCCGCAGGTGCGCCTCCAGCCCGGCGAGCCGGCCTTCGAGGCCGGCCGTACGGGATCTGAGGGCACGCGCCACCTCGGCGGCGGGAAGCACGCCGAGCAGCGAGACGGCGGCCAGGAAGGCCCGCCGGTCGGCGTCGGGGGTGGCGAGCAGGGCGCGCGCGCGCAGCGCGACCTCGTGCCGGCCGGCGTCGGTGATCTCGTAGACGGTGCGCTCGGGCCGCCGGCCTTCGCGGCTGGTCTCGACCGGGACGATCAGCTCGTCCCGGGCCAGCCGCTCGACCGCGTGGTAGAGGCTCCGCGGCAGGCCGGTGACGTGGTCCTTGTGCGTGTCGACGATGAAGCGGTGCAGCTCGTAAGGATGTGCGGCGCGAACCGTGAGCACGGCCAGCACGGTCAGGCCGACCAGATCAGGGCGTCGCGCCATAGTGACTCCTTCTATAGTGCACTTTGCACTATAGGTCGCCGTCGAGCTGGAGGAAAGCCCGCTGGATGGCGGTGTTCGCGAAGTCCTCGGGGAAGGGCGCCTTGCGGATCAGGTCACGCAGGCCCTCGACGTGCGCCCGGCGGGCCAGGTCGGCCATCTCGCGCAGCTCGGCGGCCTGGGCGGCGACGAAGGCGCGGTCGACCACCGCACCGTGGCCCGGCACCACCGTGTCCCCGGGCAGCTCGGCCAGCATCGCGGTGGTCGTGTCCGCCCAGTCCAGCGGGAAGGCGTCGCCGAAGGACGGCGGGGCGCCCTCCTCGACCAGGTCGGCGGCGAAGATCACTTCGGCGTCGGGGACGTGCAGCACGATGTCGTTGTCGGTGTGTCCCCGGCCGAAGTAGCGCAGATGGGCCAGCCGGCCGCCGAGGTCGAGCGTGGCCCGGTCGGTGAAGACCTGGTCGGGCGGGACGATCTCCACCTCCTCGACCTCCGCGCGCCGTTCCTCCTCGATGAAGCCGAGCACGGCGGCCTTCTGCTCCTCGCCGATGCGCTCGATCTCGGCGGCGGCGCGGGCGTGCGCCCAGATCTCGGCCGGCTTGAACATCGCGTTGCCGAAGTGGTGGTCGAAGTGCGCGTGGCTGTTCACCACGGTCCACGGCAAGGGAGTGATGCGCCGGATGGCCTGGATCAGGTCGGCGGCCTCGCGGTGGGACATCCTGGTGTCGAGCACCAGGCACTGGTCGTCGCCGACCACCAGGCCGACGTTGAGGTCGTAGGACCGGTGCCGGCGCACGTAGACCCGGTCGCCGACCTCCTGCCAGGGGGCTTCTTCGCTCATCGAGCCAGCGTAGGACCCGGCGCCCCGACCGGTGGCGGCCGGACTCGGCGAACCGGCCCCCCGGACGACTCGCCGCCCAGCATTTTTGTCATGATATGTCGGTGTTTGTGGACAGGGAGCTCGACGTGCGCGCGGAACGGGAGATCATTCTGCTCCGGGCCGGCCTCGACCAGGCCCGCCACGCCGTACGGCTGAGCCGTACCCCGCCTGGGTCGAGCGGGTCGACGACACCTGGACCCTGGTCGTGCCGGCCACCCCGCGCGAGGACGGCTACGGCTACCTGCGCCTCACCGCCGCCCTGTCCGCCGGCAAGCGGGTGGCGATCTCCGTCGGGCACTTCCGCGGGCACGCCTTCTACTGGCTCTTCCAGGCCGGCAAGCTCCAGACGCACCACATCTGGGGCGCCGAGGCGGACGGGACCGAGCCGGCCGCCTGGGTGCGCGCGCTCGGCGGGCCCATGAACGTCGAATCCCTCACCGCCCTGCACGCCATCCCCGCCGCGCGCGTGGAGGGCGTCCTCGGGCTGCTCGCCCGGGTGACCCGGACGCCGGACGCCTCCCGCTTCCTGGGCGGCGGCTACTCGCCCGGCGACGAGTCGCTGGTGGAGAAGGAGAGCTGGGGGCGGGTGCTCACCCGGCCCGACCCGGACGAGCCCCGGTGGATGACCTCCCTGGTCGCGGCCTCGCGGACGCGGCCTCGGTGGTACCGGATGGGGTCGCTGGCCTTCGCGCTGGTGCTGGCGCCCCTGGCGGCGCTGGCGTGGTGGCGGTGGAGCGAGAGCGGGTCGGGGTGGACGCTGGCCATGTCGGTGCTGCTGACCCTGTACGCGGCCGTCACGCTCTGGGGCGCCCGCCGGCCTTCCACCTGACCGGGGCCGGCCGGATCTGGGGTTCCAGGAAATTGGGCGCGAGCTGACCTGCGAATTCACCGGAAAACCAGATGACAGCCGCCTTCCGGATGTCGCAGTGTAGATCGGGCCGATGAGTTTTGTCGGTACCGCAAGTCAGCATGGGCATGTCCACGACGACGATTCGTGAGAGCGACGGCTGCGAAGCCAGCGGCCGTGACCAGCTTCTGCCCGTCAACCCCGATCGAGGTATCGTGTCCGCCCTTAAGCTTGAATCACCTGAGCAATCCGCTACCGCTCCGTCCGGCCGTACCCCGGCCGTGATCCGCTTGCTCGTGCTCGCGACGTTCGTGGTCATCCTCAATGAGACGATCATGATCAACGCGATCCCCAACCTGATGAGCGCGTTGGACATCACGGGTCAGACCGCGCAGTGGCTGTCCACCGCGTTCATGTTGACGATGGCGGCGGTCATCCCGATCACCGGCTGGTTCCTGCAGCGGGTCTCCACCCGCAGCGCGTACACCACCGCGATGGGGTTGTTCCTGCTCGGCACCGCGTTGGCCGCCGTTGCCCCCACTTTCGAGGTGCTGCTCGCCGCCCGGATCATCCAGGCGTCCGGCACGGCCGTGATGATGCCGCTGCTGATGACCACGCTGATGCAGGTCGTGCCCGAGTCCGACCGTGGCCGGGTGATGGGCAACGTCACGCTGGCCATCTCGGTCGCCCCGGCCATGGGCCCGGCGATCTCCGGCGTGATCCTGCAGTTCGGCTCGTGGCGACTGCTGTTCGCGGTCGTCCTCCCCATCGCGGCGCTGATCACCTGGGGCGGCCTGAAGCGGCTCAAGAACGTCGGCCAGCCCGAGTTCAGCACCATCGACTGGTTCAGCGTCCTCACCGCCGCGGCCGGCTTCGGCGGCCTGGTCTACGGGCTCAGCCTCTTCGAGAGCAGCGACCTGGGCGTGGCCATCGGCGTCGTGAGCGCGGGCGTGCTCGCCATCGGCGTCTTCGTCTTCCGCCAGCTCGTCCTGCAGCGCCGCAGCGACCGCTCGGCCGCGACCGGCTCACGGTCGGCGCGGCGTGACGCCCCGCTGATGGACCTGCGCACGCTGCGCCACCGCACCTACACCGTGGCGCTCATCCTGATGGCGGTCGCCTTCATGGCGATGCTCGGCTCGATGATCCTGCTCCCGCTCTACCTGCAGAACGTCCGCGGCCTCACCGCCTTCCAGACCGGCCTGCTGGTCATGCCCGGCGGTCTGGCCATGGGTCTGCTCGGCCCGACCGTGGGCCGGCTCTTCGACCGCTTCGGCGGCCGGGTCCTGGTCATCCCCGGCGCTGTCGGGATCATGCTCGCCCTGGTCGGCTTCACCCAGGTCACGATGACCATGCCGTACTGGCAGATCCTCGGCCTGCACGCGCTGCTCATGATCAGCCTTGCGGCGACCTTCACGCCGGTGTTCACCCTCGGCCTCGGCGCCGTGCCGCCCTCGCTCTACTCGCACGGCAGCTCGATCCTCAGCACGCTGCAGCAGGTCTCGGCGGCCTTCGGCACCGCGCTGGTGATCACCGTCATGAGCGCCCGCACCGAGGCGCTCCAGCACGAGGGCGTCGTGAAGGTGGTCGCCGACCTTGACGGGATGCGGCTGGCGTTCATCATCGGCGCGGTGATCTCGGTGGCTGTGGTTATCACCGCCCTGCTGTTGCCGGCTCGGGCGGACAACGAGATGGGCGCCCACGCCGGTCACTGACCCCAAGGCGCCTGCCCTGACCGGCAGGCGCCTTTCGGCGTCCCGTTCAGGCTGCCGGGTTCGGTGTGCCGAGGATGCGGCCGGCCAGTTCGTGCAGGTCGATCGGCTCGGTGGTGTCGATCTGGTGGGTGTGGGTGAGGCCGAGTGGGGCTGAGCCGGACTCCATCTCCTTCCACGACTGCTCGTCCAGGGGGACGCCGTGGTGGATGGGGTGCCGGGTCGGCTCTCGCTCGGCGTAGCGCTGCCGGGCGAGGTCGGTGGGGATGGTGCACCTGATCTCGTGGGCGGTGTGCACGCCTGCCTGGGTCAGGCCGGCGGCCACGACCGGGCGCAGGGTGGCGGGCCAGTAGCTGTCGAGGACGGCTCCGCGGGCGGAGTCGGCGAGCAGCCGCCACAGGGTCTCGCCCGCGGCTCGGCCCAGGCGGCGGCTCCACTCGCGCGGCGCGAGGCCGTCGGGCGGGTCGAGGTGGTCGGCGAGGGATTCCTTGATCTGATCCTTGCTGAAGAGCGGCAGGCCCAGTTCGTGGGCGAGGGGCCGGGCCAGGGTGGACTTGCCGGCTCCGGGCAGGCCGTCGACGAGGACGACGAGGCGATGGTCAGGCGGCATTCGGAGATACTGGCACTTTGACACTGACGGGGGCGCGGGCGCGGTGGCTACCGCCGCCCTGGCGGGCTTTCCCTGCCTGTACCCGCCCGTCTGGCTTCCCGCCACCGCGCAGTACTTCGCCCGCTTCGCGGTCGGCGGGGTGCAGGTGGAGTTCAGCACCGTCGAGGTCGAGACCGGCTCCGACAGCATGGAGTGCGTCGGCCGCGGCCCGTGGGAGCACTGCGTGCTGGTCCCCTGCGGCCCGTTCCAAGTGCCGGTCGTCCGCCTCGAACTGCGGCTGGCCACCGAGCTCGTGCGCGACCGGGCCGACCGTTACCAACCTCTGGTCGATCATTTCGCGACGCACGGCTTCGACACGGGTCTGTTGGAGCGGGCGCTGGTTGCGCAAGGCCTCCATGGCTAGGCCGGGATCGGTGCTGGTTCCGTGGTGGGGGTGGGGGCGGCTCGGGGGAGGTTGCGGACGGGCTTGATCAACAGCAAGGCCGCCGCGACGCCCAGGGTGACCAGGGCGGATCCGAGCATGAAGTCCCGGGGGGCGATCACCAGGCTGATCGGGCCGGCGAGGGCCTGGCCGACGGCCATGCCCGCGACCGAGCCGGCCACCTGGTAGGCGTTGACCCGGTTGACGACGTCCGGGGCGACCTGGGTCTGCACGGTCGTGGACCACATCACCGACCAGAAGGCCAGCGCGCAGCCGCCGAGCAGGTGGCCGATCATCAGCGCGGGCAGCGGCAGCCCCAGCGCGACGGTCAACGGCACGGCGACGTACAGGCTCAGCGCCACCGCGCCGGCGGCGAGCGGGCGGCGCGGTCGGAGGCGGATCGCCACGACGCCGCCGAGCACCGTGCCGAGGCCGAGCGCGGCCATCACCCAGCCGTAGTCGGCCCCGATGACCTGCGAGGACAGCGGCACGTACGGCCCGACCACCAGCACGCCCCAGAACACCCAGACCAGGATGACCGACCACATCCAGTTCCTGGCCTTGAACTCCTCCCACCCGCGCCGCAGGTCGCTCAGCACGTCGGAGGGCTCCGGCTTCGGCACGGCGACCCGGATCAGCAGCAGGCACACCCCGCTGACCAGGAACGTCGCCGCGTCCACGGTGTAGACGAAGACCGGCCCGGCGACCATTATGAGCACACCGGCCAGCGCGGGCCCGGCCAGGTGGGTGACCGCTTCGGCGATCTTCAGCGTCGCGTTGGCCCGCTGCGGGTCCTTCGCCACCAGGGGCACCATGCCGTTGACGCACGGCTCGAACACCCCGGCCGCCATGCCCGACAAACCCGCCATCACCAGCAACAAGGGGTACGGCGGAGCCCCGTCCAGGAAGGCGAGCGCCACGATGCCCTGGGTGAAGACCCGCACCACGTCCGCGCCGATCATCAACCGCCGGGCGCCGATGCGGTCGGCGACCACCCCGCCGAACAGCATGACCAGCACCGCCGACGCGGTCCAGATCGCCAGCACGTAGCCGACGCCGGCGATCCCGTACACTTTGCCGATCGCCAGCGCCGAGGCGACGGGCATCATCGCGTCCCCGAGCAGCGAGATCGTGCGGGCCCCGAAGTAGAGGCTGAAGCTCCTCGTCCACATGCCCTTCATTCTGGATTTCTCCAGATCAGAGCACCGGAGTCCGGAATGACATCATTGGGTACATTTGCGCCATGGCCTTGGACTGCCCGGAGACCCCGCCCGCGCCCGTCGATCCCCACCGCGTGGTCGCCCTGGTCGCCCCGAACCAGGAGCTCTATCCGGTCACCTCGGCGTCAGCCGTCTTCGGCTATCACGGGCCGGACATTCCCCAGCATTACAGCTTCACACTGTGCAGCGAAACGCCCGGTTCGCTGCCCACCACCCTGGGTGTGCCGATCCAGGTGGATCGTGGCCTCGACGCCCTCGACGACGCCGACACCGTCGTCATCGCCGGCTGGACGCTCACCCCTTCGCCTGCCGTACTGCATGCGGTTTCCGCAGCGCATGCGCGTGGCGCCCGCATCGTCGCCGTCGCCGCCGGGGTGTTCATCCCCGCGGCGCTGGGGCTGCTGGACGGCCGTCGCGCGTCCGTGCACTGGGAGCTGTCCGCCGAGCTCGCCGCCCGGTATCCGCGCGTGATCCCCGACGACACGGTCATCTACGTCGATCACGGCGACGTCGCCACCGCCGGCGCGTCGGCGGCCACCCTCGACCTCTGCCTGCACCAGGTCTTCCAGGAGTACGGCGCGGCGCACGCCATGCGCATCGGCCGCCAGCTCGCCGCCGGGCCGCACCGGGAGGGCTGCCAGCGGCAATATCCGCCGCTGCCGACCACCGGGCCGATGCCGGACTCGCTGGCTCCCCTGCTGGAATGGCTGCTCGCGCGGCTTCCCGAGCCGGTCACCGTGGAGGACATGGCGGCCTATTCGGGCGTATCCCCACGCACGCTGACGCGGCAGTTCACCGAGCAACTGGGCGTGCCACCCGCCCGCTGGCTGCTCGAACGCCGCCTCGCGGCCACCCGCGCCCTGCTGGAGGACACCGACCTGCCGGTCGAGACCATCGCCACCCGCGTCGGCCTCTCCTCGGCGGTCAACCTCCGCCGCCGCTTTCACACCGCCCTGCGCACCACTCCTGCCGCCTACCGGCGCTCATTCCGCTGAGCTTGTCAGGACTCGTCGTCGAACAGCAGGTTCTTGCCGTTGCCGCGGAACTCTTCGAGCCATTCGGCGATCTGCTCGTCACTGGAGAGGTACGGCTCGCCGGGCCCGGGCCGGAGGTCGATGCCGTACAGGTGCATCAGGCCCCACCACACGAGCTCGTCGTCCACGCCGGGCTTGTCGGCGTTCACCCATCGAGCCGCCCAGCGGTTGGCGTCTTCCCTGGTGACGGTGCCGTCGAGCAGCCCGGTGAACTGGGCTTCGATGTCGGCCTGCGTCGGTGCGGTAGTCATGAGGTTAGGATGTCACGCGCTCCCGACAATGCCTTGTGGTATGTAGTACTTCACATTATTGTACGGATGCACCGCGACGAAGATCAACGAGAAGCAGACGATCTCCACCTGCGCCAGAGGCGCCACCGGCCTCCAGCACCGCGTCGTCATCCGCTGCCTGCGGCCTCGCGGCTACTACGGGGACGAGGGCGCGTGGGTCAACCCGGGCGAGACGCCGATCGCGAGCTGCAACCCGGGCGATGACGACTACTTCGACGCCATCCGCACCTGGTGGGCCGAGACCCGGCCCGCATCCGCATATCGCTCTTAAGAGGGATACGAGAGTTCGCTCAGCTCGGCGATGTCCGGAAGGCCGCACGAAACCAGGATTGGGGACATCACCGCAGCCAAGGAGCTACCGAGATGTCCCCGAAATTCGCCTTCGTCGCCGCCCCTGTCCTCACCTTCGCCTACGGCGTGATCCGCCTGCTCGACGGGCTGGACGGCAGCCGCGGTCCCGGCCTGGCCTGGACGACCGGGCACCTGGCCTTCATCGGGGCGCTCGTGTTCTTCGCCGTGACCTTTCATGAAATGCGGCGAATGGCCGGGGGCGGGCGGCTGGCGGCCGGGCTGGCCTGGACCGGATATGTCGGCATCACCACGCTGATCACCCAGTTCGCCATCGACATCGTCATCGGGTTCCGGTCGGCCGACCACGCCGCGATGGGCGTGCAGTTCGACCAGGTCCAGGCGATTCCCGGGGTGCAGCAGGTGATCTACGACTTCGGGCCGGCGTTGTTCTTCGTCGCCCAGATCGGGCTGGTCCTGCAGCTTGCCGTACAGCGCCGGGTCAAGGCGTGGACGCCGGTCCTGGTGATCGCCGATGTGCTCGTGCCGTTCGTGGAGAAGGACTTCATGCCGGTCGGCGCCGCCTTCCTGCTGATCTCCTACCTGGCCGTGGCCCGGGTCTCCGTCCCGGCGGTACGGCCTGCCGTACCGGCTGCTGTGTGATGCGGGCAGAATGCCGCCTTGTGCCCCTTCTCGAACGGTTGCGTGCCATTCCGGCTCGCCGGCTGGACCTGGCGCTCGTCGCGCTCGTCCTGGCGGTCCAGCTCTGGCCGCTCCTCGCCGACCGGGCTGGGTGGTGGAGCTGGTGGGGGTACGCGGTCGTGGTCGCGGCAGCCGTACCCCTGGTGTGGCGGCGGCGCGCGCCGGTGCTCGTGCTCATGACCACCCTTGTCGCGGTCGCGCTGTACGACCTGTCCGACCGGGTGGCGGACCAGCCCATCTGGTACGGCGCGCTGGTCGCGATGTACTCCACCGCTGCCTACGCCACCCGGTCGGCGCGCCTGATCGCGCTGGCCGTGGCCGCCGCAGGCGGGCTCCTGGTCACCGGGTCCTCCGACACGGCGGTGCGGGGCGTCGTGCTCTTCGTCGCCGCCTACGCCGTCGGCCGGGCGGCGGCCATCTCGCGTAGCCACGCCGCCGCGCTGGAGGAGCGTGCCGTCCAGCTCCAGCGGGAACGCCAGGTCGAGGCCGAGCGGGCCGCCGAGCGGGAGCGGGCGCGGATCGCTCGGGACATGCACGACATCCTGGCCCACGCGGTCAGCCTCATGGTCGTCCAGGCCGAGGCCGGCCCCGTCGTCGTCCGCACCGACCCCGACCGGGCTGAGGCCACCTTCGACGCCATCGCGGCCTCGGGGCGGGATGCGATGGTGCAGCTTCGGCGGCTGCTCGGGGTGCTCAAGGAGGGCGAGGGGCCGCGTGCGCCGCAACCTACCTTGGCTGACCTGCCTGGCCTCGTTGCTCAGGTCACCGGTGTGCACGTCACCTACACCGTCACCGGTTCCCCTGTTCCGGTTCCTGGCGATGTGGACGTCGCGGCGTATCGGGTGACGCAGGAGGCGCTGACCAACGTCGTCAAGCACTCCGGTGCTAGCCGGGCTGAGGTCTGCGTTGATTGGTCGGACGGGGAGCTCATGATCCGCATCACCGACAACGGCCGCGGCGCCGCCCACCTGCTGCCCGCGGGCAACTACGGTGGCCATGGCCTCATCGGCATCCGCGAGCGCGCCGCCGCCTGTCACGGCACCGCCTCGGCGGGCCCCCGCACTGATGGCCCCGGCTTCGAGGTCGTCGTCCGGCTGCCCGTCGGGATCGCGGCATGAGCGGGGACCTCAGCGACCCGAGCGGCATGGACCTCGGAGTCCCGGCATGAGCGAGCTGGGCGAGACCAACGGTCTGAGCGGTACCAACGGAGTGAGCAGTATGAAAAGCGACAGCAGCATGAACAGCCCCCTCCGTGTCGTCATAGCCGACGACCAGGAACTCGTCCGGGCCGGTTTCGGCATGATCCTCGACGCCCAGCCCGACATCGAGGTCGTCGCCGAAGCCGCCAACGGCCTCGAAGCCGTCGACGCCGCCCGCACCCACCACCCAGACGTCCTCCTCCTCGACATCCGCATGCCCCACATGGACGGCATAGAGGCAGCCCGCATCGTCTCCTCCGAAACAAGCTGCCGCGTGCTCATGCTGACCACCTTCGACCTCGACGACTACGTCTTCGAAGCCCTCCGCGCGGGAGCCAGCGGCTTCCTCCTCAAGGACGTCCGCCGCGCCGACCTCATCCACGCCGTCCGCGTCGTAGCCGCCGGCGAGTCACTCCTGGCCCCTTCCGTCACCCGCACCTTGATCGCCGAGTTCACCTCCCGCTCCCCCGCCACCGACAGGCCGCTCGCGAGGGAACTCTCCGTCCTGACCACCCGCGAACGCGAGACCCTGCGCATGATCGCCCTCGGCCAGTCCAACGCCGAGATCGCCGCCTCCATGGTCCTCAGCGAGCACACGGTGAAGACGCATGTCAGCAACATCCTCACCAAGCTCGGCCTGCGCGACCGCGTTCAGGCAGTGATCGCCGCCTACGAGGGCGGCCTCGCGGTCCCAGGCCGGCTGTGAACGACTGCTTCAACGGTTTCCCGGGCGCAGAACGACCTCCGCGGCTGTAAGGCACCGCCAGGACGACGGAGCGCCCCCATGCGGCCATCCCGAAGTCGGCGAATTCAGCAGCCATTCGAGATCAACGACTGCCGATGATGGACAGCTTGCGCGCACGTCGGCGGGGTGTACGGCCCGCTGCCTGGAGTGTGAGTGACGGGCATCCGACCCACTACGCGAGAAATGCGCAGCCCCACGCGACCAAGAAGGCCGGCCGGCTCGACCCACCTGCACGCACTTCACCAGCCCCTGCAGCCCGACGCAGTGATCACCGACCTGCCGACGACGGCTTAGAGCTCCTCACAGAATGATCTTTGTTGTGCTTTGATCTCTCGCTGTAACCGGGCGAGAGGAGCGCGAGTGGCCAAGCTGAGGCCGTGGGAGGTCAGCGACGAACTGTGGGAGGTCATCAAAACCGTTGCTGCCGCAGCGTCAGCGGCGTTTCCGGCGTCCGGGACGCAGACGGCTGGATGACCGGCTGGCCTTGCAGGGCATCCTGTTCGTGCTGCACACCGGGATCGCCTGGGAGCTCTTGCCCCAAGAACTGGGCTACGGCTCAGGCATGACCTGCTGGCGGCGGCTGGCCGAGTGGAACAAGGCCGGCGTGTGGCAGCGCCTGCACGAGGTGCTGCTCGATCGGCTGCGGGCCGCTGACGCGCTCGACTTCTCCCAGGCCGCGGTGGACTCCTCGCAGATCAGAGCGTTAAAGGGGGCCGCAGACAGGTCCGTCTCCGGTCGACCGGGGACGTCCCGGCAGCAAGCACCACCTGATCACCGACGCCGGCGGCATCCCACTGGCGGTTATCCTGACCGGCGCCAACCGCAACGACGTCACTCAGCTCCGCCCGCTCCTGGAGGCTATTTCCCAGGTGCGCGGCAAGCGCGGCCGTCCCCGCCAGCGTCCCGACGCCGTACTCGCCGACCACGACAAGTACCACCGCCTGGTCCGCGAGCTGCAGATCCGCCCACTCATCGCCCGTCGCGGCACTGCACACGGCTCCGGCCCGGGCACACAACGCTGGGTCGTCGAGCAGACCTTTCGCCCTGCTGCACGCCTTCCGCCGCCTGCGCATCCGCTGGGAAGTCCACGCCGACATCCACGAGGCCTTTCTTAGACTGGCCTGCGCGCTCATCTGCTGGCGACGTCTGACGTCATTGCGTTAGGAGCTCTTAGGGCACCAGCACGATTGCCATCCCACCCCGAGCATCATCCGTGGTTGGAAGCACCGGACCGGCTCAGCTCGACAGGTGGTCCGCTACCGACGCACATGCGGTACGGCGAAGCAGACTCGCCACTCGGGCCCGCCCCACCAGCCCCAAGCATGCCGAACAGCCATCGACATCCGCCAATTGCCAAAGATCAACCAGCATCAAGCCTGGGATCGCCATGCCAAGCATCGAAGATCACCCGAGGAGAAGTGATCAAGCCGTTGATTAGGCACAACCCAGAAAGCAAGGCGATCGAAATGTCACGCTCGGGCCTTATCGTCAGAGCTGTCGCGGTGGGCTTCGCCCTCTCCCTCCTCGGGGCCGGAACGGCCCTCGCCGCCGTCCCCCGCTCCGACCTGGCAGTGGTCAGGATGGATCCGGACGCCACCACGCCGGGCGGTGTCACGACCGTGCGCGGCTTCGTCACCAACAAGGGCCCTGACCCCCTGACCTCACCGTTCTATGTCGTGATCACCCTGCCCGAAGGAGTCGCCTCGGCCGGGCCGTTCTTCCCGACGAGCTGCCAGGGCTTCCCCCAGCTCAACCAGGTGCGCTGCACCTTCCCGTCCGGACTGGGCAAGTTCCGGACCGCTACCGCTCTGATCCCGGTACGGGTTGACCTCCGCATCGGCGCCCCGACGACGCTGCGCGGCTGCGTCCAGGTGTACAGCCGCCGCGACGCGTACCCGGCCAACAACAGGCAGCCCTTCGACCTCCACGTCCACCCCGCTGCCTGACCTCCAGAAGCAGCAGGTTCGTCGCGGCGGCTAGGCGAGTCCTCCCCGCGACGATCCCTGGAGTCACGTGGACCGTCCACGGCCACCCCGGGCGCCCCGCCTGCCCTGACCCGGGCGTCGAAGCCGGTGCTAAAACAGCCCGGAGGGTCGGCCGGCCTGCGTGCAACTGCTGGGATCGAGATCCTGGCCGACTCACCTACATGGCCGACCGATGCCTGTGCCAGGCGATCAACCCGGTGAACCATGCCGAGTCACCGCACTAAATCAGGCGCCCCTTCCGGGCGGCTTCATGGCCGTGGAAGACAGTCCTCGAGTGACCGTGATTGACCACTACTGACTGCTCCCCATGGCACGTTGATGGCACGACGTGAGCTCCTGACCCACTGATCCTCCACGCAACGCACGCACGCTGCCTGATCATCCCCAAGCTGGAGCGCCCGGCCGGAGGCTTTGGTTGCAGGCCCGCTGACTTCAGCGACCACTCCTGGGAGCATAGGGCACCCAACCAGCCAGAACCTGGTAATGAAATTGGACCAACAGGCACCGGGATCGAGTCCAAGCTCGCGACCAGGCTACTAAGTCCACCGTCACTCGAGATTGCACGGATATAAGCATTCGTCAGAAGAAGTCTTATTTCGGCAGAGTCACCAAATATCGCTAAGCGATGAATATAGACCCGGCCTCTCCTCAAACGCCCGGAACCAACGATCAAATGCCTGCGCAAAATCTCCTGGCAGAGGAAGCAAGCTGGAGGGAACGAGGGAGGTTATCTCAGATATTTGGCGAATGCAACTCGAACCCAACAAAGCGCGCAGCCCATGGCGCCGAGTAGTGACGTTGAATATCTCGCGAACTGCAGTGCAGGCCTCTGAAAACTCATTCCCCGAAAGATTGCTTCGCTCAGCTATAAATCGAACGCCTGCGGTGGAAAATAGTATATCGACGAGCTGCTCGGCAACACAACGCGGCCTTCTGGCCAACCCGCGCAGGACGCTATCTGCCCTCAGCGAAGCGACAGAAAGCATCTTCAAGGCAAAGTTTTGATCGTACATTGATGCGTATCGCCATGGCAATTCGTTCAACTGCCGAAGCCGAGTCAGATCAGACCTTAGGACTGTTTCATCACAAGCAAGAGACTTTGCGTCATGATGAATCCCCTCAATGACCGAAAGTATTGCGTAGTGTACTGCTTTTGCGACGTCCTCACTTCCGTAGCGTATCCGAAAAGCAGGCGCGACGGGAGGTACTGGAAACGAAGCCAGGTGATCATCGAACCGACCCAGCACTGATGGCGGTTTCGGATGCGGTATCCATGGCGGAGATGCCGGCGGTGGCAAATCTGAGAACTTGATCGCCATGCTGTGCAGCACGTCGAGATAGGCGGCCAAATCCCCAGTTTGCCAATGACTCCAATAGAGACTGTTACAACCAGTATGGAGCCCCCAGGGGTGGCGTGCGCACTCCACTACATTGGCCGCCTTCCACTTGAGCCGCTGCGACCCAGAATAGCTCCTGACGCGATTTGATAGCAGCAGAGAAATGCTCCCTCGCTTGCTGTCAAACGACGACCCAATAGCTCCCACAGCTGCTAGTCCAAACACCAACGCCATGTCGGGAATATAGTTATCCTCAGACAAGATTGCGTCTAGAACAGATTCAATTACCGCCCCTGGTTGTGGCGATCCTTCCAGGAGGGCTAGAAAATCTAGTGCGACGTCACTTTCAAACGGACCAACGCCCCACGATGACATGCAACACTCCAGGAGGCGACAGGCGAACGCCTATCGCCGATAGATAGTCTGTCCAGCGATCTGCATTTTGATGCCGAGCTGTGGAGTGCCAGTACCCACAATCGGATAGTTGTATTTCATGAAGAATCTATATGCAGCTTTGAGAGCACGCTCTCGCGAATGAGCGTAGTCCTCGGTCACATCTGCCCCCTTCTTAAGCTTAGAAGGATCAGAGAGTGGCTCATTGCGGTTGTGCGGCAACTCCAGGTGCGCAGCGTTCTTAAGCGCATGATACATGATGTGCTCTCCACCATCATCAACGTTTGAATCACCCGTGCGCCAGAGAATCATCATGCGATGACCGCCGGGCTTATTTAGGTCTCGATAGGGGCCTTTCGTTTGATAGTTGTTAACACGTACAGAGAACGTGAAAGCTTTACCGACCTTTAATATTTCTCCATCTGGATCGACAATCAGATAAATTCCTCCTCTTGCGTTTTTAGGCTGCATGCCGAGACCGACGTCCCCATTATACAAGAGAGTGTCAACGCCGTGGATTCCAATGGCGCCGAGGGCCATCCGGACGGATGCTTCCTGAACCCAGCGAGTAGTGTCGGCAGGCTGACACCAAGTCGGGTTCTTGCTACAAATGTCTTTCTGAAGCTTCTCTTCCGCGTCCAGGGACCAGTACCAATACCCGGCACCTCCGGTATTTATTTTTCCAGAGTCAGCCATCCCTTGTATATATTTCTTCGCAGCGGCCTTTGAGGGGAATGTAATCTCTTTCCCATTCCACCAGACCTTATAACCTTTGTTGGGCCTGTCTTCGGCGGGAGGGGCGGAGGACCTTACGCCCTTACCATTTGAGCTGCCCTTGTGGGTGAGGATTTTCCAAAGATTCGCCAATGCAGCGTCGGGGGCGGTCGGATCGTACATTGCCATGTAGGACTTACCTGCTTTGGGATTATCCCAGTAGCCCTTTGGCGCCGGCCGTCCATTTGGCATATAATCAATCCGTTTAGCCTCTTCATCCGACAGGTAGGGCCCAGAACTCTCACAAGGGCAGTGAGCAGCCATTCCTACAGGATGCCTATCCCAACCTCCGCCTCCGCCTATACACATTGCGTACTGACAGCCAGCAGAAATACCGCCGCCCGTGGCAGCAGATGAATAATCAATCGACCCGTGCCCGCCCGTTGCGCCAAGCGGTTTCACAGCTCCAGCCCCGACCGCTACCCGATTGTGGCCGGTCGGATCGATGCCTGTCATTGGCCCAGCGTTTGCATATGCGTACCGGTTGGCCTGGACGCTAGGGCTTGGGTCGAGGGACATGCTGTCGCGACTAGTGAACGCACCCAGTTCAGGTGCATACCAACGTGCGTGCATGTTGACTTTCCCAGTATCCGGATCGGTGTATGACCCTTGATAGCCGAGGCTGGCTTTTACTCCTGTCTGCTGCAATATCTCACCGAAGGGGCTGAACATAGTCGAGCTCGTCAACCCGCTAGTGTTGAAAGTAGCGACAACATCGTTGTGAAGGTCAGTAATTGTTGTTACCGCAGATGCGGCGCCCTCCTGCAGGCTCATGATGTTGCCAATGGCATCGCGGCCATACTTCGCCACGGGCCCTTCGCTAGAAGACAACGCGGATAGCGAGTTCGACACGCCGAGATAGGAGAAGACCTGCTGAGCCGTACCCCTGGTGCGCTTTGTCACCCGGTCGAGGGCGTCGTAGCTGTAGAGGCTGTCTCCATCGGCGATGAGCCGGTCGAAGGCGTCGAAGGCCAGCGCAGTGGTCTGACCGTCCTTCATCTGGCTAGCGAGCGTTCCTCGGGGGGTGTATGTGTAGTCAGTTCCCCCTCCTGAGGTCAGGCGGTTGCGCGCGTCGTAGGTAAAGGTGCTGCTGCCTGCCTTAGTCCGGTTGCCGGCGTCATCCCACTCGTAGGGTGTGGCGGATCCGTCCGGAGCCGTCCACGAGGTCAGACGACCGGCCTTGTCGTAGGCGTAGGTGTTAGCTCCGGCTCCGGCTATGCCTGTGGTGGTCTTCGCGGTGAGGTTGTCGTCCTTGTCCCAGCCGTAGGTGATCTTTGCGAGCTCTGTCCCACCGACGCTCTTTACCTGATGGCTGATCAAGCGGTCTTGGGCGTCGTAGTCGAAGATCTGGCTGTCGCTGGCCGAGGCCAAAGTACGTAGTCGGTTCGCCTCGTCCCAGCCGTAGGTGAGGGTCCGGCCGGATACCGGATCGGTGGCCGTCTTGAGGCGGCTTGCGTTGTCCCAGGTGAAGATGGAGGAGCCCGAGGCATCCTCCCGTTGGATGGTGCGACCAAGCTCGTCATAGACAAAGGCCGATTGCTGAACCGTGCCGTGGGAGATTCTGGTGAGGAGACCGCGGTCGTTGTAGTCCGCACTGAGGTCGCCCAGCCTGGTCGGGCGGCCTACGGCGTCGTAACCGAAGGCGCGGGAGGCCGTGACCGCGCCACCGCCTTCGCCTTCTTCGGAGGTGAGGCGGCCGAGATGGTCAAAGACACGGGTGGTGCGCACGCCGCCGGGCTGCAGGATGCTGACCGGGTTGGCAGCGGCGTCGTAGCTGGTGGTCCAGGTGCGGTCGGAGGGGTCAGGGTGGGCCGTAGTGGAGGGCTCGATGACCGACTCGGGCAGGCCGAGAGAGTTGTAGGTGGTCCAGGTGGTGTTGTCGCGGGCGTCGGTGAGGCGGGTGGGAGCGCTGGCTGCGTCGTAGCCGAAGGTGGTGGTGATCGACTTGGTGTCCGTGATCGGTTCGATCAGGGAGGTGACGCGGCCCAAAGCGTCGAAAGACTGGCGTGTGGTGTTGCCCTCCCCAGAGGTGGTGCTGGTCGCGTTGCCAGCCGCGTCGTAGTCGACGGTACCTGTCCGCAGGATGGTGCCGGTGGATCCGAGGTTTCTGACGGCGACGGCGCGGCCGGCCAGGTCGTAGTCGGTCTGGGTGGCGTTGCCCAGCGGGTCGGTCGCCTTCACCACTCGGCCAGCAAGGTCGTAAGTGCTAGTGGTGGTGTGGTTCTCGGGATCGGTGACGGCGGTGATTTCGCCTGCCGCATTGACGGTGAAGGTAGTGGTGCGGTTGCCGGGGGCGATGCTCTTGGAGAGCTGGCCGCTGTCGTAGTACTCGAGCTTGGTGGTGTAGGCGGCCGTGGTCGGCTTGCGCTCGATTACGGTTGCGGTGATCTGGCGGCCCAAGTCGTCGTAGGTGGCCTCGGTGCGGGCGCCGAGCGGGTCGACGGTCGCGAGCTTCTCGCCAAGCAGGTCGTACTCGGTGACCCAGCGGCCGGGGGCTTCGTTCTGAGGCGCAGGGTCGGTGACGCGGACAGGACGGCCGAGTTGGTCGTATTCGATGCTGCGCACGAAGCCACGCGGGTCTGTGGTCTTCGTCACCTGGCCCGCACTGTTGTACTCGTTCTTCACGGTAGGCGTGATCGGTGCGTCTGGGGTGGGCGAGCCGGATACCCCTGCGACGGAAGCGATCTCCGCTGCGGTCAGGACGCGGTCCCATGCCTGGACGTCGTCGATGGCGCCCTGGAAGGAGTGCTGGTAGCCGCTGTCGTACTTGGTGCGCCCGATGAGGAAGCTGCCGGTTGCATCCCAGGTGCTGGTGTAGGCGCCTTCGGCGGCCAGAACGCCGTCTTCGTAGAGGCGGATCTTGCTCTGCTCCGCGTCGTATACCCCGGTGAGGTGGGTCCACTGGTTCAGTTTGGCCAGATTGCTCGAGACGATCTTTACGCCGGGGTCCCCGCTGACGTCGGCCGAATACGTGAGCATCCGCCATTTCTTGTCGTTAGGCGAGAAGACCAGCTTGAAGGCCGAGTTGACGGTTCCGTCCTGGCCGACGACGGCGGCGTGGTGGTCATCCCGAGCCAGTTTCACCCAGGCGGACACTGTGTAGCTGCGGTTGGTGTGGATCACTGGCCCGGAGGTCATTGCGTGCGTACCCGTGGTGTAGGCGACGGCTCCGCCAGTGCGGCCGTCTACCCGGGTGGTGGGGCCAACCAGAGTGGCCGGGTGGTTACCTCCGGAGGAGTCGTTGAGAACCGTGCCGCTGCCTTCGTCCGCCTTCCACCAGCCGACTTCGCCGCCGACGCGGCCGGTAGTGTCCGGGGGAGTGTAGGACGGCGCAGTGATCTTGGTCGGCTGCCCGGCCTTGTTGAAGGTGGTCGTGGTGGTGCGACCTTCAGCGTCGGTCTGGTGGGTCTGCTCGCCGGCGGTGTTGAAGCCCATTAGGGCCGATGGCCGCTTAAGGGTGGTCGCGCCCTCCTTCTCGACGGCGACCTGCGGTGCGATGACTTCGACCAGGCGTCCGGCCGCGTCATAACGCATCGTGGTGGTGTAGGCGGCGGCATCCGCGCCGGCGACATTGCCGCGTGGGTCGGTGACACTGACGGGCAGGCCACGGTCGTCGAATGTTCGTGTGGTGACGATGTCCTCGGCACCGTTCTCGACGGTCTCGCGGTTGATCTGTCCGGTCTTGGTGTAGGCGTACTCGCGAGTCTCGACTCTGGTGGTTCCGCCGGCGGACAGAGCCGTCTTGAGCACGTTGTCAGCGGCGTCGTAAGTGAAGGTCGTGGTCCTGTTCACGCCTGCGGGGTCGATGTTCTGCGAGGTCACCCGGGAGGCTGCGTCGTACACAGCGCTGGCGGTCAGGCGGCCGCCTCCGGTGACCTGCTTGGTACGGTGGCCCGCCGCGTCGTAGGTGTTCTCCTCCAGCACCACGTCCCGGGCGGTGGTTGAGCCGTTGAGTTTGACGTCGTCGGCGATGGTCTGCCACGGCAGATTGTCGGTGTAGTAGGTGAGGGAGGTTTTCCGCCCCATGGCGTCGACGCGGGAGGCGAGCCGTCCGGCGGGGTCGTAGGCGAGGGCTTCCACCACGACGTCTTGCGCCGCCTGCGGAGCGACCGGGCTGCCGGTCCAGCCCTTCAGCGTGGTGGTGATCTTCTCGCCGCGCTTGCTGTAGCCGTACTGCAGGACAGTGCCGCGGGCGTCCTTCGTGGTGACCACCTGGCCCAGCGTGTTGTAGGTCTGGGTGACCTGGCCGCCTTCGGGGCCGGTGACGGTGTCGAGGCGTCCGCTGGTGTCATAGGTGTAGGTCGTCACCCGGTCGGGGTCAGAGCCGGTCGTGTCGGCGAGAGTGGCGGTGAGCTTGTTACCGTCCGCGTCGTAAGTGAAGGTGGTCTTCGCGGTGTGCGTGACGTCGCTGATCTCGTTCTTGATCCCGGGACTGGTCTGGGTGAGGATCCGACCCAGCTTGTCGTAGGTGAAGCTGGTCGTGACGCCGTTCGGATGCGCGTCCGAAACCTGGGTCGAAGCAGCCAGCCGTCCGATCTCGTCATAGGCGAGCTTGGTGACCAAGCCCTCGGGGTCGGTCTGCTCGGCGAGGTCGCCGGCAGCGGTGTAACGGTAGGTCCACTCATTGCCGCGCGGGTCGGTCTTGGTCTTCAGCAGCCCGGCGGGGGTGACGCCGCCGCCGACGGCTGCCTCAGTGCCGTCGGTATAGGCGTAGCCGACGGAACGGCCGGCCGGGAAGTCAGCGGTGGCCGGAGTGGTCTCCTTCAACACCTCGCCGAAGGCCGTGTATTCAACAGTCGAGGCGTAAGTGTTGTCGGTGGCCGATGCCGAGCGCGCGTCCCGGCTCTTGACCAGGCGATCGTTGCGCGGGTCGAGCTGGTCGGAGGTGTTGAGGTAATACTCCGACCGCGAGGTCTGGCAATTGCTCGTCGTGGACCGGCAGGTGGTCGTGGTGAGCACGTTGCCGCGCTTGTCGTAGGTGCGCTGGACGGCATTGTTATTCGGATCAGTGACCTTGGAGAGGAAACCGCCCGTGTCATAGGCGTACGCGGTCTTCTTGCCGAGCTGATCTGTCTGCGATACGAGCCGGTCGCCGCGCCAGGAGTCGAACTCGAAACCGAGGGTGTTCGTGGCCGGGTCGGTCACGGTCACGGTGGCAATGCCGGTGCTGGCGTTGACCGTGGGCGCCCCGAGCTGCCAGGCGCCGCCGTGGGCCGTCGTGAGTGTCTTGACTCGGTCGGTCGCCGGGTCGTAGGTCGCCTCCATCCCGACGCGGCCGGACGGCAGCGTGATCTTCGACATGAGGTGCGGCGCGGCCCCACGTGCGGCGAAGTGGATCGCGACGTCATCGGCCGACAGGGGCCGGTCGTAGAGGGCGACCTCGTCCAGGAATCCGTTCAGCGGCAGATTTGCCGTGCTTGCCGGCCCACCTGGCCACTTACCGCCCTCCAGCTTGCCATTACCCATCTGGGCGCCCACCGGCCAGCCGCCGAAGCCTGAGCCTGTCGCCGTACCGACGCTCTGGCCGTCCAGGAACATCTGCTGCGTTGTGCCCGACAGGGTGAGCACGACGTGGTGCCATTGGCCGTCGTTGACTGCGGCCGTGGAGGTGATCGGGGCGATCGCTGACGTGCCGGTGGTGGGGCGGAATTGGCCGCGTAGCTTGCCGTCCGAACCCACGTAGACCAGAGAGCGGGCGGGGTCGCTGCCGTTGTCGGTCCCTGCTGCCATGATCACACCGGCTGCAGAGGTCTTGAACCACGTCTCGATCGAGGCGGAGCCGGCGAGTTGGGCGATCGCGTGGTCGGGCAGGGAGATGGTCCCCGCTCCGGAGAGCTTCGCGGCCTTGTCGGGGCTCGATTCAACGGCTCCCGCCTGTCCGAGCGTCACCCCGGTCAGGCTCGCGTCACCCGCCCCCCAGCCGGAGTCCTTGGCCTTGGTGCCGGAGGCCTCGCCGAGGCGCCAATAGCCGATGGGGTCGGAGTTTCGCACCGCGCTGAGGTACTGCGAGCCGCTCGTGTAGGCGTAGGTGGTGCAGGTATCGGCCACAGGGGCGCACACGCTGATGAGCTTGTCGCCCTCGTAGGTGTACGTCCAGGTGAGCGGCGCGCCGTTCGCCTCGTTCGTGGAAACCTGGGTCACGTGCCCGCCGGTCCAGGTGAAGGTCAGCGACCGACCGCCCGAGGCGGTCGCCGTGGACAGCTTGCCGTCGCCGTTGTAGGTGAGAGTCTGTGTACGGCCCCGCAGGTCGGCGATCTTCGTCAGGCGGCCGGAGAGGTCGAAGAAGTAAGAGGTGCCCGCCTTGTCGGTCAGCCGCCAGCCGGCCAGGTCCGGATTTTCGATCTTCGTGAGCGTCGCGTAGGTGCCAGGAGGCGGCTGGAAGGTACCGTCAGCGTTCGGAGCGAAGCGCACCTGACGGCCGTCGGGATAAGTCACCGTCAGCCGGGTCGGCTTCGTCGTGTCGGAGGTGTCGGCCCAGTCGTCTGCGACGATCTTCATGTCCCAGCGCGAGGTCCATCCGGCACCGAACGTGCCGCTGCGGCGGGGGTCGAGGCTGTTGTATGACCGCACGACCGACAGCGAGGGGCCTGCTGTCGCAACAACCGCGTCAGTAGCGGTCGTGGTGAAGTTGCCGGTTGACGGTTCGAACGGCAGGCCTCCGGTTGAGCTGGCGAACTGTGAGTTGACCGCTGGCTGCCGCACACCTGTGGTGAAGGAGCTATCCCAGTAGGTCGACATCCCGTTGGACGGCTCTACGACGGTGACCCGCCACCAGTACTGAGTGCTCCAGGCCAGCGCGCTTCCCGTCGGCACTCGCCAGGTTCTGATGTTCGACCCCAGGCTTCCCGAGGACACACAGCCCGTCGACAGAGCCTGGTTCGTACAAACTTTGAAGGAATAGGTCAGAGAGGAGGAGCCCATGTTGCTGTAGGCGCTGCCTCCGAACAGCGGGGTCCGCGAGTTGATCAGCATGCCGTTCAGAGGAAAGGCGGCCGTAAGCGTCGGGGGATATTGCGGCGTAGGGGTCGGAGTCGGCGTTGGGGCCGCACACGCGCCGACGCCGTCCCAGTAGGTGCCGCCTGGGGTGGTGGTGTAATCGCCCGGATACATCTGGTTGCGCCGGTAGACGAAGCCTTGGTATTGGACCCACTGGCCAGTGCTGTAGATCACGTCTGGCTGCCACTGCCGGATGGTCGAACAGTCGTACGTGGCCGCAGCCGCCACGTCACGTGCCAACGCACTGCGCTGCTCTTCAGCGACAGCTCCAGCAGGCGCCGAAACCTGAACGCCGCCGCTCTTGCCCTGTCCTTTGGCAGCCGCTGGCTGGGTCTGCTCCGTGCCTACTAAAGGGGGCAATCCCTTGGCCGAGCCCGCCTGCTGCTTCGGCGTGTCCACCGGTCCGGAAACTTCGGCAGACCTCTCCTCGACTCGTGACCCGATCTGCGCCTCGGCACGAGTGGGCAATGCCACGAGCTGAATCAGAATCAAGGACGCCGCAGCCACTACGTGACCAGAACGAAGCCATGACGACGTACGGCGCATGCGCACCCACACTCCATGCCGAAAGCAAGCTCTCGGCGAGCACCGAGTGCGCGGTATGTGATCAAACAGACCAAAGATCACAAATCCGACACTGGACGTCAAGATGGATCTTTATCACGATCTTATCTAGGAGGAAAACATGCATTTCCCCATACAGAGAGTGATCAATTCGGGCGTGGCGGTATCCCGTGCAGTGAGGGGTTGTCTAGAAATCGGCCCTGGCCGGCAATCGGTGGTGGCGTTGCGTGATCCTTGGGCTGGGAGCTATAGCGCTTCAAACTCCTGGTGTGGTGCTTGATCTGCGGTTTTGACCTCCAGGCGCCGCGCAGGCAAGATCGCGGGCCGTGTAGATTCGTCTGCTATATCTAACCTTGATCCGGGTGCTTGGTTGGCTGGCGTTGATGGGGCGTAGCCAGGCGCCCAAGGATGTCGAGATCATGGTGCTCCGCCACGAGGTGGTGGTGTTGAAGCGTCAGGTTGTGCGGCCGAAGCCGGACTGGGCCGGTAAGGCGCTTCTCGCGGCCTTGGCCCGCTTCTTGCCGTCGATGCTGCGGGCTCATCAGCTGGTCGCCCCGGGCGCCTTGTTGGCCTGGCATCATCGTTTGATCAGACGCGCATGGCTCTACCCCACCGTACCGGCCGTCCCGGAACAGGCAAAGAGGTCTGAGACCTGGTCCTTCGTCTGGCCCAGGAGAATCCCAGGCGGGGGTACCGGCGGGTCCACCGCGAACGGATGCGGCTCGGTGTGCGGGTCAGCGCGGCGACAGTCCGGCGGATTCTGCGTTCACGCCGACAATCGCCGGCGCCGCGAAGCATCGGGACCTGGTGGCGGACGTTCCTATGCCTGCAGGCAAAGGGGCTGCTGTCCGCAGCAAGTTCTCCACGCTGCTCTCGGCTCCTCGCCCCCCTACGAGGGTCGCAACTCGTCTCCGCCGTAGATCACCTGTCGGGTCAAATCAGGACCGGGGAGACGACCTACGCGACGAAGACCGACGCCGACCGCGCGCTCACCTTGATCGAATCTCAGATCATCACCGGCGACGGACCCGGCTTACGGGAAGGTGCTGCTCAGCGACTACGCCCGTACGTGGATCAGCCAGCGTCCCGGCCTCCGGCCCAAGACGATCGAGGGCTACATGTGGCTGCTCAACCGTCACATCGTGCCGGGCCTGGGTGGCGTGGCGGTGGGCAAGCTGTCGACGCCGATGATTCGCGCTTGGCGAGCCGACATGCTGAAGGCCGGTGTGTCCGTGTCGGTTGCGGCCAAGGCATACAGGCTGCTGCGGGCCGTACTGATGACCGCTGTCGAGGAAGACAAGATCATCATGAGAAACCCGTGCCGTATCAAGGGCGCCGACAACGAGCACACCCCGGAGCGCCCCATCCTCACTCTCGCTCAGGTCTTCGAGCTGGCCGACCGGATGGCGGACAAGAGGTTCAAGGCGCTGATCCTCCTGACGACCTTCGCGAGCCTGCGGTGGGGTGAAGTGATCGCGCTGCGCCGGCGAAGCCTCGACCTCACCGCGCGCACGGTCAGCGTGCGGGAGCAACTCCTCGAACTCGACGGCGGCATCATGCAGCTCGGCCCGCCCAAGTCGCGCGCAGGCCGGCGCACGATCGCCATCCCGTCCGTCATCGTCCCGGCGTTGGCTGACCATCTTGCCGCGTATGTCGACGAGGCGGAGGACGCCTTCGTCTTTCTCGGCAAGCGCGGCGCCTTCCTCCGGGGCGGCAACTTCAGGAGGGAAGCCAAATGGGCGGAAGCGCTCAACGAAATGGGGATCCAAGGACTGCACTTCCATGATCTCCGCCACACGGGCAACACCCTCGCGGCTCAATCCGGAGCGAGCATCGCGGACCTCAAGGCTCGGATGGGCCGCGACAGCGACCGGGCGGCGCTGATCTATCAGCACGCCACCCGAGACGCAGACCAGAAGATCGCCGACGCGCTGAGTGCGCGGGTCAAGGCCGAGCGGAAGGGGAAGATCAAGAAGAAGCGCTAATGGCATGTTAATGGCACGGCGATCAAGTGGTGACCTGCGGTCCTACCACTCCTTGCCCTCGGCCAAGCGCTGATCTTTCATCTGATTGAGAGAGTCGTTGATTACCCGCAGCACAGCGCGGGCGTGATCACGCTCGACACCCATGCGGGT
Organism: Nonomuraea sp. NPDC050310; assembly: GCF_040655795.1. Lineage (NCBI taxonomy): Bacteria > Bacillati > Actinomycetota > Actinomycetes > Streptosporangiales > Streptosporangiaceae > Nonomuraea > Nonomuraea sp. NPDC050310. Next base: position 168,729 of record NZ_JBFAKP010000002.1, on the reverse strand, counting down.
ATGGAAGTCCCACTCATCAAGGTGGATGCCGTTGCATACCTCGTTGAGGGCGTTGTTGATGGCGAGAGCATCGTCCGGGCTGAGGTCTACGGTGATCATGTCAGCGGAGACTCGGACGACTTCCACAGATGGCATTGTCCAGGCAGAAGCGCGCCGCACGCACCCCACCCGCCTGATCATGCCTTCTGCCGTCGTCCCGCCCGAAGGGGAAGCGGGCCAGGGCCATGGGGACAAGGTGGAGCGCCCCACCGGACGAACGACCTTGGCCCCATGGCCCTGGGCTGCTCGGCTTGTCCCGGGACGATGGCGGACGGCATGATCAGGCTTCCACCTCAGCCCTCTACGGACCCCAGACTCAGCACGGCGATCATCCTGGAGCCGGAGTACCCCCGCCGGAGGTGTAGTGCCTGTACCGCTGCCGCGCTAGCCGGAAACCTTAAGGAGTAGGTCATCCGATGGACAGGCTTGCAAGGACTGGTGCTGCTCTCGCGGCAGGACTCGTCTTATCCGTGTTGATGACTGGTTGTTGGCCCGGATGCGAGGCAGCGGCCAACGCGGACATCAGAGATCTCAAGGAGATCGTGTCGGGGCTTCTCCCCGAGGCTGTTGCCGTCACTCTCGAAGAGGGGAATGACTGCGACTCTGGGTCCGGTGGCTTTATCTCATTCACGGCGAGTGTACGGATGGATAGTGAACAGATCTTCCAGAAGTTCCTAGTCAAGGGGTGGAGCCGGATCGACGAGCCGCACGATGAGCAGTGCGTCATATGCGTTGATGGCCTCGACGGCGTGTCCACCGATTGGGAGGGCGAAGTCGTTTACCTCATGGCCAGCAAGCGTGACGACTCGACCATGGACATCTTGGCAGCCTTCCAGTAGGTCGCGGCCCGAGTGGCGGACCGTGCGCGAGAACGGCCTCCAGGCCGCACGCGCAGCGTGCGGGCCGCAAGCTCGGGCCGCGTGGCGGTGCGGAGCGCCGCCCTTGATCCCTACAAGAACAATTCGGCAGTGATCCGCTTCCACAACTGAGGACGCGGTCTGAGGGATGGTAGAACGCTGAATGTGGACGATCGTCGGGAGCGGCTGCGGGCGCTAGGCGCTCTGGTTCGGCGTCTTCGCAAGAGCGTAGGACTCACAGGCAAGGAGCTGGCCGCGCGCGCTGGGGTTACGCAGCCGACGATCTCTCAGATTGAGACCGGGCAACTGCTGCCGCTGCCCGAGACGGTTGAGCGGCTAGTTGAGGGGCTGTCGCTGTCGGATGCTTCGCGGGGTGAGTTGGATAACCTGCTTGAGCGTCTTCGTGAGGAGATCCCACGACTCAAGGGTGGGTTGGCCGGCCGTGAGGAAGCTGATGTGGCACGGGTGCGTGCCGCGAGTCGAGTCGACTCGTTTCAGCCGGCGATGATTCCCGCTCTGCTTCAGACGGCGGAGTACGCACGGCTGGCCCTTCGTCTTGGTGGAGCTGGCCAAGAGGATGCCATCTCTCGGGCGGCTGCTATCCGCGTCGAAGGGCAGGCCGTGCTCTTCGAGGAAGGGCGGGAGTTCTCCTTCGTGCTCACCGAGGGCGCCGTACGAACGTGGCCTGGGCCTGTCTCTGTGGTTGACGCTCAACTTGATCGGCTCGTGCAACTCTCCACCCTGCCTACCGTGCGGCTCGGGGTGGTGCCGTGGGCGGTTCAAGTGCCGCGACTCCCCCTGCACGGGTTCACGATCTTCGATGAGAAGGCGAGTGTTGTCGAGATGCTGACCTCGGAAGCGTCCGTCACGGACGCCGATGATGTCCGGGTCCACCTGGAGACCTTCCGGGCCTTCGAGGGTGTGGCGATCTTCGGGGACGAGATGCGGGAGCTGCTCGGCCGGGTCGCCGCGGACTTTCGGCAGTTGAAGAACATCGACTGATTCACTTATTTATAAGTGAGATAACTTGAGTCAAGCCCCGCGACACTCATACGCTGCTGCCATGGATGTATAGCCCCCTAGACATCGGAGACGTCCATGCCTCCTTGGCGCGTATCTCGCATGTTCCTCGGCTCCACCATCTCCATCCTCGAAGCCCGCCGCTTCGTCTCGGCCTTCCTCGGCGCCTGGCCCACGCTCGACGACGCCATCCTGATCGTGAGCGAACTGGCCACCAACGCCATCCGCCACAGCCAAAGCGGACGGCCTGGCGGCAGGTTCGTCGTCACCCTGGAAGTCGTCGGCTCCTCGCTCCGGGCGGAGGTGCGGGATGAGGGCGGGCCGCGTCGGCCGATGCTGTTCCCGCTCTGCACCACGGAGCCGGGAGGGCGAGGGCTGGCGATCGTGTCGGAGCTGTCCGCGAAGTGGGGCGTAGCCGGCGATGACTACGGCCGGACGGTGTGGGCGGTCCTGGAAGTGTCACCTCTGGCTCTGGTGAGCGGGTCATGACGTGCTACGCGGTGCATGTGCCGGCCGCTGATCCGAACTACGAAGCGATCGAGTGGGGCGAACCGCGTAGGGACGAACGCGTTCGGGTGGTCCAGTGGACGTGTGACTGTCAGGCCACGTTCTACGAACTCCGGAGTGCGGCCGGTCTGTACTTCTTGTACCGAAGTGCCCCTGAGGCAGAGTCCGCGCGGCTCTTCAGGGCGGAAGCCCACAGCCTGTGGACAGACCTGCTTAACGGCAGGGCGCGTTGACGCGCGGCGTCCCAAAACGGCGATCGGCAATCAAGGCGGTAAGCGGGGTGACCGGGGAAGCCCTCAAATCCGTACTGTCTAGAGGGATCGACGGCGAATCGTCTAGGGGCCTAGACTCGGTGGAGCACCACGGAAAGGGAACCACCGTGCCACCCAGCGAGCTTGAGCGCATCGCCTCCATCGACGATCCATACCTGCTGATCCGCCAAGCCACCGAGCGACTGAGCGCGGCACAACTGGAGGTCACCGAGCTGGCGAGGCTCCGTCGCCGGGTGATCCAAGAGCTGCACGCCCAAGGCATCTCCTATGCCCAGATCGCCCAGCAAGCGGGGCTGTCGCGCGGGCGCATTCACCAGATCAAGCACACGGGGCCAGCACCCGAGGGCGCGTTCCTCGGCGCTGGGACGATCACGCTGGCGACTCCGCTCAAGCGGGAGGCGAACAACGCCCGTCCCGTGGTCGCCATCGAGGACGTCACCGCGGCCAAGCGGCTGGAGGACCTGGCGCGCGGCTTCGGCATGGCCGCCAACCTCGAACACGTCCCGCTCGGCGGGGAGATCGACCTCAACCGCCCGAACCTCATCGTGATCTGCGGGCCGAAGCTCTCGCCCGTGATGGGCGCGCTGTACGAGTCCGACCCGGTGATCGAGTGGGTCAAGGACGGCGCGTGGACGTTGCGCGACAGCCGTACCGGCGAGGTGTATCGATCGGGAGAGGACTCCGACCCGGCCCGCCCGGTCGACTACGCGTATCTTGGCCGGCTCCCCCGGCCCGACGGGCAGGGCAACGTGCTGGTGTTCACCGGCATCCACCCGCAGGGGACCCTTGGTGTCGTCGACCTGCTCACCTCCGAAATCGCGACCCTCTGGGGTCAGGTCGGCGAAGAGCGGTTCTCCACCGTCATCGGCGTGGAGTACGACCCGGCGACCGGGGAACCCGTCCGGGCAGAACTGGCCAGCCCGCTCTACCGCCACGAGGAGAGTTGACCGTGCGCCTCGCCTTCGCCACCGAAGCAGCTCCAGGCCGGCCGAACGAGGACTTCGCGGGCGCGACGCCCAACGCCGCGGTGCTGCTCGACGGGGTCGGTACGCCGGTCGGCTCGGATGCCGGGTGCTCGCACGGCGTGCCGTGGTTCGTGCAGGCACTCGGCTCGGCTCTCCTCGCGGGGATGAGTCGCGACGAGGACACCTCGTTGACGGAGGTCCTGGCTGATGGGATCAAGGCCGTCGCCTCACTGCATGACTCGACCTGCGACCTCACCCACCCCGGCTCTCCATCCGCGACGGTGGTCATGCTCCGCCGTACGGCAAGCGCCGTGGAGTGGCTGGTCCTTGCTGACTCGGTCCTGTTGCTCGACGTCGTCGGCACCGACGAGCCGATGATCATCTGCGACGAGCGTGAGGCTCTGGTAGGCGAGCCGTACCGGAAAGCCATGGACGCGCTTGCCGCCGGCACGCCCGAACACGTAGCCGCGCACCGGGCGTACGTGGAGACCCTTCGGGATCACCGCAACAGGGACGGCGGGTTCTGGGTGGCTGCGGTTGATCCGCTGGCCGCTGATCAAGCGCTGACGGGAAGCGTTCCGGCAGACACGGTCAAGGCCGCGGCGCTGCTCAGTGACGGGGCATCCCGACTGGTCGACCGCTTCGCGCTGGCGAGTTGGAGAGAAGCGCTCGGGCTGCTAGCGCTCACCGGGCCCGACGAGTTGATCAAGCTCGTGCGCGAGGCCGAGACCAGCGACCTCGACGGCGCGCGGTGGCCTCGTGGCAAGGCGTTCGACGACGCTACGGCCATGTTCTGGAAGTTCTTCTAGGGAAGCCAGAGAATTTCGTCCACCCCCCTAGACAGTTCTGAATCACCGATCTACCTTCAGTGCATAGCCCCCTAGACGCCGACCTCGAACGCACCAAGCGCTCAATGTCTAGGGGGGTACACAGAAGGAGCCACATGGCCATCCAAGGTCCTATCCCCGTCCACTTCGAGCAGGTCTTCCCGCACGGCTGCTTCCTCGTCAGCGAGGTCGAGCAGGTCAAGGACTTCGACGCCTCCACCAAGGACCGCGTCGTCTACGCCAAGGACAAGACCACCGGCGAACTCGTCTGGCAGGTCGCGGTCATGGACGGCGACCCCACGGTGAAGCTCTCCCAGAAGACCGTGGCCGTGAAGATCCTCTCCCCCACTCAGCCCATCGTGCCGCCGGCGCCCGCCTCCGGCCCGATGATCGTCCCGGTCGAGTTCGACGGCATGACGGTCACGCCGTACGTCGCCATGAACACCGGCCGGCTCGCCTACTCGCTCCGCGCCACCGGCATCCGCGCCCCGCGCACGTACTCCTCCAAGGATGTCGCGTGAAGCGCCCCCGGCCGGTCTCGGTGATCACGCTGAAGGCGGGCGCCCCGTCGAACGCCAAGTCCTACCCCTACCCGCGTCGGACCCCGGTCCTGTCCCTCGACTTCGACACCACGTCGGTCCTGATCACGACGTCGTTCACCGACCGCGTCACCAAGGCGGACGTCGCTTTCGCCCGTGAACTGGCGGCCGAGACTGCGGCCTTCGCCGCCTCGGTCGAGCAGATGTTCCGCGCCGCCTCCGAGGAGGCCCGCGGATGAGCCGACGCAGCCACCACTTCTTCTCGACCGGAGAGAACGCCCGAGTCCGCTGCTACACCTACGCCGGTCGTACGCCGATCTTCGATCTCACCTTCGGCTCCTCGATCGTCTCGTTCTCCACCGAGGAAGACGCCGCGCTCACCGACAACGACCTTGCCTTCGCGAAGGCCCTGGCCCGCACCGCCGCCGAGTACCTCGCCGCCTGCGAACAGCTCCACGCCAAGCACGCGTGATCCAAGCGGGCCGCCAGAAGCGCCAACTTCCGGCGGCCCCGGTTCTCCCCTGGGTTCTCACATCAAGGAAGGCATCAAGCCTAATGCTCAGAAAACTGCCTGGTGATCCCGTCTCCGGCATCGTCTCGACCACCCCGGACACCGCGGTCGTCTTCCGTCCGGCCATCGTCCAGACCCCGGCGATCGTCACCATCGTCATCTTCGCCATTCGCCTGATCATCGGCCTCATCCGCGCCCTGATCCGACACCCCATCGCCGCAACGATCACGATCACTCCCGGAACCCTCTTCAGCCTGTACGGCTGGCAGTTCGCCGCGATGGCCGTGGCGACACCCGTCGCCCTCATCACCCCTTGGGCCGTCGCCTACCCGCGGCAGGTCCTCCCGTGGTTCGGACACCGTCTGCTCGCCTGGTGGCGGCTCATCTGGATCTACCGCCGCCACTGGCAACCGGTCATGATCGTCTCGGGCCTCGGCCGCCACCTCCGAGGCCGCGACTACATGCCCCGCCTCCTCCGCGTCACCTGCACCTCATGGGCCGACGTGGTCACCGTGAAGATGCTCGACGGCCAAGCCGCCAAGGACTGGTCCGAGCGCATCGAACACCTCGCCCACGGCTTCGGCGCACCGTCCTGCCGCGTCAGCGTCGAACGCGCCGGCCGCCTCCGCCTCACCTTCCCGCGTCACGACCCCCTCGCCGAACCGCTGCCTGCCGTACCTTTCCCGGCCGAACCCACCGTCGGTCCCATCGAGATTGGACGCACTGAGGACGGTCGACCCTGGCGCCTCAAGCTCCACGGAACCCACGTCCTGGTCGCCGGCGCCACCGGAGCGGGCAAGGGCTCGATCCTCTGGTCGGCGATCCGCGGCCTCATCCCCGCCGTGCTCTCCGGCCTCGCCGAGATCTGGGCTCTCGACCCCAAGCTCATGGAACTGTCCTTCGGCCGCGTTGTCTTCGGCAACCGCTACGCCGCCAACCCGGCCGACTGCGCCGATCTCCTCGACCAGGCCGTAGCCGTCATGCGCGAACGCGCCGGCCGCTTCGCCGGAGTGCAGCGCGACCACGTCCCCACCACCCGCGACCCGTTCGTCCTGGTGGTCGTCGACGAGATCGCGTTCCTCACCGCCTACCAGTCCGACCGCGCCTTACGGCAACGTATTTCCTCCGCCCTGGCCACCCTCACCACCCAAGGTCGCGCGGTAGGCGTCGGTGTCCTCGCCGCCCTCCAGGATCCGCGCAAGGACGTCATCACCATCCGCAACCTCTTCCCCGACAAGATCGCCCTCCGTCTCGACGAGTCAGAGCAGGTCGACATGGTCTTGGGCGACGGTGCCCGCGACCGGGGCGCGCTGGCCGACCACATCTCACCGATCCCGGCCCTCGGCGCCGGCGTGGCTTACGTCCGACTGGAGTCCTCCCCGGATCCCATCCGTGCCCGAGCCGCCTACGTCTCCGACGCCGACATCAACGCCATGACCGCCCTCTTCCGGGAGGCCATGTGACCCTGCCCCGGCTCGTACGGCAGGCGATGCCTCTCGCCCTGGACGTCGCCATCGAGATCGCCAAGAACAACGGCGTCTGCATCCGCCCTATCGAACTCCGCCGCCAGGACACCACCACCGGCGAGATCATCCCCTTCGACCTCCCCTGCGGCGCCACGCAGGAGGCCAAGTGCCCGCCCTGCGCCAAGCGCAACCAGCAGCTCCGCAAGGCCCAATGCCGCGAGGGCTGGCACCTCGACCACGAACCCACCGCCGACCCCGCCGAAGCCACCGACGAACAACGCTGGCTAATCGAGTTCCGCGCCGACATCCAGGCCAGACACGACCAGGCCACCACCGAAGCCGAAACCGCCGACTGGGCCGCCGCCCTGGTCGCCATCGACGCCGAGATCACCCAAGCGGGCATGCGCGGCACCCTGGCCTCCCACCGAGGTACGGCACGCCGCACCCGTACCACCCGCCGTCGCCAGGACGCCCCCGACCTGCCCCGCCGAACCCGCCGCCCGACCACCCTGGGCCGCACCTTCACCGGCCCGCAAGGCCAGCTCTACCGCCCCTCGATGTTCGTCACCCTGACCCTCCCGTCGTACGGCAAGATCCGCAACGGCGCCCCCGTCGACCCGGTCACCTACGACTACCGGCGCGCCGCCCGCGACGCCATCCACTTCTCCAAGCTCGTCGACCGCTTCACCCAGAACCTGCGCCGCGTCGCCGGTTACGACGTCCAGTACTTCGCCACCGTCGAACCCCAAAAGCGGCTGGCCCCACACCTCCACATGGCCATCCGCGGCACCCTGCCCCGCGCCGAGATGAAACAGATCGCCACCGCCACCTACCACCAGGTCTGGTGGCCCCCCTCGGACAACCCCGTCGACTACGAACCCGCCTGGGACGAACACGGCTACTTCAACCCCGAAACCGGCGAATACCTCTCCACCTGGAACCAGGCTCTCGACCAGCTCGACGAGCCATCACACGTAGTCCGCTTCGGCGATCAGGCTGACGTCCAAGGCGTCCTGGCCGGCTCCCCCGCCGCCAACCGCGCCCTCGGCTACCTGACCAAGTACCTCACCAAATCCCTCGGCGACCCCTTCAACGACAGCGACCAGGCCCGCCACGACCACACCACCCGCCTCCTCGACGCCCTCCGCTACGAACCCTGCTCGCCCACCTGCGCCAACTGGCTCCGCTACGGCATCCAACCCAAGGACCCCAAACCCGGCATGACCCCCGGCCACTGCCGCGGCAAAGCCCACCGCCCCGAACACCTCGGCTACGCCGGCCGCCGCGTCCTCGTCTCCCGCAAGTGGTCCAACAAAACCCTCCGCGACCACAAGCAGGACCGCCGCGCCTGGGCCCTGGAACTCCTCGGCCTCGACGACCCGACCGCCAACGACCCGCACCGCTACATCTGGCACCCGGTCTCCACCAACGACCCAACCCGAACACCCCGAGCAACCCAACTCATGAGAGGCATCGCCCGACGACAACAGTTCCGCGCCAGCCTCCTGGCCCTCGAAGCCAGAGCCGCAGGCCACTCGACGGGCAGAAACGAGGGCGCGGCATGACCCAAGACCTCACCCAGGGCCGGTTGCTGACCGTCGAAGAGGTCGCCGAGCGGTTGAACACGAGCGTCCGTTTCCCTCGGCGCTTGATCGAGGAACGCCGCATCACTTTCGTCCATGTCGGCCGCAAGGTGCGTATCCCCGAAGCCGCGCTTGAGGCGTTCATCGCCGCCGGCGTCGTCCATCCGATCACCACCCGCCGAAGGAGGGCCGCGTGACCGTCAGGAAGAAGAAGGCGACCAAGCGGCGCTTCGGCCGTGTACGGCAACTCCCGTCCGGGCGCTACCAAGCGCGCTATCCGGGTCCGGATGGCGTCGACCGCCCGGCGCCTGAGACCTTCGCCACCAAGACCGACGCTGAGATCTGGCTGACCAGAACCGAGGCCGAGATCCTGGAAGGTGAGTGGATTGATCCCGACGCCGGAAAGATCAAATTCGGCAAGTACGGCAAGGACTGGATCAACGAGCGGCCGAACCTTCGCCCCCGCACGATCGAGTTGTACGGCTACCTGCTGCGCACACATCTCGTACCCACCTTCGGCGAGAAGGCCATGAACGAGATCAAGGAGCCGCACGTTCGGCGTTGGCGGAAGAAGCTCCTCGACGCCGGAGTCAGTGCGGTGACCGCGGCCAAGGCGTACCGGCTGCTCAAGGCCATCTTCACCACAGCAGTGGACGATCAACTCCTGAAGCGCAATCCGTGCCGAATCAAGGGAGCCGGGCAGGAAAAGTCCGCGGAACGCAAGATCCTGACAGTCGGGCAGGTCTACAAGCTCGTGGACGCCATCGGCAACCGCTACCGCGCCCTGGTTCTTCTGGGGACCTTCGCGAGCCTCCGGTGGAGTGAGCTGGCCGGCCTTCAGAAGAGGGATCTGAACCTCGACGAGCAGACCATCCGCGTGGAACGTCAGCTCATCTACCTCACCGGGAAGGGGCTCGTCTTCACCGACCCGAAATCAGAGGCCGGCAAGCGCACCGTGGTGATTCCCGGCCTCATCGTGGATGAGCTCCGAGCACACCTCAAGGACTTCGCCCAGGACGGCGATGAAGGCTTGGTGTTCGTCGGGCCCGACGATGGTCCGCTCCGCAACAGCAACTTCAACCGCCGCGTGTGGCCCAAGGCTCTGGAGGATGCCGGGCTACCGAAGATTCATTTTCACGACCTCCGGCACACCGGAAACACCCTTGCCGCCAACGCCGGGGCATCGATCCGTGAGCTGATGGCGAGGATGGGTCACTCCAGCACCCGCGCCGCGATGATCTACCAGCACTCCACCGATGAGCGTCAGCGCGAGGTGGCGCGGAAGCTTGACGACCTTGCCCGCGGGGTTCTGAGGAACCGATCGGGCACGTGACGGGCACGCCTCCCGAATTCCTCCCAGACACACAGAAGCCCAGGGCAGACGATCATGTCTGACCTGGGCTTTCTGCAGGTGAAGCGAGGTGGAGCCTAGGAGATTCGAACTCCTGACATCCTGCTTGCAAAGCAGGCGCTCTGCCAACTGAGCTAAGGCCCCGCGAACGAAAGACAGCTTACCGAACGGAAGCGGCTACCTGCTGCGCCCCCAGCTCCTCGGCCAAGATCAAATCGGGGAAATCGGCCAGGGAGTCGAGGACGTGGGTGGCGCCGCCCTTGAGGAGGCGTTCACGGCTGTGGACGCCGTTCATGATGCCGGCGACGATGGAGGCGCCTGAGCGGCGGCCGCAGAGCATGTCGCTCTCGGCGTCGCCCGCGACGGCGACCTGGCGGACGTCCTCGATGCCAAGGCGGAGTACGGCATGCAGGATCATGTCGGGCCAAGGGCGGCCCCGGCCGGCGTCTTCGGGCGAGATGGCCAGGTCGATCTTGTCTTCCCAGCCGAGCACGCCGAGGACACGGCTCAGGGTGGACCGGCTGAAGCCGGTGATGAGCGCGATGGAGATGCCCGCACCACGCAGTTTGTCGAGGACCTCGATCACGCCGGGCGTGGGGACGAGACCTGTGCGTTCGATGGTGCCCTCATAGGAGCGTTCGAACGTCAGGTTCGCCGCCTGCGCCTGGGCCTCGTTGCCGGGGAAGATCCCTCGGAACACCTCGATCTTCGGGCAGCCCCGGGACCGGTGCACGTGCACCATGGCACGGGCATATGCGCCGGTCCCGGGCACGATGCCCTGGGTGGCGACCGCCTCGGAGAAAGCACGTTCCACCGTGGCGATGTCACCGATCGTCGTGCCGGCGAGATCCAGGCAGGCCAGCTTGATCGGCATGGCTTCGCTCAAGGGCGAGACTTACTTCTCGCTGCCGGTCGCTTCGGTCCACAGGTCGAGCTCGGCGCGGTCGGCCTGAACCTTGCGCCAGATCAGCAAGCCCCCGAGAGCGAGCAGGGCCAGGACGAGCAGCTTCTTCACGATGTGACCCCAATTCTTCGACTGTCCCGCCCTAGCCGGAGACGGGACGACGGTTCGTTTAGCAGACTAGCAAGGGATGGGGGTGCTTCCGGTGTTGCCCGCGAACCAGATGTGCGGGTTTTTCCGGTAGGCGCTGGTGAGGGGGGCTTGACATTGCGGTAGGTGCTGGTGGGGAGGGGCTGGGGGGCCTGGGGGCTGGCGCGGGGGTCGGGGTGGGGTGTCCGGTGCTGGACGGGGGTGGGGGTCTTGTCGCGGGGGTTGTGGGGCGCGGCCTTGGGGTGACGGGCTCGGTTTGCGGGGTGGTGGGTCCTCGCGTTCGGGGTGGTGGGTCTTCGGGTTCGGAGTAGGGGCGCTTGGCGCGGGTGATGGCGTTTGGTGCGGGGTGGGTGGCGCTGGTTGCAGGGTGCGGCGGGCCTTGTCTGGCGCTTGTCGCGGGGGTGCTGGCGCTTGGCACAGGGCGGTGAGTGGGGGCGGGCGGTAAGGGCAGCGAGGGTCTATGGAGGCTGCCGGGGTTCGTTATCTCGTTCATGACGTTGAGCGGGCGGTTGAGTTCCACACCGAGCTGTCGGGGATTGCTGTGGTGGCGCGGCCGGGTTCGGATTTTGCGGTTCTGCAGCTCGGGGGTTTGCGGCTGTATGCGAACGCCATGCAGGGGGAGGGCGGGTCGGGCCGGCACCGGCATCGGGCTGCGCGGTCGAAGGGCGGGGTCGCGGTGCACGGCTGAGGGGAGCGGGTTGACATACCCCTGTGGGGTTAGGTAGCTTCCGGAGCACACCGATACCCCCTAGGGGTATGGATTTCTTTCTGAGAAATACCATAGGGGGGTATGGTGTTGTGGTAGAAAGAGAGTGGAACGAGGAGATGGACATGAGCACTGCCACCTACACCGTCAAGGGCATGACCTGCGGCCACTGCGTGAGCTCGGTCAAGGAAGAGGTCGGCGAGGTCGCCGGGGTGACCGCCGTTGAGGTGGACCTGGCCAGTGGCCTGCTGACCGTGGACAGCGACTCGCCCGTCGAGCGCGACCAGATCGTGGCCGCGGTCGAGGCAGCCGGATACGAAGTGGTGAACCAGTGAACACTCCAGCCAAGCTCGGCGCGTACGGCCTTGGACTAGCGCTCATCTTCGGGGCGGCCCTCGCCGGGGGTAACGCGGTGGGGGACGTGACGGCCGCGCCGGAGCCGAAGAGCGGACAGCATGGACATGCGGCTCCCAAGCCCGCGAGCACGCCCCAGCCCACGAGCACAACCACGCCCACGACCACGACCACAGAGGGAGGGCATGGCGGGGGGCATGAGGCGGTGACGACGGCGGCCAAGGGGGCCAAGGGGGATACCCCCGGAGGGCTGCAGATTTCGCAGGGCGGGTACACGCTGACGCCGATGACGAACACGGTGGAGCCGGGGAAGGCAACCGACTTCCGCTTCACGGTGACGGGGCCGGACGGAAAGCCGGTCACGGACTACGCCGTCGAGCACGAGAAGAAGCTGCACTTCATCGTGGTCTCCCGCGACCTGGGCAGCTTCCAGCACCTGCACCCGGAGGAGGCCGGCGGCGGGGTGTGGAGCGTGCCGCTGACCCTGCCGGAGGCGGGCGTGTACCGCGCGTTCGCCGACTTCAAGCCGACCGGCCAGAGCGGCCTGACACTGGGCGCCGACCTGTACGCCTCGGGCGCGTTCCAGGCCAAGCCGCTGCCCGCGGCCAGCCGTACGACAAAGGTCGGCGACTACACTGTGACCCTCGACGGGGACCTGGTCCCGGGCCGGTCCAGCAAGCTGACGCTGCGGGTGACCAAGGACGGCAAGCCCGTCACCGACCTGCAGCCCTACCTGGGCGCCTACGGCCACCTGGTGGCGCTGCGCGCCGGTGACCTGGCCTACCTCCACGTGCATCCGGAGGAGAGCAAGGCGGCCGGGCCGGAGATCGTCTTCTTCGCCGAGGTGCCGAGCACGGGCGACTACCGCCTGTTCCTCGACTTCAAGCACGGCGAAACCGTGCATACCGCAGATTTCACAGCTAAGGCCCAGACCGCTCAAACCGCTCACGACGACGACGAAGAGCACGGCCACTAACCGGACGCGCGAAGAGTGCCAGGGAAGGAGAAGGCGATGACCGACACCATCGAGCTGTCGATTGGTGGCATGACCTGCGCGTCCTGCGCCAACAGGATCGAGCGCAAGCTGAACAAGCTGGACGGCGTGACCGCGACCGTCAACTACGCCACGGAGAAGGCGCAGGTCACCTTCCCCGAGGGCGTGGACCCCGAGAAGCTGATCGCCACGGTGGAGTCGGCCGGGTACACCGCCGCCCTCCCCAAGCCGAAGCAGCAGGAGGGGACGGCCGACGAGGAGCCGGAGGACGAGCTCAGGCCGCTCCGCAACCGCCTGGTCACCAGCCTGGTCCTCAGCGTGCCGGTGATCGCGATGGCGATGGTCCCGGCGCTGCAGTTCACCAACTGGCAGTGGCTGAGCCTGACCCTGGCCGCCCCGGTGGTCGTCTACGCCGGCTGGCCCTTCCACAAGGCCGCCTGGACCAACCTGCGCCACGGCGCCGCCACCATGGACACCCTGGTGAGCATCGGCACGCTGGCCGCGTTCGGCTGGTCGTTGTGGGCGCTCTTCTTCGGTACGGCAGGCGTCCCCGGCATGACGCACCCGTTCGAGTTCACCATCGCCCGCACCGACGGCTCGGCCAACATCTATCTTGAGGCCGCCGCCGGCGTGACCGCCTTCATCCTGGCCGGACGCTACTTCGAGGCGCGCTCCAAGCGCCGGGCGGGTGCGGCGCTCCGCGCCCTGCTGGAGCTGGGCGCCAAGGAGGTCGAGCTGGTCGACGGCCGGCGCATCCCGGCCGAGCAGCTCCAGGTGGGCGACCGGTTCGTCGTCCGCCCCGGCGAGAAGATCGCCACCGACGGCGTGATCGAGGAGGGCACGAGCGCGGTCGACGCCTCGATGCTGACCGGCGAGTCGGTCCCGGTGGAGGTCCGCAAGGGCGACAAGGTCGTCGGCGCGACCGTCAACGCCGGTGGCCGTCTGATCATCCGGGCCGAGCGCGTCGGCCAGGACACCCAGCTCTCCCAGATGGCCAAGCTGGTCGAGCAGGCGCAGACCGGCAAGGCGCAGGTCCAGCGGCTGGCCGACCGGATCTCGGGGGTCTTCGTCCCGATCGTGATCGGCCTGGCCGTGGCGACGCTGGGCTTCTGGCTCGGCACGGGCGAGGGCGCGAGTGCCGCCTTCACCGCGGCGGTAGCCGTACTGATCATCGCCTGCCCCTGCGCCCTCGGCCTGGCCACGCCCACCGCGTTGCTGGTCGGCACCGGGCGGGGCGCCCAGCTGGGCATCCTGATCAAGGGCCCGGAGGTCCTGGAGTCCACCCGCAAGATCGACACCATCGTCCTGGACAAGACCGGCACCGTCACCGAGGGCAAGATGACCCTCACCGACGTCCACCTCGCCGACGGCGAGAGCCGCGAGGAGGTCCTGAAGCTGGCCGGGGCTCTCGAGCACGCCTCGGAGCACCCGATCGCGCAGGCCATCGCCCGGGCGGCGGAGTCCACCGCCACGGTCGAGGACTTCGCCAACATCGAGGGTCTCGGCGTCCAGGGCATCGTCGACGGCCACGCGGTCCTCGTGGGCCGGCCGCAGTTGCTGGCCGAGTGGTCGCAGCACCTTCCGGTAGCGCTCAAGGCGAAGCTGGAGGAGGAGCAGGACCAGGGCCGGACGGTCGTCGCGGTCGGCTGGGACGGCAAGGCGCGGGCCATCCTCGTGGTGGCCGACGTCATCAAGCCGACCAGCAAGGAGGCGATCGAGCAGCTCAAGGCGCTCGGCCTGACCCCCGTGCTGCTCACCGGCGACAACGCGGCGGTCGCCAGGACGGTCGCGGCCGAGGTCGGCATCGCTCCCGAGGACGTCATCGCCGAGGTCCTGCCGGCCGACAAGGTCGACGTGGTCAAGCGGCTGCAGGACGCGGGCAAGACGGTCGCGATGGTGGGTGACGGCGTCAACGACGCCGCCGCGCTCGCCCAGGCCGATCTCGGCCTGGCGATGGGCACCGGCACCGACGTGGCGATCGAGGCGGCCGACCTCACCCTGGTCCGTGGCGACCTGCGGGTGGCGGCCGACGCCATCCGGCTCTCCCGCCGGACGCTCAGCACGATCAAGGGCAACCTGTTCTGGGCCTTCGCCTACAACGTGGCCGCCCTGCCGCTGGCCGCGCTCGGCCTGCTGAACCCGATGATCGCCGGAGCGGCTATGGCCTTCTCCAGCGTCTTCGTGGTCACCAACAGCCTGCGCCTGCGCAGCTTCAAGTAAGCGAACAGCCCGGAACGCGGCCGCGGTGGACCTCCGGTCCCCGCGGCCGTGGTGTTTCCGTAGCCCGGCGAACCGGCACGGCCGGGGGCTGACCTCGGGTACGGTTCGATCCCGACATCAGGCATCGAACAGGGCCTGCTACTGCGCACAGTGGCCTAGGAGACATGGGCGGCAATCACCACACGCACGGCACCGAGGTTCCGGCCTCGCGTGGCACCCGGATCGCCACGCTTGCGGTCGTCGTCCCGCTGGCGCTGGCCACGCTGGTCTCGCTGATCCTGCTGTGGCCGGGTGAGCGGACCGACAAGCCGCAGCCCGGCCCGGAGCGGGTGAAGGGCACGATCACCGCGATCTTCCTGAAGGCGTGCTCGGATCCGCTGCCCGGCGAGCCCAAGCCCGATCCGAAGACCTGCGGCGAGGCGACGGTCCGGACCGAGGCGCAGGACGAGATCACCGCGTTGCTGCCGAGCGGCCCGGGTTCGCAGGTCTTCCAGACCGGGGACGAGATCGTCGCGATCAACACCGGCGAGTTCTACCAGCTCTCCGACCACGACCGGAG
Organism: Nonomuraea sp. NPDC050310; assembly: GCF_040655795.1. Taxonomy (NCBI): domain Bacteria; kingdom Bacillati; phylum Actinomycetota; class Actinomycetes; order Streptosporangiales; family Streptosporangiaceae; genus Nonomuraea; species Nonomuraea sp. NPDC050310. The sequence continues at coordinate 152,908 of NZ_JBFAKP010000002.1, read as the reverse complement.
CGGCGCGCTGTGGATCTTCGGGCTGGCCTTCGCCGCCGCGGTGGTCGCCTTCGGCCGGTGGAAGGGCGTGACCGCGCTGGTCGGCCTGGCGGTGACCTTCGTGTTGCTGCTGCTCTTCATCATCCCGGGGATCCTGCAAGGCGAGCCGCCGTTGCTGGTGGCCATCGTCGGCGCCGCGGCGATCATGCTGGCCGTGCTCTACCTGACGCACGGTTTCACCGTCGGCACCTCGATGGCCGTCCTCGGCACGCTGATCAGCCTGACGCTCACCGGCGTGCTGTCCTACGCCTCGATCGGTTTCGCGCACCTGACCGGGGTGACCGACGAGAGCTCGTTCTACCTGGGCATGAGCTACCAGATCAACACCGAGGGCCTGCTGCTGGCCAGTGTGATCATCGGCTCGCTGGGCGTGCTCGACGACGTCACGGTCACCCAGGCGGCCACCGTGGCCGAGCTGGCGCGGGCCAATCCGGGCTACGGCTTCGGGACGCTCTACCGGGCCGCCGCCCGGGTCGGGCGGGCGCACATCGCGTCGGTGATCAACACCATCGTGCTCGCCTACGCGGGCGCCTCGCTGCCTCTGCTCATCCTGATCAGCGTGGCCGCGCAGCCACTTGGTGACGTGCTGGCCAACCCGGCCATCGCGCAGGAGATCGTGCGGAGCGTCGTCGGCACTCTCGGGCTGATCGCCGCTGTGCCCATCACCACCTTGCTGAGCGCGTGGGCGACTTCGCGGGCCAACGGGCAGGCCAGGCACCGCAGGGGCTGAGGTCGCTCAGCGCCAGAAGCGGCGGGTGCGCTCGGCGGACACCTGTTCCTGGTCGGGCGGTGACGGCGGTTGGACGATGATCACCGTGGTCCTGGCGTACCGCGCGCAGTACAGGCTGGTCGAGGGCAGCAGCATGCGGGCCAGCACGCCGCGGCGGCTGCGCCCGAGGACCAGCAGGTCCCCCTCGCGAGCCAGGTCGACCAGGTGGTGGCCCGGCTCGCCGAGCCGGCTGATCAGGGCGGTCTCCACGTCGTACGGCACGCCGCCGGCGACGTCCTCGAAGGCGCGCTCGACCAGTTCGATGGCCCGCTCCTCCTCGTCCTGGCGGGCGGCGTGGTGCACCGGCAGCGTCTCGGAGAAGGGATGCACCGGCGCCCGGCTCACGTGCACGGCCACCAGGGCCATCCGGCGCAGCCGCGCGTCGCCGATCGCCCAGGCCAGAGCCCAGCGCGAGGCGGGCGAGTCGTCGACGCCGACGATCACCCGCGGCTGGCTGGGCAGCTCCACGGCCCTACTGCCTCCTTAGACGGCCCCGAGCCAGGCGGGGCCCGGGCTCCGGCGGCCCGGGGTCCCGGTCATGTCGGTCAATTGTGCTCTCATCCGGCCCGCATCGCGAGATACCGGCGAAGTCACTTTGCCGGGCGTACCAGAGCCAGCAGCCCGTCCAGAAAGGCACCGCGCTCGGTCTCGGTGAGCACGCGGTACGGCACGGCCGCCCGCCGGTTGGTCTCCTGCTCGATCCGCTCACGCGTTTCGCCCGGCGGCAGGGCCGTGACCTGGGCGGCGGTCAGCCCGGCCGCCTGCCAGGCGGCGGCGTGCGCGTCGGCCCGGTGGTAGCGCAACGCGGCCAGCCGGTTGAACAGCAGCAGCCCCGGGCTCGGATCCGGCTCGTACGGCGGAGCCATCACCCGCAAGGCCGGTCCCGCGTCGTCGAGGGCGGCCTCCAGCACCCGCCCCGCCAGCCCGGCCAGCGTGGCCACGTCGTGCCCGGCCCAGAGCGTGGCGGTGGCCTCGGCGTTGGCCCGGTAGACCAGCTCGATGAAGGCCAGCCCCTTGGCCGTCACGCGGAAGGTCCCGGCGGGTTCCTCCTCCAGGGCGCCCTCGTCGAGGTGGGCGCGCAGCACCGGCTCGCGCTCGGCGGCGGTGCCGTACCGGTAGACGGCGGCCAGCCCGGCGCGGGTCAGCGGCCGGAGCGGGAGGGTGAAGCGCTGGTCGACGAGGAGGCCGGGGGTGAGCCCGGAGGCGCGGACGGCCTCGGCGGACAGGGGGCGGCTGGCGGCGTGCCCGTCGATGTGGGCGGCGTCGATCACGGGGGCGACGGCGGCGGCGTACTTCGGCATCAGCGTAAGTATGGGGCCGCGCCCCGGCGGTTACGAGGTCACCTTGGCCAGCACGATGCCGCCGACGATGAGCGCCAGGGCGGCCATCCGCCCGATCGAGACGGGGTCGTCGTTGAGCCAGATGCCCAGCCCGATGGCGCCCACCGCGCCGATGCCGGTGAAGACGGCGTAGGCGGTGCCGACCGGGATGGTGTTCATCGCCCGGGACAGCAGCAGCACCGCGCCGATCATGAGCGCGATGGAGATCACGCTCGGCAGGGGCTTGGTGAAGTTCTCGGTCGGCCGGATGCTCTGCGACCAGGCGACCTCGACCAGGCCGGCCAGCAGGAGCACGAGCCAGTTCATCGGCCGGCCTCCTGGCGGGCGGCGGCCAGCGACTGCTCGTGCTGCTCGCGCAGGTGGGCCAGCAGGGGGTCGATGCGGGCGTTGGCCAGTTCGGCGTGGATGAAGGTGACGTCGTCCACGGCGAAGTGGCCGTGGAAGAAGTCGCGCAGGTAGCGCTCCTGGTGGTCGAGGGGCGCCTTGGGGGCGTCGCCGGTGTAGATGCCGCCGCGGGCGCTGGTCACCACGAAGCGGCGGCCGGCCAGCGACATGCGGGGGAAGGTCACCTGGTCGAGCCACGCCTTGAGCGAGGAGGGGATCGAGTAGTTGTACATCGGCGTGCCGATCAGCACCACGTCGGCCCACACCAGCTCGTTCAGCAGCGGCTCCAGCACGTCCCATGCCTCGATCTGGGCGGGGGTGCGGGCGGCTTCGCGGTACCTGGCGATCTCGGTGATCCGGTGGGCCATCACGTGGTCGCACAGTTCGGTCCAGGCCTCGCCGATGTGCGGGACGGGGTCGGCGGCCAGGTCGCGGTAGTGGTAGCCGCCGTCGGGGTGTTCGGTCCGCCAGCGCTTGGCCCAGGTGGCGGACAGCTCGCGGGAGAGGGAGGCGCGGCGGGCGCTGGCGTCGAGGTGCAAGAGGTTCATGATCGGTCTCCATATCCGGACATCGTGTCCGCTTATACGCTACCGGATAAGCGGACACAGTGTCCAGTTATATGCTGGGGCGGTGGAGAGAGCAGACGCCGCGCGCAACCGCGGCCGCATCCTGGAAGCCGCCGCCGAGCTGTTCGCGGCCAAGGGCGCGCCCAACGTGACCATGGACGACATCGCCCGAGCCGCCGGGGTCGGGCGCGGGACGCTCTACCGGCGCTTCCCCGACCGCGCCTCGATCGCCACGGCATTGCTCGACTCGCACGAGGCCGCGCTGCAGGAGCGGCTCCTGCGCGGCGAGCCGCCGCTGGGGCCGGGGGCGCCGCCGCGCGAGCGGCTGGCCGCGTTCTACGCGGCGATGGTGGAGCTGCTGGAGGCGCACGCGCACCTGGTGCTGGGCGCCGAGACCGGGCGCTCCCGGTTCGAGACCGGGGCCTACGGGTTCTGGCGGGTGCACGTGCGCTCGCTGCTGGTCGCCGCCGCGACGCCCGACCCGGACGCGCTGGTGGACGTGCTGCTGGCCCCGCTCGCGCCCGACGTCTACACCTACCAGCGGCAGGACCGGGGGCTCAGCCCGGCGCAGATCACCGCCGCGCTCGGCCGGCTGGCCTCCGTGATCAGCCGCTGACCGCGTGCTCGGCCAGCAGGGCGGCGACGGCCTCCCGGTCGCGGCGCTCCAGGGCCTCGACCAGGCGCTCGTGCAGGCGGTGCCGGGCGGCCAGGTAGCCAGGCTCGGGTTCGGCCATCGAGACCGTGCGCGAGCCGATGACGTCGAGCAGGCTGAGGTAGAGCGAGCGCAGCAGCGGGCTGGGGCTGATCTCCGCGATCCGCGCGTGCAGCGCCCAGTTCGCCCGGACGAACGCGGTGGCGCCGGCCGCGCGCTTCATCGTCTCCAGGCAGGCGCGCAGCTCGGCGAAGTCGGCCGGGGAGCCGTGCCACAGCGCGTCCTCGAAGAGCAGCGGCTCCAGCGCGTCGCGCACCCGGATGGCGTCGGCGACCTCGGAGGCGCCGGAGTCGAGCGCGAGCATCGTGGTGCCCAGCCGGACCATCGGCGACTGCTCGGCGGCGAACAGGCCGCCGCCGGGGCCGGGCCGTACGGTGACCAGGCCGCGGGCCTGGAGCAGGCGCAACGCCTCGTTGAAGGTGCCGGCCGAGACGCCGCACGCCTGGCGCAGCTCCTCCTTGGTGCCCAGCCGCTCGCCCGGGGCCGCCGCCCTGGACAGCCCGGCCAGGACCTCCGCCGCCCGCTCCGCACGATTCATCTGGCTAGGATACGCATAATCATCATGATGAATTGAGGGAGCCTCCCGATGCGTATCGCGAACCTCGCCGGCCGCCTCGTCCTGTTGATCGACGACCGCGCGGTGGACGTGGCCGAAGCCAGCGGGGGGCGCTTCGCCGCCGACCCGCAGGCCGTCTACGAGCGCTGGGCCGAGTTCCGCGCCTGGGCCGCGAGCGCCGACCTGCCCGAGGGCGTGCCGTACGCCGCCGAGCGGCTCGGCTCCCCCGTCCCCGCGCCGCGCCAGGTGCTCGCGGTCGGCCTCAACTACAGCGAGCACGCCTCGGAGTCGGGCTTCGCGGCCCCGGACACGCTGCCGCCGATCTTCACCAAGTTCGCCAGCGCCATCACCGGCCCGGTCTCAGAGGTACGGCTGCCGCCGGGCGGCCACACCGACTGGGAGATCGAGCTGGTCGTGGTCATCGGCTCGCGCGCCTACCAGGCCGAGCCCTCGTGGGAGCACGTCGCGGGCGTGACGATCGGGCAGGACCTGTCCGAGCGGATCACCCAGCTGACCGGCCCGGCCCCGCAGTTCAGCTTCGGCAAGTCCTTCCCCGGCTTCGCCCCGATCGGCCCGTGCGTGGTCACGCCGGACGAGTTCGCCGACCCCGACGACCTGGAGCTGCGCTGCACGATCAACGGCGAGGAGATGCAGAAGGGCCGCACCCGCGACCTGATCTTCCCGGTGCCGGCGCTGATCGCCAAGCTGTCGGCGGTGCTGCCGCTGCTGCCCGGTGACGTGGTGTTCACCGGCACGCCGGCCGGGGTGGGGCTGGGCCGTACCCCGCAGCGCTGGCTGGCGCCGGGCGACGAGCTGGTCTCCACGATCGAGGGCATCGGCGAGCTCCGGCAGCGCTTCACCTCCTGAAGTTTCCGGATTTTTCGGACGTTTCTGGGCATGCGGTGAAGCGGATTTGGCGAGGAGTTGCCGCTATCCGGAAGATTGCCCGGGGATCACCCGGAGCATGACGACCGAGCACGATCAACGACAACCGAGAGTCGTGCTGATCATCATCGCCCTGATGCTCGGCATGTTGCTCGCCTCCCTCGACCAGACGATCGTCTCCACCGCCCTGCCCACCATCGTCAGCGACCTCGGCGGCCTCGAACAGCTCTCCTGGGTGGTCACCGGCTACCTGCTCGCCTCCACGGTCTCCACCCCGCTGTGGGGCAAGCTCGGCGACCAGTACGGGCGCAAGCACCTCTTCCTCGCCGCGATCGTCATCTTCCTGATCGGCTCGGTGCTCTGCGGGCTGTCGCAGAACATGACCCAGCTCATCCTCTTCCGGGCGATCCAGGGCCTGGGCGGCGGCGGGCTGATGGTCCTGGCGCAGGCGATCGTCGGCGACGTGGTGCCGGTGCGCGAGCGGGGCCGCTACCAGGGCTGGTTCGGGGCGGTCTTCGCCGTCTCCAGCATCACCGGGCCGCTGCTCGGCGGGCTCTTCGTCGATCACCTGTCCTGGCACTGGGTCTTCTTCATCAACCTCCCGCTGGGCGCGCTCGCGCTCTTCGTGATCGCCGCGGTGCTACCCGGCTCGGCCAACCGCACCAAGCACAAGATCGACTACGCCGGGATCGTGCTGCTGGGCGCGGCCACCTCGTGCCTGGTGCTGATGACCACCTGGGGCGGCACCACCTACCCGTGGAGCAGCCCGGTGATCATCGGGCTGATCGCCGCGGCCCTGGCCATGCTGGCCGCCTGGGTCGTGGTCGAGAAACGGGCCGCCGAACCGGTCATGCCGCTGCGGCTGTTCCGGCTGCGGGCGTTCAACATGTCGTCGATCATCGGCTTCGTCGTCGGCTTCGGCATGTTCGGCGCGATGACCTACCTGCCGCTGTTCATGCAGATCGTGCACGGCGTGAGCCCGACGGCCTCCGGGCTGCACCTGCTGCCGATGATGGTCGGCGTGCTGGGCACCTCGATCCTGAGCGGGCAGCTCATCGCCAAGACCGGGCACTACCGGATGTATCCCATCCTCGGCACGGCCATCGCCACCGTCGGCATGTTCCTGCTGTCGCTGCTGGACGAGCACAGCTCGACGCTCACGATGAGCCTCTACCTGTTCGTCCTGGGCGCCGGGCTCGGGCTGGTCATGCAGGTGCTCGTGATCATCGTGCAGAATGCCGCGCCGTACCGTGACCTGGGGGTGGCGACCTCGGGCGCCACCTTCTTCCGGTCGATCGGCAGCTCCTTCGGGGTGGCCATCCTCGGCTCGGTGTTCACCGCGCGGCTCAACGACGACATCGCCGAGCTGGCCGGCCGTACGACCTTCCCGCCGGGCTTCACCCCGGCGGCGGTGCAGAGCGACCCGACCACGCTGCAACGGCTGCCACCGGAGCTGGCGGCCGACTTCCTGCACGTGTACGCCGACTCGATCGCCCGGGTGTTCCTGGTGGCGACGCCGGTGCTGTTCGTGGCCTTCCTGCTCACCTGGTTCATCCCCGAGCAGCCGCTCAAGCAGACCGTCGGCGCGAGCGACCTGGGCGAGGGGCTCGGGACGGCCTCGGCCGAGCGCTCGTCCCTGGAGGAGGTCGAGCGGGGGCTGGTCCAGCTCGCCCACGCCGACCTGCGCCGGGACTACTACCGGCGGCTCGGGCAACTGGCCGGGCTGGAGGAGCTCAGCCCGCAGGGGGTGTGGATCGTCGCCCGGCTGGGCGCGCACGGCGGCTGGATGCGCGCCACCGAGCTGGCCGAACGCGGTCAGGTCAGCCGGGCCGAGGGGCGGCCCTACGTCGACCAGACGGTCGCGGCGGGGCTGGTGCGGCGCTCCACCGACGGCAACTCGTTGCGGCTCACCCCGGAGGGCGAGCGGATCCACGAGCGGCTGCTGCTGCACCACCGGGCCGGGCTGCGGCTGCTGGTGGCCGACTGGGGGCCCGACCCGGAGCTCAACGCGCTGGTCGACCGGGTCTCGCCGCAACTGCTCGGCTCGAAGACCGACGCGCCCTGACCTCGGGGCGGGCGGGCGGCGCGGTTAGGATCTGGCGGCCATGACTCCTTGGAAAGCCGCCGCCCTGGTCGCCGCGGGCGGGCTGGCGGGGACGAGCGCCCGGTACGGCGTGACGCTGCTGCTCCCGGCGGCCGAGTACGGCCCGCTGGCCACGCTGGCCGTCAACGTGAGCGGCGCCTTCGCGCTCGGCCGGCTGGTGGCGAGCTCCAGGGTGCGGCCGGAGGTCCGGCTGCTGGCCGGGACCGGGGTGATCGGCTCGTTCACCACTTACAGCAGCTTCGCCCTGGAGGTGGATCAGCTCCTGCTGGCCGGGCGGATCTGGCTCGCCCTCGGCTACGCGGTGGCCAGCCTCGCCGGTGGTCTGGGCGCGGCGTGCCTGGGGGCCCGTGCGGGCCGGGCGAGCCGGTGACTCTCCTGGTGGCGCTGTTCGGCGCGGCGGGGGCGGCGGCCCGTTACCTGGTGGACCACGCGATCCGCAGCCGCTTCCCCACCCGCTTCCCGGTGGCCACGACCGTGGTGAACCTGACCGGCTCGTTCCTGCTCGGCCTGCTCGTCGGAGTGGGCCTGACCGGTGACTGGCGGGTGCTTGCGGGCGTCGGGTTCTGCGGCGGCTACACGACCTTCAGCACCGCGATGGTCGAGACGCTGGCCCTGCCGGGCACCCGCGAGCGGGCGCTCAACCTGGTCGGCATGTTCGCCGGCTGCCTGCTGGCGGTCGCGGCCGGGGCGGGGCTGGGCCACCTGGCCGCAAACCTGCCAACCGGATGATCTTCCCTTTACTGCCGTACGGGCATGACCAGCCCATGCTTCAACCGATCACCGGACTTCCTGACGGAAGCCCCGAAATCCACCCGTCGCCGGCTGGTCGTCCGACGCGGGGCTGAGCGTGGCCACTCCGCCGATCGCGCACAGCCGGGCCGGGACGCTGGCCCGCATGGCACTTCCCGCCGTGGTCGTCGGCGTGGGCTGCGCCCTGACGCTCCTGGGCCTCAGCTACCTCGCCGAGCTGCTGCAGCATGTGCTGTGGGACCGCCTGCCGTCCTGGATCGGTTTCACCGGGTCGGCGTGGTGGTGGATCCTCGCGGTGCTCACGCTGAGCGGGGTGGCCGTGGGCCTGGCGCTGTGGAAGCTGCCGTCCGGGCCTGACCCGGCGACCGAGGCGCTGGTGGGCCCGCCGCTGCCGGTGAAGGTGCTGCCGGGCATCCTGCTGGCCGCGGTGTTCACCCTGGCCGGCGGGGCGAGCCTCGGACCGGAGAACCCGATCACCGCGGCCACGATCGCGGTGACGGTGGCGGCGGGGGCCCGGCTGATCCCGGCCGTGCCCGGCGTCGCGTGGATGGGGATGGCGGTGGCCGGCACGGTCGGCGCGATGTTCGGCACGCCGGTCGCCGCCGCGCTGCTGCTGTCGGAGACGAACGCGGGCGCGGACGCGCCGCCGCTGTGGGACCGGCTGTTCGCCCCCCTGGTGGCCGCCGCGGCGGGGGCGATCACCATGGTGGTGATCGCGAGCCCGTCCTTCGCGCTCGACCTGCCGGACTATGCGATGCGCCCGATCGACCTGCTCAGCGGGATGGTGATCGCGACGATCGGCGCGGCCGTCGGGCTGGTCGCGGTCTACGCCTTCCCGCACGTGCACCGGCTCTTCCACCGGGTGCGGCAGCCGGTGGCCCGGCTGGCGCTCGGCGGGTTCGTGCTGGGCGTGCTCGGGGTGATCGGCGGGATGATCACCCTGTTCAAGGGCCTGGCGGAGATGCGGGAGCTGATCGGCGCCGGCTACCCGGCGGGCCACCTGCTGCTCGTCGTCGTGGTGAAGGTCGCCGCCCTGCTGGTCGCGGCGACCGCGGGCTTCGTCGGCGGGCGCATCTTCCCGGCGGTCTTCGTCGGCGTGGCGCTCGGGCTGCTGGTCTGCGAGGTGGTTCCCGGCGTGCCGGTGCCGCTCGCGGTGGCCTGCGGCGTGCTGGGCCTGACGCTGGCGGTCACTCAGCAGGGCTGGCTCAGCCTGTTCATGGCCGTGACCGTGGTCACCGACCTCGACCTGGTGCCGCTGCTCTGCCTGGCGTTGCTGCCGAGCTGGCTGCTGGTGACCGGCCGGCCGCAGATGCTCATCGAGGAGCGGCCGTGAACCGCGCCCGGCTGCTGGCCCTCGTGCTCGTGCTGGCGCTGTGCGGCTGCGCGGCGCAGCGGGTCACCGCCGCGCCCGGCACGCTGAACCCCAGCGCGGGCTCGCCGTGCGAGCTGCCCTCGTCCGTGGACGGCGAGGAGGGCCCGACCGACTACCGCTACTACCTGCGGCCGGTGGGCACCGTACGGGCGCTGATGGTCTTCGTCGACTTCCCCGACGCCGTGGGCGAGGAGGATCTCGCCGAGCGCTTCGCCCACTACCAGCCGGTGTCCCGCTGGTTCCAGCAGGCCTCGTACGGCAAGCTCGACCTCCAGCTCACCCCGGTGCTGAAGTGGGCCCGGATGCCCAAGGAGTCCACCGACTACGGCATGGAACGCGGCTTCGGCATCGAGACGCAGCAGGCCTACATCCGCGACGCGCTGGAGGCGGTGGCACGGGCCGAGCCGTCGGTCGACTTCGGCGCCTACTCGATGGTGCACATCATGGCCACGCTGGCCGCCTCGGAGATCTCCGCCGAGGCGACCGCGGCCTACACCGGCGGCGCGCCCCCGGTCCAGGTGCACGGCGCGGAGGTCGCGGCGGCGATCACCTACTTCGGCGACGACCCCGACCTGAAGTACCGCGTCGTCGCCCACGAGACCGCCCACCTGTTCGGCCTGCCCGACCTGTATCCCGAGAAGGGGTCGGAGAACGGGCGCTACGTCGGGGAGTTCGACGTGATGGGCGAGCTGTCCGGCCGCCAGCCCGACTTCTTCGCCTGGCACAAGCGCAAGCTCGGCTGGCTCGGCGAGCCCGAGGTGGCCTGCGTCGCCACACCGGGCACCACCCGGCACCACATCTCGCCGGTCGAGAAGCCGGGCGGGGTCAAGCTGGCGGTCGTGCGCTCGTCGCCGACGCGGGCCACCGTGATCGAGGTGCGGGCCCGGGAGGGCGTGGACGTGGACGCCTGCCACACCGGCGTGGTCCTCTACTCGGTGGACTCCACCGTGCGCACCGGCGAGGGCCCGATCCGGCTGCTCGGCGAGCGTCCGGAGTCGTGCGGGGACACCCCGTCGCGGGAGTACCACTACAAGGCCGGCAACGTCGGCATCAGCGTCGGGGAGAAGCACGACGACGGCGGCTACACCGTGACGATCACCAAGTCGTAGCTCACACGTTGCCCAGCACCCGCGTGATCGCGATCTCCAGCACGACCCGCTCCGGGTTGGCCCGCGGCGGCTTGTACCGCTCGGCGTAGCGCTGCTCGGCCTCCAGGACCTCCTCGGCCGAGCGCCGGACCACGGCCACCCCCTCCAGGGTGGACCAGCGCCGCCCGTCGACCTGGCACAACGCCACCCGGTCCGCGCCGGCGGCGACGAGCAGCGCCTTGCGCGAGGCCCCCGAGGTGATGACGCGGGCGATCCCGGCCGGCAGGTCGAGGGTCGCGCCCACGGGCACCACGTGCGGGGTGCCGTCCGGCCGGACGGTGCTCAGCGTGCACAGGTGCCGTTCCCGCCAGAACTCGGCGAAAGCGGGACCCCGCTCGGTCAGGTTCACACGGCTCCTCAGGGTGGCGACAACGGTGGGGCGGCAACGTCAGGACCTGGGCGTAGGGATTGCGTCAAGACGCATCTGAACTGGTTCCTCACACTCCACGGCGAAGGATACGCTTCCCGGTCTTTGGTCCGTTTGACTGTTGGGGGTGAGCGGGTTGACCACGTCAACCCGGCCGCATACCGGATCCTCGATCCGGCGCTGGTTGCTGGATGGTCTGCATCACGCGGACTCGAAGACCCCCGAAGTCCCGCACAGGCAGCACTCCTGGTGGCAGGTCATGTGCCTGACCGGTGTGGACTACTTCTCCACCCTGGGCTACCAGCCGGGCATCGCCGCCCTCGCGGCCGGGGCGCTGAGCCCGGTCGCGACGCTGCTGCTGGTGGCCCTGACGCTGTTGGGCGCGCTGCCGACCTACCGGGCGGTCGCCGAGCAGAGCCCGCACGGCCTGGGCTCGCTGTCGATGCTGGAGAGCCTGCTGCCGGGCTGGCGCGGCAAGCTGCTGGTGCTGTTCCTGCTCGGCTTCGTGGCCACCGCCTTCATCGTGACCATCACGCTGTCGGCCGCCGACGCCACCGCGCACGTCCTGCACAACCCGTTCGTGCCGGAGTTCCTGCACGGCACGCAGGTGCCGGTGACGCTGGTGCTGATCGCCGCGCTCGGCGCGGTCTTCCTGCTGGGCTTCAGCGAGGCGATCTCCATCGCGGTCGTGCTGGTCGCGGTCTACCTGCTGCTCAACGTGGTCGTCGTGGCCACCGCCGTGCAGCACGTGCTCGCCGCCCCCGAGCTGGTCGCCAACTGGCGCAACGTGCTGGAGGCCGACTACGCCAGCCCGGTCGCGATGATCGCGGTCTCGCTCTACGTGATGCCCAAGCTCGCCCTGGGCCTGTCCGGCTTCGAGACCGGCGTCGCGGTGATGCCGCTGGTCAGGGGCGAGCTCGCGCAGCGGGTCAAGGGGGCGCGCAAGCTGCTCACCACCGCCGCGCTGATCATGAGCGTCTTCCTGATCACCTCCAGCTTCGCCACCACCGTGCTCATCCCGCCCGCCGAGTTCGCCGAGGGCGGCCAGGCCAACGGCCGCGCGCTGGCCTACCTGGCGCACGAGTACCTCGGCGACTGGTTCGGCACCGCCTACGACATCAGCACCATCGCCATCCTGTGGTTCGCCGGCGCCTCGGCCATGGCCGGGCTGCTCAACATCGTGCCGCGCTACCTGCCGAGGTACGGCATGGCCCCCGACTGGGCGCGCGCGAGCCGGCCCATGGTGTTGCTGTTCACCCTGGTCTCCTTCGCCATCACCCTGTTCTTCGGCGCGGACGTGGAGTCGCAGGGCGGCGCCTACGCCACCGGCGTACTGGCGCTGATCCTGTCGGCCGCCGTCGCGGTCACCCTGTCGGCCCTGAAGCGCCGCCTGACGCGATCGGCGATCTTCTTCGGCGTGGTGACGCTGATCTTCGCCTACGCCACCGTGGCCAACATCATCGAGCGGCCCGACGGCCTGGTCATCGCGCTGTTCTTCGTGCTGGCCATCGTGGTCACCTCGCTCGTCTCCCGGGCCACCCGCTCGACCGAGCTGCGCGTCACCCGCATCTCCCTGGACGACACCGCCCGGCGCTTCCTGCACGAGGTCGGCGAGATCCACCTGATCGCCAACGAGCCGCACGAGCGCGACCAGAAGGAGTACGTCGACAAGTGCCGCGAGGCGTGGGAGCGGCACCGGCTGCGGCAGAAGGAGGGCCTGCTCTTCCTGGAGGTCACCGTGCCGGACGCGTCGGAGTTCGAGAGCGAGCTGCGCGTGGTGGGTGAGGAGCGGTACGGCTTCCGCGTGCTCACCGTCGAGTCGGCGACCATCCCCAACGCCATCGCCGCGATCCTGCTGCACCTGCGCGACCAGACCGGGAAGCTGCCGCACGTCTACTTCCACTGGGTGGAGGGCAACCCGGTGCCCGCGCTGCTGCGCTACCTGGTCTTCGGCGGCGGCGACGTGCCCCCGCTCACCCGCGAGGTGCTGCGCCAGGCCGAGCCCGAGATCGAGCGCCGGCCCATCGTGCACGTGGGCTGAGTCAGTCGCCGACGAAGCAGAACTCGTTGCCCTCCGGGTCGGCCATGACCTGGAAGGCGCCCTGCTCGTCCCGTACGGCGGAGCCCACCCGGCGGGCGCCGAGCGTCTCGGCCCGGTCGGCGGCGTGCTCCACGGACTCGACCTCGATGTCGAGGTGCAGCCGGTTCTTGCCGCTCTTGGCCTCGGGGACCGGCTGGAAGGCCAGCCGTACGAACTCGGGGGGTTCGACGTGCGACCAGCCGCGGGCGCGGTCGACGGGCTCGCCGCCCAGCAGGGCGGCCCAGAAGCGGACCTGGGCCCGCGGGTCGGCGGAGTCGATCACGATCTGGCTGAGGCGGGCGGGCATGGCGGCCAGCCTAGCGGCGGGGGCGATGGCCCGGGCGCCCCGCACTGGCGCCCGGGCCACCGGCTCAGGTGGCCCCGAATCGCCGGGCAGGGGTTCCCTGCCCGGGATTCGGCGGCCGGATCTACTTCAGGCCGTTGTCGAGCGCGGTGGTGAGGACGCCGGTGTCACCCGACATCTCCCAGATCATCGCGCCGAGCAGGCCCTTCTGCTTCAGCCAGGCGGTCTTCTTGCCGATCGCCCAGGCGTCGTCGAAGGTCCACCACTGCCCGTTGTTGCCGGTGTAGCAGTAGGTGGCGACGGCCTGCTCGTCGTGCCTGATGGTGCAGCCGGGCACGCTGGCCAGGAGGTTGCTGTAGCCGCGGGTGCCGGCCTCCTCCTGGAACTGGCCGGGGGCCGCGCCGACGGCCGCCTGCCACTCGCCGTACTTGCCGCCGTCGGTCACCTGCTGCCAGCCGCGCCCGTAGTAGGCGAGGCCGATGGTGATCTTCCTGGGCGGCACGCCGGCCTTCAGGTACTCGTTGACCGCGTTCTCCACGCTGAAGTGGAAGTTGTACGGGTCGTCGGTGTCGGCGTACAGGTTGCCCTGGTGGCCGGTGCGGTTGGGCTCCCACGAGTTGTCGCTGCCGGCGCCGTGGAAGTCGTAGCCCTGGACGTTGAAGATGTCCATGGACTTGGCGACCTTCGCCAGCTCCCAGCCCGCCTCGATCTTGGCCGGGTCGGCCGGGGTGAAGGCGGTGAGCTGGTAGCGCTTGCCGGTGGTGACGGTCAGGGCGTCGAGCTGACGGCGGAACTCCTCGATCAGCAGGGTGTTGTTGACCTTGTCCGCGGGGCTGACGTGGTTGCCCGGGTGCCCCTCGGCGCCCGGCCACTCCCAGTCGAGGTCGATGCCGTCGAAGATGCCCGCGCCGGTGCCGGGGCCGCCGGCGCCGTTGTACACGGGCAGGTTGCCCTTGATGTAGATGTCGATGCAGGAGGAGACGAACTTCTTGCGCGCGGCGTCGGTGGCGGCCACGTCGGAGAAGTACTTGGAGTAGGTCCAGCCGCCGAGCGAGATCAGCACCTTCAGGTGCGGGTGCTTGGCCTTGAGCTTCTTGAGCTGGTTGAAGTTGCCGCGCAGCTTCTCCCACCCGGTGTCGGCCACGCCGTCCACCGACTGGGCGGCGCTGAAGGGCCGGCCGTAGTCGGCCTCGGCGTCACCGGCGCCGTCGCCCTGATTGGGGTCCTGCGGGTTGGACGTGGTGCCCTTGGTGACGCCCTGCAGGCAGGTCAGGTTGACCGGGTCGACGTTGCCGAAGGCGTAGTTGATGTGGGTCAGCTTGGCGGCCGAGCCGTTGGTGTCGAGGTTCTTGACGAAGAACTGGCGGCCGTAGATGCCCCACTGGACGAAGTAGCCGACCCGGGCGTAGCCGGTCTCGACGATGTCGGCGGTGGTCACCTTGACCTCGGCGCTGGCCGGGGACAGGTTGTCGTAGCCGTCGCGGGCCTTCACGGTGAAGGCGTACTCCGTGGACGGGGACAGGCCGGAGACCGTCGCGGTGGTGCCGGTGACCGTCGTGGCGACGGCCGAGCCCACGTAGACGTCGTAGTTGGCGACGCCGGTGTTGTCGGTCGAGGCGTTCCAGGCGAGCGTGACCGTCGAGGAGGTCTTGGCGGTGCTGCGCAGGTTGCCCGGCGTGGTCGGCGCCTGGGTGTCGTCGGAGGGGTTGTTGGTCTTCACGGTCACCGGCGCGCTGGCGCCGGACAGGGTGCCCTTGCGGTCCTTGGCCTTGACGGTGAAGGTGTAGCTGGTGTTCGGGGTCAGGCCGGTGACGGTCGCGCTGGTGCCGGTGACCTCGGCGGCCTTGGCCGTGCCGTTGTAGACCTCGTAGCCGGTGATCGGCAGGCTGCCGGGGGTGGCCGCGTCCCAGGCCAGGGAGACGGTCTTGGTCGTCTTGACCGGCGAGCGCAGGTTGCCGGGCACGCCGGGCGGCGCGTCGGCGGAGCCGTCGCAGTTGACGTCGTTGACCCGGCAGCTCGTGGGTTCGGCCCCGGAGCTGCTGACCGTGAAGCTCGGGCTGTACGGCTCGGTCGTCCGGCCGGCGTTGATGGTGGTGTTGTAGTGGGCCGGGGTCAGGGTGACCGTACGGCCGGACTGGGTGAGCGAGCCGTTCTGCGCGTTGCTCGCGGTGACGCCGGCGGGCAGGTCGAAGACGACCGTCCAGCCGTTGAGCGCGGTCGTGGCGTTGTTCTTGATGATGAACTTGGCGGAGGTGCCGGCGACCTCGTACTCGGCCACGACCGGCGCGGCCGGTGGCGGCGGTTCGCCGGTGCCGTCGCAGTTGGCCCCGTTGACCGTGCAGCTCGTGGGCTGGACGGCGGCGCTGAGGTTGACCGTCGGCGAGTAGGGCTCGGTGTTGCGGCCCGCCTGGAGGGTGGCGATGTAGAACGCGGGCGTGAGCTTCACCCGGGTGCCGTTCTGGGTGATGGTCGCGTTCTGCGGGCTGCTGGCGGTGACTCCGGCCGGCAGGTCGAAGACGAGGGACCAGCCGCTGACCGCGGTGGTGCCCGGGTTGCTGACCACGAACTTGCCGGTCGTGCCGGTCAGGCTGAACACGGCGGTCAGGCGATCGGCGGCCATCGCCGGTGGGGCGAGGCCGAGGACGAGGAGGGTGACGGCGAGAAGCAGGGGGGTGATGAGGCGTCGCACGTCGGAAGCCTTTCTTTTAAGAAAGTTTCCTAACAATTTTCTTGGATCGTAGATCGGGGTCACCTCCGGCGGCAAGGCCCAAAGTCACGGAAGACCCCTGCGATCCTCACGGGCGGGACGTGACGGCACGCGGGTGCCGGCTGCGCCGCGGCGGAACGACGCTGAAGCCATGACAACCTCGACCCACTCCCCCGCCCCCCGCCGGTCCCTCCTCCAGCGCGTCTGGCCCTTCACCCGGCACTTCGCCGAGATGGTCCTCGCCATGCTCGTCGGGATGACCCTGCTCGACCCGCTCTGGAAGCTCGTCTGCGCCCTGTTCGGCTGGACCCCCGGCGCGGACCTGCAGGCCATGGTCATGGCCGCCGAGATGACGCTCTCCATGTCCCTGTGGATGCGCTATCGCGGCCACGGCTGGCGCGACGTCACCGAGATGGGGGCCGCGATGGTCCTGCCGTTCGCGGTGCTGCTCCTGCCGTACTGGGCCGGGCTGAT
Organism: Nonomuraea sp. NPDC050310; assembly: GCF_040655795.1. Taxonomy (NCBI): domain Bacteria; kingdom Bacillati; phylum Actinomycetota; class Actinomycetes; order Streptosporangiales; family Streptosporangiaceae; genus Nonomuraea; species Nonomuraea sp. NPDC050310. The sequence goes on along the minus strand of NZ_JBFAKP010000002.1, from coordinate 136,351 downwards.
CAGCGGCGGCGACCTGCACACCGGCGGGCACGTGCTGATGCTCGTGGCCATGCTCGCCCTGATGCTGGCCCGGCGGGCCGCCTACACCACGCACCACGAGGCCCGGCCCCGGTCGATCGCGGGAGTGATCTCCCGGCGGTGGCCGAGCTGGATCGCCCTGGCCATCACCGTCGACAACTGGGTGAACCCCTGGGTGCCCGCGCCCTGGCTGCTGCTCCTGCTGTCCGGCGCCTACCTGGTGATCGGCCTGCTGCGCCGGGAACTGCACGACCGCCGCCTGCTGGTCATGCAGCTCGCCGCCTTCGCCGCCTACGTCGTGCTGGCCGGAGTGGCGATGGCCGTGGACGCGACCCTCATGCCCTACCTGGTCGCCGCGGGCTGGCTCGCGCACTCCGGCTGGGACATCCTGCACCACCGGCTCGGCAAGGTCGTGCCCAAGGCGTACGCCGAGGGCTGCGCGGTCTTCGACGCCGTGGTCGGCCTGACGATCCTCATCCTGATCTAGGGAGAATGGCTTCCATGACGGTGCTCCACCGGCAACTGGCCCTGGTCAGGGCGGCCACGCTGGCCTCCCTGGCCATGGCCGTGTTCACCACCGTGTTCATGCCCGGCGTCGGGCTGGCCCGCGAGAGCGACCCCACCCGCGTCTGGCTCGGCGCGGCCGGCATCGCGTTGCTCACCCTCACGCAGTCGGGCGTGCTCTACGCCGCGGTCACCCCCTCGATCTCCGCGCGGGCCCAGCGGTGGCTGCTGGGCGCCTTCGCCGCGGCCGTGGTGCTCTCGCTCCCGCTCACCGTGCCGCTGGCCGCCGAGAGCTGGCGCACCTGGGCCTGGGTGGGCGCGGCGGTGATCGGGACCGCCCCCATGCTGGGCAGCCGGGCGGCCGGCTGGTCGGCCGTGGTCGCGGCCCTGGCCGGCTCGGCCGGGGCGGCGTGGTGGAACGGCGACTCCCCCGGCCCCTACCTGCTGATCACCGCCGGCATCGGGCTGGGCACGATCGCGATCACCGGCGTGCACGCCTGGCTGTGGAACCTGTTCATCGCGGCCCGCGAGGGCCAGGCCGCGCAGAGCCGGCTCGCCGCCACCGAGGAGCGGCTGCGCTTCGCGAGCGACGTGCACGACATCCTCGGCCACACCCTGTCGGTGATCGCCCTGAAGTCCGAGCTCGCCGAGCGCCTGGCCACCGCCGACCCCGGCCGGGCCGGGCAGGAGTCGGCCGAGGTGAACCGCCTGGCCGCGACCGCGCTGGCCGACCTGCGCCGCGCCGTGCACGGCTACCGGGAGATCGACCTGGGCGCGCAGCTCGACTCGCTGGCCCAGGTGCTGCGCTCGTCCGGGATCCGGTGCACGGTCACCGACCGCAGCGGCGGCGTGCCCGCCGCGACCGCGACGTTGCTGGCCTTCGTGCTGCGCGAGGCGGGCACCAACATCCTTCGCCACAGCGGTGCCGCCTGGTGCACCATAGAGCTCTCCCGACACGACGGCCAGGTGAGGATGACGGTGACCAACGACGGCGCCGCCGCGGCGCGGCCCGACCGGCACAGCTCCGGGCTCGACGGCCTGCGCGACCGGCTGGCGGAGGCCGGCGGCACGCTGCGGACACGCGCCGAAGGCGGGCTGTTCACCCTCGAGGCCGCCCTCCCGGCCGCCGCCTGAGCCCCCGACGGTGGATCCATGATCAGAGTGTTGCTCGCCGACGACGAGGAGCTCATCCGCACCGCGCTGGCCGCGTTGCTGGGGTTGGAGGCCGACCTGGAGGTCGTCGCCCAGGCGGGCGACGGCCGCGCCGCCGTCGCCGAGGCGCTGGCCCACCGGCCGGACGTGGCCGTGGTCGACCTGCAGATGCCCGAGCTCGACGGCCTCGGCGTCGCCACCGAACTGTCCCGCGCCCTGCCGTCCTGCGCGGTGATCATCCTCACCGGGTACGGCAGGCCGCCCCTGCTCAAGCGGGCGCTCGACGCCGGCGCCAAGGGCTTCCTGCCGAAGGGCGCCCGGGGCGGGCAACTGGCCGACGTGATCCGCCGGGTGCACGCCGGCAGCCGGTACGTCGACCCGGCCATGGCCGCCGACGCGCTCACCGCGCCGCCCTGCCCGCTCACCCCGCGCGAGCTGGACGTGTTGCGGCTGGCCGAGTTCGACACGCCGGTCACCGTGATCGCCCGCCGGACGCACCTGTCGGCGGGGACGGTCCGCAACCACCTCAGCGCCATCGTCGCCAAGCTCGGCGTGCCGGGCCGGGCGGAGGCGATCCGGCTGGCACGGGAGAACGGCTGGCTCGGGCCGGAATAACCGGACACGCTGTCCGGTTGTCCTGGGTTATTGCCCACGGAAGGAATCCAGGATGGACCTCGACACCATCGGGATCGTCTTCGGCAGCCTGACCCCGCCCGAACAGCTCACCGAGGGCGCGGCCCTCGCCGAGCAGCTCGGCTTCGGCGGGTTGTGGTTCTCCGAGGACTGCTTCTTCACCGGCGGGATGTCCGGCCTCACCCAGCTCCTGGCCGCCACCCGCGACCTGCCCGCGGGGCTCGGGCTGGCCAGCGTGATGACGCGGCACCCGGCGATCCTGGCCATGGAACTGGCCGGCCTGGCGCGCATGTACCCCGGGCGGGTCCGTGCCGCGGTGGGGCTGGGGAACACGCACTGGCTCAGGCAACTCGGCCTGCTGCCCGAACGGCCGCTGACCGCGGTCGCCGAGACCTTCGACGCGGTGCGCGACCTGATGGACGGGGAGGTCGTCGACCGGCGGGCCGGCACGCACGAGTTCGCGGGGGTGCGGCTGGACTTCCCGCCGGCGACGCCGCCGGAGCTGTGGATCGGGGCGGTCAACGGGCGGGCGTTGCGGGTGGCCGGGGCCAAGGGCGACGGGGTGCTGCTCTCCGTGCTGGCCGGGCCCGCCTACGTGGCCTGGGCCCGCGAGCAGGTGCGCGCCGGAGCCGCCTCAGCCGGCCGGCGGGCGGGGGACCGTCGATGGGCCGAGGGCGAGGGGCCGCCGATCGTCGCCTTCGCGCTGGCCGCCGTGGCCGACGACGAGCGCGAGGCGCGTGACGCGGTGCGGGACGCGGTCGGGTTCTTCCTGCGGGCCGAGGCGCACACCGCGCTGGTCGGGCAGTCCGCGCACGGGCCGGAGATCCGCGAGCGGGTCGCCGCCCTGGCCCCGGACGAACCGCTTGCCGTACCGGATGCCTGGGTGGACGAGTTCGCCGTCGCGGGCACCCCGGAACGGGTCGCGGAGCGGCTCCGGGCCTTGCGGTCCGCCGGAGCCGCCGGCGTGGGGCTGTGGCTCTTCCCGCCCGAGCGGCTCGCCGGCCAGCTCCGGCGGATCGCCGAGGAGGTCGTCAGACCGAGTACGACGACCGCTCGTTGAGCACGTCGGCCACGAACCCCGCGGTCTGCTTGTACTTCATCGCGATGGCCTCGCGCTCGGCGCGCGGGAAGACCTCGTCGATGTCGTCGAAGCCCTGCGGGGCCCGCTCGTGCGCCAGGCGCAGCACGACCTCGGGGCCGTCCTGCCGGTTGGCCAGCACGATGGCGTTGGTCTTCTCGCGGCGCTCCTTCTCGTAGGCGGCCAGGTCGCCGCCGGTGGCCAGCGTGTGCGCCAGCACGCGGGCGTCGATGATGGACTGCACCGCGCCGTTGGAGCCGGTGGGGTACATCGGGTGGGCCGCGTCGCCGACCAGCGTGACCGTGTCGGTCGACCAGCGGGGCAGCGGGTCGCGGTCCACCATGGGGTACTCGTAGACCACCTGGGCGCCGTCGACGAGCGCGGGGATGTCGAGCCACTCGCACCGCCAGCCGGCCACGTGGTGGCGGAACTTCTCGATCTCCACCTTGCGGTTCCAGTCGCCCCTCGGCACCGTCTCGGGCGCCTGGCGCTGGATCGCCCAGTTGATGAGCTGGTTGCCGTCCTCGTCCACCGGCGCGATCGGGTAGATGACGATCTTCTGGACGTCGTCGCCGGCCATGACCATCGACCGGCCGCCGTGGAACGGCTTGGTGACCGTGGTGCCGCGCCACAGCACCTGGCCGCTCCACAGCGGCTCGCCCTCGTCGGGGAAGAGCGCGGCACGCACGCCCGAGCGGATGCCGTCGGCGCCGATCAGGACGTCGCCGTCGTGCTCCAGGCCGGTGACCGGCGAGCCGGTGATCACTGAATCCTCGCCCAGCCGCTCCTTGACCGCGTCCAGGAGCAGGTACTGCAGGCGGCCCCGGTGGATGGAGTACTGGGGCCAGCCGTAGCCCGCGGCCAGGCCGCGCTGCTCCGACCAGATCACCTGGCCGTAGCGGTTGATGAAGGTCAGATCGGCCGTGGCCACGCCCGTCTCCGCCAGCTTCTCGCCGAGGCCGAGCTCGACTAACTCGCGGACGGCGTGCGGCAGCAGGTTGATGCCCACTCCCAGCGGCCGGATCTCCTCGACGGACTCGTGGATGACCACGTCGGTGATGCCGGCGGCGTGCAGGCTCAGGGCTGTCGTCAGCCCCGCGATTCCTGCGCCAGCGATGACAACGCGCATGAGAAAGCCTCCCGGGTTCGGGATAGAGATCTTGCCCCTTCCTGCGGGACCCATCAACCCCTCTACCCGACGGCCACCTGAAGGGGACGGAAGGGACCGATGGCCACCTTCAGCTCGGCGGCCGTGTCGGGCAGCGCGAACAGCCCCCAGAACTCGCGGACCTGGCCCGGGGCGTACTTCTCGGTGCTGAGCCGTACGCCGGAGACGTCGGTGCAGGCGCAGTAGGCGTCGGTCCCGGCGTCGGTCGGCACCTGCAGCCGGCCCGGGAGGTACTGCCGGCGGGTGGCGACGTCGGTGAGCCGCACGTTGCCCGCGGCCTGGTACTTGTAGGCCTGCCAGTCCGGGGCGTGGTGGAGCTCGTTGAACCAGGTCTCGGCGTCGCCCTTGTTGGTGACGGTGTAGGTGAGCAGGCCCATGCCGCCGGGCAGCCGCCGCAGGCCGGTGACCTCCAGGGCGAACTCCTGGCCCTTGACCCGGGTGCTGCCGGTCAGGCCGGCCGCGCCGGGCCGGGTGGTCGCGGCGGGCTCGGGGGCGGGCTCGGCGGGCGGCTGGGCCTTGGCGAAGGTGACCGTCACGCGGCGGTTGCGGCGGCGGCCCTCGTCGCTCTCGTTGGGGTAGAGCGGGCGGCGCGAGCCGTACCCCTTCGCCTGGAAGCGGACGCCGTCCCTGGTCAGCAGGCCGGCGAGGGCGCGCTGGACGGCCTGGGCGCGGCGCCTGGAGAGCGGGTCGTTGATCGCGTCGTTGCCGGAGGAGTCGGCGTGGCCGGCCACCTCGACGGTGGTGGCGGGCGAGGCGTCGATCAGCTTGGCGGTGCGGGCGAGCACCGTGCGCGCCCGCGGCGTGAGGGTGGCCTTGTCGACCGCGAACAGCACGTCGGAGGAGAGGTTGACCTGGAGGTTCTGGCCGTCGTCGGCGGTCTCCTCGGACTTGTCCAGCGATTCCGACGGCAGGACGATCTTGCGGGTCACCGGGGTGACCGGCTGGGCGTCCGGGTCGGGGAAGTCGCCCGCCGGCGGCTCGTCGCTGATCGGCACGCCGGGCATGGGCGGGGCGGCCGGGGTGACGACGGTCGTGGTGGACCCGGAGGGGGCGGGCAGCACGGCGTAGACGGTGATCGACGCGCCGGGCTCGATGGCGTAGTCGAGGCCGTCGCGCTGCTGGTCGGTGCAGAGGCACGGCGAGTCGGCCGGCTGGTACGGCAGGAGCCAGGTGCGGGTGTCGTGGTCGAGCACGCCGATGCCCGAGGCCCACCGGATCGCGCCCAGCTCGCGGGTGTGGTCGCCCAGCTGGCCGGTCCAGGGCAGGTCCTCGGTGCCGGTGTTGGACAGGCGGAGCTGCGCGACGAGGTGCTTGGACTTGTAGCGGTTGAGGCCGATCACGTCGATCTTGAGCGACTCGGTCATCGTGCTGCGCGTGCTGGCGAGGGGCTGCGGTTCGGCGGACTTGCCCGATTCGGGCTTGCCCGCCTTGTCCGACGGCGACGCGCCTGACTGTGCTTGGTCGGACTGCGGGGCGGTCGGCGCAGGGGGCGGTGTCGCGGCCTCCTGGCCGGAGACCAGCCCGCATCCCGTTGCCGCCAGTGTGAGCACGGCCGCCATGGCCAGGATCCGGTTAGGCATGGCGGCGATTGTGCCATGCCCGAAATATCAGGATGTCATGGCCGGGTGTCAGCGGGAGTCGCACCGGCGTGGCTAAGGTGGGGCGATGCAGCTCGACCTGGTCTCGATGATCGTGCACGACTACGACGAGGCGATCCGGTTCTACGTGGACGTGCTCGGCTTCGAGCTGGCCGAGGATTCGCCCTCCCTGACCAACGACGGCCGGCCCAAGCGCTGGGTCGTCGTCCGCCCGCCCGGCGCGGCCACCGGCATCCTGCTCGCCCGGGCCGACGGGCCCGAGCAGGAGGCGGCGGTCGGGCGGCAGTTCGCCGGGCGGGTGGGGATGTTCCTGCGGGTGACGGACTTCGACGCGGTCCACGCCCGGATGGTCGCGGCCGGCGTCGAGTTCGTCAGCCCGGCCCGGCGCGAGCCCTACGGGCGGGTCGCGGTCTTCGTGGACGTCTCGGGCAACCGCTGGGACCTGCTCGGCCCGGCGGACGAGCCGGCCAGCCCTTAAGGCTGGCCAGTCAGCCCGTGGGGCCGAAGCGTTCCGTCCTGATGCGGGCCGGGTCGTGGCCCAGGCCCAGCAGGAGGTCGGCGGCGGCCTCGACGTAGCCGGACGGGCCGCAGACGAAGCAGTCCGCCTCGCCGTACGGGCCGAGATCGGCGGCGGTGAGCCGCCCGGCGGGCCGCGCGTGGCCGGGCGGGGTGCGGCGGGTGTGCACCAGGCTCACCTCAAGCCCGGCGGGCGGGTCCAGCAGCTCGGCGGCGTAGTAGAGCTCGGCGGGCGAGCGCAGCGAGTAGACCAGCCGGAACGGCGTGGACACCCCCGCCGCGCGGCGCGCCCGGATCATGGACATCAGCGGGACGATGCCCGCGCCCCCGGCGACCAGCAGCACCGGCGCCGGATCGGCCGCACGCCAGACGAACCAGCCGCCCACCGGACCCCGCAGCTCGACCAGGTCGCCGGGGCGAAGGTCCCGCGTGAGGTACGGCGAGACCTCCCCGCCCGCCACCCGCTGCACGGTCAGCTCCACGCCGGTGGCCGAGGCCAGGGAGTAGCTGCGGCGCGCGGTGTACCCGTCCTCGGCGGTCAGCCGGACGTCCACGTGCTGCCCCGGCAGGTGACCCGGCCAGCCGGGGACCTCGAAACGCAACGTGCGCGCCGTCGGCGTCTCGTCCCGCGCCTCGACCAGCCGCGCGGTCAGCCACCTAGTCATCGGCGTAGCGCTGCTCACGCCACGGGTCGCCGTAGTTGTGGTAGCCCGCGCTCTCCCAGAACCCCGGCCAGTCCTCGGCGAGCAGCCGGATGCCGCGCACCCACTTGGCCGACTTCCAGAAATACAGGTGCGGCACCAGCAGCCGCGCCGGACCGCCGTGCCGGGGCGCCAGCTCCTCGTCGTCGAAGCGGTAGGCGATCCACGCCTTGCCGTCCAGCAGGTCCTCCAGCGGCAGGTTCGTGGTGTAGCCGCCGTAGGAGTAGACCAGCGCGTACTCCGCCGAGGTCTCCACCTGCTCGAACAGCACGTCCAGCGAGACCCCGCGCCACCGGGTGCCGAGCTTCGACCAGCTCGTCACGCAGTGGATGTCCACCGTCGGCGTCTCGTACGGCAGAGCCATCAGCTCCGGCCACGTCCAGCGGTGCACCTGCCCGGTCTCGGTGTCGACGGTGAACTCCCACCGGTCGAGCGGCACCCGGGGCGTGGGACCGGCCGACAGCACCGGGAAGTCCTCGGTGAGGTACTGGCCCGGCGGCAGCCGGTCGTCGCCACGGCTCCGGCCGCGGAACCCGCGCGAAAAGATGGTCATGGCTTCCTCCTCCAGGGAGCGTGGGCGACGGCCGGCCGCCGGACATCGCACGAACACGTGAGTTCAGGGCTGGGTGGTCATGGTGGTGTTCGCCTAGACGGTCACCGGGTCGGGGGTGCCGAGGGGCAGCCAGTGGAAGAGGCCGCCGACCCAGCGCGGCGCCCGGCGCAGGTCCCGCTCGACGTCCTCGCGGTCCTGGCGGAAGTGCTGCCAGCCCTCGTAGTGCACGGGGAGGACCGTGCGCGGGACCGCCTTCTCGCACAGCCGGACGGCCTGGCGGGCGGTCATCGTGTAGCGGAGCCGCCCGGTCAGCGGGAAGCCGACGCCGCCCAGGTGCAGCAGGACGGTGCCGGGCCTTACCTCGGCGGCGCTGCGGCGGAGCGCGCGGTGGTAGACGGTGTCGCCGGTGATCCACAGCGGGCCGTACTCCTGGCCGGGCCAGGTGAGGGCGAAGCCGATCACCTCGCCGGTGAGCGGGCGGCTGAGCGGCGGGCCGTGCCGGCAGGGTGTGGCGGTGACGTCGATCGGCGGGCGGCCCGGCGCCTCCAGCCGCGTCATCTCCCCTGCGCGCAACCCGCGCACTGCGCCCGTGAGGGTGCGGGCGCCGGAGCGGGTGGTCACGACGGTGGCCGCCGCCGGCAGCAGGTCCCGCCCCGCCCGGTCGAGGTTGTCGCCGTGGTGGGTGTGGGTGAGCAGGATCGCGTCGATCGGCGGCAGGTCGGCGGCGGCCAGCGCGGGCCCGGCGAGCTTGCGTGAGGAGGTGCCCCAGCCGAAGGAGTAGGTCTGCCCGGGCGGGTCGAAGGTGGGGTCGGTCAGCAACCGCCAGCCGTCGAACTCGATGAGGACGGTCGGCCCGCCGATATGCGTGAAACGGACGGCGGTCATGGCGGGAACGCTCCCGGAGGCGTGGACATCGTGCGGGCTCCTCGGTGGGCTCGGCGGTGACGAGCACGACGCTAGAACGGCGGCGCAGGCGGGGAATCGGTCAGATGACTGCACTCACCGCCCCGGCCGACCACCTCCTAAGATCCACAAAGTGGACTGAATCGGCGGCAGGAGGTCGGACGTGCTGATCGGCCGCGAGCGCGAGACGGCGCGGATCGGGGCGCTCCTCGACGGCCTGCCCCGCCGGGGCGGCGCGCTGCTGGTGCGCGGCACTCCCGGGATCGGCAAGTCCGCGCTGGTCGCCGCTGCCGCCGACGACGCGCGGCGGCGGGGTGTCGTGGTGTTGTCCGCCGCGGGCGTGCAGAGCGAGACCCATCTGCCGTTCGCCGGGCTGCACCAGCTTCTGCAGCCGTTGCTCGGCAGGATCGACGCGTTGCCGGAGCGGCAGCGGGAGGCTCTGCGCGCCGCGTTCGGGCTGCGGGAGGCGGACGACACCGAGCCGTTCCTGATCGCGCTGGCCGTGCTCACGCTGCTCAGCGACGCGGCTACCCGGCGGTCCGTGCTGGTGGCCGTCGATGACGTGCAGTGGCTCGACCGGCCGACGACCGAGGTGCTGGCCTTCCTGGCGCGGCGGATGGGGGCCGAGCCGGTGGCGGTGCTGATGACGATCCGGGACGGGCATCCCAGCCTGCTGCCCGGGCCTCGGCTGCCTGAGCTGGAGCTGGAGCGGCTGGAGCCTGCTGCGGCCGAGGAGTTGCTCGATGTCCGGGCGCCGGGGCTGGCCGAGGGGGTGCGGCTGCGGGTCCTGGAGGCTGCGGCGGGCAACCCGCTGGCGCTGGCCGAGCTTCCGGTGGCGCTGGGCGGGGAGGAGGGTGCGGAGGACGGGTTCCTGCCGCTCACCGCGCGGCTGGAGCGGGCCTTCGCGGCCCGGCTGGGCGAGCTTTCACCTTCGGGCCGGCGGCTGCTGCTCGCCGCGGCGGCCAACGACGGGCCCGACCTGGCCGAGGCACTCGCAGCCGCCGGAGCCACACCCGCCGACCTGACCCCAGCCGTGACGGCCGGGCTGGTGTTAATCGAGGAAAAGGGTGGGGTGGCCAAGGTCCCAAAGCAGGGTGGTGTGGGGCGGGTGGTGCGGTTCCGGCATCCGTTGGTGCGGTCGGCGGTCTATCGGACTGCCGCGCACGCCGAGCGGCTCGGCGCGCACGCGGCGCTGGCCGAGGTGCTCGGTGCACATCCGGATCGCAGGGCGTGGCATCGCGCCGCGGCCATCGAGCGGCCGGACGAGCCGGTAGCCGCCGAGCTGGAGGCGGCGGCCGCACGGGCACGGCGGCGCGGTGCGGTGGCGGTCGCGGTGACCGCCCTGCGCCGGGCGGCCGAGATCAGCGAGGATCGTCCGGTCCGCGCGCGCCGGTTGTTGCGTGCCGCCGAGCTCTCGTTCGAGCTGGGCCGCGGCGACCAGGTGGCCGCCCTGCTGGCCCTCGTCGAGCCCGAGCACCTGGACGAGACGGAACGCGCCCGGCTGACCTGGCTGGGCGCGGTGTTCGACGAGGGCAAGAACGAGGGCCCCGACCGGATCCGGCGGCTGATCGCCACCGCCGAGACCCTGGAGGCGTCCGGGAACCGCCCCCTGGCGCTCAACTTCGTCCGGGCCGCGGGCCTGCGCTGCTGGTGGACCGAACCGGGCTGGGAGCTGCGCGACCAGGTCCTCACCCTGGCGCGGCGGCTGGCGCCCGGCCCGGACGACCCCGGGCTGATCATGATCATGTCCACCTCCGCCCCGGTCGAGCACGGCGCCGAGGTGATCGAGCGGGTGCGCAGGCTGCGCGAGAAGAGTCTCGACGGCGCCGAGGCCCGGCTGCTGGGCGTGGCCGCCACCGCGGTCGGCGACTACCCGCTCTCCCGCGACCTCCTGGAGACCGCCATCGCGGGCCTGCGGGCGCAGGGCCGGCTCGGGGTCCTGGCCCAGGCGCTCTGCTCGCAGACCTGGAACGAGGTGTTCTGCGGCGACTGGCGCAATGCCGTACTCGCCGGGCAGGAAGGCGAGCGGCTGGCCCGGGAGTCCGGCCAGCCGCGCTGGGTGGCGAGCTGCCTGGCCGTACTCGCCCTGCTGGCGGGGTTGCGCGGCGAGGAGGAGCAGGGCCTCGCGCTCGCCGCCGAGGGCGACCGGGCGCTCGGCACCATGAACATCAGCTCGATCCGGTCGATGCTCCAGCACGCCCGAGGCATGATCGCGCTGTGCGCCGGGCGGCACGACGAGGCCGTCGACTACCTGCTGCGGATCTTCGACCGCGGCGGAACCGCCTACCACGCCGTCTGGCGGCACTGGGTGATCAGCGAGCTGGTCGAGGCCGCGGTCCTGGCCCGGCGGCAGGACGAGGTCCGCCCGCTGCTGGCGGAGCTGGAGGCGGACGGGCGGACGACCCCCGCCCCGCTGCTGCACGTGGGGCTGCGGCACGCCCGCGCGCTCCTGGCCGCCGACGCCGACGCCGAGCGGCTCTACCAGGAGGCGCTGGAGGCCGACCTGTCCACCTGGCCCACCTCGCGCGCCCGGCTCCTGCTCTCCCACGGCACCTGGCTGCGCCGCCGGCGGCGGGTGCACGAGGCCCGCGCCTCGCTGCGCGCCGCCCGCGACGCCTTCGACACCCTCGGCCTGCTGCCCTGGGGCGAGCGCGCCCGCCAGGAGCTGCGTGCCGCCGGTGAGGCCAGCGACCTGCGACTGCCCAGCACGCTCGACCGGCTCACCCCGCAGGAGCTGCAGATCGCCCGGCTGGCCGCCGCGGGGCTGTCCAACCGGGAGATCGGCCAGCAGCTCTACCTGTCGCCCCGGACCGTCAGCACCCACCTGTACCGGCTCTTCCCCAAGCTCGGCATCAACGCCCGCAGCCAGCTCCGCGACGCCCTGCCCGGGAACGGGTGAAGGGCCCGGCGCGGACGCCGGGCCCTTCGATGGAGCTGGTCAGCGGGTGGCGGAGTAGGCCGCCAGGATCTGCCGGACCACGACGTCGGGCCGGGACTGCATGACCACGTGCGAGGCGCCCGTGACCTCGCGGACCTTGCTGCCGGCCCGCTCGGCCATGAAGCGCTGCACGGCCGGCGGGATGACCTTGTCCTCGGTCGGGATGACGTACCAGGACGGGACCGACTTCCAGGCCGGGACGCCGCTCAGGCCGGACAGGCCGTCGACGCTGCCGGGCCGCTGGGTGACCGCCATCTGCCGGGTGACGTGCACGGGCAGGTCGGCGGCGAAGACCTCACGGAACTTGGCCTGGTCGATGTAGCCGTCGTGGCCGCCGCCCGGGAAGTCGCGGATCACCAGGGCGCCGCCCAGCAGGCTGCCGGGGAAGCGCTCGGCCAGCTTGAGCGGGGTCTCGCCCTGGTCGGGAGCGAAGGCGGCCACGTAGACCAGGGCCTTGACGTTGGCGTTGTCCCGCGCCGCGTTGGTGATGACCGCGCCCCCGTAGGAGTGCCCGACCATGATCACCGGGCCGGGGATGGTCTTCACCAGGCTGGAGACGTAGGCGGAGTCCCCGGCCAGGTCACGCAACGGGTTGGCCGCGGCGATCACCGGGAAACCCGCCGCCTGGAGCGCGGTGATCGTCGCGTTCCAGCCGGAGGAGTCGGCGAACACGCCGTGCACGAGCACCACGGTGGGTTTCGCGGTGCCGCCCGTGGTGGCAGCGGCGGAGGTGGTGGCAGAGGTGGCGGCGGCGGAGGTGGCGGTGCCGGTCAGGCCGAGCATCAGGGTCAGTACGGCCAGCAACATGCTCAGGCCGCGGTGGCGGGGGCGGACGGTCATGGTGATCGCTCCTCGTCGGTAGGCGCCGGCTTCTCGTCGGCAGCACGAGCATGCGGCGGCGCCCCCGGCCCACGAATCGGTCAGTTGACTGCACCCTCCAGCGCGTCCCGCAGTGCTGCCCGCGAGGTGATCCCGAGCTTGGGGAAGATCCGGTACAGGTGCGCGCTGACCGTCCGCGAGGACAGGAACAGCCGCTCGCCGATCTCCTTGTTGCTCAGCCCCGAGGCGGCCAGGCGGGCCACCTCCAACTGCTGGGAGGTCAGCCCGTGCGCGGCGTTGGGCCGCGCGGTGACCGCCACGCCGGTCGCGCGCAGCTCCTGCTCGGCCCGCTGCTGCCAGGCGCTCGCCCCCATCCCGGCGAACAGCGCCGAGGCCCGCCGCAGCTCGGGGCGGGCCTCGCCGGGCTGCAGGCGGCGGCGCTGCAGCTCGCCGAAGGCCAGCCGGATCCGCGCGTGATCGAAGGGCCAGCGTTCGGTCAGCGGCAGCGCCAGCGCCGAGCGGAACAGGCCGACCGCTTCCTCCTCCGGGGCGACCAGCGCGCGGGCGGCGGTGATCAGCAGCCGCAGCCTCGGCGGCTGTACGGCCAGCCGCATGGCCGCCGCCACGTGCGCCCGTGCCTCGGCGGTCCTGCCGGTGCGCACGGCCGAGTCGACCAGCTCGAAGACCGTCCAGGGGGCGTAGGCGACGTGCGCCGGCACCGAGCCCGGCGGGCTGATGCCGCTCCAGTGCCCGTAGGCGCTCTCGTAGTCGCCGTGCGCCATCGCGGCCAGGGCCAGGTTGCGCGCCGACAGCGACAGGTGCAGCCCGCTGCCGCGCGGCGCCGCCCACTGCTCGACGGTCCGGCTGTACTCCAGCGCGCTGTCGGCGTCCCCGCGGCCCGCGGCGATCCAGCCGAGGCTGCAGCGCAGGTCGTGGGCGAGCAGGTCGAGGTCGTGCCGGACGCACAGGTCCAGGCCCGCGCCGGCGGCGGTCTCGGCGGCGTCCCACTGGCCGGCCAGGAAGTGGTCGTGCGCGGCCAGCCAGTAGCCGCTCGCCGCGTGCATGGCGCCCTCGCCGCCGATCAGGCCGCGGATGTGCGGTCGGTAGTCGGGCAGCAGGTCCAGCCAGGTCGCCGCCCGGCACAGCGCGGCCACCCGGCCGGGCGGGGCGTCGCCGGGCAGGGCGTCGAAGGCGGCACGGACCCGTTCCGCGCTGCCTTCGCCGCGGAAGACGTCGTGCAGCAGCCGGACGTGCGGGTCGCCACTGCCGGAGACGAGGCCGGAGACGAGGCCGGTGACCTCGGCCCACTCCTCGTGGTCCTGGGCGTAGGAGGCGGCCAGCACCCGGACCAGCAGGCCCGAGCCCGGCGCGCGGCGCAGCAGCCGGCGGGCGGCGTCGAGGTCCCCGTCGCGCAGCAGGAGGATCTGCGCCCGGGTGGACAGCGCGCGGGCCGGGTCGTCCAGGTGGCGGCGGGCCTCGTCGAGCAGTTCCTGGGCCAGGTCGAGCTGGCCGGACTCGCCCGCCAGCTCGGCGGCGCGCTCCAGCCGGCGGGCGCGGTCGGCCAGGTCGGGAGTGAGCGCCGCGGCCTTGCGCATCGCCTCGACCGCCAGCCCGGTGCCGCCGCGCACGCTCACCGCGTCCGCCGCCGCCTCGATCTCGGCGGCGGTCGCCTCGTCCGGTTCGACGCTCGCGGCGGCCAGGTGCCACATCCTGATCTCGGGATCGTCCTTGTACTGCTCGGCCAGCACCGCGTGCGCCAGGCGCAGCTCCTCCGGCGAGGCGGTGCCGCTGATCGCCGACCGCACCAGCGGGTGCCGGAAGCGCAGCCCTGACGGGGTCGAGTGCCGGGTGACCAGCCCGAGCCCTTCGACCTCCAGCAGGTCGTGCGGCGAGAGCTCGGCCCGGTGTTCGAGGCGGTCCCCGTCCAGCGCGGCGACCAGCAGCGTGGTGCGGATGTGCGGCGGCAGGGCCAGCACCCGGTCGGCGAAGGCCGCCTCCAGCCGGGTGCGCAAGGGGGCGCCCGCGGGCAGCAGCTCCACCCCGACCGAGGTCTGCGGCAGTTCGGTGAGCGCCAGCGGGTTGCCCGCGGCGTCCTGCAGCACGCGGCGGCGGACCGACTCGGGCAGGCCCGGATGCACCTCGTCGAGCAGGTGCCCGGCGTCCTCGTCGGCCAGCGGGCCGAGCTCCAGCATGTTGATCCCCGGCGTGACCCGCTCGCGGGCGGTCAGCGGCCGGCGTGCGAAGATCGCCCGCAGGTCGTACGGCTGGAGCCGCAGCAGGATGAACATCATGACCTCGCGCGTGGGGTGGTCCACCCAGTGCGCGTCCTCCACCGCGATGAGCACCGGGCCGTCCTCCGCCACCGCCGCCAGCACGGCCAGGGAGGCCACCGAGATGGCCAGCCGGTCCGGCGCCGGCCCCGCCTGCAGGCCCAGCACCCGGCGTAACACGTCGCGGTGGAACGGCTCGACGCGGTCGAGGTAGTCCATCACCGGGGCGAAGAGCTGGAACAGGCCGCCGAAGGCCAGTTGCGCCTCGCTCTCGAACCCGCTGCCGCCCAGCACCCGGACGCCGCGCTCTCTGGCGTAGGCGATGCCCGCCTGCAGCAGCACGGACTTGCCCACGCCCGGATCGCCGTGCAGGACCACGTTGGGCGGCGTGCCCGGGGCGCGGTCGATCGCGCGGCGGAGTTCGGCGAGCTCACGCTCGCGGCCGATGATGTCCATGGAACGCCTCCTCGGGTGCAGTCATTTGACCGATGCCGCCGGGACCCGGCGAGCCCATGCTGGGCAGATGCCGCTGCTACAGGTGGATGACCAGGTGCGCCTGCACGTCGAGGACTTCGGCTCGGGCGCTCCCGTGCTCCTGGTCCCCGGCTGGCCGCTCACCCTCCGGTTCTGGGAACCCCAGGTCGCCGCGCTCGTCGCGGCGGGGCACCGGGTGATCGGCTACGACCGGCGCGGCTTCGGGCGGTCCGACCGGCCCTGGGGCGGGTACGACCAGGCGGCCTTCACCGCCGACCTGGCGGCCGTGGTGGACGGGCTCGGCCTGACCGGTGTGAGCCTGGTGGGGTTCGGCACCGGCTGCGCCGAAGCGCTCGCCTACGCCGCGACCTCCACCCGGGTGCGCCGGCTGGTCCTGGGCAGCCCGGTCCTGTTCCCCGGCCCGCTGGCCGGCGACCTGCACGACGCCGCCGCGCGGCACCGCATCCCGGTGCTGGACGAGGTCCTGCGGCGGCTGTTCGCCGTCGACGGGCAGGACGCCCTGGACGAGCAGACCCGGCTCTACCTGCTGCGGGAGGCCTGCGACGGCGCGCCCCAGGCCACCTTGGGCGCGCTCGGCACCTGGCGTGACGCCGACCCCGGACCCGACCTGGCCCGGGTGACCGTGCCGGTGCTCGTCATCGCGGGCGGCCGGGACGCCTTCGTGGACCCGGACGGCGGAGCGGAGCGCGTGGCCCGGTCGATCGCCGGCGCCCGGCTGGCGTGCGTCCCGGACGCGCCGCACGGCGCCTCGGTCACTCATGCCGAGGAGTGGAACCGGCTGCTGCTGGCGGAGCTTCGGGCTGGAGAGCATGATCCGACGGTAGGCAGCGGGGCGGCTGAAGGCATTCGTCGGATGACGTAGATGGACTTACGTAACCGCTGCGGCCCTCTCCCGTGAACGCCGACGGCCCCGCCGTACCTCCTTCTCGGAGAGGTACGGCGGGGCCGTCGGGTTCCTGGCTCAGGAGTGCTTGAGCGCCCAGGCGAGCGCGGCGTCGGCGATCTCCTCCCAGCCCTCCTCGGCGGGCATGAGATGCGAGCGGCCGGGAAACTCGAGCACCTCGGTGAGGGTCTCGGGCGACTTGTAGTGGGCGGCGTTGGACCGCTGGATCTTCGGCGGCATGAGGTTGTCGTGCTCGCCGGAGATGAACAGCAGCGGCTTGCGCCGGTCGTTGCGGTAGTCCACCCAGTTGTCGTCCTTGCCCGGGTGGATGTTGGCCAGGGCGCTGCCCCAGAAGATGTGGCCGGAGGCGGGGATGTGGTAGCGCTCGTAGGCGGCGCGGGCCTGCTCCTCGGGGAAGGTGTTGGTGAAGGCGTAGCGCCACTGCTCGAAGGTGAAACCGACGGCCTTGTGGCGGTTCGCCGGGTTCTTCAGCACCGGGAAGGTGGCCTTGATCTGGGAGAGCGGGATGACCTTCACGCCTTCGGTGGGCGCGGAGTTGATGGCCACGCCCGCCGCGCCGTACCCGTGGTCGAGCAGGATCTGGGTGAACACGCCGCCCGCCGAGTGGCCCATGATGATCGGCGGCCGGTCGAGGCCGCGGATCAGGCTCTCCAGCGACTCGATGATCTGCGGGACGGTGACCTGCTCGATCGGCGTCGGGTCGGCGTTGAGCGCCTCCACCTCGACCTCGAAGCCGGGGTAGGCGGGGGCCAGGACCTTGAACCCCTGGGCCTCGTAGCGGGCGATCCAGTGCTCCCAGTTGCGGGGCGTCACCCAGAAGCCGTGGATGAGGACGATGGTGTCGGGCTTGCTCATAGCGGTTTCACCTTTCGCTGGGCCGGAAGCTTTCACTGGGTCAGGAAGCACAGCAGGTCGTCGTTGAACTCGCGCTCGAAGTCCCCGGCCAGGCCGTGCGGCCCGCCCTCGTAGACCTTGAGGGTCGCGCCCTTGACCAGCTCGACCGAGGCCAGCGCGGAGGCGACGAGCGGCACGATCTGGTCGTCGTCGCCGTGCGCGATCAGGGTCGGCACGTCGAAGCGCTTGAGGTCCTCGGTGAAGTCGGTCTCGGAGAAGGCTCGGATGCAGTCGAGCGCGCCCTTGACGCCGACCTGCATGCTCCACAGCCAGAACGCGTCGATCACGCCCTGGGACACCTTGGCGCCGGGCCGGTTGTAGCCGTAGAACGGCACCGCCAGGTCCTTGTAGAACTGGGAGCGGTCGGCCTCGACCCCGGCCCGGATGCCGTCGAACACCTCGATCGGCAGCCCGTCGGGGTTGGCGTCGGTCTTGAGCATCAGCGGCGGGACCGCGCCGAGCAGGACGGCCTTGGCCACCCGCGAGGTGCCGTGCCGGCCGATGTAGCGCGTCACCTCGCCGCCGCCGGTGGAGTGCCCCACCAGCACCGCCTCGCGCAGGTCGAGGCGGTCCAGGAGGCCGGCGAGGTCGTCGGCGTAGGTGTTCATCTCGTTGCCCTCCCACGACTGCCCGGAGCGGCCGTGGCCGCGCCGGTCGTGGGCGATGGCGCGGAAGCCGCGGTCGGCCACCAGGCGCATCTGGTTGTCCCAGGCGTCGGCGTTCAACGGCCAGCCGTGGCTGAACACGACCGGCTGCCCGCTCCCCCAGTCCTTGTAGAAGATCTCGGTTCCGTCTGCGCTGCTCACGTAAGGCATCTGGGATCCTCCCTGGTCGGTCTCGACGGGATCGACGCTAGATCCGCGCCGCCCGGCGGCAATCGGTCAGATGACTGCACTGCGGACGGCCGGCCGGGTGCTTACGAGGGACCTGTGACGATGCCCGCGACGAGGTTGAGGGTGGTCGCCAGGATGCTGGTGCCGAAGACGTAGGACAGCAGGCAGTGGCGCAGCACCACCCGGCGGATCTCGGGGCTGGAGACGTCGGTGTCGGAGACCTGGTAGGTCATGCCGAGGTTGTAGCTGAAGTAGAGGAAGTCGCTGTAGGACGGCGGGTGCGGGGAGTTGAAGTCGATCCCGCCGGCGTGCTCGTAGAAGAGGTAGGCGTAGCGCGTGGCGTACATCAGGTGCAGCGCCGCCCACGCCATGAACACCCCGGCGACGCCGGCGGCGGCCGCGGCGTGGCTGTCGCCGGTGTTGCCGACCAGGAGCAGCACCACGATGACCGTCAGCCCGGAGAGCGCGGCCGTGACGATCACGACCTCCTCGGTCACCGGCCGGAAGTCCTCGCGCCGCGCGTAGCGGTGCGTGGTGCCCGCGTCCATGGACCACAACACGATCCACCCGGAGACGACGAAGGCGGTGGCGGTCGCGGTGATCGCGGTGAGCAGGGCGATCGGCCCGTCGGCCAGCAGTCCGACGAGTGCGCCGACGACCGCGCCGGCCAGCCCGGAGTACACGAGCCGGGTGACGGCCGACAGCGGCGGCCGGATCATGTGCCGGTGATGGTGACCCGCAACTGCTTCATCAGCGGCTGGTCGCTCTGGGCGCTGTAGTCGGTGATCGCGCACAGCACGTTCATCTCCGGCATGTAGCCGGCCGCGCACCCGCGGGGCATGTCGTGCGGGACGGCGAGGAAGCCGGTCAGGGAGCGGGTGGAGCCGTCCTTGGCCGTGGCGGTGACGCCCACCGGCCCGAACTCGGGGATGCCGAGCTCGCGCATGTCGTCGGCGTTCATGAAGACGAGGGTCCGCAGGTTCTTGATCCCCCGGTAGCGGTCGTCGTCGGAGTAGATGGTGGTGTTCCACTGGTCGTGCGAGCGCATCGTCCACAACCTGAACGTGCCGGGAGCGGGCAGCACGTCGGGCAGCGGCGCCGAAGCGAACTCGGCCCGCTCCGACGGCGTGAGGAAGACCAGTTCGCGCGCGGGCTGCTTGATGCGGAAGCCCATCGGCAGCCGCACCCGCCGGTTGAAGTCCTCGAACCCGTCGAGCACCCGGGCCATCGTGTCCCGGATCCGGTCGTAGTCCTCGACGTACCACTCCCACGGCGTGGCGCTGGCCGGCAGCGCCGCGCGGGCCAGCCCGGCGATGATCGCCGGCTCCGACCGCAGGTGCGGCGAAGCGGGCCCCTTCATCCCGACGGACAGGTGGACCATGCTCATCGAGTCCTCGACCGAGGTCCCCTGGAGCCCGCCGGCCTGCTCGTCCTTCTCGGTCCGCCCGAGGCACGGCAGGATCAGCGCCTTGCGCCCGTGGACGAGGTGGCTGCGGTTGAGCTTGGTGCTGACGTGCACGGTCAGCTCGCACGAGCGCAGGGCCGCCTGGGTGTAGACGGTGTCCGGCGCGGCCAGCGCGAAGTTGCCGCCCATGCCGACGAAGACCTTCACCTCGCCCCGGTGCATCGCCTCGATGACCCCGACCGTGTCCAGCCCGGGGGCGCGCGGCGGGTCGATGCCGCAGACCGCGGCGAGCCGGTCGAGGAAGCCGGCCGGCGGCCGGTGGTCGATCCCACAGGTGCGGTTGCCCTGCACGTTGCTGTGCCCGCGCACCGGTGACGGGCCGGCGCCCTCGCGGCCGATGTTGCCGCGCAGCAGGAGCACGTTGACGATCTCCCGGATGGTGTCGACGCCGTGCTCGTGCTGCGTGACGCCGAGGCACCAGCTGATGACGGTCCGGTCGGCGTCGCGGTAGACCCGGGCCGCCTTGCGGACGCCTTCGCGGCTGATCCGGGACTGGAGCTCGATCTCCTCCCACGACGTCGAGGCGCACAGCGCCGCGTACTCCTGGAAGCCGACGGTGTAGCGGTCGAGGAACTGCCGATCCACCGCGCCGGGGTCGGTCTCGGCCAGTTCCAGGGTGGCCTTGGCGATGCCGCGCATCAGCGCCATGTCGCCGCCGCTGCGCACCTGCAGGTTCAGCGTGCTGGTGCGGGTGGCGCGGAGCAACGCCATCTGGGTGAACTCGTGCGGGATGATCGTGCTGCCCGCGGCGGCCTCGATCAGCGGGTTGACGTGCACCACCTGCGCGCCCCGCCGGTAGGCCTGGGCCAGCGTGGTGAGCATCCGGGGCGCGTTCGAGGCGGCGTTGACCCCCATGACGAACAGCGCGTCGGCGGTCTCCCAGTCCTTGAGGTCGGCGGTGCCCTTGCCGGTGCCGAGCGCCGCGGTCAGGGCCCGGCCGCTGGCCTCGTGGCACATGTTGGAGCAGTCGGGCAGGTTGTTGGTGCCCAGCTCGCGGGCCATCAACTGGTAGAGGAAGGTGGCCTCGTTGCCGAGCCGCCCGGAGGTGTAGAAGGCCGCCTGGTTCGGGTTCTCCAGCGCGCGCACGGTGCTGCCGAACAGCTCGAACGCCTCCTGCCAGCCGATCGGCACGTAGTGGTCGGTCTCGGCGTCGTAGACCATCGGCTCGGTCAGCCGGCCCTGGTCCTCCAGCGCGAAGTCGCTCCACTGGGTCAGCTCCGTCACCGAGTGCGCGGCGAAGAACTCGCGCCCGACCCGTTTGCGGGTCATCTCCCAGGTGGCGTGCTTGACGCCGTTCTCGCAGATGTCGAGGTGCAGGCCCTGGGTGTCCGGCCAGGCGCAGCCCGGGCAGTCGAAGCCGCCGTCCTCGTGGTTCATCCGCAGGAGGGACCTCGGGCCGTCCACCACCTCGCCCTGGCGCAGCACGATCTCGGTGACCGCCTTCGCCGCTCCCCAGCCCGCGGCCGGGTGCCGGTACGGACGTGCCTCGGGCTCCTTCCCCGGCACGGGACCGACCTGCTCCGCCTCGCCACCGTTCACGGCGCATCCCTTCGTGACGCCTGCCGCGGAGGCTCAGCGCCCCTCGCCGGTCACACGATTCCCGCGGCCTGCTCCGCGGAATCTCGGCTTTGGGCAAGGGATCGGTGGGTTTGGGGGGAGTCCGCCGACTGGTGTTGCGGAATGTTACGGTTCATCTACCTAACGACACTTTCATGGAGGCAGGGATGTCCGCCGACAACCAGATCGAGGAGGCGCGCGCCGAGGTGGTCGCCGCCGCCGACCAGGTCGAGAGCCGGATGGTCGACCTCGGCGCGGTCCTGGCGCCCGACGCCAGGGAGGAGGCCGGGCAACTGGTGCAGGACGCCCGGCAGTCCCTCGACGAGGAGGTCGGGCTGGAGCGGCTCCAGGCCCTCGGCGCCGAACTGCGGCGGACCGCGCGGAGCCTGCCGACGCGGACCGTCTGAGCCCGTCATCACCTCGTAAGACCGTGGCCGGGTGCGTGGTCCTACGCTGGCCGCATGGTCAGAGCACGGGCCGCCACGGCGGCGCTCACCGCGGCGTTTTTGCTGGTCAGCGGGTGTGGCGGGGGTGAGTGGGACGACGCGGCCGCGCCGCTCGACACCCGTGCCCCGCTCTCGGCCCCCACCACCCCCGCAGCGGTTTCGGCTTCGGCGGTGCCCACGCCTGTTGTCCCGGCCGCGCTGCGGTTCACCGCGCGGACCCTGGACGGCCGGCCGTTCGACGGCGCCGGTCTGGCCGGCCGGCCGGTGGTCTTCTGGTTCTGGGCCCCCTGGTGCCCGAAGTGCCGCGCCGAGGCCCCCGCGGTCAAGGCCGTAGCGGCCGAGTACGGCGAGGCCGCCTTCGTCGGCGTCGCGGGCCTGGACACCGAGGCCGCGATGAAGGAGTTCGTCCAGCGCACCGGCACCGGCTCCATCGTCCAGCTCGCCGACCCCAAGGGCGCGGTGTGGACGAAGCTGGGCGTCAGCAGCCAGTCCACCTTCGTCTTCCTGCGCCCCGACGGCTCCACCACCAAGGCCACCGGCCCGCTCGGCGAGGCCGAGCTCGCCGGCCACGTGCGCAAGCTGACGGGCTGACCGATGGCCGCCGACCTGCCGCTCGCCCTCGCCGGGACGGCCGGCCTCGTGGCCGCGTTCAACCCGTGCGGTTTCGCGATGCTCCCGGCCTACCTGACCCTGCTGCTCGGCGACGACAGCCCCTCCGCGCGGGGCCCGGTCGTCCGGGCGCTGACCCTGTCGGCCGCGATGACCGCCGGGTTCGTCACCGTCTTCGGCCTGTTCGGGCTGGTCGTCACGCCGCTGGCGGTCTCGGTCGGACGTTACCTGCCCTGGGTGACCATCGTCATCGGCCTCGCCCTGCTGGCGCTGGGCGGGTGGCTGCTGAGCGGCCGGGAGCTGCTCCTGCGCGTCCCCACGCTGTCCCGTGGCCGGCCCACCACCTCCGCGGCCTCGCTCTACGGCTACGGCCTGTCCTACGCCGTCGCCTCGCTGTCCTGCACCGTCGGGCCCTTCCTCGCGGTCACCTCGGCCTCGCTGACCGGCGGCGGCCCGCTCGGCGCGCTGGCCGTCTTCGCGGCCTACGCGCTGGGCATGGGGCTGGTGGTCACCTTCCTGTCCCTGGCCGTGGCTCTGGCCAGGGCCGCCGTGGTGGGCCGGATGCGGCGTGTCCTGCCGTACGTCACCCGCGTCAGCGGGGCGCTGCTGCTGCTCGCCGGCCTGTACGTCGCCTACTACGGCTGGTACGAGCTGCGGGTGTTCGCCGGAGCCGCGGCCGACGACCCGATCATCTCCGCCGTCACCTCGGCGCAGGGCCTGGTCACCGGCCTGCTGGAGTCCGTGGGCCTCGCCTGGGCCGCGCTCGCCGTCCTGCTCGTGGCCGCCCTGACCCTCCACCGGGTACGGCGAAGCCGAGCCGCTAACCCCAGCGCAGCCGCTCCTCCAGCAGAGCCTGCTGAGCGGGATTGACGGTGAGCTCCAGCGCCCGCGCGTCACACGAGCGCGCCGCCCCCGGCTCCCCCAGCGCCCGCAGGACCTCCGCCCGGATGGCGTGATACAGCGGGTAACCGTCCAGCGTGCCGGCCAGCGCGTCCAGCTCGGCGAGGGCGGCGGCGGGACCTTGCGCGTACCGCACCGCCACGGCCCGGTGCAGCCGGCCGACCGGCGACGGCGCGAGGTGGAGCAGCACGTCGTACAACATCACGATCTGCGGCCAGTCGGTGTCCTCCCACCGCTCGGCCTCGGCGTGACAGGCCACGATGGCGGCCTGCACCTGGTAGGGACCGGGACGGTGATGGGTGCGGGCGGCCCGGGTGAGCAACGCGGTGGCCTCCTCGATCAGCGGCCGGTCCCAGCGCGACCGGTCCTGGTCGGGCAGCAGGACCAGGCGCTCGTCCGGGCCGAAGCGGGCGGCGTTGCGGGCCCGGTGCAGCCGGATGAGCGCCAGCAGCCCGGCCGCCTCGGGCTCGCCGGGCGCCAGTCTGACCAGGAGCGCGGCCAGGAACTCGGCGTCGTCGACCAGGTCCCGCGCCTGGGCCCGCTCCGCCGTACTGGACAGGTAGCCCTCGTTGAACAGCAGGTAGACCACGGCCAGGACCTCGTTCAGCCGGGCGGGCAGTTCCTCGGCCGACGGCACGCGGTACGGGATCCCGGCCTCGGCGATCTTGCGTTTGGCGCGGGTCAGCCGTTGCGCGACGGTCGTTTCCGGGACGACGAAGGCCGCCGCGATCTGCGCGGTGCTCAGCCCGCACACCACCCGCAGCGTCAGCGCGATCTGCGCCGGCCGCGACAGCGCCGGGTGGCAGCAGGTGAAGATGAGCCGGAGCCGGTCGTCCGGCTCCTGCCGCACCGGCCAGCGCAGTTCGGCGAGCTTGGCGCGGTAGGTCGACTCCCGGCGCAGCACGTCCAGGCCGCGGCGGCGGGCGACGGTGAACAGCCAGGCGTCGGGCCGGTCGGGGACGCCTTCGGCGGGCCAGCGCCTGAGCGCGGTCTCCACGGCGTCCTGGACCAGGTCCTCGGCGGCGGAGAAGTCGCCCAGCAACGAGACCAGCGAGGCGGCGAGCCGCCCCGCGTGCTCCCGCACCACCCGCGCCAGCAGTTCCGCCTCGGGACCGCCGGGCGCCCCTGACCTGGTGGTCATCCCGCCGGGCGGATCTCCACGAGCGGGCAGGCCGGCCAGGTCCTGGCCAGCCGCAGCGCCTCGTCGAGATCGGCCACCTCGACCTCGACGTAGCCGCTGACCACCTCCTTGCCCTCCACGAACGGCCCGTCCGTGACGACCGGTTCGGCGCCGGCCCGCAAGCGCATGGTGGTCGCGGTGTGCGCGGGCGCGAGATGCGTGTGGTGCGTGATCTGGTCGGCGTGGTCGGCGAACCACCGGCCCACCGCCTCGTAGGCGGTCTCCCGCTCCAGTTCTCCCATCGCCTCGAGCTCCTTGGCGAACTGCTCGGTCTCGACGAACATCAGCACGTACTTCATGTCGGCTGCCTCCCGCGTCTGGTTCCAGCTTTACCAGGAAGACGATCGGCGACCCGCGCTATACGACATCTCGCCTACCTTGGATCCCATACCCAGGTGCGGCGTGAATCCGGCTCAACCGGGGCAGGACCCGTACGGCCTCACGAGGCACAGGCGCCGCAAGAAATCGAGATCGACATGGTGAGAGACACCGGCAGGATGCTGGCAGGGCTGCTGGAGGCCGGCCACATCGGCGCCCTGGAGCAGATGCCTTCGCTGATCGCGAAGCACGCCGCGTACGTCGGTCTGCACGAAGTGCTGATCTACCTGACCGATCTCCAGCAGCAGGTGCTCAGGCTCCTGCCGGCCGGGGACGCGGACACCGCCGTCAAACCTCCGGCCGAGCTGCGGATCGGCAACACCGTGGCCGGGCGCGGGTTCATGGAGACCCGGATCGTGTCGCGGCCCGGCGCCGAGGGCGAGCCGGACCACTGGTGGATCCCGCTGCTCGACGGCACCGAACGCCTGGGGATGCTCCGCGTCAGCGTCCGGGACGCCGACGACACCGACCTGGTGAACATGCGGGCGCTGGCCTCGCTGGCGGCCTTGCTGGTGGCCAGCAAACGTTCGCACAGCGACTCCTACGCCCGGCTGGTGCGCACGAGGCCGATGCACGTGGCGGCCGAGATGCAGTGGAAGCTCATGCCGCCGCTCACCTTCGCCCACCCGGAGGTGGTCATCTGCGCGGCCATGGAGCCGGCCTACGAGGTCGGCGGCGACGCCTACGACTACGCCATCGCCGGTGACGTCGCGCACCTGGGCATCTTCGACGCCATGGGCCACGACGTGTCCGCCGGGCTGACCGCCAGCCTGGCCGTGGCCGCGTGCCGGAACAACCGGCGGCAGGACCTCGGCCTGGCCGAGAACACGGTGAACATCGAGGAGGTGCTGATCTCCGAGTTCGGGCGCGGCACCCGCTTCGTCACCGCGATCCTGGCCGATCTCGACACCAGCACCGGGATGCTGAGCTGGGTGAACCGGGGCCACCACCCGCCGGTGGTGATCCGCGGGGGCCGGTGGACGACGTCGCTGACCTGCCCGCCCGCGCATCCCATGGGCATGGGCCTCGACCTGCCCGTCGTCATGTGCCGCGAGCAGCTCGAACCCGGCGACCGGGTGCTGCTCTACACCGACGGCATCACCGAGGCCCGCAGCGCCGGGGGCAGGGAGTTCGGGCTCAGCCGGTTCGTGGACTTCATCATCCGGCACACCGCCGACGGGCTGGCCGCGCCCGAAACGCTGCGCCGCCTGGTGCACGGCGTGCTGGACTACCACGACGGCCTGCTCCAGGACGACGCCACGGTGCTGCTGGTGGAGTGGCAGGGCGCGACCCAGTCCCGCCTCACCATCACCGCCGACTGACCGCACCTCACCCGCTCGCGCATGAAACCGACATTTCGGGGCAAAAAGGATGTCGGTGTCCGCTGCGGAGAAGAGGCCCTGTGGATCACAGCCGTAGGACGACGTCGTGCCCGCCGGCGTCGGCGACGTCGAGAGGACGGCCGCCGACCGGCACAGCCGTGCCGCCGGTCGGCGTCGAGGAGGAGTTCTTCCTCGTGGATCCATGCACCGGCCGGGCCGCGCCACGGGCAGGGCAGGTCGTGGCCAAGATGCCGCCGCGCTTTCGCGGGCTGCTGCAACGCGAGTTCGCCGCCTGCCAGGTCGAGGCCATCACCACGCCGCACCATGACCTGGCCGACCTGGGCGAGCAGGCGGGCACGATGCGGGCCGAGCTGGCCGCGGCGGCCCGGGACGCGGGCTGCCGGCTGATCGCCTCGGGGACCATTCCCTTCGAGCGGCCCGGCCGGGCCGTCCTGACCGAGGATCCCCGCTACCGCATGATGGCCCGCGAGTACGGGGCCGTGCTGGTCGGCGACCAGTCCTGCGGCTGCCACGTGCACGTCGAGGTGCCGGACCTGGAGGAGGCCGTCCAGGTCTGCAACCATCTGCGGCCCTGGCTGCCGACGTTGCTGGCGCTGACCGCGAACTCGCCCCTGGTGGGCTGCACCGACAGCGGGCACGCCGCCTGGCGGGCGCGGGCTCAGGCGAGGTGGCCGACGGTGGACTTCCCGCCCTATCTGGACAGCGTCCAGGAGTACCGCGAGACGGTCGAGGCGATGTTGTGCTCCGGGGTCATCCTCGACGAGGCGATGATCTACTGGCTGGTGAGGCCCTCCCATCACCTGCCCACCGTCGAGGTGCGGGTGGCCGACGCGTGCGCGACCGCCGGGGAGACGGTGCTGCTGGCCGCGATCGTGCGGGCCCTGGTCTCGACCGTGCTCGGCGAGGTGCGCTCGGGGCTGCCCGCGCCGCAGCCGCCCGAGTCGGTCCTGCGGGCGGCGCACTGGCGGGCGGCGCACGACGGCCTGGAGGGCAACGGCCTGGACCTGGCCACCCGCAAACTGGTCCCGGCCTGGCGGCTGGTCGGCGAGCTGGTCACCTACCTCACGCCCGCCCTGTCGGCCGCCGGCGACCTGCCCATGGTCGCCAGGCAGCTCACCTGGCTGCGGCGCGTGGGCTGCGGCGCGGCCCGCCAGCGCATGGTGTACGGCTGCCGCGGCGGCGCCGGAGCCCTGACCGCCTACCAGAGCCGCCAGACCGCCGGCCGGTGACCACGAGGTCCTCGATCCGCCGCGCCCCTCAGCCGGGCCCGTGCTCGATCCCGCTGATGCTCAGCTCGCCCCAGGCGGGCTCGACGCGCACGCCCTCCGCGTCGCGGACGAGCGTGCCCCACCCGTCCGGCAGCAGCAACGGCCACCGGCCCGGTCCGCGCGGAGCCACGGTGAGGCGCCCGGTGACCGCGTCGTAGGACGCCCCGGCCAGCGCGTCCAGCACCGACCACCCGGCCAGCGCCCGCGCGTAGTGATCGCCGCACTCGATCTCGTTGTACGGGTTGCGCCGCCGCCCGTCGTAGCGGCTCCACAGCCCGTCCAGGATCGCCCGGCCCTCCTCCTCCAGCCCTTCCCACAGGCAGTGCGCCGCGACCTGGTACTCGCTGCCGGTCCACACCTCGTCGCAGTACCGGGTCGGTACGGCAGGCCGCCCGCCCCGTGGCCAGGTGCACATGAGCAGCCCCACGTCGTCCTCGTCGGCGAAGACCCGGTAGGGATGCTCGAAGTCGCGAAACCCCTTGCGCAGGTTGTGCGCCACCACCGCGCGCAGCGCCGAGACGACGTGCTCGCGCGGCAGCACGTATCCCAACCCGAGCTGGTGCGCCCACCACTGCCCGATGAGCTGGTCGGCCAGGCACCCGTCGAGCCACTGGAACTCCGCCGAGTCGCCCTCCGCCGGCACCTGCACGTAGTAGGACCCGTTGAACAGCTCCTCGTCGTACCGGGCGCTCCCCCGCGTGAACAACTCCCGCAGCTCCGCCGCGAGCGCGGGCTCCCCGGCCAGCAGCGCCATCTCCTCGGCCGCCCGCAGCGCGGCCAGCCAGAGCGTGCCCATGAAGGGGTTGAGCCCGCACAGGTCGATGTCGTGGGTGGAGGGCTGGACGCCCAGCAGCACGCCGCTGCCGTGCGGGTCCCACTTGCCGCGGATGTGGTCCAGCAACCGCTTCACGCCCGGCCAGTAGGCGTCGAGGGCGGCGCCGTGCCGTACCTCGCGGTAGGTCTTGAGCACCGCGCCGAGCATGCCGTCGAGGGCGGGCTCGACCGGGCCGCCGATGGGCCGGTCCCAGAGCTGGCGCAGGTAGGTCGGCACGATCACGCGATGCGGCAGGTAGCCCTCGGGCGCCTGCATGACCCCGAACTCGGTGTCTCGCATGCTCCGTTCCAGGGTGGGGAAGAGCCGGGCCGCCGCCTGCGCGTAGTTCCACACGTGGGTGCAGTTGAGCGGGCACGAGCCGCCGACGTCGCCCGTCCACATGACCGTCGAGGCGCCCAGCACGCCCTCGAAGCCGAAGAACGCCCCGTCCGCGGCACGGAAGCAGGTCGGGCTGCGCAGGATCGAGGCCTGCGCGGCCAGATGCTCGACCTCGACCGGCGACAGGCTGCTGCCGGTCAGCGTCTCCACCCAGCGCAACGAGTCCTCGCGCAGCGAGGTCCACCGGTCGCGGACGTGGGCCGCCACGTCGAGCGCGTCGGCGAAGCGGGTGGCGTAGGCGTTGCCCAGCCAGAACCGGGTCGGCCCCCACTCCGGGTTCGGCGGTCCGAACTGCACGAAGCTGGCATAGCGGTTGGGGAAGCACCAGGCCAGGCAGAGCCGGACCTGGCGCGACTCGCCGGGCTGCAGGACCATCGGCGCGACCACGCCGCCGTTCCACGTCTGGCCGGGCGGGCTGGTGCCGAAGGCCTGTTGCGGGCCGCTCGCCTGCGGGTCGGCCGCCCAGGACGCGTGCCGTACCCGCTCGGCGTCGCCGTAGACCGCGCGCCCGGCCAGGAAGGCGAGGAACTCGTCGGGGTGGGTCCACTGCGGCAGCACCGCCGCGTCGGCCGCGTCCACGGTCAGCACGGCCTGCCCGGCGCCGGGCGCCGCGGGGTCGAGCCCGGCGTTGTCCATGACCAGCGAGGTCCAGCCGCCCGAGCGCCGCACCCGGTTGGTGTTGCCGCCGTAGCCGAGCGCCCGCACCCCGTCCACCGGCGTCGTCCCGTCGTGCCCGACCGGGTTCTGGACGGCCGCCGCCAGCCACACCTGCGCGGGCAGCGGGCCGGGGTTGGTGACGGTGAAGGTGAACAGCGCCGCGGGCAGCGAGCTGTCGTCCACGTCCAGCGGGATCAGCGGGTTGAACGCCTC
Source organism: Nonomuraea sp. NPDC050310 (assembly GCF_040655795.1). NCBI lineage: Bacteria > Bacillati > Actinomycetota > Actinomycetes > Streptosporangiales > Streptosporangiaceae > Nonomuraea > Nonomuraea sp. NPDC050310. Next base: position 107,145 of record NZ_JBFAKP010000002.1, on the reverse strand, counting down.
CAGCCCGACCTCGACCGGCAGCCCGTGGTAGTCGAGGTGCGCGAACGGATAGACCCCGCGGAAGGTCGTCGCGGGCACGCCTTGATGCGCGCTCAGCAGGTCCCGCTGCCAGGCGGGCACGTGGTCGTCGTCGACCAGCGGCGTGGCCGGGGCGTCCGGGGCCTGCGCCTGCAGCACGAACAGCTCGTCGGCCGGCGGCTCCCACGTGCTCACCCGCAGGGCGAAGAAGGTGTACGGCAGGACGCCCCGGTGGTTGCCCACGTTCTGGAGCTGCCACTGGCGCAGCGAGCCGTCGGCGCAGATCGCCAGGTTGCCGGTCCCGATCCCGCCCAGCGGCATCGCGACGTGCCGGCCCTCCTCGTGCGGAATCGCCCGCCCGGCCCTCACTTGAGCCCCGCGATGCGCACGCCGCGGATGATGTGCCGCTGGAAGATCAGGAACAGCAGGATGACCGGCAGCGCGGCGAGCGTGGACCCGGCCATGAGCAGGCCCTGCTCGCTGCTCCGCTCGGAGCGGAAGCCGGCGAGGTACTGCTGGATGGGGAAGAGCTCCGGGTCGGTGATGGTCAGCACCGGCCAGACGTAGGAGTTCCAGAACAGCAGGAACGAGGTGGCCCCCACCACCACGAAGGCCCCCTTGGACAGCGGGATGAAGATGTGACGGAAGATCCGCCACGGCCCCGCCCCGTCGAGCTGGGCGGCCTCCTCCAGCGCCGCCGGCACCGACAGGAAGAACTGCCGCAGGAAGAAGACCTGCACCCCCGCCGCCGCGCCGGGCACCACCAGCACGGCCATGCTGTCCAGCATGCCCAGCTCGGTCACCACGATGAACGAGGTCAGCATGATCGCGATGCCGGGGATGAACATCGTGGTCAGCACGATGACCCAGAGGGTCCGCTTGAAGGCGAACTCCAGCCGCGCGAAGGCGTAGGCCCCCAGCGAGTTGACCACCAGGCTCAGCGCCGCGAACAGGGTGGCGCCGACCAGCGTCACCCCGAGCGAGCGCACGAAGGCCTCGTCGGCCAGGAGCTGGGTGTAGTTCTCCCAGCGCCACACCTCGGGGAAGAACTGGAACGGCGTGGCGACCACCTCGGTCTTGGCCTTGAACCCGGCCACCGCCAGCCAGGCCAGCGGGAACAGCGCGGCGACGACGAACAGGACGGCCAGGCCGTACCGCAGGATCCAGCCCAGTGCGCGCCTCATGCGTCCATCGCCTTCTCTGATCTGACCAGCCGGAAGATGATCGCCGACACCGCGCCGAGCACGACGAACAGCAGGAGCGCGGCGGCGATCGAGTAACCGACGTACAGGTCGGTGTTGAAGTGCTGGAGGATGAACAGGTTCGGCAGGTTGGTGGAGTTCACCGGGCCGCCCTGGGTCATCAGCCACGGCAGGATGAGGAACTGGAGCGACGCCGCGAAGCCGGTCACCAGCAGGAACAGGATGACGTTCTTCATCAGCGGCAGGGTGATCCGGGTCATCTTGGTCCATGGCCCGGCCCCGTCGAGCGAGGCGCACTCGTAGTAGGTCTCGGGGATGTCGAGCAGCCCGGCGAGCATGATCAGCGAGGCGACGCCCATGCCGATCCAGATGGCCGGCACGGCGATGGCGGGCAGCGCGGTGGCGGTGTCGCCGAGCCACGGGATCGCCTCGATGCCGAAGAAGTCGAGGAACCAGTTGAGCAGCCCGCCGCGGTGGGTGTAGATCAGCGTGAACACGATGGCCGCGATGACCTCGGAGATCACGGCCGGCACGTAGATCGTCACCTTCAGCACCGCGGCCATCCGGCGGCTGACCGACTTGACCAGGTTGGCGAAGACGAAGGCGACGGTCACCTGGATCGGCACCACGATCGCGGAGAACAGCAGGCCGCGCGAGACCGAGTGCAGGAACTCCGCGTCGGTGAGCACGTTGAGGTAGTTCTCCAGGCCGACGAAGACGGCCGGGTCGTAGAAACTCCAGGTGAAGAAGCTGATGTAGGCCGCGTGGAGCAGCGGCCAGATCACGAAGACGCCGAGCAGCACCAGCAGCGGCGTCACCATGAGGAACGCCGCCCGGTTGTCCCGCCTCAGCCGCCGGGGCGGGGCCGTGCCGGCCTGGGCCCCGGCGCTCGTGGCCCGCAGTGACGTGACAGCCACGGGCACTCCTTTCTCCGCTGCCGGTCCTGCGCGCGGGCCGGCAGCGGGCTCGCGAGGGTCAGGATCCCTGTCCGGCCAGGTTGTTCTTGGCGATCAGGTCCTTGATCTCGGCGTCGGCGGCCTGGAGGGCCTGGTCGATGTCCTTGCCCTGCAGCGCCTTCTCGATGGCCTTGCCGAAGGCCAGGCTGATGGCCCAGTCGTAGGTGGGCTCGGGCTTGGCGTGCTTGACGACCTGCTCTTCGATGATCTTGGCCCACGGGTTCTCGGCCACGGCCGGGTCCTGGGCGATCGCGTCGGCGACGGCCGAGCGCGGCGAGTACTTGGAGAACTTGGTGTTCTTGAAGAACTCCACCAGCAGGGTGGTGTCCCCGGCCAGCAGCCAGGAGACGAAGTCGGCCGCCCCCTGCGGGTTCTTGCTCTTGGCGTCGACCACCATGGTCCAGCCGCCGAGCGTGGCGGTGGGCTTGGTCGCGTCGCCGTCGAAGGAGGGCAGCGCCGCGGCGCCGATGGTGCCGACCAGCTTCGGGTAGTCCTGGATCAGCACGCTGGCCGCCCACGAGCCGCAGACCATCATCGCGGTCTTGCCCTGGCCCAGCGGGTTGGCGTCGGCGTAGGGCGCCAGCGGCTGCTTGGGCATGATCCCCTCCTGGTAGAGGGTCTGGTAGACCTGTAACAACTGCTTGTACTTGGGATCGGTGGCCTGCGGCGCCGACCAGTCGTCGGTGATCGGCAGGTGCCCGGCCGCGTTCCATTGCAGGCCCCACGTCGACCAGGCCATGTCGATCTGGTTGGCCGCGGTGACGACGCCGGCGACGTCCTTGGTGGTCAGCTTCTTGCCGTAGTCGATGAGCTCCTGCCAGGTGGCCGGCGGCCGGTTGGGGTCGAGCCCGGCCTGGGTGAACAGGTCCTTGCGCCAGAACAGCACCGCCGAGGGCTCCACGAGCATGGGGTAGGCGTACTTCTGCCCCTTGTACGCCACGGAGCCGGCCACCGACTCCTGCAGCCCGGCCCACTTGTCGGCCGGGATGAGCTTGTCGAGCGGCTGGATCACGCCGGTACGGGCGAAGCCGGGCACCTTGCTGTAGTTGACGGTGTAGACGTCCGGCGCCTTGCCGGCGGCCTGGGCGGCCTTCATCTTCTGGTCCCAGGTGTCGGCGGGGACGATCACGTGCTTGAGCACGACCTTGTCCTGCGCCTTGTTGAAGGCGGCGACCGCTTTCTTGTACCAGGCGTCCTCCTGGTCGGTGAACTTCTGCTGCCAGAGGGTGATCTCGGCCTTGGCGCCCCCGCCGCCGCCCTGGGCGGGTGGCTTGCCGCCCGAGCCGCAGCCGGCGGCCAGCACGGCCGCGCCGGCCACGGCCGCGATCAGCCGGATGAGTGGTGTGCGCACGTCGTCTCCTTACGTCATGATCACAAGATGGGCAGCCGTGCGCGCACCGGAGGCAGCGTGAACGGCTTGTGCGGCAGCTCCTGGTACCAGTAGGCGACCGAGGAGAGGTCGTCCTGGCGCCGGTTGGCGTGGCCGTGCTCGATGCCGACCCGGATCGAGGTGGTGAAGGGCACCGGGTCCTCGATGTGGAAGCGGTACATGGAGATCTGCCCCGACCAGTTCTCCCCGCCCGGCAGGGTCAGGCCGTGGTAGGGGGCGTGGTAGCTCTGGCTGGGGCACCAGGCGGTGTTGAAGTAGTCCTCGGTGCCGGTGCCGTGCAACGACGGCGGGAACGCCTCGCCGTCGATGAAGATCATGTCGTCGCCCTCGCCGTACCAGTTCCAGTCGGAGGTGTGGCGCAGGTTGGTGACGTTCAGGACGCAGCCGACGTAGTGGCCGCGGCCCTCGGCCTCGAGGATGGTGTAGTTGCCGGCGCCGTCGAGGTTGACCCCGCCGAACAGGTACTCCGAGTTCGACATCGTGCCCTGCTCGACGCCGTCTGCGGGGTTCTCCCGCCGCCACTGGGCGTGGAAGCGGCCCAGCCCCTCGCCCAGCTCGTCGAACTCGTCGTAGTCGATGTAGTAGTAGAACCAGAGCACCTCCTCGGCGCACTCGCTGGTCAGCTCGAAGCGCGCGCGGCTGCCGAAGGGCATGTGGAACCAGCAGTTGAACGCCTTGCCGTCCTGCGGGCTCATCTGCAGCGGCGCGGAGACGAAGTTGGCGGTGCGGGCGTGGCCCATGCCGAAGAAGTCGCCCAGCGGCACGAGCACGCTGGGGTGCTCGTTGTCGTCCCAGAAGACCCGCAGGACCAGCTTGCGCAGGAAGTCGCGGTCGCGGGTCTCGGGCGTGCCCGGGTCGCGGGGCGCCACGGTCATCCAGATGTGGTTGACCGAGCCGGCGCCCCGGATGTCGGCGAGCGTGACGGTCTGTCCCGGCTCGACGGTGACGCGGTCGTCGTTGCCGCCCGAACGGTCCCAGCTCGACACCCTCCGGCGGCGATGCGAACGCAACCGCGGCAGATCGCGCAGGCTGCTGCCGTACTGGCCGTACGTCACGGGTCCTCCTGAGAGAAATCGATTTCTAGCTCTTGGTCAAGGACAGGTCGTCGAGTTGCAGCCACATGTCGCCGTTGTCGGTCCAGATCCCGGCGAAGATCTCGACGGAGCTGCGGCTGCCGCTGGAGAAGGTGACGGTCTGCTTCGTCCAGCCGCCCAGCGCGCGGAAGTTGACCTCGGCGATGGGCGGCCCGCCCGGGGCCCGCACGCCGAAGAAGCCGTTGTCGTTGTTCGGCGAGGTGCGCAGCCAGCCGGTGAGCGTGTAGTTGGTGTTGGGGGTGACCGCGACCGTCTGGTAGAGGTCGTGCCAGCCGCGGTTGTAGCGGACGAAGGCGTTGCGGTCGGCGGTGAAGGACCAGGTCCCGTTGTCGATGCCGCCGTTGCCGCGCACCGCCCACGGGCTGGAGACCGTGCCGGTCGCCTGGCGCTCGAAGCTCGGGTCGCGCACCAGGTTGGGGTTGGTGATCGTCGCGTCCCGGTTGAGCTGCACCTTGACCAGGTAGACGTTGTACGGCGTCCACTGCGAGAGCGCCAGGTACAGGTCGGGCCCCGACGACCACGGGTGCATGAAGCCGCCGTACAGGCCGGGGAAGTCGGCGAAGCTGGCGACCACGGCCGGGGCGCTCCACGGGCCGGTGGGCGCGCTAGCGCTGCGCAGCACGATGTCGCTGCCCTTGAGGTAGGTCATCAGCCACTTGCCGGTGTAGGCGTTGAACTGCACCGACAGCTCCGACACCGGGGCCGCGACGATCGGCGCGGCCAGGGTGTCCTGGCCGGACTGCCAGGCGGTGCCGGTCCAGTACTGGTAGGCCGACTTGTTCAGGATCGAGCCCTCGGGCACGCGGGCCAGGTGGGCGGCCCCGTTGCGGCCGTTCGGCGTGCCGTACACGTAGACGAAGCCGTCGCGGCGGACGAAGGCCGCCATCTGGAAGCGGTTGGCGCCGCCGGGGTTGTCCCAGCGGGGGCCGCCGGCGGTGACCCAGGTCTGGCCGTTGTCGTCGGAGTAGGCGATGGAGGCGTAGTTGGTGTCCCAGAAGCCGGGCTGGCCCCAGTGCCGGACCGACATGTAGCCGAGGTACTGCCGCGAGCCGACCGCGACGCCCGCGGTGGGGATGACGGTGATCTCGTCGTTGTCGATCTTCCGGCTCGGGATGAGCTCCTTGGCGTGGCCCGCGGTGTCGGTCGCGGCGCTGCTGAAGGACAGGCCGTCGGCGAGGTTGCGGTCGGTGCTGCGCAACAGCACCTGGCTGCGCCAGTCGTTGCCGTTGGCGCCCGGCGGCTGCCACGTGCTGCCGAAGGTGTCGCCGAAGGCGGCCAGGACCTCCCCGCTGCCGTTGTCCCACATGATGCCGAGATCGGTGGCGTGGACCTGCCACCGGCCGCCGGTGTCGCTCACCGAGTGAGGACCGGTCAGCTTGCTCACCACGACGGCCGGGGAGTGCACCGTCGAGGCCTGGACGGACCCGGCCGGCGCGAGCGCCAGAACCAGGACGGGAATCAGTGCGACGCGTAAGGGCTTCACGAGGCCCCCTCCTGTCAGGAGATTCCGCAGAGATGCACGTGCACGCCGAGTTCGGCGAAGGCCGCGGCCTTGGCCTCCAGCGCCTTGTCCGCGCCGGCGGCGTCGTCCGCATAGGCGACGTTGAGATGGTTGGCCCGGTGCCGGGCCATGAACTGGTTGCGGCTGACGCCGTGCAGGACCGCGTGCATGATCGGCCACTGCGGGGTGGTCGCGTCGAGCCGGCGTCTGGTCTCCTCGGCGGGCAGCTCGACCACGGTGGCGCGGCCGAGGTCGACGTGGAGCTCGCCGTCCATGATGAAGACGCGCGACCAGACGATCTCCCCCGGCTTGGACACGCCGCTGAGCGTGCCGCCGCCGAGCGGGAAGTACATCGGGGGCTGCCGCATGCTCCACGAGCGGTGGTAGCCGCCGTTGTGCGAGGCGGGCACGGAGCCCGAGATCTCGAAGACCCAGACGAACCGCCCGTCGTACTCCTCGCCCCAGCGCACGTCGTGCAGCGTGGTGGCCGGGTCGAGGCCCATGGCGGTCCAGATCCGGTTGGTGATCAGGGAGTCGACCGCGACGCCCTCGTCCACCTCGTTGAAGTGCGGCAGCGGCTGCCCGGCGTAGAGCTCGCGCGAGCCGTCGCGGCTGCGCACCGGCGGGCGCGAGACGTTGTTGAGCAGGCCCTCGGCCAGGTCGCTGGCCGGGACGACGTCCTTGAGCCCCTGCTGGTACTGGATGCCCACGGCGTCGAGGCCGAAGTCGTCGGCGATGCGCAGGGCGGCGATGTACATCTTGAACTGGGCGGTGAGCTGGGCCTCGGTCAGCTCGGTGGCCTCGTCGGTGCCGGTGTGGAAGACCAGGCCCATGTGGTCGAGCCAGACCCGGACCTGCCGGGCCTCCTCGTCGCTCACCCGGCCCATCTCGGCGACGAGCGCGCTCTGCGACAGCCGCTCCTTGTAGATGCCCAGCGGGTTGAGGAGCTCGTCGTCGATGATCGCGTTGTACATGCCCATGCAGCCCTCGTCGAAGACGCCGATGATCGCCTTCTCCGTGGCGAGCTGCCGGGCGACCGCCTGGCCGAGAGCGACCTCCGGACCATCCCCTTTTTGCCGATATTTCGTCACATGGCTGGTGTCGTGGGTCAGTTCGCCGCTCTCCAGCCAGGTCTTCAACCCCTGCCGCGCCCACTCGTCGGTGAAATCCTCGCTCCACAGCAGCGAGTACGGCTTGCCGGCCTTGGTCAGGCTGCCGGCGAGGTTGAGCAGGCCGACCAGGCCGGGCCACTGCCCGCTCCAGTTGGCCACGACCAGGATCGGCCCGCGGTGGCTGCGCAGCCCCGCCAGCACGTGGTGGCTGTACTGCCAGACCGCCTCGACCACGATCAGCGGGGCGTCCGGCGGCAGCCGCTTGAACACCTCGATCCCGGCCCGCTGGCTGTCGATGAAGCCGTGCCCCTTGGCCGGGTCCACCTCGTGCCCGCGCCGGACCTTCCAGCCCAGGTCGCGTAACGCCGCGGAAAGGTCGCTTTCCAGCTTCTCCTGCACGGGCCAGCACGTCTGGTTGGCGCCCTGGCGCAGATCGCCGCTGGCCACCGTGTAGATGACGCCGGGCTCTGCGGCGGGCGGCTCGATGAGCGGGGGGAGTCGGTACATGACCTGCCCTTCAACGGAGCTGACGGTCGGCGAGCTCGTGCGCGAGGCTCGCCGTGCTCGGATAGAGCTGCTGGTAGAGGCGGTAGAGGCGGTCGTAGTCCGCGACCGCTTCCGGCTGCGGGACGACCTCCTCCCGGACGGGGTTCCAGTCGTCGATCTCGGCCGGGCCGACGGCCTGGGCGGCGAGGAACGCGCTGCCGTACGACGCGCCGATCGAGGTCGCGCGCAGGTGTTGCGGCAGGCCGGTGATGTCGGAGACGATCCGCGTCCACAGGCCGCCCTGCGTGCCGCCGCCCACCGCGACCACCCGGCGGATGTCTCCGCCGGCCGCGCGGATGGTCTCGATGTTGTGCCGTACGGCGAAGCCGGTCGCCTCCAGCGCCGCCCGGTAGAGGTCGCCCCGGGTGTGCGAGAGGCTGAGCCCGACGATCACTCCCCTGGCCCGCGGGTCCATGACCGGCGTGCGCTCCCCGGCGAAGTAGGGCAGCATCAGCAGCCCGTTGGCCCCCCGGCCCGCTCCGGCCGCCTCGTGCAGCAGCTCCTCGTAGCCCGCGCCGACCAGCTCGCGCAGCCAGGCGGTGATCGCGCCCGAGGTGGCCATGCCGCCGGCCAGGTTGTAGGTGCCGGGCAGCGCGCCGACGGTCCCCCACAGTCCGGGCCAGGTGCGGTGCTCGGCTGCGGTGTGGATGAGGAACATGGTGGTGCCGTACATCAGCATGAGGTCGCCGGGCTCGTGCGCGCCCACGCTGAGCGCCTCGGCCCAGGCGTCGATCGTCCCGGTGATGACCGGAACTCCGGCCGGGAGATCGGTTTCTCGGGCGGCCTGCATGCTGAGCTTCCCGGCGACCTCGCCCGGCCAGCGCAGCGGCGGCAGGTCGAGGCCGGGGGCGATCCGCTCGGCCCACGGCCCGTGCCAGTCGAGCCGGCCGACGTCGTAGAGCGGGGTGCATTGGCTGGCCGAGTGGTGGTCGAGCACGTACTCGCCGGTGAGCCGGCGCACCAGCCACGAGCTGGGCATGAACAGCCGCCGGGCCCGCGCGAACAGCTCGGGCTCCTCGTCCGCCACCCAGGCGATCTTGGCTCCGGCGGCCTGGCTCGACAGATCGGAGCCGCCCAGCCGGCGGATCTCCTCGGCCCCCAGCTCGCTTTCCAGCCTGGCGATCTGCGCGGTCGAGCGGGTGTCGACGCCGTAGAGGACGGCCGGGCGGACCGGGACGTCGTCGGCATCGGCGAGCAGGACGCACGGGCCCATCCCGCTCACCCCGACCGCGCGCACCTCGGCGTCCTGGCCCAGCTCACGGGCCAGGGAGACGAACTCCGTCCACCAGACACGCCCGTCCATCTCGACGTGGCCGGGTATCGGCCGGTCCACCGCGTGCTCCCTGACGGCGGTCCGCAGCAGCGTGCCGTCCAGGCCGACCAGGACCCCTTTGCTGCTGGACGTCCCGATGTCGACCCCGAGCACAGCGGGCACGGTCATGAGCACCCCTGAGAAATCGATTGCTGGTTGCCCAAAAGGTAATGAGCCCCGATTCCGGAGTCAAGGGTTCAGCGGACCGAGCTCTCCCGGACGTGCAGCCGGGTGTGCAGGGTGACGCTGGTCGCCGGCCGCGTGGGCTCGGCGATCCGCTCGGCGAGCAGCAGCGCGGCGGTCCTGCCCAGGTCGTAGGTGGGCTGCCCGACCGTGGTCAGCGACGGCCGGACCAGGTGCGCCCACGGGATGTTGTCGAAGCCGACCACCCCGACCTCCTCCGGGATGCGCACCCCCTGGTCGACCAGGCACTCGACGGCGCCGACGGTCATCAGGTTGTTGGTGGCGAACACCGCGTCCGGCCGCGACTCCCGCAGCAGCTCGGCCATGGCCGCATACCCGCCCTCCTCCCGGAAGTCGGCGTACTTGATCAGCTCCGCCGGTACGGCACGGCCGTGCGCGCGCAGCGCCCGCTGGTAACCGCGCAACCGCTGGGCCGCGGTGGACAACCGGCGGGGGCCGGTGATGCAGGCGATCCGCTCGTACCCGGCCTCGATCAGGTGCGCGGTGGCCAGTTCGGCGCCGTGCTCGTTGTCCACCAGCACGGTGTCGACACTGCTGCCGCGCACCTGGCGGTCGATCATCACCACCGGCACCCCCGCCTCGACCAGGCGGTTAACGTGCGTGGCCCGGCCCGAGGGCGAGATGATCACGCCGGCCATCTGCTCGTCGAGCGCGGCGGTGACGTACCTGCCCTCCTTGGCCGGGTCCTCGTCGCTGTTGCACAGCACGACGGAGAAACCGGCCTGCTGGGCGACGTCCTCGACCCCTCTGACCATCGCGGTGAAGAACGGGTTGCCGACGTCGGAGATGATGACCGCCCACAGCGTGGTCCTGCTCTTGCGCAGATTGCGGGCCACGGCGTTGGGGCGGTACTTCAGCTCGCTCATCGCCTGCCGTACCCGCTCGGCGAGCACCGGATCCACGGTCGCCCGGCCGTTCGCCACCCGCGAGACGGTCGCGGCGGAAACCCCCGCGTGGCGGGCCACATCGTAGATCGTCGTCATCCTGCCCCCGTTCGGATCGCCTGAGGGAAAGGGTAACTGCAATCGATTGCTCAGTTCAGCGGGTGCTGCTCTGCCGTACGTTGAGCTGGGTGGGCAGGACGATGCGGGCGGGCTCGGACGCCGGGGACTGGATCCGGTCGGCCAGCAGCCGGGCGGCGGTGCGGCCCAGCTCGTAGGCCGGCTGGCCGACGGTGGTCAGCGACGGCCGGATGAGGTCGGCCCACGGCAGCTCGTCGAAGCCGACCAGGCCCATCTCCTCCGGCACGGCGATGCGGCGGCGCACCAGGCAGCGCATCGCGCCGACCGCCATCAGGTTGTTGGCCACGAAGACCGCGTCCGGCCGGTCGGGGGCGTCCAGCAGGGCGCTCATCGCGTCGAACCCGCCCTGCTCGCGGAAGGTCGAGCGCAGCACCATCGGCTCGCGGCCGGTCGCCTTCACCCCGGCCAGGTAGCCGGCCAGCCGCTGCTCCGCGGTCGAGACGCCCGCCGGGCCGGTGATGCAGGCGATCCGCGCGAACCCGGCGGCGGCCAGGTGCCGGGTGGCCGCCTCGGCTCCCCCGGCGTTGTCCACCACCACCATGTCCACGCCGGCGCCGGCCAGCTCGCGGTCGATGGCCACCACCGGGGTGGGCGAACCCGCCAGCGACTTGGCCGCCTTCGTGCTGCCGCTGGTCGAGATGATCACGCCGGCCATCTGCTGGCTCAGCGCGGCGGCGACGTAGGTCTCCTCCTTGGCGGGGTTCTCGTCGGTGTTGCACAGGACGACGGAGAAACCCGCCTGCTGGGCCACGTCCTCGACCCCGCGCACCAGGGTGGTGAAGAACGGGTTGCCCACGTCGGAGACGATCACCGCCCACAGGGTGGTACGGCTGCGCCGCAGGTTGCGGGCCACGGCGTTGGGCCGGTAGCCCAGCTCCCTGATGGCTTTCAGGACCCGGGCCACCATGTCGGGATCGACGTTGGGGTTACCGTTCAGCACCCGGGAGACAGTGGCCGCGGACACCTCGGCACGGCGGGCTACGTCGTAGATGGTGGTGGGCACGCGTAGAGCATGTCACGCGAGTACGGATATGTCGGGCGAGGTACGGCAGGCGTCTCACAGGGACCGTGTCACGGGGGCACCTCACTACAAGGAAACCGCGTCGGGGCCGAAGAGCGTCTTGATGTCGGCCGCGAACGACACCTCCGCGGTGACCGGGTACTCCGGCAACGCCAGCAACACCGACTTCCCCGACCGCCGCCGCAACGCGATGCGGACCGGCACCGTGCCCTGGTGCGCCTTGAGCACCCGGCGCAGCTCCTCCACGGAGGCGGGGTTCAGCCGCTCCTCCCGCAGGTGCAGCGTCACCGGGTGCCCACTGTCGCTGGTGATCCCGGAGACGTCGAGCGGCGTGAGGTCGGTGGCGAAGATGGAGATCGCGCCGTCCCGGTTGTTGATCTGCCCGCTGACCGAGGCCACCAGGTCGCTGCGCAGCTCCGGGGCGTACAGCTCGTAGCTCTTGGGGAAGAACAGGCACTCCACGGCGGCGTCCATGTCCTCGACCGTGGCGATCGCCCACATGTTGCCGGCCTTGTTGACCCGCCGCTCGACCTTGGTGATCAACCCGCAGACCCGCACGTCGCCCCGGTCGTCGCGGCCGCTGTCCAGCAGGTCGGCGATGGTGGTGTCGCGGTTGCGGGCCAGCAGCCGCTCGGTGCCGGCCAGCGGGTGGTCGGAGACGTAGAGGCCGAGCATCTCGCGCTCGAAGTCGAGCTTGGTCTTCTTGTCCCACTCGGCGTCCGGCACCGCGATGGAGAAGGAGGCGTCGTCGCCGCTCTCGGTGAACGAGCCGAAGAGCGAGTCCTGGCCGTGGGCCTGGTTCTTCTTGATGCCGATGACCGAGTCGACCGCCTGCTCGTGCACGACCAGCAGGCCCTTGCGCGGGTGGCTCATGGCGTCGAAGGCGCCGGCCTTGATCAGCGATTCGATGATGCGCTTGTTGCAGACGGTCAGCGGGATCTTGCCGAGGAAGTCGTTGAAGTCGGTGTAGGGCGCCTCGGCACGGCCGGTGACGATGCCCTCCACGACGTTCTCCCCGACGTTGCGGACCGCGCCCAGGCCGAAGCGGACCTTGTCCTCGCCGACGGCGACGAAGTCCTGGTGCGACTCGTTGACGCACGGCGCCAGCACCTGGATGCCCATCTTGCGGCACTCGGCCAGGTAGATCGCGGCCTTGTCCTTGTCGTCGCCGACGCTGGTGAGCAGGGCGGCCATGTACTCGGCGGGGTAGTTGGCCTTGAGGTAGGCGGTCCAGTAGGCGACCAGGCCGTAGCCGGCGGTGTGCGACTTGTTGAAGGCGTACCCGGAGAAGGGCAGCATGACGTCCCACAACGCCTGGATGGCCTCGTCGGAGAAGCCGTTGCCGCGCATGCCGGACTGGAAGTTCTCGAACTCCTTGGCCAGGATCTCCGGCTTCTTCTTGCCCATGGCGCGGCGCAGCAGGTCGGCGCCGCCGAGGGTGTAGCCGGCCAGCTCGCGGGCGATGGCCATGATCTGCTCTTGGTAGACCAGCAGGTGGAAGGTGGTGCCGAGGATCGGCTCCAGCGCGTCCTTGAGCTCGGGGTGGATCGGGTCGATGTCCTGGCGGGCGTTCTTGCGGTGGGCGTAGTTGGTGTGCGCGTTGGCCGCCATCGGGCCCGGCCGGTAGAGGGCGAGCACGGCGGCGATGTCCTCGAACCGGGTGGGCTCCATCAGCCGCAGCAACTGGCGCATCGGCCCGCCGTCGAGCTGGAAGACGCCCAGCGTGTCGCCGCGGGCCATCAGCTTGTAGGTGGTCGCGTCGTCGAGCGGGATGGTGAGGGTGTCGAGCCGGACGCCCCGGTTCTGCTCGATGATCTTCATGGCGTGATCGATGATGCCCAGGTTCCGAAGACCCAGGAAGTCCATCTTGATCAGGCCCATTTCCTCGCACGAGGGATAGTCGAACCCGGTGATGATCACGCCGTCCTTGTTCCGCATGTGCATCGGAATCAGGTCCAGCAGCGGCGCGGAGGACAGGATGACGGCGGCGGCGTGCACGCCGGTGCCCCGGATCAGGCCTTCGAGCCCGAGCCCGGTGTCGATGACCTTGCGGACGTCGGCGTCGTTCTCGTAGAGGGCGCGGATCTCGGTGCCCTCGACGTAACGCGGGTGGCTCTCGTCGAAGAGCTTGGCCAGGGGCACGCCCTTGCCCATGACGTCCGGCGGCATCGCCTTGGTGATCTTGTCACCGACGGCGAAGGGGTAGCCGAGGATGCGCGAGGCGTCCTTCACCGCGGCCTTGGCCTTGATCGTGCCGAAGGTGTTGACCTGGGCGGTCATCTCGGTGCCGTACTTGTCGGTGACGTAGCGGACCATGCGGTCACGCTGGCGGTCGTCGAAGTCGAGGTCGATGTCGGGCGGGCTGATCCGCTCCGGGTTCAGGAACCGCTCGAACAGCAGGCCGTGCTCCAGCGGGCACAACTCGGTGATGCGGGTGGCGTAGGCGACGATCGAGCCGGTGGCGCTGCCCCGGCCCGGGCCCACCGGGATGCCGTTGTCGCGGGCGTACTTGCAGATGTCGGCGACCACGAGGAAGTAGGACGAGAAGCCCATCGGGCCGATGATCTTCATCTCGGTCTCGTAGCGCTCCAGGACGTGCTCGGGGATCGGCGTGCCGTACCGCATCGCCAGCCCGGTGAGCACCTCCTTGCGCAGCCACGACTCCTGCGTCTCGCCCTCCGGCACGTCGGGGAACTGCGGCATCCGGTCGACGTAGCTGAACACCTCGTCGTAGGAGCCGACCATCTCGGCGATCAGCAGCGTGTTGTCGGAGCCCTCCGGGTAGTCCGGGAACAGGCCGCGCATCTCCTCGGCGGACTTCAGGTAGTAGCCCGAGCCGTTGAGGCGGAAACGGTTGGGGTCGTCCTTGTTCTTGCCGACGCCCACGCAGAGCAGGCTGTCGTGGGCGTCGGCCTGGTCCGCGGTGACGTAGTGCGAGTCGTTGGTGACCAGCATCGGGAGGTCGAGATGCTTGGCCAGCTTGAGCAGGTCGGCGCGGACCTCCTTCTCGATGTCGACGCCGTGCTCCATGATCTCCAGGAAGTAGTTCTCCCGGCCGAAGATGTCCTGGTACTCACCGGCGACCCGGACCGCCTCATCCCACTGCCCCAGCCGCAACCTGGTCTGCACGGCCCCTGACGGGCAGCCCGTGGTGGCGATGATGCCGGAGGCGTTGGCGGAGATCAGCTCCTGGTCCATGCGCGGCTTGGAGTAGTACCCCTCGTAGCTGGCCAGCGACGACAGCCGGAACAGGTTGCGCAGCCCGGCCGCGTCCTTGGCCCACATCGTCATGTGCGTGAAGCGCCCGCCGCCGGAGACGTCCTTGCCGCCTTCCTCGTCGGCGACGCCCGTCTCCGCCCGGCGGCCCCAGAACACCGGCTTCTTCACGAACCGGCTCTCCGGCGCGACGTAGGCCTCGATGCCGATGATCGGCTTGACCGGGCCGCCCTTGGCGGTCTGGTAGAACTCGTACGCGGCGAACATGTTGCCGTGGTCGGACATGGCGATCGCCGGCATCTCCAGTCTCGCGGCCTCCGCGAACAGCGGCTTCACCTTGGCCGCTCCGTCGAGCATCGAATACTCGGTGTGGACGTGAAGATGCACGAACGAATCGCTCATCGGCTCCCTGACCCTTCCCCCGTCGGCCCGTTGAGGCCCGGATCCTACGCCGCGGGAAGGGGATTCGGCAGACTTGATTTCCGGCGCGCGGTGCGGGTGCCGGACACCTGATTTCCGGCGCGCCGGGTCCTACTCGGCGTAGGGCTGGTCCTCGCCCTGGTCGCTGTAACCGAGGCTCCAGACGTAGCCGTCCGGGTCGGCGAACACCCCGCCGTACCCGCCCCACGGCAGCGCCCCGGCGGGCTTCAGGATCGTCGCACCGGCCTTCTCGGCCTCGTCCATGATCTCGTCCACCCTGCCCTCGCTGCGGACCACGTAGGTCAGCACCAGGCCGCTGAACCCGCTGCCCTCCGGGCTCAGCCCCACCTGCGCGGCGAGCCCCTCGCGCCCGTAGAACCCGACCGGCGAGGCCCCGTCGGACTCGAAGAAGACCGAGATGCCGTAGTCGTTCTTGACCTTCCAGCCGAGGCCCTCGGTGTAGAACCGCTTGGCCCGCTCCATGTCGTCGACGGCCAGGAGGATCGAGCTGACGTGCGCCTTCATGCGGTGACTCCTCTATGGGATCGAAGTGATGCCCTCACGCTACGGGCGGGACTTCGACCTGGGCTTCTCCATTTCTGATCGCTTTGGTCAAAGCCCTGGAAGGGTCATCCCCGGGCATACCAGCCGATCCGCTGCGGCAGACCCAGCCGGGTGGCGAGCTCGATCGCGTACTGCTCCGCCGCGTCGGACACGGTCGCGAGCTCCTTGAGAACGGCGCCCGCCGCCTGGACGGGCATCATCGCGAGGTCCCCGAGAATCGCCTTCATCTCCCACTGCTGCTCCGTCCGGTAGCCGATGCGGACGTAGGCCTGGCTCCGATCCCTCACCGGGACGTTCAGCGGCAGCATGAGGATGTCCAGATAGTCGCGAAGGAGTTCCGGAGGACCCATCGGCAGGATCGGCTCGACCGCGTGGAGAAGCTTGATCTCGTCACCCAGGTACGAGAAGCGGGCCTGTTCCCGCAGCAGTTCGCTGCTCGGAGCGCCCCGGTCGTAGGTGAAGGCCTCGCTGCTGGAGAGCATGCTCCGTTCTCTGCTCGCGAGGTCCTCGATGCTCAAGCCCAGGTAGTCGCTGATGGTGACCAGGCTGACCAGGCCGTACCACTCGGCGAGCGCGACCTGGGAGCGCCAGAGCAGCGCCCGCCGCCGCCACGCGCCCGCCATGCCCTCGCCCTCGTCGGACAACAGCTCGCGGGCGTTCAGGCTCGGCCGGCAGATCAGCGCGATGATCATGAGATTCGCCGAGTAATAAGCATGTCGCCTGACCGAGCCCGCATCCCAGGGCCGATAGCCCGGCAGGTGGGAGTCGTCTCGCTGATCCAGCTCGCGGCTTATCCGGGCGAGCACGGACTGCCAGTTCTTCCGCTCCTCCACAGAATGGGACGCCATGACCTCCCGCATGAAGGTGATGATGGCTGTGCTGTTGGTGAGCACCGAGTAGGACAACAGGGTTCGCAGCAAACCGTCCGCCGCCCGTGGCCGGAATCTGGCCGATTCCTGGATCGCGAGCTCTGCGACGACGGTGACCACCATCCTGGCGATCAGGAACTCTTCGAAGGTCAGGTGGAGGAATTCGTAGGTTTCCAGAACCCGGTCGTCCCGTACGGCCTGCGCGCGATGCACGAAGAAGAACCGGCCGAAAGCCCGGTCGCCGTGGCCGAGCGGAGTGGCGAAGTCCTTGGGCTGGGCCAGTGGCGCGGGCTCCAGAAGCGCTTCCAGATCCCGATCGACTTCGTCCGACGTGGCCCACGGCCGCCTCCGGTTGAACATCGAGAAAGCGACGAGTGACAGCCTTGTCAGCTCCCAGTCCACCAATTCCCGGGCACGGGCCGGAGGGTGCTCCTTGAGCAGCTCTCGTTCGGCGAAGCGGCGGAGCAGCCGTTCGTAGAGTTCGGCCTGGCTCAGCTCGAACCCCTTACCGAGCGCGTTTCCGTCGGCGTCGTAAATGGCCAGCATGAGCAGCAGCAGCGGCTGCTCGGCAAGCTGCCGCTGCGAAAGGACCTCCTCCGCACCCAGAGGCTGAATCCTGGCCGTACGGAAATGGTCGGCGTTGGCCCGGTTCCAAATCGCCAGCCAGGCCTCGATCTGTTTCTGGTCGAAAGGCTCCAGCCGGGCGACCACGGTGCCGACCGGGAACTCCGCCCGGTTGACGACCGCCGTGCGGGAGGTCACGATCACCGACACCGCCCGGCCCAGGTCCGCCTCGCGCTCCTGGAACTTCACGACCTTCGCCAGGTAGTCCGACTGGCGCACTCCAGTGGCCTGGATCAATTCGTCGAAACCGTCGAGCATCACGACCGGCAGCGCGCCGTTGGCCGATTTCGCGATGGTGGGCCAGGACAACTGCTCGGAGGTCAGTTGGTGGACGGCCTGCTCGATCTGCTCCTGGATCCCCGAATTGGCCGAGACCTCCCGCAGGGGCACGCGAATAGGGAGGTACTGGGTTGCGGGCAGCCGGGCGGCCAGCACCTTCGTCAGCACCGACTTGCCCGCTCCGGGTTGTCCCAGCACGACCAAAGGCACCCGGCTGGCCATGGGATTGGTGAGAAAGCCGGCCAGAAAGGCGGGCAGATCGCGGCGGAGCCGATGCTCGTCCCACCACGACTCGATGGCGGGATTGTCTCCCCGCCCTACATCGGTGATGCGGTAGCACGGCGTGATGTAGGCCTCTTCCAGGCTGGGCAGAACGAGGCCGTCCGGCACCTCGCCGATGTCGGCGATCGCTCGGCGAAGCAGCGCCTGCTGCGCTCGCGTCAATTCGGCGAGCCGGTCACCGGGAACCATCTCGGCCGCCACCCGGGACAGCAGCCCGTGCAGGTCCGTCAGACTCGCCCGAGTGGCCTGGTGGTCGATCATGCCGGCCCAGAACCCGAATTCGGGTACGTCCTGCGCCAGCCGGCGGTAACTGTCCTCGTAGAGCCGCAGCGCCTGCTGGGCGAGGACCGCGTCGGAGATCCGTTCACGCCGGTGTTCCGGCATGTCCTCCCAGAACGCGAAGCCGCCGATGAAACGGAACAACTGGAGGGCGAGGTCGCGGTAATAGCTCGCGACCAGGTCGCGGGTGGCCTCGAACGGCTGCTGCGGCGACGGGCAGAACGGCACGGATTCGAGCGGCGGCCGGCCGAGCGGAACACCGGCGAGCCGCTCCTGCTCTTCCGGGGTCAGCCGAATGTCCAGGCGCAACTCGTCCAGGGCCGAGAAGAAGGCGGTGACGACCACGATCGTGTGCGCGGCTTCGATCCGTTCCGTACGGCTGCGCCACGAACTGCGCGATCTCCACTCCCGCCATCGGGCCAGCAGATCCTTGCCCACCTGGACGAGCTGACCTTTGACGTCGATCAGATCCCACAGGCCCAGGGTCGCCACCCCCAGGACGGTGTCGAGATCCTGGATCGCGGGCTCGTCCCCGTTCAGTAATCGAACGGCATCGACATACCGGTATCCCCTCGCCATGAAACGAATTATCCGGAAATCGCGGGGAGAGGCGGGGCGAGATGGGGAGACTCGCCTCCGACGCCTCATAGTCAGCCGAGACTCAGCAGGAGGCGGTCGAGGCCGGATTTGAGGGTGTCGGCCGAGTAGCCGCGGTGGGCGACGAGGTTGGCCGCCAGCGGGGCGAGGAGCGCGTCGGCGAGGAAGGGCGCCTCGGCCGGGGGCCGGAGGTGGCCGAGCAGCAGGCTGAGGTGCTGGTGGTAGGCCTCGTAGGCGCCGCCGAAGCGGGCGAACGGGGCGGCGGTCTCGGCCATGAGCAGCAGGTCGAGCTGGGCGAGGGTGCGGTCGGCCAGGGCGTGCAGGAAGGCGCGCAGGCGTTCGGCGGGCTCGGCGCCCGGGCCCAGGGGCGGGGGGCCGGTGAGGAAGGCCTGCTGGAACTCGCGCTCGCGGGCGTCGATCAATGCGTGGGCCAGGCCGGAGCGGTCGCCGAAGCGGCGGTAGAGGGTGCCGACCCCGACCCCGGAGGCCGCGGCCACCTCGGCCATGGTCAGGCCGTCGATCCCCTGGGTGGCGACGATCTCCGCCGCGGTCGCGAGGATCTTCGCCCGGTTGCGGGCGGCGTCGGCTCGCTCGGCTGTCACCGGACCAGCCTAGTGCGGGGTGGTAAACGGAACAGATTCTGGATACCGTCTTAAGCGGAATGAATTCCGTTTACATCGGAGGCGGTCATGAGAGTGGCGTTGGTGAGCGGTGGGAGCAGGGGCATCGGAGCGGCGATCGCCCGGCGGCTCGCGCGGGACGGCATCCGGGTGGTGATCACCTATGCCTCGGCCGCTGACCGGGCTCAGGAGGTCGTGGCGGCGATCAACGCGGCCGGGGGCGAGGCCGTGGCGGTGCGGGCCGAAGCCACGGACCCGGCGGCGCTGCGGGCCGCGGTCCAGCGTGCGGTGGAGGTGTTCGGGCGGGTCGACATCCTGGTCAACAACGCCGGTGTGGCGCCGTTCGGGCCGGTCGAGCAAGTCACCCTCGAAGAGCTCGACCGGACGATGGCCATCCATGCTCGGGCGTCGTTCCTGCTGGCCCAGGCGGTCGTCCCGGTCATGGGGGCGGGCGGGCGGATCGTCAACATCGGGAGCAGCCTGGTGGAGCGCGTGCCGTACGGGGGGTGGACGTTGTACGCGATGAGCAAGTCGGCGCTGGTCGGGCTGACCAAGGGGCTGGCCAGGGAGCTCGGGCCGAGGGGGATCACCGTGAACCTGGTCCATCCCGGCTCCACCGACACCGAGATGAACCCCGCCGACGGCCCGGACGCCGAGGAGGAGCGGGCCTTCACGGCGCTGGGGCGCTACCTGGATCCGGAGGACGTGGCCGAGACGGTCGCCCACCTGGCGGGTCCCGGCGGGCGGAACATCACCGGCGCGGCCTTCCTGGTCGACGCCGGAACCGTCGCCTGACCGGGTGCCTTGTCGAGCGCTGCCGAACCCCTTGATCTTCCGGAGAGGTCGGGATGAGGGAACCCGGGGGCCGATCCCGCGAAGGGCGCGGATCTCGGGTCATGAGCGCGAGGCGATCAATGGCTGCCGTATCCGGGCTGGTGGCGGTGCTCGCCGACGGCGTCTCGGCCGTCTACGCGGCCTCCTGGATGCTCGCGCCCCGGACCCGCTGGGGCAGGTGGCGGCGTCGCCCGCTCCGGATGCCGTTGCCGATGACCAGCACCTCGGCCACCTCGTGCACGGCCACCACGACGGCCAGGCCCAGCACCCCGGCGGCGGCCAGCGGCACCAGCGCCACCAGGATCGCCCCGGACAGCAGCAGGTTCTGCGTGAAGATCGCCCGCGCGGCCCGGGTGTGCGCGACGGCGTCGGCCAGGCGGCGCAGGTCCTCGCCCATGAGCGCCAGGTCGGCGGCCTCGACGGCCACGTCGCTGCCCATGACGCCCATGGCGATCCCCGCGTCGGCGGTGGCCAGCGCGGGCGCGTCGTTGATGCCGTCGCCGACCATGGCGACCGGCCCGCGTGCCTTGAGCTCGGTGACGATGCGCGCCTTGTCGGCGGGCAGCAGTCCGGCGCGGACGTCCGTGATGCCGGCCTGCGCGGCGATCGCGGCGGCGGTGCGGGAGTTGTCGCCGGTGAGCATGACCACCTCGACCCCGAGCTCCCGGAACCGGGCGACGGTCTCGGCCGCCTCCGGGCGGATCTCGTCGCGTACGGCTACCGCCCCCACCAGGGAGCCGTCGTGCTCGACCAGCACCACGGTCGCCCCCGCGTCCTGCAACCGGCGCACCTCCGAGGCGAGCGGCCCCGGCTCGACGAACCCCGGCTTGCCCAGCCGAGCCGGCACGCCCTCGACACGTCCCCGCAGCCCGTGCCCCGGCACCGCCTCCACGTCCGCCGCCGGCGCCTCCGGACCCGGCCAGGCGGCCAGGATCGCGGCGGCCAGCGGATGCTCGCTGCGCGCCTCCAGCGCGGCGGCGACACCGAGGACCCGATCCCGATCACCACCGGGTACGGCAAGCACCTCGATCACCACCGGCCGGTTGCGGGTCAGCGTGCCGGTCTTGTCCAGCGCGACCACCTTGACCCGGCCCAGCGCCTCGACCGCCGCGCCCCCCTTGATCAGCACCCCGGCCTTGGAAGCCGCGCCGATCGCGGCGACCACCGCCACCGGCACCGACAACGCGAACGCGCACGGCGCCGCGGCGACCAGCACGACCAGAGACCGCTCGATCCACACGGCCGGGTCCCCGGTCAGGCTCCCGACGAGCGCGATCAACGCCGCCAGGACCAGGACGCCGGGCACCAGCGGGCGGGCGAACCGCTCGGCCAGGCGCTGGCTCGCGCCCTTGCGTTCCTGGGCCTCCCGCACGATGTGGACCAGGCGAGCCAGCGAGTTGTCCTTGGCGGTCGCGGTGACGCTGATCTCCAGCGCTCCCGAGCCGTTGACCGTGCCCGCGTACACCACGGCGCCGGGCTCGACCTCGGTGGGCACCGATTCGCCGGTGACGACCGAGGTGTCGAGCGAGCCGCGACCGGCGGTGACCACGCCGTCCGTGGCGATCCGTTCGCCGGGCCGTACCGCCAGGATGTCGCCGACGCGCAGCTCCGCGGGCGGGACCTCCGACTCCCTGCCGTCGCGACGTACTCGGGCGGTCGGCGGCACCAGGTCCAGCAGGGCGCGCAGGCCGTGCCTGGTTCTGGCGACGGCGTAGCCCTCCAGCCCTTCGGCGATGGAGAAGAGGAAGGCGAGGGTGGCGGCTTCGCCGTACTCGCCGAGCGCGACCGCGCCGGCGGCGGCGATGGCCATGAGCAGCCCGACCCCGAGCCGCCCCTTCACCAGCGCCCGCACCGCCTCCGGGACGAACGTGGCTCCGCCCACGGCTACGGCGGCGAGCTGTAACCCGGCCGCCCACCAGGCTGCGGCCCCACCGGCCCACAGCCCGGGGGCGGCCACGCTGGCCAGCAGCAACACCCCCGCCACCGCCGCGAACCGCAGCTCCCGCACCCGCCAGATCGCCGCCGGCGCCACCTCCTCCGAGGTGACCGAACCCGGCGCGGCCGAACCCGACGCGGCGGGACCCGAGGCGGCCGGGCCCGGCGCGCAGCAGGCGTCAGCCACCGAAATCACCCGGCTCGCACGCCTCCCCCTCCGCCCGGCCCTCCGCCTCGTCGATCAGCAACACCAGCGACGCCAGCTCGGCCAGCGCCCGAGCCAGCTTCACATCCGCCAGCTCGTACCGAACCCGCCGCCCCACCGGCACGGTCCGCACCAGCCCGCACCCCCGCAGGCAGGCCAGATGGTTCGACACGTTCCCCCGAGTCATCCCCAACCGCTCGGCCAGATCCGCCGGATAAGCCGGTGCCTGCAGCAACTCCAGCAGCAACCGGCGCCGGTTCTCATCGGCGAGCGCCGTCCCCACCCGGGCCAGCGCCTCCGCATTCACCACCGTGTTCACCAGCACGACAATACAGCCCAGACTGTACTGTCCCCTAGTGCCCGTGCCCATGGCCGACGAACGCAGCGGCCGGCCTACCTCCGGGGACCAGCACCAACGAGACGACCGCCGCGACAACGGCCGCGCCCAGGCAGACGACCAAGGCCGAGGTGAAGCCACCCAGGTCCCCCGCACCCGGCGCCAGGCTGGCGGCCGCCACGGTGGACACGACCGCCACGCCGATGGACCCGCCCAGCTCGTGGAAGGTGTTGATCACGCCGGACGCCACCCCGGTCTCGCCGCTGGGGATGTTGGCCAGGGTCGTGGTGGTGGCGGTGACGAAGGCGGGCCCGATGCCGAAGGCCGCGACGACGAAGCCCGGCACCAACGTCGTGTAGACGCCGGCCTCGGGCGAGACGCGGGCCATCAGGGCCGCGCCGAGCGCGGTGAGGACGAACGCGCCCACCGCCACCGGCCGCCCGCCGAGCCGGCCGATCAGGTGGCCGCCGAGTTGCGCCCCGAGGGTGATGGCGACGGCCACCGGCAGGAAGACGAGGCCGGTCTCCAGAGCGCTGAAGCCGAGGACGTGCTGCAGGTACAGCGAGCTGAGGAAGAACAGCCCCAGCATGAGGCCGGTGGCCAGCAGCATGACGAACGTCCCGGAGAGGACCGGCCTGCGGGCGAGCGTCTCGGCACGCATCAGCGGAGCGCGGGACGCCCGCTCGATCAGCACGAAACCGGCGTAGAGCGCCACCGCGCCGAGCAGCGGCAGCAAGGTGGCCGGAGCCGCCCAGCCGGCGTCGCCCGCGGTGACCAGACCGTAGATCAGCAGGCCGGTGGCCAGGGTGACGGCGGTGGCGCCCGGCAGGTCCAGCCGCTGCGGCCGGCCGGGCAGGGCGGGCACCAGCGCGGGAATGGCCAGCAGCAGGATCAGCCCGACCGGCACGTTGACGAAGAACACCCAGGTCCAGCCCGGCCCGGCGGTGAGGACGCCGCCGAGCAGCACGCCGAGCGCCGCTCCGGTGCCGCCGATGGCCGCCCACACGCCCAGCGCCCGGTGACGCCGCGGGCCGTCGAACGTGCTGGTGATGATCGCCAGCGCGGCCGGGGACAGCAACGCGGCGCCGACGCCCTGCAACGCCCGTCCGGCGATCAGCATGGCCCCGGTCGAGGCCAGGCCGCACACCAGCGAGGCCACGGTGAAGACGACCAGCCCGGCGAGCAGCGTGCGGCGGGCCCCGAAGGCGTCGGCCAGCCGGCCGCCCAGCACCATGAGGCCGCCGAAGCACAGCGTGTACGCGGTGACGACCCAGGTCAGCGCCTCACGGTCGAGGTCCAGCCCGCTTCCCACGGCCGGCAGCGCGACCTGCACCACGGTGATGTCGATGATCAGCATGAACTGCGCCAGACACAACAGGACCAGGACCGCCCAGCTCGAATTCTTCATCCGCTCACTCCTTAACCTGAACATAACTGTTCAACTTAAGCATACCCGGTGGGGGTTCCGAAATACTGGTAGGGGGTATAGCGTTGGCAGCGGCACAAGGAGGAACACGATGCGACGCCTTCCGGCACTCGACCCGACCGAAGCACCCGAGAAGTCCCGCGAGATCCTGGAGGACATCGTCGCCAGGCGGGGCGGGGCCGGCGAGATGGTCGCCACCATGGCGCACTCGCCCGCGCTGCTCCAGGGCTACCTGGACTTCTCCCGGGCGATGAAGCGGGTGAAGATCCCGCGCCCGCTGAGCGAGAAGATCTCGCTCGCCGTGCAGGAGTGGATCGGGTGCTCGATGTGCTTGTCGGCGCACACCAAGGCCGCGCGAGCCGCCGGGCTCAGCGAGACCGACATCGAACTGGCCCGTCAGGGCACCTCGACCGACGCCCGCGAGGCCGCCTTGATCGCCGTGGCCGTCCGCGTGCTGGCCGAGCCGTCCTCACTCACCGACGAGGACGTGGCCGAGCTCAGGGCACACGGCTGGAGCGACCGGGTGATCGCCGAGATCGTCGGCCTGGTGTCGCTGAACCTGCTGACCGGCGCCTTCAACCTGCTGATCGGCCTCGAACCCGCCGAGTGAGGAGCCCCCGGCCGACGGTCAGGGGCGGCCGCCCGGCGGGATGATTCGGAGCGCCGCCTCCATGGCCTCGGCCTCCTCGGGGTCGAGCCGCTCCAGGAAGTGGACCAGCGTCGCCGACCGGTTGCCGCTGCCGGCCAGCAACTCACGCATCAGCTCAGCGGCGTAGGCCTCTTTCGACGACACCGTCTCGTAGACGTACGCCTTGCCCGAGGTCCGCCGCTTCAGCAGGCCCTTGGTGTGGAGGTTGTCCATCACGGTCATCACCGTCGTGTAGGCGATCTCCCGGTCGTTGCGCAGCTCCTCGACCAGGTCTCGAACCGTGGCCGGACGCCGGCCGGACCACATCCGCTCCATGATCACAGCTTCGAGCTCACCCAGGCGGCGCATCCCGTCATGCTATCGAGGATCGTAGATCAGAGCTCCTCACCGGCGGCGACCCGGCGCTTGAGGCGGATCAGCTCCTTGGGTGAGTTGACCGCCACCGCGCCGACCAGGCGGCCCCGCCGGGCGAACCCGACCGCGAAGCTGTCGTCGGCCGGCGACCCGGCGAGCACCCTGGCCTCGTCGGCCAGGTGCGGCAGGCCCGCCGTCTGGATCCGCGCGTCGTGCACGTGCGTGGCGTAGGAGGGCAGGTCGGTGTACGGCTTCGCGTGCTCCGGCCCGGCCAGCAGGTTGAGCGCGGCGAGGGCGCCCTGGTCGTTGGCGGTCGCCCAGTGCTCGACCCGGACCAGCGCGTCGCCGTACAAGCCGTGCGGCCAGCGGGCCACGTCCCCGGCGGCCACGATGTCGGCGGCGCCCCTGGCGAACAGCGTCGGCTCGCAGAGCACGCCGTCCTCGACGGTCAGCCCGCTGCCGGCGAGCCATTCGGTGTTGGGCACGACGCCCATGCCGGCGATCACGAGGTCGGCGGGGACGGACTGCCCGTTGCTGAGCCGTACGCCCGCCACCCGAGCCTCGCCCGCGAAACCGATCGCCCGCACGCCGGACAGCAGGTTCACGCCGTTGCGCCGGTGATGCGCGGCGAGCCAGTGCGCGGCGTCGGACCCCACGGTGGCCAGCATGGGCTGGGGCGCGCTGTCGATCAGGGTCACCCGGTGGCCGAGCGAGCGCGCGGTCGAGGCGACCTCGCCGCCGACGAAGCCGCCGCCGATCACGACGACCCGCCGCTGACCCGCGGCGAGCTCGGCGCGGAGGGCGAGCGAGTCCTCGATGGTGCGCAGGGTGTGCACGCCTGGCGGGTGCTCGGCCAGCCGTCTCGGCCGCGCGCCGGTCGCGATCACGAGCCCGTCGTAGCCGACCTCCGAGCCGTCGTCGAGCTTGACGACCTTGCCGATCGGATCGAGCGCGGCGGCCCGCCGCCCGCGCAGCCACTGCTCGTCCAGTTCTTCGGCCCCGGGCAGGGCGATGTCGTCGTCGCCGCGCAGGACGCTCTTGGACAGCGGCGGCCGGTTGTAGGGCAGGTGCGTCTCGGCGCCGATCAGGGTGACCTCCCCGTCGAACGCTTCCCGCCGAAGCGCCTGTACGGCCCGCAACCCGGCCAGCGACGCCCCGACCACAGTGATTCGTTTCATGCCAAAAGACCATACCCCACTGGGGTATACGGGAGCGGTGTGATGTGGATCTCATATACAGGGAGGGGGTATCGGCGTAGAGTGCACCGAGTCGATACCCAAGGGGGGTATTAAGGATCGAGGAGGACGGCATGACCACCGCCACCTACAAGGTCACCGGCATGACCTGCAACGGTTGCGCCACCAAGGTGAAGAACCAGATCACCACCGTCGCCGGCGTCAGCAACGTGGACATCGAACTCGCCACCGGCCACGTCACCGTGACCACGGACAGCACCGTCGACAACGCCGTCATCGTGGACGCGATCGAGGAGACCGGCTACGAGGCGGTCCTGGTCTGATCGGCCGGGTGTCGGGCTCGGCCGGTTCCGAGCCCGACCGCCCATCTACTACTGTGGATAGTGATGGCCGGCAGCAAACTGACCGACCACGGACGCGCGCGCCTCGTGCGCGGGCTCCTGCTCGTCCTGCTCGCGCTCGGCATCTCCGGCATGCACACGATGGGCCACCCCGGCCAGACCCACGGCCAGACCCACGGTCAGCCCACCCAGGCGACCTCCCCCTCCCCGCACCAGCAGCCCGCCGCGATTTCCACCCACGGACGACCCGCCACCCCGTCCCCTCACCAGCAGCCGGCCGCACCCGGCCTGGACCCCACGGCCGTCTGCGTGGCGATCCTCGCCTCACTCCTCGTCCTGGCACTCGCCGCCCGGCGCGGCCGGCTGCGGCGCACGTCCTTCCACCTGAGCCGGACGTTCACCCGGGTCCGGCGAGCCGCCCGCCCACCACCCACAGCTCCCCGCCTGACCGCTCTCTCGGTGCTGCGTCTATAGGCCGGTCGAGTTCACCGCAGCTCAGCCGTACACCTCGACCGAGAGAGTCCACAGTCATGCACACCAACCGCTCGATCCTGCGCAAGATCTCGCTCGCCGCCGGAGCCCTCGCCCTGCTCACCGCCTGCGGAAACGCCGACGGAACCGCCGACCCGACGGCCGGCCACCAGGGCATGTCCCCTTCGGCCAGCACCAAGCCGTCGGCCGCCGTCAACGACGCCGACGTGATGTTCGCGCAGATGATGATCCCGCACCACGAGCAGGCCGTGGAGATGGCCGGCCTGGCCGCCACCCGCGCCGCGGACCCCGAGATCAAGGAGCTGGCCCAGAAGATCAAGGCCGCCCAGGACCCGGAGATCGAGACCATGAAGAGCTGGCTCGCCGCCTGGGGCAAGCCGGCCCCGTCCGGCGGCATGCACCACGAGATGCCCGGCATCATGTCCGCCGACGACATGAAGAAGCTGGCCGCGGCCAAGGGCGCGGCGTTCGACCGGCAGTTCGCCGAGCTCATGATCGCGCACCACGAGGGCGCGATCGAGATGGCCAGGACCGAGCAGGCCCAGGGCGCCGACCCCGCGGCCAAGGAACTGGCCAAGGCGGTCGAGTCCGCGCAGCAGGCCGAGATCGCCCAGATGCGCAAGCTCCTCGAGCGCCTGTGACCTGAGTGGGGGGGGGGGGGCCCCCCCCCCGCGGCCCCGGGG
>NZ_JBFAKP010000002.1:0-79555 GCF_040655795.1 Nonomuraea sp. NPDC050310 | reverse complement strand
CTACGACACCGACAGCGACATCTCCCGCGCCATCGACGCCGGAGCCATCGGCTACCTGCTCAACGCGCACGCCCACTATGCGCAGTAGTAGGACGCCCTACTTCCCGAGCACCGACAGCAGCGTGCTGCTCAGCACCCGAGCAGCGTCCTCCCGGTCCAGGCGACCCATCTCCACCTCCCGCGCGGCACTGTGCACGAGGCCGAAGAAGGTCGCCACCAGCCACGAGAGCGGCAGGTCGTCCCGGAACCCGGATTCCTCCTGCCCGCGCCGGATCAGCTCCTCGACCCGCTGCAACGGCTGCCGGTGATGTTCCCGGATCTGCTCGGTCGCCAGCACCCGGTCCGCCGCGATGAACAACCGGCTGTGCCGGTCGAGGATCTCCCACGACGACCGCACCAGCGCCTCCAGCGCCTCCGCCGCGGGCAGATCGTCCCGGAAGCCGGCCGCGAGCGCCTCGTCCGCCTGCGTCACCGCGTGCGCCAGGACCGCCTCCACCAGCGCCTCCCGCGACGGGAAGTGCCCGTAGAGCGTGACCCGCCCCACGCCGGCCGCCTTGGCGATGTCGGCCACGCTCGCGCCGGCATCGTCCCCGAGCAGGCGGCTCCCGGCCTCCAGGATGGCGGCGATGTTGCGTTCCGCGTCGGCCCGTCGCCCACGATCGGCACGGCTCTGACGGGTCATCGGCGACTGCCTCCGGGAGCGAGGAAAGACGAACAGAATCTGATCCGCTCAGGATAGGCCGCCCGGCAGCGGGGGCCAGGCCGCCGCCCAGCAGGCCGGGGATCCGGGCAGTCGCGGTGCCGGCGACCACGCCTGGTGCATACGTGCTCCTTCGAGGGCGGCTGGCGACAGCCCAGAAGGTCAGCGCGCGTCATAGGCGGGCGAGGTGAACGGCCAGTCCGCCGCCAGCCAGGCCGACACCGCCTCGTACAGCGGCACGTCCAGCTCGGCCCGCCCGGCGGTGACCCAGGAGGACACGTCGGCGTCGTGCCCGTCCTTGGAGCAGGGGTAGATGTAGACGCAGCCGATCACGTCGCCGCTGTCCGGGTCCAGGACGGTGTAGGTGAAGCCGCGCCGCTGCGTGAAGTCGTCGGCGTGCCGCCGGAGGTCGGCGAGGTTCGCCTCCAGGGACATGCCGTCCAGGGGAGGCCAGTTCCCGTCCGGGTAGCCCGGGGTGGCGCGGATGTGCTCGATGCTGCCGGTCCACGCGGCGTGGTCGGCGAGGTTGTGCTGGGGGCCCAGAGGCTCCAGCCGGAACCGCGGGGTGACCAGGCTGTGCGGGACGTCGAAGTCGGCCGGGACGAAGGCGCTGGTGTTCATGGCAGCGAGGCTAGAAGGGCAGCCCCCTCCCACACACCCCATTTGTCACACCTGACGTAGCGCCCGCATGGCGTCCCCTTCGATACGCGACAGGTCATGCAGGAGGGCGCCGGCCTGCCGCAGGTGGCCAGGGTCACCGCTCTCCCCCGCCTTCTCGACCAGCCCGGCCACCTCCGTCCACAGCACGGCTGCCTCGCCGTACAACCGGTGACCCGTGCGAAGGTGCTCATGGTCGATCACCCGCACACACTCGCCAAGAAAGTCCCGGTAGAGCACCCGGAACAGCGCACCCCCGGTGCCACCCCGCTCCATGAGCAGCGCCGCCTGCGCCAGGTCACGCCGCGGTTCCTCAGCACGCCCCAGCCAGCCCGGCACCAACCGCCCGGCCTTCTCGATCCCCCGGTAGCCCAGGTTGGCGATCGGCGCAGCGAGAAAGGCCTCCGCACAGTCCCGGACGGCCGGGAGCAACTGCTCCTGCCAGCCGACCGGCCGCTCCGGCACGGCCAGGGTGAACGACCGGTTCCGCGCCGTCATCGGCCCGCGCTCGCCCCGCGCCAGAGCCAGCGCGGCCAGGCTGGTCCGCACCGCCCCACCCTGCTGGTCGGTGTCCACCAGGTAGGCGTCCTGCTCGTCGTAGCCGTACATGGCGACGACATGCCCGCCGAAGTGCACCTTCGTCCGGAAGTAGTCGAGGTGATAGGAGTCGAGCTGCAGCCCCACCGGCCGCCTGGCGTCGATCGCTCCCGCAACGTTCTCCCACGCCCGGCGGGCCGAGGTCGTCTCCGCGACCGTCAACGTCAGCCCCAGCCGCGCGGCGAGGTTCCGGGTCAGCTCGAAGGGCTTCACCCGCCCGCCCAGAAAGGGGAACGGCATGCCCTTGCCGTCCCAATAGACGAAGGACAGGCCGGAGCCCAGCCCGAACAGCAGGGGCTCCGACAGCTCAAGCCCCTCGTGCCGCAGCAACACCCCCAGCGCGGTCGTCTCGCAGTGCTGCAGCCCGCGGGGTTCGACGTCCTGCACGACGGTCATGCGTGGTCCTCTCTACGCGATCGTCCCAGCATGAGGTCTCCCACGAGGGGAGAGACAAGCCTCACCGGGTCAGTCGAGCTCGGCGCTGCCCTCCCGGTAGATCTTCGCCGCCGCGATCCGTCCCTCCCGCAGCCGGTAGAACCCGGCGATGGCGAAGGACCGCTCCTCCCCGTCCACCGTCAGGGTCTCGGTCATCTCGCACGCCGCCCGGTCCCCCTCGGCCAGCAGCTCGTGGATCACCAACGTCGGCAGCAGCCCCTCCATCGCCCCGGCGAACAGCTCGGTCAGCTCGGCCCGCCCCTGCACCCGGCTGGTGCCGGTCACCCACGAGGCGTCCTCGGTGAACCCCGCCATCAACGCGTCCAGGTCGCGGGCATTGAAGGCGTCCACATGCGCGCGCAGGACGGCAGCCGCATCAACTTCGATCATCGTCGGAGTCTGACAGCCCCGGACCCCCGCCTGCCATCCGATTTGCCCCGCCCCGGAGCACGCCCGCCAGATCCGCCGGCACCGGCATCGGCTCCCTGATCCCCACCCGAGCCCGCCCCGTGTTCCCCTCCGGATACCGCCCCAGCGCCGACGCCGGCGCGGCCGCGACGATCCGGACCACCTGCCCGAGCGCTTCCCGCCGATCCCGCTGCCGTACGGCAAGCACGAACATGGCCACGTGATTGACCGTGTGCGGCCACGCCCACGGCTGGGAAAGGATGTGCGCCCGCTCCAGATGCCGCCACCGCACCTGGTCGTCCACGGCCACCCGCGCGGCCCGCATCTCCTCGTCGTAAGCCCTGCGCACCTGTGCCGGCATCGCCCTGCCTCGTCCCTGCATGGCACGACAATACAGCCAATCCTGAATTAATTCAGCACTGAATCAGCCCTGCTGCCGATGCCGCTGGCCCTGGTCCTGCGTCAGCTTCGAGAAGGCGGCGTCCAGGCCGGTGGCGTCGAGCACCCGTTGCAGCGTGCCGTGCACATGGCTGAGCCGGAACCCGGCCCCGGCCGCCGCGGCGGCGTCGCGGGCGTCCAGCAGGGCCTCCAGGCCGTTGGAGTCGCAGAACGTGAGCGACTCCACGTCGATCACCACCTGCTTCGGCGCCTCGCCCAGCGCGTCCTGGACGACCGCGCCCAGCAGTGGCGCGGTCGAGACGTCCAGCTCACCGGCCAGCCGTACGACGACCTGGCCGAGCTCGGCGCCCGACTGGGCCGTCTCGGTCGTGAGAGTGGTCATGGCCACCGCCTCCCCCGGCCTCGGCGCTGCTGTCGCGGGAAGCCGTTGTCCGGCTTCCAGCTACCCCCGGCGGCTCCGGCGAATCCCCTGACCTGGTCAGACGTCCGCGACCCGGCGGAAGAACCACAGGCTGCGCACGAGCGCGACGGCTCCGAGGACGAAGCAGACGAGGCCGAAGAGCGCCAGCAACGGCAACAGCCAGAGCGTGACGATCCAGTACTGCAGGTCGAACGCCCCCCAGATCAGCGCCGGAACCACGGCACCCGCCACCGTCACCAGCGTCAGAGGCACGAGCCGCAGCACCAGCCAGGGCCGGCGGGCCGCCCGGCGCCGGACGGCCCAGCGGCGCGCCCGGACGATCGCGGTGACCAGCAGCACGGCGATCACCACCGTGAGCCCGAGCAGGATCACGTTCACCAGCGTCAGGGCGTTGCTCATCGGCGTCGTAGCCGCCCCGATCCGCTCCGCGAGGAGGTTGGCGGCCAGCAGGCCGGGGTCGCCACCGCTGTTGGTGAGCACGACGGCCGCGATCCCGGCCTTGGGCGAGAAGACCATGTCCCCGGTCCATGTGGCCAGCGTGCCCCCATGACGGATCACCGGCGTTGGCGCGCCGGGCCTCGACTGCCAGCCGAGGCCGTACCCCTCGGCTTGCGGCTGCGGCGTGTGCATCTGGGCCAGGGAGGCGGCGCTCAGCAGGTCGGACCCGGAAGTGCCCTGGTTGAACCGCAGCCAGCGCACCATGTCGTCCAGCGTCGAGATCACCCCGCCGTTGCCGACGCACGTCCCCGGCATCTCCGGCACCGCGACAGCCACCCCGAGCACCACCTCATACGCGTACGGCAGGCCGTCCGCCTCGTCGGAGCACCCCAGCGTCGAACTCGTGCCGGTCATGCCCAGCGGCGTGAACACCTCGGCCTGGAGGAAGGCGTCGAAGGGCTTGCCCGACACCACCTCGACGATCCGAGCCGCGATCGAGTAGTTGGTGTTGTGGTACTCCCACCGGGTGCCCGGATCCGCGGCCAGCCGCTTGTCCGCCAGCGTGGCGACGACCTCCTGGGCGGTGCGGGGCGGCGGGAACACGTACTCGTTGTTCGTACTCCCCGACAGCCCCGAGGTGTGGCTGAGCAGATGACGCACGGTGATCCCGGCGAACCGTGCATCGGCCAGCTTGAAGTCCGGCAGGAGCTTCACCACCGGGTCGTCCAGCGAGACACGGCCCCGGTCGACCAGCACCATGATCGCCGCAGCGGTCATCGACTTGCTCATCGACGCGATCCGGAACCGCGTCCGCGCGGTCACCGCGTTGCCGTCCCCGTCCCGGCCACGGACGATCGTCTCGACCGCCTTCCCGTCGACCACCGCCGCCGCCACCCCCGGCGTCCCGTAGACGGCGCGATACTCGTCAACCAACCCGTCGCCCGAGGCGTGCGCGGCTCCCGTCCACCCCAGCAGCAGTACGGCAAGCGTCAGGAAGGCGGTCACGAGCGGAAAGCGGAGACGCGAAAGAGACACGCCCACGACCGTAGGCCGGGCCTACCCAGGCAAACCTCACCCGAAGGGGTGAGACGGGCCCCCTCGCCAGGATGGACTTTCAGCCCGGCAGCTCCTGCCGTCCCACCAGCCCGTTCTCGTACGCGTAGATCACCGCGTGCACGCGGTCGCGCAGGCCGAGCTTCTGCAGGACCGCCCGGACGTGCGACTTCACCGTGTTCTCGCTCAGCACCAGCTCGGCGCAGATCTCGTTGTTGGACCTGCCCCGGGCGAGCAGGCCGAAGATCTCGGCCTCGCGCGGGGTGAGGCCGTCCAGGGCCGCCGTGCGCCGCATCGGCGCCTGCCGTACGAGGTCGAGGACCGTCGCGGCCACCCCCGGAGCCAGCGCCGCCGTCCCCGACGCCACGTCACACACCGCCTGAGCCAGCGCGGCCGGCCGGACATCCTTCGTCAGATACCCGCTCGCCCCCGCCCGGATGGCGGCCACGACCAGCTCGTCATCATCGAACGTCGTCAACATCAGCACCCGCGTCGCCGGCGCGATCCTCACGATCTCGGCCGTGGCGGCGACGCCGTCCATGCGTGGCATGCGGATGTCCATCAGCACCACGTCGAGCCGATGCCGCCGGACCACCTCGATCGCGTCACTCCCGTTCCCCACATCGTGGGTGACCTCGATCCGCTCATCCGCCGACAGCACGGTCCGCAGCGAGACCCGCAACAACTCCTGATCATCAACCAGCATGACGCGGATCGTGGTCATGCCCCCTCCTTCGTGGGGAGCCGCGCCCGCAGCGTCCACCCGTCGTCCTCGACGATCTCCAACGTGCCGCCCGCCGTACGCACCCGCTCCTCGATCCCCAGCAGCCCGGTCCCCTGCCCACCTGCCGCGCGCCGCGCCTTCCCCCCGTCGTCCCGCACTTCCACCACCACCTCGCCCCTAGCCCAGTTCAGCCGAACCCGCACCACAACCGGCGGCTCCAGATGCCGCAGCGCATTGGTGACCCCCTCCTGCACCATCCGAACCACCGCCACCTCCGCACTCAAACTCAACGCCCGCCGCTCCCCCACCTCCTCCAGCGTCACCGTGTGCAACGGACTAGCCGCCGAAGCCACCAGTTCAGGCAGCACCTCAAGCGAGATCGGCACCTGCCCCGGCGACACCCGCTCCGCCGCCCCCTGCTCCGGCAACACCCGCTCGGCCGACCCCTGCCCCGGCGACACCTGCTCGGCCGACCCCTGCCTTAGCGACGCTTTCCCTGACGGCACCTCACCCTGCGACCCCAAGGTCGCCAGCATCGCCCGCAGCCCCTGATGCGCATCCCGCCCCGCCTCGGCGATGTCCCCCAGCTCCCGCCGAGTAGCCGCATCCCCCGTCGTCACCGCCGCAGCCTCGATCCGCGCCACCATCACGGTGACCGTGTGCGCGATCACATCATGCAGATCCCGCCGAATACCGGCCCGCTCCCCCGCAACCGCCGCCGCCAGCCGCTCACTCTCCGCCCGCCGCCGAGCCTCCCGCCGACGCCGAACCACCAACGCCGCCAGCCACACCCCACCAACCACGGCCATCAGCAACCCGCCCTCAACCAGGCGAGTCCACACCGGCACATCAGCGGCCAGCCGCGCCCACTCCACCACCTCGGTGAGCACCACCCCCAGCCCCGCCACCACCAGCGCGACCACCGAAGCCCCGACCGGCACCACACTCGTCAGCCGCCACAACGTGTACGGAAAACACAGCGCCGACGGCAACATGCTCAGCGACCACCCCGGAAACGGCATGACCACCAGCACCAGCATGGCCAGCGCACAAACCCCGAACCCCACCCACACCCGCCGCGCATCGGCATGCCCCGCCCAGGTGGGCCGCCCAGCCACCACCGCCCCCACATGAAGCAGCCCCACAGCCGCGGCAACCACACCGACCTGCCACAGCGCCGCCCCCAGATACCAGGCCCCCACCAGGATCACCAGGGACAGCGCCCCCAGAACCCCATGCACCACCACCGCCGTCACCGGCCACTCACCCCGGCGCTGCGAGGCCATCACAGCCCTCCCCGCCTTCCGACGAGCTCCCGATACGGCCCACAACCCAGCCCGACCAGCCACAGAGTAGTCAGCGCCCCCACCCCCGCCTCTCGGCCGATACGCGACCTGGCCCCACCGCGAAGACCACCGGTGGACACCGGCACAGACCCGTCCACAGGACCCGATAGGTTCACGCCCGTGGACGGCACAGCAGGAACCATCGCGACCGCAGCCGGCATGTTCGCCGGCACCAACGTCGACGACCTCATCATCCTGACCGTACTGTTCCTGTCCGCCCGAGCCGGCGGACGCCCCAGACCATGGCAGATCTGGGCCGGCCAGTACGCCGGCATCACGGCCCTCGTCCTGATCTCCATCCTCGCCGCCCTGGGCCTGACCATCGTCCCCGACGCCTGGACCGGCCTCCTGGGCCTGCTCCCCCTCGCCCTGGGCATCCGCGGCCTGATCTCAGCCCTCCGAACCCGCAACGACCAGGACCACACCCCACCCCCCGTCGCCTCCGGCGTACTCTCCATCGCCGGAGTGACGATCGCCAACGGCGCGGACAACATCTCCGTCTACACCCCGGTCTTCCGCACCATCGGAGCCGTCCCCACCCTGGTGAGCATCGCCGTCTTCGCCGTCGGCGTGGCCCTGTGGTGCCTGGCCGGCTCCTGGCTCGGCTCCCACCCCAAAGTCATCGACCTCGTCGAACGCTACGGCCGATGGCTGGTCCCCACCGTCTTCATAGCGATCGGCACCTTGATCGTCCTCGAATCCGGCGTCATCACCAAGATCTTCTAACCACAGCGTCCCGCCCGGGAACACCAGCCAGCAGCACCAGCCCCGCAACAGCGCCATAGAGCGGAAGCACCAGCTCCACCCCCTGCGTACCCGCAGGACAGTAAGGCTCAAAGAACGCAACAGTCGAAACCGCGTAGTAGGCCCCGGTCACGACCGCCCCGCCCGCCCCCAGCCGCGTGAGAACGCGACGCCTCCGGCCCGACGACCGTCTTACCGCCACGGCCAGCACCACCAGCACAAGCGGCAGAAGGGCAGCCATCACGCCGAACCCCAAACTGAGCACGTCCCGCCAGGTGTACCCGCCTTCAGTGTTCAGGAAGGCACAGACCTGAATCTCCGCGTCCACTTGCACCATCGACCAGTTCGGCAAAGCGGCCAGACAGACAGCCCCGACCCAGCACAGAGCCGCCCGATACTTCACCACCTGCGACCCACCAGCCAACCTGCCGAACGGAACGCCATCAGTCGTCCATACCCTAGGACCTCGATCCCCCCAAGGCGCGGCGAGCGTAGGCTCGGACGTCGGCGTCGGAGTCTCCTTCCGCCGCCCGCAAGGCCAAGGCGACCTGGGGCTGCCCCGCCCAGGGGGCGAGGCCCTGAACCGCGGCCTTGCGCACGTCGATGTGCGGATCCCGGACCGCGGAGAGCAGCGGATCCGGTGCGGCGGCTCCGGCCAGACCGTGAGCGGCGCCCACCCTGACCTGCCACAGCGGATCTCCAAGAGCCTGTACGGCTACCGCGACGAACTCCTCCGGTAGCGGCCCGAGCCCTGCGGCGGCTTCCAAGGCGGCCGCACGGACGAGAGGATCCGGGTCGGCCGCGAGGGTGAGCAGGACCTTCAGCGCAGAGGGCTTGCCGATGGACGCGAGGCCGTGCGCCACGCGGATCCTGACTTCCCTGGAGGCGTCTCCGGCTGCGACGGCCAGGGCGGTGTCGTCGTCGAGCGACACGAGTCCGCGCACGGCCTCGATCCGCACCCTGGCGTCTGCATCCGCCAGCGCGGTGACGAAGACGTCGCGGCCGGCCAGCCGCAAGGCCCGCAGGACGTCCAAGGCCGTGGCGCGGACGACTGCGTCCTCGGAAGTGCCCCCCAGGGCCTGGAGCCGCGCGCCGAAATCCGCTCCGCCGGGGAGGACCTCCACCAGTTCACGGAGCGCGGTGGCCGCCGCGCGCCGGACCGTTCCGTGCGGATCGGCGAGCGAGAGGAGG
Source organism: Nonomuraea sp. NPDC050310 (assembly GCF_040655795.1). Classification (NCBI taxonomy): domain Bacteria; kingdom Bacillati; phylum Actinomycetota; class Actinomycetes; order Streptosporangiales; family Streptosporangiaceae; genus Nonomuraea; species Nonomuraea sp. NPDC050310. The sequence continues at coordinate 70,442 of NZ_JBFAKP010000002.1, read as the reverse complement.
AGGGCCTCCCCGGCGTCCGGGGGAGCGGTCTCCGTCAGGGTCGCGATGGCCGCCCGCCGTACCTTGGGGTCCGGGTCCCGCAGATAGGGCTCAAGGTCGGCGGAATCACCCAGGCGCAGGAGCTCGAGGATGCGGGGGGAGCGGCCGATCGCCTCCACTGCCAGGCGCCCCCGGGAGGCGGGACCCGAGGCGGCGGGAGCGAAAGCCGCCAGGACGACGGGGCCGGAGGCGGGTGGCGCGAAGTCGTCCACGGGCACGATGTAGGGGTCCACCGGCCGCTTGAGGAACTCCATCGCCCCGGCGGAGTTCTTGCGCAGGTTGAGGTGGAACAACCATTGCGCGTCGTCGCGTGCGGGCAGGTCGGCCCGGTCGTGGTAGAGGCCCCAGCGGCTCTCGGTCCGCACGGACGACGACCTGGCCGCCATCTCCGCGCAGTCGCGGATGAAGCTGACCTCCACGCATCGCATCAGCTCGTGCGGAGTGCGTGCCCCCATCGACGAGATCTCCGCACGCATCCGCTCGAAGGTCTCGACGGCGATCTCCAGCTTCCGCGAGGTTTTCGGAGGCGCGACATAGTCGTTGACGAAGCGGCGCAGCTTGTACTCCACCTGCTGCTGGGGCGGCCCGTCCGGGTGCCGCAAAGGCCGGTATATCAGTTCATGGGCGTCGGCGATCTGGTCTTCGGGTAGCTCTGCGCCGGTCGAGAAGTGCTCGGCCGCGTGTGCTCCGGCCAGGTCGCCGAAGACGAAGGCGCCGATCATGTAGTTGTGCGGCACGCACGCCAGGTCGCCCGCGGCGTACAGGCCGGGGACGCTGGTCAGGCCGTTCTCGTCGACCCAGACGCCGGAGGCGGAGTGGCCGCCGCACAATCCGATCTCGGAGATGTGCATCTCCACGTCATGCGTCCGGTAGTCGTGACCGCGTCCGGCGTGGAAGGTGCCGCGCGTCGGGCGTTCTGTGGTGTGCAGGATGCCCTCGATGGAACGAATGGTCTCGTCGGGCAGGTGGCTGAGCTTGAGGTAGATGGGACCACGCGCGGAGCCGATCTCCCGGGCCACCTCGGCCATCATCTGGCCGGACCAGTAGTCGGAGTCGACGAACCGCTCCCCCTCGCCGTTGACCTGGTAGCCGCCGAACGGGTTGGCGACGTAGGCGCACGCGGGACCGTTGTAGTCCTTGATCAGCGGATTGATCTGGAAGCACTCGATGCCGCTAAGCTCGGCGCCCGCGTGGTAGGCCATCGAGTGGCCGTCGCCGGCGTTCGTGGGATTCTCATAGGTGCCGTAGAGGTAGCCGCTGGCGGGCAGCCCGAGCCGGCCGGCCGCGCCGGTGGCGAGGACCACTGCCCCGGCACGCACCACCACAAACCGCCCGGACCTGGTGTCGAAGCCCGCCGCGCCGACCGCCCGGCCGCCCGAGGTGAGCACCCGCACCGGCATGACGCGGTTCTCGATGCGCACCCGCTCGCGGATCTCCCTGCGGCGCAGGATCCGGTAGAGCACCTTCTTGACGTCCTTGCCCTCGGGCATGGGCAGCACGTAGGAGCCGGACCGGTGCACCTTGCGCACGTTGTACTCGCCGTACTCGTCCTTCTCGAACTTCACGCCGTAGCGCTCCAGCCGCCGGACCATGTCGTAGCCGCGGGAGGCGGTCTGATACACGGCCCGCTGGTTCACGATGCCGTCGTTGGCGCGGGTGATCTCGGCGACGTAGTCCTCCGGGGTGGCCTTGCCGGGGATGACCGCGTTGTTCACGCCGTCCATGCCCATGGCCAGCGCGCCGCTGTGCCGTACATGGGCCTTCTCCAGCACCAGCACGTCGGCCCCGCGCTCGGCGGCGGTGATGGCCGCCATCGTCCCCGCGGTGCCGCCGCCGATCACCAGCACCTGGCACTCGAGCTCCAGCCGGTCGGCGAGAGGGGGAATCTCCACTACAGCTCCTCAAGAATCCGTTCGCGGGTCGGCCGGCTGACGATTTTGGGCCCGGTACGGCTCAGCACCACGATGCGATCGGCCAGCAGGAGTGCCTCGTCCACGTCGTGGGTGACGAAGACGACCGTGGCGCCCGTGGTGGCGAGCACCTCGCGCAGCAGGCGCTGCATCTCGGCGCGCGTCTGCACGTCGAGCGCGCCGAACGGCTCGTCCATCAGCACAGCTCCGGGCGCGGCCACCAGGGTCCTGGCCAGTTGCACCCGCTGGCGCATGCCGCCGGACAGCTCGCGTGGCAGCCGGTCCTCGAACCCGGCCAGACCCACCCGCTCGATCCACTCCTCGGCTCGGGCCCGGCGTGAGCTCCTGGCCTCGCCCCGGATCTTCAGCGGCAGCTCGACGTTGCGCCGGACGCTGCGCCATGGCAGCAGCCCGTCCTCCTGGAAGACCATCGCCCGCTCTGCCGACGGCCCGTCGAACGGGGTCCCGTCGGCGAGGACCTTTCCTTCGTACGGCACGAGCAGCCCGGCCAGGCCGCGCAGCAGCGTCGACTTGCCCGACCCCGAGGCGCCCACGATGACGAGGAACTCCCCCGCCTCCACGGTCAGGTCGAGCTCGCGGATCACCGGGGAGCCCGCATAGCCGAACCCGGCTCGCTCCAGCGTCAGCGCGATGCCCATCGCAGGCTCCCTTCCGCCCGCGGCAGCCAGCGGGTCAGCCGGCGTCCGAGCAGCTCGACCGCCGCCGAGGTGAGCCAGCCGAGCACGCCGATGGAGGCCATGCCGACCAGCACCGCCGGATAGTCCACGACGGTGTACGCGTGCCAGGTCCGATAGCCGATCCCCAGTTCGCCCGAGATCATCTCCGCCGAGATGACGCAGATCCAGGCCACGCCCATCCCGACGGACAATCCGCCGAAGATTCCCGGCAACGCCCCCGGCAGGACCACGTGCCACAGCACGTGCCGGCGCTTGCCGCCCAGCGTGCGCACCGCGTCCTCCCAGAGCGTCGGCAGAGCTCGTACGGCATGCCGCGTGCTGACGAAGATCGGGAAGAACGCCGCCGCGGTCGTGATGAACACGATGCCCTGCTCGTCCCCGGGGAAGATCAGGATGGCGATCGGCACCAGCGCGATGGCGGGGATGGGCCGGACCGCCTCCAGCGGAGGCAGCAGCAGGTCGGCCGCCCACTGGGAGCGGGCCACGAGCACGCCGAGGCCGATGCCCGCCAGCGCGGCCAGCCCGAACCCGGTGACGATGCGGATCACGCTCTGCGCCAGGTCGAGGTAGTACACGGAGGTCGCGAGCTGCTGGGCGAACTCTTGCACGACCTCGCTGGGCGAGGGCAGCCGGTCGAAGTTCACCCCGATGCGCGCGTCCACCGTGGTCAGCACCTGCCAGGCGGCGGCCACGAGCCCCAGCGAGAGCAGGCGGACCACCCATCGGAGACTCAGCACCCGGCCCTTGGCCGCTTCGGCGACGGGCGCGACGGCGACCGGCCGCTCGAGGGAACGGATCCCGGTCACACCGACCCGCCCGCCTTCCGCGCCTCTTCATAGGGGATCCGCTCGGCTCCGGGGTGGGCCTTGACGTAGAGGTCCGCGGCCTCCGCGGTGGTGAACGGCTTGAACAGGTCGTTCTTGTCCGCTGCCGGGTCCTTCACCCAGACGGCCTTGTCGGCGAACCAGTGGGTGCCGGTCTCGGTGTCCGGGACGTAGGCGGCCTTGACGGACCCGGGGGCGGCCGAGGCGACCTGGCGCAGCAGGCAGGTGGGCGTGGCGGCCGGCTTCAGCTCGTCGCCGATCCAGATCTCGCCCGCCTTGGCCGGGTCGGAGACCTGAATGCCGCAGGCGGCGTCGGTGCCGGTGATCGCCGCTGGATTCACCGTGGAGGCGGCAGCGGTGTCGTAAGCCGCGCCGTACGCTTTGCGGATGTAGGAGTCGTTGACGAACTTGCCGAGGTCGATGTCCTGGAAGTCGGTGCCGATCTTCTTCAGGTACGGGATGTCGTGCGCGTGCGCGTCCCTGAGCTGCTGTTTGAGCGTCACGTCGAAGGTGGAGACGCCGTTACGGCCGTTGTAGAGGTAGACGACCTCCGGCGGCAGGCCGGTTTCGGCTGCCACGCTCTTCGCCGCCTCGAGCGGGTTCTCGTGCAGGTACTTCGTCGCGTCGATCTGGGCTTGGAGGAAGGCCTGCACGACGTCGGGGTGCTCGCGCGCGTAGGCCTGCCGTACCACCACACCGTGGAAGGTGGGCATGCTGAGCGCGGAGCCGTCGTACAGCAGCCTGGCCTTGTCCTGGAAGACCACCAGCCCGGGCCAGGCGACGAACTGCGCGTAACCCTGCACCGCCCCGGACTCCAGCGCCGAGGCGCCGACCGGCGGCTGCTGGTTCACCACCTCGACGTCGACTCCGGCCTTCTCCAGGCCCTGGACGAGGGTGCCGTGCCCGGCCGAGCCGACGCTCGCCGAGACCTTCTGGTTCGCCAGGTCGGCGAGGGTCCTGGCCGGTGAGTCCTTGGGGACGACCACCATGTTGAGCCCGCCGCGCAGGTTGTAGCCGGTGGTGGAGACCAGCTCGGTCCTGGCGGTGTCGATCGCCTGGGTCCGCGAGGCGTTGATGAGCAGCGGATAGTCGCCCATCGAGCCGATGTCGATCTTCCCGGCGACCATCTTCGCGGTGATCGGCGCACCGGTGTCGTAATCCTGCCACTCGACCGTGTACGTGCCGCCCAGGCGCTTTTCGAAGTAGCCCAGCTTGCGCAGCAAGGTGCCCGCGGTGACCGTGTTGATGGTCTTCGACTGGTAGCCGATGACGACCGTCGGCTTGCCCTGCGCTCCGCTCGCGGCCACCGAGCAGGCGCTCGTGGCGGCCAGGACGGCCAGCGCTGTGATGATCTTGCGCATCGATGGCCCTTCTATCGCAGCAGGTAGGGGATGTTGACGGTGACGGCATCGGCCGGGCAGCGGTCGGCGCAGGGGCCGCAGTACCAGCATTCGTCGACGTGCATGTAGGCCTTGCCGCTCACCTCGTGGATGGCCAGCGAGTCGAGGGGGCAGACATCCACGCAGAGCGTGCAGCCCTCGATGCAGAGGGACTCGTCGATCGTCACCGGGACGTCGGCTCTGGCGTTCACGAGGGCCATGGAAGCTCCGTTCTGGTCAGTTCGCCGCGCATGGTCAGCCGGTCGCCGCGGAAACGGATGAATTCCAGGTCGACGGGACGGCCGTCGGACAGGTGGGCGAGCCGCTCGACCATGAGCAGCGCCGCACCTCGCGTCGTGCCGAGCACAGCGGCGGTGTGCGGGTCGGCGTTGACGGCCTCGATGGACAGCTCCGCGTTGCCGAGCGGGCATCCTGCGATGCCTTCCAGCAGGACGAACACGTCGTTGTGCACGAGGTCGGCGTCGAAGAGCGGCTCACCTACCTCACGGACGAGGTAGGTGAGGTCGAGGGAGAGCGGGACGCCGTTGAGCTTGCGCAACCGCTCGATGTAGACCACCTGGTCGGTGGTGCGCAGCCGGTCGGCGACGAGGGCCGGCGGGTCGATCAGGCTCATCGCTCTGACCTCGTTCAGCACCTCGCCCTGCTCGTGCAGCGTTTCGCCCAGTCCGAGCAGGCGGTGCAGCCCGTGCGCGACCTTGCCCTTTCCCGCCGTGGTGGTGCCCAGGCCGGGACAGCGCTCGATGAGGCCCTCGTCCCGCAGCAGGTTGAGCGCGTCCCTGATCGTGTTGCGCGAGGCGCCGAACTGCCTGGCGAGGGCGTGCTCCAGGGGCAGGCGCCCGGCGTACGTCTCGGACAGGACCTCGTGACGCAGCAGGTCGGCCACCTGTCTGGCCCTGTCCGCGCGCAGCCGTTTGACGTGCATGAACAAACCATAGCTTTCAGGTAGGAAATTGTGGATAACGGCTGGATTGCGCCACCTCCGCCGCTTCCCCACCTCGGGCTTCGCGCCAGAACCGCCACCTGTCAGATCGGCGTGACCGGGTGCCCCACGATCGCTCCGAACAGACGACCCATGGCGCCGCTCACGAGATCACCGCCAGGCCGGGCGTGGAGTATTGGGAGGCCGGCCGCGCCAAGCCGTAGTGCTCGCGCAGCGTCCGGCCCTGGTAGTCGGTCCGGAACAGGCCCCTGACCTGCAGTTCCGGGACCACGTGATCGACGAAGTCGGTCAGGCTGGAGGGCAGCAGCGGGGGCATGATGTTGAAGCCGTCCGCCGCGCCGTACTCGAACCACTCCTGCAGCTCATCCGCGATCTGCTCCGGTGTGCCCGCCACCACCCGGTGACCGCGCCCGCCGGCCAGCCGGGCGAGCAGTTGCCTGACGGTCAGTCGCTCGCGGCGGGCCAGGTCCACGACGAGCCTGCGGCGGCTCTGCGCGCCCTCGGTCTCGACGGAGACCTCGGGCAGCGGCCGGTCGAGCGCGCTCTCGTCCAGGTCGATGCCGACCAGGTTCGACAGCTGGCTCAGCCCGTAGGCCGGGATGATCAGCTCTTCCAGCTCCTTCTCCAAGCGGAGCGCCTCTCGCTCCGTGGAGCCGATGATCGGCGAGATGCCGGGCAGCACGAGCAACTCGTCCTGGCGCCTGCCATGTCGGGGAAGCCTCGCCTTGAGGTCGACAGAGAACTCGCGCGCCTCACGAAGCGTCTGCTGGGCGGTGAAGACCGCCTCGGCGTGCCGGGCGGCGAACTCCTTGCCGTCCTCCGACGATCCCGCCTGTACCAGGAGCGGGCGGCCCTGCGGCGACCGCGAGGTGTTCAGCGGTCCCTCGACCCGGAAATGCGGACCGCCGTGCCCGATGGGGTGGATCCTGGAGACGTCGGCATAGGTCCCGCCCACGCGGTCACCCACGATCGCGTCGTCCTCCCAGCTGTCCCAGAGCTTGGTGGCCACCTCGAGGAACTCGTCGGCCCTGGCGTACCGCTCGGCGTGCGGAGGGCGCTCGATGCCGAAGTTGCGCGCCTCGGCCTCGCCGGCCGAGGTGACGATGTTCCACCCGGCCCGGCCGCCGCTGATGTGGTCGAGGGAGGCGAATTTCCGCGCCACGTGGAAGGGCTCGTTGTAGGTGGTGGAGACCGTCGCGATCAGGCCGATGCGGTCGGTGACGGCGGCCAGGGCCGACAGCAGCGTCAGCGGTTCGAGCCCGCCCAATGCGTTGTGGCGCACATCGCCCCACAGCGCCAGGCCGTCGGCCAGGAAGAGCGAGTCGAGCTTGCCGCGCTCAGCGATCTTGGCCAGTTCCTGGTAGTGGCGAACGTCGGTGAGCCGGGACGGCTCGGTGCGGGGATGGCGCCAGGCGGCCTCGTGGTGACCGACGCCGTACAGGAAGGCATTGAGATGGAGCTTCTTCATGACGTCCTCCAGGTCGAGAAGCGGCGCTCCAACGTGACCAGGAGCAGGTTGAAGAGCAGGCCGACGACGGAGATCGTGACGATGCCCGCGTACATGTCGGTGATGCGGAAATTCGACTGGGAGGCCTGGATGAGATAGCCGAGCCCGGCCTTGGCGCCGACCATCTCGGCGAACAGCAGCACCAGGATGGAGTAGGTGCCCGCCAGCCGTACCCCGGTGAAGATCGTGGGCACCGCGGCGGGCAGGATCACTTTCTGGAACAGGCGGACCGGGCCGAGGCCGAGCGAGCGGGCCGACTTGATCAGCAGCGGTTCGACCGTTTTCACCCCGCTGATCGTGTTCAGCAGGATCGGCCACGAGCAGGCGTAGAGCACGAAGGTGACCTTGGTGGTCTCGCCGATGCCGAGGATCAGGGTGAAGACCGGCAGCAACGCCACCGCCGAGGTGTTGCGGAAGATCTCCAGCACCGGGCTGAGGAACTCCGCGACCGGCCGGTACCAGCCGATCGCCAGGCCGAGCGGGATCGCCAGCGCGATGGCCAGCAAGAACCCCGCCAGCGAGCGGGCCAGCGAGGCGGCCACGTGCTCCCCGAGTCGGCCGGTGGCCAGCAGTTCCCACCAGGCGCGCAGGTTCTCCGACAGCGGCGGCACGAACACCGGGTCCAGCAGGCCGATCCTGGGCAGCGTCTCCCACAGCGCCAGCAGCACCACCACGGCGGCCGACCGGCCGGCCACCTTTCGCAGCAGCCGCCACCGACGTGGCCGGATCACGGGAGCGGGAGGCTCTGTTTCGACGTCGTCGTCGGGCAGGTCGTACCAGTGCACGTCGCCGGAATACTCGTCCTTCTTGAGCACCGTCTGCTCAGACACCGGCGCTCACCTCCTCGCGCAGAAGGCTCCAGATGGCGTGGCGGTACTCACCGAAGCGCGGTTCGGCGCGCAGGTCGCCCTGGCGCGAGTCGAACTCGACCTCGATGATCTCCCTGATCCGTCCCGGCCTGGCGCTCATCACGGCCACCCGCTGGCCGAGGTAGACGGCCTCGTCGATGCCGTGCGTGATGAACACGACGGTCTTGCCGGTCTTCTCCCAGATGCGCAGCAATTCCTCCTGGAGGGTCTCGCGCGTCTGCGCGTCCAGCGCGGCGAACGGCTCGTCCATCAGCAGGACGTCCGGGTCGAAGGCCAGACTGCGCGCGATCGCCACCCGCTGGCGCATGCCGCCGGACAGCTCGTGCGGATAGCGATCCTCGAATCCGGTCAGGCCGACCAGGTCCAGATACCGTCGCGCCAGCTCCGCACGCTCCTTCTTCGGTACGGCTTTCGCCTCGAGCCCGAACTCGACGTTTCCGCGTGCGGTCCGCCAGGGGAACAGGGCGTACTGCTGGAAGACGATGCCCCTGTCCAGCCCGGGCCCGGTGATGGGGATGCCGTCGATGAGGATCTGCCCGGCGGTCGGCTCGGCCAGCCCGGCGATCAGGTCCAGCAGCGTGGACTTGCCGCAACCGCTCGGGCCGACCAGGGTCAGGAACTCGCCCTCGCGAATGTCCAGGTCGATGCCCTCGACGGCGGTGAAGGGCCGGTCGGAGTCGCGGATGGGGAAGGTCTTGCCGACACCCCGGATGCTGATCTTGCTCATCAGGCGCTCCCGTTCGCGTGCGGGTTGAACTCGTTGGTGAACAGGTCGGCCAACTTGACCTGGCCCGGCTGGATCTCGCCCTCGCGCTGCAGCCAGTCGATCCAGGTCTGGAACTCCCGGTCGGCGATCACACCGCCCTTGCCGGCGACGCCGGAGCTCTTCCAGTACTGCACCGCCGCGGCGTCCTCGTTGCGCCCACGCTTGGCGATGATCTCCTTGAACTTGGCGACCACCTCCTCCTTGCTGTGGGTCTGCGTCCACTCCACCGCCTTGGCGAACCCCGCGACGAAGGTCTTGACGGTGGTGGGGTTCTTGGCGATGAAGTCCTCACGCAGCACCACCGACCCGGCGGTGAACGGCCCGAACAGGCCGACGTCGGTGAACAACGGGCGCAGCCCCCCGCGCTCCAGCGCCTTGTCCTTCAGGATTCCGCCGAGCGTGCCGACCTCCACCTGGCCCTGCCGTACGGCTTGCTCGGTGTTGACCGGCGGGACGACGACCAGCTCGACCTGCTTGATCTCCTCGGGAGTCAGGCCCTCGCGCTTGAGGTATTCCTTGATGACGGCCTCGTGGTGCGCACCGAGGGTGTTGACGCCGATCTTCTTGCCGATCAGGTCGCGTGCGGTCCTGATGGGGCTGTTCTCGGTCACGTAGTAGCCGCTGAAGCTCTTCTCGTCGGAGCCGTAGTAGCCGATCACCGCCTTGATCGGCGACTTGGCCGCCTTGAGCTTGATGATGGCGCCGTTGAAGGCGCCGCCGAAGTCCGTCTGGCCGGTGGCCGCCGACTGGATGTCCTGCGGGCCGCTGGTGGTGTCGCCGACCCAGGTCAGCTTGACGCCGGGAAGGTAGCCGAGCTCCTGGGCGAGTTCGGGAAAGGTGACGAAGCCTGCGCTGCCCTGGTAGCGCAGCTCGGTGACCTCGGCGTTTCCGGTGGCCTCGGCGGAACCGCAAGCCGCCAGCGCGGTCACGACGATCAGGACGGACAGGACGGACAGGGCATGTTTGATCTTGATCACGATGAGCCCTTCGCCTATTTCATGTATTTCCTATTGACTTTGCGGGAAATGCGACCGAAGGTCAAGAGCGTGAACCTTCTGGTCGCCAGGCTCCACGTCGATCTGATGCGGCAGGCGAGCGCGCTCTGTACCCGGCCCGCCCTCGCCCACCCACCAGACCTCACGGAGGAACCGTCATGTCATCAACCCTGGACATCCGGCGTGTAGCCGGGCACATCGGCGCCGAGATCCGCGGCGTCGACCTCTCCCACCCGCTCGACCCGTCCACCGTCGCGGAGATCAGAAAGGCCCTGCTCGCCTACAAGGTCGTCTTCTTCCGCGGCCAGACCCTCGACCACGGCTCCCAGATCGCCTTCGCCCGCCAGTTCGGCGAGCTCACCCACGCCCACCCGCACGAGGACGCACCCCCGGAGGAGCATCCGCAGATCCTGACCATCGACCCGCGCCGCTACGAAGAGCGCTACGGCGAGGGCTACCGCGAGCTCTACCGCAAGCGGCAGTACTCCTACTACTCCGGTTGGCACACCGACGTCACCGCCGCCGTCAACCCGCCCGCCGCCTCGATCCTGCGGGCCGAGACCGTCCCGCCCTTCGGCGGTGACACCCAGTGGACCAACCTCGTCGCCGCCTACGAGGGGCTCTCCCGGCCGCTGCGCGACTTCGTGGACGGGCTGCGCGCCGAGCACCGCTTCCTCGCCGGGTACCAGACCGCCGACGAGGACGGCAAGCTGCTCAAGCGGATCAACGACAACCTGCTCGTCTCCGTCCACCCGGTCGTCCGGGTGCACCCCGAGACCGGCGAGCGCGCCCTGTTCGTCAACCCCGGCTTCACCGACCGGATCGTCAGTCTGTCCACCCAGGAGAGCCGCCGGGTCCTGGAGCTGCTGTACGAGCAGATCACCCGTCCCGAGTACACCGTCCGCTTCCGCTGGCAGCCGGGCAGCGTCGCCTTCTGGGACAACCGGGCCACCGCCCACCTCGCGCCCAGTGACCTCGACCACCTCGACGTGCAGCGGACCCTGCACCGGGTGACCCTGATCGGCGACCGGCCGGTCGGGCCCGACGGGTTCGTCTCGGAGATCATCGCCGGACGCGAGTTCACCGCCGAAGCCCTCGTCGTCGCCTGACGACCCCGAGCCGCGGGCGGGACCGGGGTGATCCCGCCCGCACTGGTGCAGGAGGCCGCGAAGGGGACGAGGGGCGAGGTGGTCGCGGGCCGGACCAGCGCGGTTCCGACGCTGCCGCGCACCAGCCCGACGCCTGCCCACAGGTGGAGCCGGATGCCGAAGCGGAGGGTCCGGCCTTCCGCGGCGGATAGCTCCCGGATGCAGGCGATCTTCTCGGCGCGCGCGTAGCGGGCGTCCTTGTCCAGGAAGTCGCCGTAGGAGCGCTGCTCGCGCGACTCCCCACCCATGACGACGTTGAGCAGCAGCCGCCCCTCCGACTGCGTGACCAGCGTGGGGCTGACGAAGCCGGGCTGGAAGGCGACCAGGAACTGATGAGGCGGCTGTCGCCGTTGGTGGGCAGGAACCAGCAGAACCTCATCAGGTCACTCCGTGCCGGGCGGACGGGCGCCGTCGAGGTCACGGGATCCCCTTGACGGAGGTGAACGGCACCGGGATGGCGGGGAAGGGGTTGTCCGGCAGCAGGGTGAGCCGTCTGGCCTGGTCGGATTGGAGAGCGGCGTCCAGGTGGAGCAGGGCCGCGCCGATCCCGGCCGCGCCGACCAGGTAGCCGGTGTCGGCGGAGACCTCGCCCGGGCGCGATCGCCGGTAGGCCTGGTACCAGCGCAGGCCGCGGCCGTCGTGGCCGGTGGCCCGGCCGATGAGGTGCTCCCCGAGCGTGCGGGCGAAGTCGAGGTACGGCTCCCGCCCAGTGGCCGCCCACAGTCCGACGAACAGCTCCAGCAGTCCGGCCGCGCCGCAGCACTGGCAGGCGACATCCCAGAATCCAGGGGTCTGGCGACGCGGCACAGCGCTCTGCAAGATCCCGCGGGCCAGCCGCTCGGCCCAGTCCAGGTGTCCCGCGTCGCCGGTGATCCTGTGCAGCTCGTAGAAGGTCCGGGCGACGCCGGCGGAGCCGGAGCAGAAACCCAGGTAGTACAGCCCTCTGCCCTGCGGCACGTGGTGGGGGATCATCGCGTGGGTGTCCGCCACGACGGCGATCGAGCGGACGAAGCCCGCGCCGCGCTCGGCGGCCGTGAGGAAGTCGCGCTCTCCGGTGGCCGCGTGGAGGCGGGCGAGGGTGAAGGAGGTGCCCGCCGTACCCAGCAGGAACCCCGGCGTGACCGCGTCGGCGGGCAGGTCCGCGCAGTCGCCGAACCGGTGGCCCGGCACCGGCAGCCGGGCCAGGCGTGCGCCCGCTTCGGCGGCCACCTCCGCGCAGGAGGGTGCGCCCAGTGCGGTGGCGGCGCGCAGCAGGCCCAGCACGATCCCGCTGTCGCCGCGCAGGGCGGGTTCGGACGACCAGCCCGCTCCGCCCTCCAGCGGGCGCGCGGCACGCATGATCCGGTCGGCGGCGCCGACGGCGGCTTCGGCGAACTCGTCGTCGCCCAGCACCCAGGCGGCCTCGGTCAGCGCGACGAGCGTGCCGGTGAGGCCGTGGTAGAGGGTCAGATCCTGCTGCTTCCGCCAGGTCGCCGCCAGGTAGCGGGCGCCGGCCCGCGCGTCCTCGAGGTAGGCCTCATGGCCGGTGGCGGCGGCCAGTTCCAGGAAGAACAGCACGATGCCGGCCGCACCCGCGTAGAGCGAGTGGAGCTCAGGCGCGAGAGCCGATCTGCCACTCGGGTCGGGGTTGGCCCGCCAATGCCTGCCGTCCGTGTCGTCGACGGCCGCGGTGCGGATCCAGCGACCCGCCGCGATCGCGGCCGTGAGGGGCGTGGACGCGTGCTCGCTCGTCATGCCTCGCAATATCCCACAGATTTGGTAGGAAAAAAAGGAAACGAGATTGAAGGCCACCGGCCGCCGACCCCGACCGGACATGGCGGATCACCTCCGCCGTGGGAGTTTCATGTATTTCCTATTGACTTTAGGGGAAATACCGACTTAGCGTCGAGGACATGAGCCAGGGCTTCCTCCTGACCAGGCGCTTCCACGTGGACTTCGGCCACGTCGCCAGCGCGCACTGTCGCTGATCACCGGACCTCTCATCCATCAGGCCATCTCCCGTGAGGACCCTCCAGTGACCGACACCCTTCCTGACCGCGCCATCGCGACCGACCAGTTCAAGCAGGCACTCGCCGTCCACGCCAGCGGCGTTGTGATCATCACCGCGCAGCACGACGGTGTCCCCGCCGGACTCACCGCCACCTCCTTCTCCTCCGTCAGCCTCGACCCGCCCCTGGTCTCCTTCTACGTGGACCGTTCCTCGACCACCTGGCCGCTCCTGAGCGTCGCCGACCACTTCGCGGTCAACGTCCTGGCCAGCGACCAGGCCGAGCTGGCCGCCCGGTTCGCCCGCAGGAACATCGACCGCTTCGCCGAGCCCACCCGCTGGCAAGCGGGTCCGCTGGGCGCCCCGCTGCTGCAGGACGTCTCGGCGCATCTGATCTGCCTGCCCCACGACAGGGCCGAGGTCGGCGACCACCTCCTGGTGGTCGGCCTGGTGGCCGAGGCGCACGTGCACAGCCCGGGCCGCCCGCTGCTGTATCACCAGGGCCGCTTCGGCCGCTTCCTCGCCCATCCCGAAGCCTGAACCCGGAGGACACGTGTCCGTCTCCACGCACGCCTACGCCGGCCCCGTCGACCTCGCCACCTACGGTCCCTACACCCGGGGAGAGCCGATCTACCCCTTCAAGGGCCGCATCGGCACCGAAGCCTTCCCCGCCGAGCCCGGCCGCTACCACCTGTACGTCGCCTGGGTCTGCCCCTACGCCCATCGCGCCGCGATCGTCCGCAAGCTCAAGGGCCTGGAGGAGGTCGTCTCTCTGTCCTACGTCGACGACGAGCGCGACGGCCGGGGCTGGGCGTTCAGGGAACGTCGTGGACACGACCCGATCAACGGCTTCACCCTGCTGGAACAGGCCTACGAGGCCACCGAGAAGGGGTACGGCGGGCACATCTCGGTCCCCGTGCTCTGGGACGGCAAGAACGGCGTGATCGTCAGCAACGACTTTCCGGACATCACCCTCGACCTGGCCACCGCGTTCGAGCAGTGGGCCGACACCTCCGTCGACCTCTACCCGGTCGCCCTGCGCCCGGAGATCGACGAGCTCAACGCCTGGATCTACCAGAACGTCAACAGGGGTGTCTCCCCCGGCGCGCTGGAGCGGCTGGACGAGCGGCTGTCCGGGCAGCGGTTCCTGCTCGGCGAGACGATCACCGAGCCGGACGTGCGCCTGTGGGTGACGCTGGTCAGACTCGGTCCCGAGCACGACCTGGCCAGCCACCGGCACCTGTGGACCTACGCCCACACGCTCCACGAGCTGCCCGCCTTCAGGGACACCACCGAAGCCTGGCGGGATCGATGACCCGCAGGCAGGTCCACCTGGCGGCTCATTTCCCCGGCGTCAACAACACCACGGTCTGGACCGACCCGCGCTCGGGCAGCCAGATCGACTTCGCCTCCTTCGTCCATCTGGCCAGGACGGCCGAGCGCGGCAAGTTCGACTTCTTCTTCCTCGCCGAGGGCTTGCGGTTGCGCGAGCTCAAGGGCCGCATCCACGATCTGGACGTGGTGGGACGGCCGGAGTCGCTCACCGTGCTCAGCGCGCTGGCCGCGGTGACGGAATGGCTGGGCCTGGCCGGGACCGTCAACGCCACCTTCAACGAGCCCTACGAGCTGGCCAGGCGGCTGTCCACGCTCGACCATCTGAGTGGGGGCCGGGCCGCCTGGAACGTGGTGACCACCTCCGACGCCTTCACCGGCGAGAACTTCCGCCGCGGCGGCTACCTCGACAAGGCGCACCGCTACGAGCGGGCCGAGGAGTTCGTACGGCTCGCGCGAGAGCTGTGGGACTCCTGGCGTCCCGACGCCATCGTGGCCGATCCCTCAGCGGGACGGTTCCTGCGCGACGACGGCATCGGGACGGTCGAGCACCGGGGCACGCACTTCTCCGTGGAGGGCCGCTTCACCCTGCCCCGCAGCCCCCAGGCACATCCCGTGATCATCCAGGCGGGCGACTCCGACGAGGGGCGCGAGTTCGCCGCCGCCAACGCCGACGTGATCTTCACCCCGCACGTCGATCCGGCCTTCTACGCCGACGTCAAAGGCCGCCTGGCCGCCTACGGCCGGAAGCCGCACCAGCTCAAGATCATGCCCGGAGTGACCTTCGCGCTCGGCGACACCGAGGCCGAAGCGGTCGAGAACGCCGCGGCCATCCGCCGCCAGCAGGTCGGCCCGCAGACCGCGATCGCCTTCCTGGAGCAGATCTGGGGTCGTGACATGTCGGCCTACGACCCGGACGGCCCGCTACCGGACGTGGAGCCGGACCTGGCAGAAGGCGTCTCCCAGGGTCGGGTGCCGGTCAAGGACCGCGCCGCCGTGGCCGCCAAGTGGCGGGCACTGGCCGAGGAGAAGGATCTGACGATCCGTGAGCTGGTCATCGAGGTGACCGGGCGGCAGACCTTCATCGGCACCCCGCAGAGCGTGGCCCGGCAGATCGACGAGCAGGTGCAGGCGAACGCCGCCGACGGCTTCATCCTCGTGCCGCACCTGACACCGGGCGGGCTAGACGAGTTCGTCGACCGGGTGGTGCCGGAGCTGCAGGAGCGCGGCGTCTTCCGCACCGAGTACACCGGCTCCACCCTTCGTGACCATCTGGAGCTCGCATGACGTTGCACCTGGCCGTGGCCCTGGATGGGGCGGGCTGGCATCCGGCCGCCTGGCGGGAGTCCGCGGCGGATCTCTTCTCCGCCCGCTACTGGGCCGGGCTGGTCGCCGAGGCGGAGCGGGGACTGCTCGACTTCGTCACCATCGAGGACTCCTTGGGGCTGCAGTCCACCCTGCCCGACGGACCGGACGAGCGGACCGACCAGGTGCGCGGCCGGTTCGACGCGGTGCTTCTCGCCGCCCGGCTGGCCCCGCTGACCACCCGGATCGGCCTGGTGCCGACCGCCACCACGACCCACACCGAGCCGTTCCACGTGGCTCTCGGCATCGCCACGCTCGACCACGTCAGCGGCGGCCGGGCCGGGTGGCGGGTGCAGATCTCGGCCCGCGCCTCGGAGGCGCGGCTGGTCGGCCGCCGGGAGTTCCCGCCGCTCGATTCGGTCAAGAGCGATGATCCGCACGTGCTCGACCTGTTCGCCGAGGCCGCCGACTCGGTGGAGGTGGCGCGGCGGCTCTGGGACAGCTGGGAGGACGACGCCGAGATCCGCGACATGGCCACCGGCCGGTTCATCGACCGGGACAAGCTCCACTACGCCGACTTCGCGGGGCGGTTCTTCTCCGTCAAGGGGCCGTCGATCACGCCGCGACCTCCTCAGGGACAGCCTGTGGTGACGGCTCTGGCGCATGCGCGCCTGCCGTACGAGTTCGCGGCGGCAAGCGCCGACGTCGTCTACGTCACCCCGCACTCGGCCGAGGAGGCCCGCGCCATCGTGGAGGAGGTCAGGGGGCTGTCCGGCGAGGTGAAGATCTTCGCCGATCTCCTGGTCTTCCTCGGCGACGACGCGGCCCGTCGCAAGGGGCGCCTGGACGAGCTCGACGAGCTCTCCTCCGATGCGGCGACCTTCACCGGGACCGCCGTGGAGCTGGCCGACGTGCTGCTGGAGTGGCGGCGGGCCGGGATCCAGGGGTTCCGGCTGCGCCCGGGCGCCGTGCCGTACGACCTGGAACAGATCACGCGCGGGCTGACCGCAGAGTTGCGCCGGCGCGGGGCGTTCAGGAGCGGCTACGAGGCCACCACCCTGCGCGGGCTGCTCGGCTTGGCACGCCCCGCCAGCCGCTACGCGGAGGCGTCATGAAATTTCTGGCCATCACGTTGATAGTCCACAACGGGGAGAAGTCGACCACCGAGCGATTCCGCGAGGTCGTCCAGAACGCCGTCCTGGCCGAGGAACTCGGCTTCGACGGGTTCGGCGTGGGTGAACGGCACGAGCGGCCCTTCATCTCCTCCTCTCCCCCGGTCGTGCTCAGCCACATCGCGGCGAAGACCTCCAGGATCCGGCTGTTCACCGCGGTCACCACGCTGAGCCTGCTGGACCCGGTGCGGGCCTACGAGGACTACGCCACCCTCGACCACCTGTCGGACGGGCGGCTGGAGCTGATCATCGGCAAGGGCAACGGCGCCGCGCAGGCCGAGCTCTTCCACGTCACGACCGAGGACCAGTGGGAGCGCAACCACGAGAGCTACGAGCTGTTCCGCCGGCTGTGGCGGGAGGAGAAGGTCACCTGGAGCGGGCGTTTCCGCCCGCCGCTCGTCGAGGCGGAGACCTGGCCTCGGCCCCTCCAGCAGCCGATCAGGGTCTGGCACGGCAGCGCCACCAGCAAGGCGTCGGTGGACCTGGCCGCCCACTACGGCGATCCGCTCTTCTCCGCGAACGTCACCAACCCCATCGACCCGTACGCCGAGCTGATCGACTACTACCGGGAGCGCTGGGAGCACTACGGGCACGATCCCGCGGACGCGCTGGTCGGAGCGGGCAGCGCCGGGTTCTACGCGGCCCGCACCTCGCAGGAGGCCATCGAGACCTACCGGCCGATCTACGAGGCCCGCCTGGCCTTCCAGCGCAGGCTCGGCATCCCGATCGTCTTCCCGTCCCTGGAGGACGCCATCGAGCGCAGCTCGATCCTGATCGGCAGCCCGCAGCAGATCATCGACAAGGTCCTGCGCTACCACAAGCGCTTCGGCCACCGGGTCATGCACCTGCCCGTCGACGCCGACGGCCTGACCCCCGGGCAGCATCGCGCCGCGCTGGAGCTGTTCCAGTCCGACATCGCCCCCGTGCTGCGCAAGGAGATCCCATGACGCTGTCCATCCTGGACCTGGCCCCCATCGTCTCCGGCGGCACCGCCGCCGAGGCGCTCCGCAACACCCTTGACCTGGCGCGAAAGGCCGAGGGGTACGGCTACCGCCGCTACTGGCTGGCCGAACACCATTTCGCGCCCGGCGTGGCCAGCTCGGCCCCGGCCGTGCTGATCGCCCTGGTGGCGGCGGCCACCTCGACGATCCGCGTCGGGTCGGGGGCGGTGCAGCTCGGGCACCAGACACCCCTGTCGGTGGTCGAGCAGTTCGGGCTGATCGACGCGCTCCACCCGGGCCGCATCGACCTGGGCATCGGCCGCTCGGGACAGCGCCGCGCCGAGCTGGCCGTCTCCGCCGGCTTCGAGAGCAAGCCCGCCGAGATCGTCGACGGTCTGCTCATCCCGCCGCCCTTCGACTGGTCGCGGCTGGCCAAGCACCCACACCTGGCCCACTACGCCACCCTGCTCCAACAGCCCGGCGCGCAGACACCGGACTTCGCCGACCAGATCGACGACGTGCTCGCCTTCCTGCACGGCACGCACGACGCGCACGCCGTCCCCGGCGAGGGCGCCGCGGTGCAGGTGTGGATCCTGGGCAGCAGCCGGGGGCAGAGCGCCCAGGTCGCCGGGGAACGCGGGCTGCCCTTCGTGGCGAACTACCACGTCAGCCCGTCCAGCGTGCTGGAGGCGGTCGAGGCCTACCGGGAGGCGTTCAAGCCCTCCACCGAGCTGGCCGAGCCGTACGTGATCGTCTCGGCGGACGCCGTCGTCGCCGAGGACGAGGTGCGCGCCCGCGAGCTGGCCAAGGGCTATGACCTGTGGGTCCGCAGCATCAGGACCGGCGCGGGCGCGATGCCGTACCCCTCTCCTGCCGAGGCCGACGCCCACGTCTGGAGCGACGCCGAGCGCGAGCTGGTGCAGGACCGGGTCGACACCCGGTTCGTCGGCTCGCCGCGGCAGGTCGCCGACGGGCTGCGCGTGCTGCGCCGGGTCACCGGCGCCGACGAGCTGCTCGTCACCACCATCACCTACGAACACGACGACCGCGTGCGCTCCTACGAGCTGCTCGCCGAAGCTTGGAACCACCAGTGAAGCGCATCCCCGCTCTCCTCCCCTCCCTCCTGCTCACCCTGGCCGCCTGCGGCACGCAGCCCGCGCAAAGCACCGCCTCCACGTCGCTGACCTGGGCCGTCGAGACACAACCCCTCACGTTCAACCCGCAGCTGTGGGCGCAGAACAAGGCCAGGCTGCTGGTGTTCAACCAGTTCGACGCGCTCCTCTCGCGCGGCGAGGACGGTTCCTTCCAGCCGTGGCTCGCCAAGGCGTGGAAGGTGTCGGACGACGGGCTGACCTACACCCTGGACCTGCGTGAGGACGTCACCTTCCACGACGGCACCAAGTTCGACGCCGCCGCGGTCAAGGCCAACTTCGAGCAGTTCCTGGTGCCCGGTTACAACCCGGCGGTGGCCTCGATCCAACTGAAGTCCTTCGCCAAGGCCGAGGTGGCCTCGCCGTACCGACTGAAGGTGACGCTGAAGACGCCCGACGCGCTCTTCCCGGACTTCCTCGCCTCGCCGTACGCCGGGCAGGTCTCACCGAAGTCGCTCAAGAGCGCCAAGGACCTCAAGTTCGGCGGCCCCGACCTGGTCGGCACCGGGCCGTTCACCCTCGACCGGTACGTCCAGGGGCAGGAGGTCCGCTACCGCCGCAACCCCGCCTACAACTGGCCGCCCGCACGGGCGGCGCACCAGGGTCCCGCCCACCTGGCGGAGATCACCTACCGGTTCCTGCCCGAGGCGGCGGTCCGGGTCGGCGCGCTCACCTCCGGCCAGGTGCAGGTCATCGAGGGGGTGCCCGCGACCGAGGTCGCCCTGATCAAGAAGGATCCGAACCTGACGTTGCAGACGTCCTTGAATTCGGGCACCGCCTACTCCTACTACTTCAACACCTCTCACGCCCCCTTCGACGACAAGCGGGTCCGCGAGGCCTTCCGCGAGGCCGTGGACGTCGACGCGGTGCTGGCCTCCGTCTACCAGGGCACCGCGACCAGGGCGTGGAGCATCGTCGGCAAGCGCAGCCTCTTCTACGACGCGACGCTGGAGAAGTCCTTCGGTGGCGACGTGGCCAAGGCCAACGCCCTGCTCGACGCGGCCGGCTGGAAGGAGCGCGACGCCGAGGGCTTCCGCGTCAAGGACGGCAAGCGGCTCACCGTGCGGGAGGTCGCCTCCGCGCCGTTCGTCCGCGACCGCCGCGACATCCTCGCCCAGGCCATCCAAGCCCAGGTCAAGCAGAACGCCGGCATCGACTTCCAGGTCAAGATCGTCGACCAGGGCACCGCGCAGAAGGCCCTGGAGGAGGGCGAGTACGAGCTGTTCGGCAACTCGCGCGGCGACTCCGACGCCGGGGCTGCTCTCAACCTCCTCCTGCCGGGCAAGGCCGCGATCAACCGCACCCACTTCGCCGACCCGCACCTGGACGAATGGCTGGCCGCGGCCGCTTCCACCGGCGACCGCAAGGAGCTGTACGGCAAGGTGCAGCAGGCGGTGGTGCGGGAACACGCCATCGTCTTCCCGCTCTACGTCCCCGCCGACCAGATCGCCGCGTCCAAGAGCGTCCAGGGCCTCGGCTTCGACCCGGCCTCCGGCACCCCTGCCGGCGCCTACGACGTGCGCCTCGGCACATGATCAAGCGCCTGGGCACCGGGCTGGCCGTGCTCTGGGCCGCCGCCACCGCCTCCTACGTCGCGCTCCTGCTCGCTCCCGGCGACACCGTCGACATCCTCGTCGGCGAGGGGCCCGACACTCCGGAGATCCGGGCGCGGATCATCGCCGAGTGGGGGCTGGACCGGCCGGAGATCGTCCAGTACCTGTCCTACCTGTGGCGGCTGCTCCACGGCGACCTCGGCCGCTCCTACCAGCAGCAGCGCGGCGTCGGCGAGATCCTGTCCACCCAGCTCTGGCCGACCGCCGAGCTCACCCTGGCCGCGGCGGTGACCGGGGTGGCGGTGGCGGCGATCATCGCGGTCACCACGGCGGGCCGGGGGCGGTGGCTGCGCGGCGCCGCCTCCGCCGCCGAGCTGGTCTCGGTGTCGGTCCCGCCGTTCCTGATCGGGATCGTGTTGCTGTCGGTGTTCTCCTTCACGTTCGGCTGGTTCCCCGTCTCCGGGGCTCAGGGATCGTCCGCGCTGGTCCTGCCCGCGCTCGCGCTGGGCCTGCCCATCGCCGGAGTGCTCGGCCAGGTGCTGCGCGGCGGGATCGAGCGGGCGCTGGAGCAGCCGTTCGCGGTGACGGCCCGGGCTCGCGGGCTCACCGAGCGCGCGCTGGTCGTCCGCCACGCCGTACGGCACGCGCTCATCCCCGCCGTGACGCTGGCCGGCTGGTTCACCGGGACGCTCCTGGGCGGCGCGGTGATCACCGAGGTGCTGTTCGGCCGCCCCGGGCTCGGCCAGGTCGCGATGCAGGCGGTGACCGGGCGGGACATGCCCGTCGTCATGGCGGTCGTGCTGCTGTCGGCCGTGGTGTACGTCGTCCTCAGCACGCTGCTCGACCTGGCCTATCGGGTCATCGACCCCCGGATCCGCTGATGAGCGTGCTCACCCGCGGCGCTCCCGGCCGCATCCGGCTCCTTCCGGTGGCCTACCTCGCTCTGCTCGCCCTCGCTGTGGCCGCTCCCTGGCTCCTCACCGGCACCGACCCCCTGGCCGCCGACCCGCTGGCCGCGCTCACCCCGCCCGGCGCCGACCACTGGCTCGGCAGCGATCATCTCGGCCGTGACGTGCTGGCCAGGGTGCTGTACGGCGCGCGTCACTCCGTCAGCATCGGCGTCGCCGCCACCGCACTGGCCGTCACCGCCGGCGTCCTGCTCGGCCTGGCCGCCGGGCTGGCACCGAAGTGGCTGGACGAGGCGCTGGCCCGCTCGTTCGACGTCCTGTCCACCCTGCCCGAGCTGCTGCTCGCCCTCTTGGTGGTGGCGATCACCGGACCCGGCACCGGCAACGTGATCCTCGCCATCGCCATCGCCCAGATCCCGAACTACGCCCGCGTCATCCGCGCCCAGACCTTCGTCGTACGCCGCTCCGGCTATGTCGAGCACGCTGCCACCTTCGGCCACTCCCGCCTGGCGATCACCGCCGGTCATGTCCTGCCCAACGTGCTCGGCCCGATCCCGGTGCTGGCCACCATCGGGCTCGGCCAGGCCGTGATCGCCGGGTCCGGTCTCAGCTTCCTCGGCATGGGGCCGCAACCGCCGGCCGCCGAGTGGGGCGCGATGTTGTCGGAGGCTCGCAACTACCTGCGGGTCGCCTGGTGGGAGGCGCTCTTCCCGGGCCTGGCGATCACCCTCACCGTCGTCAGCCTGACCATGGTCGGGCGCCGCCTGCAGGCCCGTTTCGAAGGGAGAACCCCGTGATCGTCGCTGTGGAGGATCTGCGCGTGAGCTTCGGCCGGACCGAGGTCGTGCACGGGGTCTCGTTGTCGATCGAGCCGGGCGAGTGTGTGGCGATCGTCGGCGAGTCCGGCTCGGGCAAGAGCGTCACCGCGCGCACCCTGCTCGGCCTGGCCGGACCCGGTGCGAGCGTGCGGGCCTCGGCGTTCCAGGTCGCCGGACGGGACGCGCTCGGCTTCTCCCCCGGCGACTGGCGACGGGTTCGCGGCCGCTTCGCCGGACTCGTGCTGCAGGACGCGCTGGGATCGCTCGATCCGCTGCGGACCGTGGGCGCCGAGATCGCCGAGGCGCTCCACGACGTGGTCCCGCGCGCCCGCCGTACGGACCGAGTGCTGGAGCTGCTCGAAGCCGTGGGCGTGCCGGAACCGGCCCGGCGCGCCCGGCAACGGCCCCACGAGCTCTCCGGCGGCCTGCGCCAGCGCGCGCTGATCGCCTCGGCGATCGCGGCCGACCCCGCTCTCCTCGTCGCCGACGAGCCGACCACCGCGCTCGACGTCACCATCCAGGCGCAGATCCTGCGCCTGCTCGCCGAGCGCAAGACCGCCGGGACCGCGCTGTTGCTGATCAGCCACGACCTGGCCGTGGTCGCCTCCATCGCCGACCGCATCCTGGTCATGAAGGACGGCCGGTTCGTGGAGGAGGGACCCACCGCGCGGGTGCTGGCCGCGCCCGCGCACGACTACACCCGCGCGTTGCTGGGCGCCGTCCCCTCGGCCGCGTCCAGAAACAGCTACCTCACCACCGGCGCCCCACGCGCCCGCCCCTCACCCGATCCGTCCGTCGCCCTGGCCGGAAAGGGACTCACCCGCTCGTACGGCAAGCGCCGCGTCGTCGACGACGTCTCCTTCACCCTGCGCCACGGCGAGACCCTCGGCGTCGTCGGCGAGTCGGGCTCCGGCAAGACCACGCTGGCCCGGCTCGCCCTCGCCCTGCTCGAACCCGACGGAGGCGAGGTCACCCTGGGACAGGGTCCGTGGAGCCGGCTTCGCGAACGCGAGCGCCGTCCCCTGCGAACAAGCGTCCAGCTCATCTCCCAGAATCCGCTGGACTCCTTCGACCCCCGCCATACCGTCGGCCGCCTGGTCGCCGAACCTCTCCGGCTGCCCGGGCCTGAGCGGCGCGCCCGGGTGCTCGACCTGCTGGCACGTGTCGGCCTGCCGGCCGAGATCGCCGATCGGCACCCGCGCGAGCTGTCCGGCGGCCAGCGCCAGCGGGTCGCCATCGCCCGGGCCCTCGGCCCCCGCCCGGACGTGCTGGTCTGCGACGAGCCCGTGTCCGCACTCGACGTCTCCATCCAGGCGCAGGTGCTCGACCTGCTCGCCGACCTCCAGGCCGAGTACGGCACGGCGATCCTGTTCATCTCCCACGACCTGGGCGTCGTTCACCATGTCGCCGATCGGGTGCTGGTCATGAAAGACGGTCGGGTCGTGGAGGAGGGCGGGGTCGAGGAGGTGTTCACTCGGCCCGCCCACCCTTACACGCAAGCCCTGGTCGCCGCTGTCCCCCGCCTGGAACCGGTCTGACCACGGCTGTCCCAGACGGGGCAGAACCAAACCGAGCAACCCCGGCGGCACGCTCTGTCGCTCAGGACTCCCGGCTGTCTCTCAGAAGCCGATCGGCTCATGAACCAGGACGACGGTGCCGCGGTCCGGGAGGGCCTCGCGCTCCATGATGAGAATCTTGCCGATGAAGGAGGAGGAGCCGAACTCCCGCAGCCGCTGGTGCTCCCTCGGCAGGCTGTAGGAGCGGAGCCGCTGCAGGGCCGTCGCCAGGTCCGACACCACCTTCTGGGCGCCCACCACCCAGATGGCCTTTCCAGCCCCCGAAGCGTACGGAGCGAACTGGCTGCCGCTCGCCGAGGCGACGACCAGGTGGCCTTCCTCGGTCACGGCGTGCACGCTGCCGACGACGACGTCCGGCGCGGCGCCCAGCCGGACACGGGCCAGCAGGTCGTCTCCGAGCTCACCGGCTTTGGCCCGCACGGAGAAGAACTCTCCCGACTCATCGAGATCGGCGGCGATGCCGGACAGCCGGAGCGTCTCGCTGGAGGTGGTGAAGACGCTTTCGTCGCGGGGAACCAGACCGGTGACCAGAGCGCGGGCCTCGGCCACGGTGTCCACGACGTGCACCAGGTAGCCGTTGGCGCGCAGCGCGGCTGCGGCCCGCTCCACCTGGGCAGCCGGTGCGGCGGTGGCGAACTTTTCATCGGGCGGCATGTTGCTCCCTTCCCGTCATTGGCAACGGGATCAGTCTGTATAACCATAAATACCTACAGGAAGTAGGCACTTTTTAGTGCCTCGGTGATGCGGAGATAACCGTGCACGCCAAAGCCCTGCCATCGGCCGTATTGAAGGCACGCGACGAGATGACCTGCCAGGTCCGCGACATCCTCAACCGCGTCGGCGACAAGTGGACCCTGTCGGTCGTCAACGAGCTCGGGCAGGGTGCGCGGCGCTTCACCGCGCTCAAGCACGCCGTCCCAGGGATCAGCCAACGCATGCTGACCGTCACGTTGCGCGTGTTGGAGCGCGATGGGCTCGTCTCTAGGCGCGTGTATCCCGTGGTGCCACCCCGGGTCGACTACCAGCTGACACCGCTTGGCCGCACCTTGCTGGAGCAGGTCTGGGGGCTGATCGATTGGGTCCAGGCGCATCACGGCGACATCGAGGAAGCCCGCGGCCGGTACGACGAGCGACAGGTTCCCGAATCGTTCGACCCGGACGATGGTAAGACCCATTGATCAACTGGGATTACCCACGAAAATCAAAAGGCCAGTTCCGCAATCACGGGAACTGGCCTCTGAGCTGGTAAATCTCGGTGGGGCTAAGAGGACTTGAACCTCTGACCTCTTCCTTATCAGGGAAGCGCTCTAACCGTCTGAGCTATAGCCCCGCACACACCGAACCGTATCGCATTCCGACCGGTTGCGGTGACGGAGAAAAGCTTACCAAGTCCTGGGGGCTGCTCGCGCCGCCCCCAGGACGAGATCTCAAAACTACTCAGCCTCACTGAAGGTGACCTCAACACCGCCGACGAGATCCGCCGCGACGTTGTAGATCACCGCCCCGAGGGTGGACAGGGCGGTGATGAGCACCACGTTCACCGCGCCGATCAGCGCGGTGTAGCCGAGGATGCGCACGGGCTCGAACCAGCCGGCGATGTCGAGCCCCAGCGTGTTCTGGCCGTCGGAGTTGTTCAACTGGTTGTACATCTGCACGATCGAGTCGAAAACCCCGAGAGCGGACAGCACGCCGTACAGGACGGCCACAGCCACGAACAGCACCACGAAGCAGACGAGGGACAGCACGAAGCTGAACTTCATCGCCGACCACGGCTCGACGCGGCGCAGGACGAGGTGCGCCTTGCGCGGCAGCCGGGCCTGTGAGGCGGCCTTTCCCTTCTTGGACGATTCGGCGGGCGCCGAGGGGGACGGAGGCGGCGCCTCGGAGGTGAGGGAGGGGCGCACGCGAACGGTGTCGTTCACGTCCTCCTTCTCCTCGACCGCGGCCTTCGTGCCGGCCTCATCGGTCTCCTTCTCCTCGACGGAGACCTTGGGATCGTCCGGCTTCTGCCCATTTTCGCGAGTCTTGGCTGAGCTGCCCTGCACGCTCATGGATTACTCTCCTCCCCCGTCTTCCTCGGCCTCCACCGCGTTCTCCATCGACTCGGTGTTACGAGCGAGGGCTACCACGCTGTCGCGTTCGGCGAGATTCATCAAGCGCACTCCCATGGTCTGCCGGCCGGACTGCTTGATGTTCCCGGCGGGCGTGCGGATCACGCCGCCGTTGGATGTGATCGCGAACACCTCGTCCTCCGGGTTGACCATGACAGCTCCGACCAGCTTGCCACGTGCGCTCACGATTTTCGCCGTCAGCACGCCCTTGCCGCCACGACCTTGAAGTGGGTATTGCTCTACGGGTGTCCGCTTCGCGTACCCACCTTCTGTCGCGATAAGCACATCCTCGCCGTCTCCGAGCCGATTCATCGCGAGAAGTTCATCACCCTCAAGGAATCGCATGCCGATGACGCCCGAGGTGGCCCGTCCCATGGGGCGAAGCGCCTCGTCGGAGGCGGTGAAGCGGATGGCCTGCGCGTGGGTGGAGATCAGCAGCAGGTCGTCGGCCTCGGAGACCAGCCTGGCGGCGATGACCTCGTCGTCGTCGCGCAGGTTGATCGCGATCAGACCGCCGGATCTGGGGGAGTCGTACTCCGACAGCCTGGTCTTCTTGACCAGTCCGGTCCGGGTGGCCAGCACCAGGTACGGCGCAGCCTCGTAGTCACGCAGGTCGAGGACCTCCATGACGACCTCGTCTGGCTGCATGGCCAGCAGGTTCGCCAGGTGCATGCCGCGCGCGTCACGCCCGGAGTCGGGCAGCTCGTACGCCTTGACCCGGTAGACCCGCCCCTTGTTGGTGAAGAACAGCAACCAGTGGTGGGTCGTGGTGACGAAGAAGTGATCGACGATGTCGTCCTGGCGCAACTGCGCCCCGCGCACGCCCTTGCCGCCCCGCTTCTGCGCGCGGTACAGGTCGGTGCGGGTGCGCTTGGCGTAGCCGCCGCGCGTGATGGTGACGACGATGTCTTCCTCGGCGATGAGGTCCTCGATCGACATGTCGCCGTCGTAGGCGATGATCTCGGTGCGCCGGTCCTCGCCGAACTTGTTGACGACCTCGTCGAGCTCGTCGGCGATGATCTGCCGCTGGCGCGTCTCGGAGGCCAGGATCGACTGGTACTCGGCGATCATCGTCATGAGGCCGTCGTACTCGTCCTGGATCGCCTGCCGTTCGAGGGCGGCGAGCTTGCGCAGCTGCATGTCGAGGATGGCCTGCGCCTGGATCTCGTCGATCTCCAGGAGCGTCATGAGGCCGCGCTGGGCCTCGGCCGCCGACGGCGAGCGCCGGATGAGGGCGATGACCTCGTCCATCCGGTCGAGCGCCTTGAGCAGCGCACGCAGGATGTGGGCGCGCTCCTCGGCCTTGCGCAGCAGGTACCTCGTCCGGCGGACGATGACCTCGATCTGGTGCGCCACGTAGTACGTGATGAACTGGTCGAGGCGCAGCGTGCGCGGCACGCCGTCCACCAGGGCCAGCATGTTCGCGCCGAAGGTGTCCTGGAGCTGGGTGTGCTTGTACAGGTTGTTCAGCACGACCTTGGCGACGGCGTCGCGCTTCAGGACGATGACCAGGCGCTGGCCCACCCGCGAGGAGGACTCGTCGCGGACGTCGGCGATGCCGGTGACCTTGCCCTGCTTCACCAGGTCGGCGATCTTCAGCGCGAGGTTGTCCGGGTTGACCTGGTAGGGGAGTTCGGTGACGACGAGGGCGTGCCGCCCCTTGTTGTCCTCCTCCACCTCGACGACCGCGCGCATCGTGATCGAGCCACGGCCGGTGCGGTAGGCGTCCTCGATGCCGCGGCGCCCGACGATGAGCGCGCGCGTCGGGAAGTCGGGGCCCTTGACCCGGGCGATCGACGCCTCGAGCAGTTCCTCGTCGCTGGCGTCCGGGTTCTCCAGCGACCACTTCACCGCCGAGGCGACCTCGCGCAGGTTGTGCGAGGGGATGTTGGTCGCCATGCCGACCGCGATGCCGCCCGCGCCGTTGACCAGCAGGTTGGGGAAGCGCGCCGGCAGGACGACGGGCTCCTGGGAGCGGCCGTCGTAGTTCGGCTGGAAGTCGACGGTGTCCTTGTCGATGTCGCGCAACATCTCCATGGCGATGGGCGCGAGCTTGCACTCGGTGTACCGCATCGCCGCGGGCATGTCGTTGCCGGGGGAGCCGAAGTTCCCCTGCCCGTCGACCAGCGGGTGGCGCAGCGACCAGTGCTGCGCCATCCGGACGAGGGTGTCGTAGATGGAGGTGTCGCCGTGGGGGTGGTAGGACCCCATGACGTCACCCACGACGCGCGAGCACTTGAAGTACCCGCGGTCGGGCCGGTAGCCGCCGTCGTACATCGCGTACAGCACCCGGCGGTGCACCGGCTTGAGGCCGTCACGCACGTCGGGCAGGGCTCGCGACACGATGACCGACATCGCGTACTCCATGTAGGAGCGCTGCATCTCGGTCTGGATGTCGACAGCCTCGATACGATCCCCGGGAGGCGGCGGGGTGTTCACTTCCGTCACGATAGTCCTTTACACGTCCAGGAAGCGGACATCACGGGCGTTGCGGATGATGAAGGACCGACGGGCCTCGACATCCTCGCCCATGAGCACGCTGAACATCTCATCCGCCTGCGCGGCGTCGTCGAGGGTGGCCTGTCGCAGCAGCCGGGTGGCCGGGTCCATCGTGGTCTCCCACAGCTGCTGGGCGTTCATCTCGCCCAGACCCTTGAACCGCTGCACACCGTCATGCGCGCGCGGGTCGCGGCGGCCGTTGGCGATGCCCTCGGCGATGATCGCGTCACGCTCACGGTCGGAGTAGGCGTACGAGGCGTCGTCGCCGCGCCGGTCCCACTTGATCTTGTACAGCGGCGGCTGGGCCATGAAGACGTGGCCGTTCTCGATCAGCGGGCGCATGAACCGGAACAGCAGCGTCAGCAGCAGCGTGGTGATGTGCTGGCCGTCGACGTCGGCGTCGGCCATCAGGATGAGCTTGTGGTAGCGGAGCTTGGCGATGTCGAACTCGTCGTGCACGCCGGTGCCCATCGCGGTGATCAGCGACTGGACCTCGGTGTTCTGGAGGACCTTGTCGATCCGCGCCTTCTCCACGTTGAGGATCTTGCCGCGGATGGGCAGGATCGCCTGGAAGCGCGAGTCGCGGCCGCCCTTGGCCGAGCCGCCCGCGGAGTTGCCCTCCACGATGAACAGCTCGCACTTCTCCGGCTCGTTCCAGGTGCAGTCGGCCAGTTTGCCGGGCAGGCCGGAGCCCGACTCCAGCAGCGACTTGCGCCGGGTCAGGTCGCGCGCCTGGCGAGCCGCCACCCGCGCCCTGGCCGCCTGGAGCGCCTTGTTGATGATGTCCTTGGCCTCGCCCGGGTTGCGCTCGAACCAGTCGCGCAGGTGGTCGTTGCAGGCCTTCTGGACGAACGACTTGGCTTCGGTGTTGCCCAGCTTCGTCTTGGTCTGGCCCTCGAACTGCGGGTCGGCCAGCTTCACCGAGACGATCGCGGTCAGGCCCTCGCGGACGTCCTCACCGGAGAAGTTGTCGTCCTTGCCCTCCTTGAGGAACTTCTGCTCGCGCGCGTAGCGGTTGACGATCGACGTCAGCGCGGCGCGGAAGCCCTCCTCGTGGGTGCCGCCCTCGGCGGTGTTGATCACGTTGGCGAAGGAGTAGACCGACTCGGCGTAGGAGTTGTTCCACTGCATCGCGACCTCGACCGAGATGCCCTCGCCCTCCTCCTCGAAGGAGATGATCGACGCGTGCGCCGGCTCCTTCTTGCCGTTGAGGTAGGCGACGAAGTCGGACAGGCCGCCCTCGTAGTGGTACTCGACCTTGCGGGGCTCGCCGTTGATGTGGTCGGGCCGCTCGTCGGCCAGCGCGATGGTCAGGCCCTTGTTGAGGAAGGCCATCTCCTGGAAACGACGGGAGAGCGTCTCGAAGCTCCACGTCGTGGTCTCGAAGATGTCCGGGTCGGCCCAGAAGGTGATCTCGGTGCCGGTCTCGTCGGTCTCCTCGTCCGTGGACAGAGGCGCGACGGGCTTGGCGTTGACCAGGTTGAGCCGGTGCACGCGGCCGTTCTGCTTCACCACCACGTTCATGGCTGTGGACAGCGCGTTGACCACCGCGGAGCCCACGCCGTGCAGACCGCCCGAGACGGCGTAGGACTGGCCGTCGAACTTGCCGCCGGCGTGGAGCGTGGTGAGGACGACCTCGACCGCGGACCGCTTCTCCACAGGGTGGATGCCCGTGGGGATGCCTCGGCCGTTGTCGATGACCCGCACGCCGTTGTCGGCGAGCAGAGTCACCTCGATGCGGTCGGCGTAGCCGGCCAGGGCCTCGTCGACGGAGTTGTCGACGATCTCCTGGACCAGGTGGTGGAGCCCGCGTTCGCCGGTCGACCCGATGTACATACCCGGTCGCTTGCGAACCGCCTCAAGCCCTTCGAGTACGGTGATTGAGCTAGCGTCGTAGGACAAGTGCGAAATCCTCCTGCCGCGGACACGCGGCGTGGGTGAGACGACTGTCGCAGCCGACCGCCCTGCCGTGCCCGTCACCGTCGTGAGTGCCCCGATGCGTTCGCCACCCAGGGGAATCGGCTCGCATGCCGGGGGTGACACGCAAGCGGACGTGTCCGGAATCCGCTTTCATTCTACCGGGTCCCAGGGCCCTAGGTGTGCATGAACGCGCCTGAACGCGCCTGTCGCTTGTTTGCCCCTCGGTTGGGCATCCCCCCACCGACTCGGGGGTCATCGCGTCAGAGGCTCGATTAGCCGTAGGTGTCGCCCGGTCCTTTGCTCCCGGTGACGCGCAGGCCGCCCATCGGGCGTGGGGCGTTTTGCGGGCCTCTGACCTTTACCTTTGTTACCGTCCCGTCGCCGAGCTCCTCGTTCAGGCGGCGGATCAGGTCTCTGGCCAGCATGCGGACCTGGGTCGCCCACGCGGTCGAGTCGGCCACGATCAGCACCTCGCCGTCCTCGAACGACTCCGGCTTGGTGTGGGCCGCCATGGCCGGGCCGGCGATGTCCGCCCACCGGCCGAACACCCCGCCCACCTTCGCGCTCTGCTCCCAGCCGCGGTCGGACAGCAGGTCCATGATGGCCCGTCCGAAAAGCTGGGGATCGCCGCCGAGCCTGGTCGCGCCGGACACCTTTCGCCGGGGTTCGCGGCGGGGGAGCTGGCCTCTTCTGGCGGCGTCGGCCTTGGCTTGGGCCAGCTTCTCGCGCGCCATCGCCACCCCACGCGCCGTCGCCGTCGGCCCTGACGCGCCGCCGCCGGGGGAGGACCCTCCAGGAGCACCGGCCCCGCCGGACGTGGTTCCGGGGGACGAGGTTCCCCCAGCCGTGGTTTCTCTGGAGGAGGTGCCGCTGGAGGCGGTTGCGCTGGATGAGGTGGTGCTGGATGAGGTGGTGGTGGATGAGGTGGTGCTGGATGAGGTGGTGCTGGATGAGGTGGTGCTGGATGAGGTGGTGCTGGATGAGGTGGCGGCCGGCGCAGCACCGCCGCCGTTGCCCCGCCCGGCATGGCCCCCGCCGTCACCGGACGCCGGGCGAGTTGTCCCGCCCCCGCTGTTGCCGGGCACGCCGCGACCTCCTGCCGCGCCACCCGCTGCACCACTGTTGCCCGGGAAGGGGGAGTTCCGGGGGCCGTCCGCCGCGGACCTAAGCCGGGCGTCCACATCGCCGCGGCCACCGGCGACCCGCGGCCCATCCACAGCCGACCCCGACCCGCCGAACCCGCCCGCAGGCCGCCGGCCGTACCCGCTGGGATCACCAGGGAGCGCACCAGAGCCGGGGACGGCCCCCAAGCCGGGCACAGAGCTCAGACCGGACACAGGGCTCGGGCCAGGTACGAAGCTCGGGCCGTCGGCCCGTGGGCTCGGGCCGTCGGCCCGTGGGCTCGGTCCACTGCCTGTGGACAACCCGCCGGCCTCGGGGAGCCGGGCGGGGGAGCGGCCGGGCGACCCGCCCGCCGTACGGCCGGCCCCGTCCACAGGGCCGCCGCCGGTCACACCCCCCGAAAAGCCCCCCAAGGTACGGCCGACCGCCCGGGTGGTGCCGAAGGACGGCCCCCCGGCCATCCCACTGAAGGGCCCGCCGGACCCCCCGCCGGACATCCCAGGTTGTCCACCGGCGCCTGTGGAAAACTCAGCGGACACGAGTCACGCCCCCCTCCACCACGTCGAACCGGCCCCCGGCCAACTCCGAAGGCACATCGTCCGGAACAGCAGCCGTGATCAACACCTGCTCGGCCGGCGCGACGATCTCGGCCAACCGCCGACGCCGCTGGGAGTCGAGCTCGGCGAAGACGTCGTCGAGGATCAGCACAGGATCCCCGCCATCCGCCCTGAGCAGGTCATACGCCGCCAGCCGCAAAGCCAGCGCGAACGACCACGACTCCCCATGGCTGGCATATCCACGCGCGGGAAGATCACCAAGGCCGAGGGTGAGGTCGTCACGGTGCGGCCCGACGAGGGTGACCCCCCGCTCGAGCTCCGCCGTACGCACCTCCGCCAGCCGTTCCCTCAACCGCTCCTCAAGGGTTTTCCCCAAGTCTGTGGATAACGTCTGTGTATCGGGAGCTCCGACCGGCACGGGCACGCCGTCCTCCTCGTTGTCCCCACCTGTGGACAACGTGCTCCGATAGGTGAGATCCGCAGGCGCGCTCGTCGGCGCCAGCGAGGCGTACGCCGAGGCCACCATCGGCCGGAGCGTGTCCACGAGCGCCAGCCGCGCCTGGAGCAGTTCGGCGCCGTGCCGCGCGAGGTGCTGGTCCCACACCTCCAGCGTGCTGAGCACGTCACCGGCGCCCGCCGCCTCGAAGCCGGTGTCACGCTCGGCCCGGCGCGGGCTCCGCCCACCTCCGCGACGCGCCTGGGCGGCCGTGCGCAGCAGGGCGCTGCGCTGCTTGAGGACCCGGTCGTAGTCGGCTCGCACCCCCGCGTACCGCGGCGTGCGCGCGACCAGCAGGTCGTCGAGGAAGCGCCGCCGTTCGGAGGGATCGCCCTTGACCAGCGCGAGGTCCTCGGGCGCGAAGAGCACCGTGCGGAGCAGGCCGATCACGTCACGCGGGCGGGACACGGGGGAGCGGTTGAGCCGGGCGCGGTTGGCCTTGCCCGGGTTGATCTCCAGCTCGACCAGCGCCCTGCGGTCGTCCCTGTGGACAGCGCACCGGACGATCGCCCGCGCGGCGCCCTGCCGGACGAGCGGGGCGTCGGTGGCGACCCGGTGGCTCGAGTGCGTCGCCACATAGCCCAGCGCTTCGACCAGGTTGGTCTTGCCCTGGCCGTTGGGCCCGACGAAGGCCGTGACACCCGGCTCCAGGCCGAGCTCCACGGACGCGTAGGACCGGAAGTCGGTCAGCGAGAGGTGGGCGACATGCACCCCACGAAGGTTAGTCGGCCACACCGACCACTGGAGTCACCGACAGGCAACCTGTGGAAAACCGCTATGACCCGGCCTCTACCTGTGGATGATCCACACCCCGGACGGGGCGCGCGCCCGCCTGTGGACAAGCGGGCGCGCACTGGTGAGACGCGTCAGAGGGCGGGCGGGGTGACGTCCGCGCCGGGGGAGTCGGCGCCCTTTTCCACAGACCCGGCCGCGGAGGTGACCGCGTGCCCGCCGAACTGGTTGCGCAGCGCCGCGACGACCTTCATCGCCGGCGAGTCGTCCTGCCGCGAGGCGAACCGCGCGTAGAGCGCGGCGGTGATCACCGGCAGCGGCACCGCGTGGTCCACAGCCGCCTGCACCGTCCACCGGCCCTCGCCGGAGTCCTGTGCATAACCGCGGATGTCCTTGAGGTCGGGGTCCTCCTCCAGCGCCCTGACCAGCAGGTCGAGCAGCCAGGAGCGGATCACCGTGCCCGTGCGCCAGCTCTTGAACGAGCCGGTCACGTCCTTGACGATGTCGGAGGCCTCGAGCAGCTCCCAGCCCTCGGCGAAGGCCTGCATCATGCCGTACTCGATGCCGTTGTGGACCATCTTGGCGAAGTGCCCGGCCCCCACGTCACCGGCGTGCACGAAGCCGTCGGGGCCCTCGGGCTTGAGCGTCTCGAAGATCGGCATCAACTGCTCGACGGTACGGCTCTCGCCGCCCACCATGAGCGCGTAGCCGTTCTGGAGACCCCAGACGCCGCCGCTCACGCCGCAGTCTAGGAAGCCGATGCCGCGCTTGCCCAGCTCGGCGGCGTGCTTCTGGTCATCCACATAGTGGGAGTTGCCGCCGTCGATGACGATGTCGCCCTCGGAGAGCAGCTCGCCGAGCTCGTTGACGGTCGCCTGGGTCGGGTCGCCGGCGGGCACCATCACCCAGACCGCGCGGGGCGCCTGCAGCCGGTCGACCAGCTCCTGCAGGCTTCCGACGTCGCTGACCTCGGGATTGCGGTCGTAACCGACCACCTCATGACCGCCGCGGCGCAGCCGCTCGGCCATGTTGCCGCCCATCTTGCCGAGCCCGATCATGCCGATCTGCATGTGTACCTCCCCCTTGGGGTTCCATCATCCCGCACGCCCATACCCGCCGGATCGGGGGGCATCCACCGGTGGATCTCCGAAGAGCCCGTGCCGCCTCGACGCCACACCGCCGGCCCCACGGGCCCCAGAGGGCCCAGGAGCCGCCGACAGCCCACCGTAGCCGCCGCGCTCCGTCGGGGCCGGGAAGAGCCCCTCAGAGCGCGCCACAGCCGTGAGAAGGCGCCACGAGTGACGCCCAGGCACCCGGGTCGGCCGCCGAAGATCCTGCCACACCCGCCTGCCGTACCCCACATCGGTTATCCACAGGCGGTGGACAGGTCAGCTGGACAGGCGGATCGGCATGATCAGGTAGCGGTAGTCGGGCGCGCCGTCGCCGTGCTTGCCGCCGGTGAGGATGGCCGGCTTGGTCGAGGTGGTCATCTGCAGGCGCGCGACGTCGGAGTCGACCGCGCCCAGGCCCTCCAGCAGGAACTGGTGGTTGAAGGCGATGTTCATCTCCTCGCCCTCGTAGTCCACAGGCAGCACCTCGACCGCCTGGGCCTCGTCGCCGCTGCCCGCCTCCAGCACGACCTCGCCGCCGCGGAAGGCCAGCCGTACCGGCGTGTTGCGCTCGGCGACCAGGGCCACGCGCTTGACCGCCTCGACGAACGGGCCTGTGGACAACTCCGCCTTGGCGGCGAACTCGGTCGGCAGCAGCGAGCGGTACTTGGGGAACTCGGGGTCGAGCAGGCGCGTCGTGGTGCGGCGGCCGGCGCTGGAGAAGCCGATCATGCCCTCGCCGGTGCCTCCGGAGGAGCTCAGCGCGATCTCCACCTCGGCGCCGGTGGACCCCAGCGACTTGGCGGTGTCGGCGAGCGTCTTGCCGGGGATCATCGCGATCGCCGCGAAGTCGGGCTGCCCCGGGCTCCACTTCAGCTCACGTACGGCGAGGCGGTAGCGGTCGGTGGCGGCCAGCGTGACGGTGTCGCCCTCGATCTCCATGCGCACGCCGGTGAGCATCGGGAGGGTGTCGTCACGGCCCGCGGCGACGGCCACCTGCGCGACGGCGGCGGCGAAGACGTCGCTGCCCACCCGGCCCGCGGCCGGCGGCATCGCGGGGAGCGACGGGTAGTCCTCCACAGGCATGGTCAGCAGGGTGAACCGGGCGCTTCCACAGGTCACGACGGCCTTGGGACCCTCGACGACGAAATCCACAGGCTGTGCGGGAAGGGCGCGGGTGATCTCGGCGAGCAGCTTGCCGGAGACGAGGACCACGCCCGGCTCACCGGTGTGGACCTCCAGCGTGACCTCGGCCGAGACCTCGTAGTCGAAGCCGGAGAGTTTGAGCTGCTGCTCCTCGGTCACTTCGAGGCGCATGCCCGCCAGGACGGGCACGGATGGGCGGGCAGGGAGGCTGCGTGCCGTCCATGCCACCGCCTCAGCGAGGACGTCTCGCTCGATTCGGAACATCACGGTGATCAACCTCCTGGGTTCGTCGCTGA
The DNA here is from genome assembly GCF_040655795.1 of Nonomuraea sp. NPDC050310. Taxonomy (NCBI): domain Bacteria; kingdom Bacillati; phylum Actinomycetota; class Actinomycetes; order Streptosporangiales; family Streptosporangiaceae; genus Nonomuraea; species Nonomuraea sp. NPDC050310. Next base: position 34,614 of record NZ_JBFAKP010000002.1, on the reverse strand, counting down.
TTCAAGTGTTCACTCTCCCGCACCTTGGAACGTGCGGAACCCCTCTATGGGTCTTCAGTTTCTTTGTAAGAGAGATATCTGGTCTTCACACTAGGGGCTGGGGAAACTGTGGACAGCCAACGTTTTCCCAGCTCAGCATGGCTACCGTCATCCACGTGCCCTGTGTGTGACGCCTGGGGGAAACCTGTGCGCCTGGGGACGGCCGAAGTTTCCCCACAGGCCTTCCCCAGATCTTGGGTGCTTCATCCACCGGTCATCCACCGGGTTTCAACAGGTTTTCCACGGGGTACGGAGATCGTTTGGACGCCCCGAATTCTGTTCGCACAGGCTGCCCACAGGTTGTCCACGAGTAGCCCACAGGTTGTCCTCAAGGTGTCCCCAGGGTTATCCCCAGCCGCTGTGTACGAATTTTCGGCGATCGTCCACGGTCCCCGCGCCAAGATCGCGCCCACACCAGGCTTTTCACTGATCCACAAGGTTATCCACAGGGTGTGAATCATCCACGGGACTGCTGCTTGATCCGCATCGTCAGCTCGTTGACCTGGTTGTACATCGAGCGACGCTCGGCGATGAGCGAGCGGATCTTCCGTTCGGCGTGCATGACGGTGGTGTGGTCGCGCCCGCCGAACTGCTGGCCGATCTTCGGCAGCGACAGGTCGGTCAGCTCCCGCGCGAGGTACATCGCGATCTGCCGGGCGTTCACCAGGGCCCGGCTGCGGCTCGATCCACAGAGGTCGTCGATGCCGATGCCGAAGTACTCGGCGGTCTTCCCCATGATGGTGCTGATGGTGATCTCCGGCCCCGACTCGGAGGTGATCAGGTCCTTCAGCACCACCTCGGCGAGCTGCAGGTCCACCGACTGCCGGTTGAGGCTGGCGAAGGCCGTGACCCGGATGAGCGCGCCCTCCAGCTCGCGGATGTTCGTGGAGATCCGCGAGGCGATGTACTCCAGCACCTCGGGCGGCGCGGCCAGGCCCTCCTGGATCGCCTTCTTCCTGAGGATGGCGATGCGCGTCTCCAGCTCGGGGGGCTGGACGTCGGTGATCAGGCCCCACTCGAACCGGTTGCGCAGCCGGTCCTCCAGGGTGATGAGCTGCTTCGGCGCCCGGTCGGAGGAGATGACGATCTGCTTGTTGGCGTTGTGGAGCGTGTTGAAGGTGTGGAAGAACTCCTCCTGCGTCTGCTCCTTGCCCTCCAGGAACTGGATGTCGTCCACGAGCAGGATGTCGATTGCGCGATAGCGGCTGCGGAAACCGTCGGCCTTGTGGTCGCGGATGCTGTTGATGAAGTCGTTGGTGAACTCCTCGGAGCTCACGTACCGCACGCGCGCACCGTCATAGAGAGACTGTGCGTAATGGCCGATGGCGTGGAGCAGGTGGGTTTTCCCCAGGCCCGAGTCACCGTAGATGAACAGCGGGTTGTACGCCTTGGCCGGCGCCTCGGCGACCGCGACGGCGGCCGCGTGCGCGAAACGGTTGCTGGCGCCGATGACGAAGGTCTCGAAGGTGTACTTCTGGTTGAGGCGGGCCGGCTCGCTCGGCTTGTTGCTCTTCGCCTCCCACCTGTTCTGTGGCTGAGCCTGTGGATATTCGGTGGACGAAGGCCGCGGCTCAGGCTGTGGAGAGTAGTACTGCGGCGGCTCAGGGGCCTGGAAATGCTGGGCGGGCGGCGGCGGAGCATACTCGCGCGGCGGTTCCACACCCTGGGGATAACTCGACGGCCCCGGCTGGGGAGGGGCGACCGGCTCGTCGGGAATCGTGGTGTCGATCAGTACGGCGAGGCGGACCGGACGGCCGAGCTCCTGCGACAACGCGTGCGTCACCATGTCCCGGAGCTTGCGCTCGATCAGGTCCTTGATGAAGTCGCTGGGCACGCCCAGCACGATGGTGTCGTCGGCCAGCGCGATCGGCCTGACCATCGACAGCCAGGTGCGCTGCTGGATCGGCAGGTTCTCGCTGAGGAAGTTGTTGAGCGCTCGCGACCAGATGGGTACCAGATCCCCATTACTCACCGGGTGGTCCCCTCCTTCCCTCTCGCGGGCCCCCGCGATTGTTTATCCACACCCGCCTGCGGTACCGCCGGGGGCGGGCCCCCGCTGTCCACAGGTGGGCGTCCACCGGGTCTCCACAGGAGATCCACAGGCTGTGCACAGCCCCTCAAGCCTTGGGAGTGGCCGACAGTAACCTTGTGCACACCTGTGTTCAAGACGTTGTCCACAGCGTAGTGGTCTCTGGGTGCACATACTCTGGAGTGAGGCCACCGGTGGAAAAGTCGCCTGTGGATTCGTGGATAACCTTCTCCGGTATCCGTGGACAACCCGTCTCGGTTTGACCTGGAGCAGGATCGCCCCGTAACGTACGACGGTCGGCTTGCGCGCGACGGCTCTTTCGCATGCCCTCGCTACCACGGCCGGCCAACCATGTGTGTCAAGCGTCCTTGCACCTGGCGAGGGCGCACTTTTAAGCCCTGGAGCCCACCCGTGAGCAAGCGTACTTTCCAGCCGAACAACCGTCGCCGCGCGAAGACCCACGGCTTCCGGCTGCGTATGCGGACCCGGGCCGGCCGAGCTGTCCTCGCCGCTCGCCGCCGCAAGGGTCGCGAGAAGCTGTCGGCCTGACGCCTCATCGTCGACGCCCGACTTGATCGCCCGCCGGCAGTACCTGCCGGCGGGCGATAGGTGTCTATCGTGCTGTCCCGAGAATCCCGCATGCGGCGGGGAGCGGAGTTCACGGCCGCCGTCAAGCGCGGCAGCCGTGCCGGCCGCCCGGCCCTCGTGGTGCATCTGACCGAATCAGGGGAAGAAGCGCCGAGGGTCGGTTTCGTCGTGAGCAAGGCCGTCGGCGTCGCTGTGGTCCGGAACACGGTCAAACGGCGTCTTCGACACCTGATGCGGGACCGACTCGACCGGCTTCCACGAGGTAGCCTGCTGGTGGTACGCGCCAACCCGCCGGCCGCATCCGCGCGGTACGAGGACCTGGCCGCCGACCTCGACCTCGCGCTGGACCGAGTGCTCAGACGGCGCTCGATGGATGGACAGAGATGATGGACCAGATCGCGGAGCCCGGGCCTGCCGCCCGGATCCTCATCGCCCCGATCAGGTTCTACCGCGCCTTCATCAGCCCCCTGCTGGGTCCGCGCTGCCGCTTCTACCCCTCGTGCAGCGCGTATGGACTTGAGGCGATAGCCGTACACGGTGCACTTCGAGGTTCGTGGCTGACCGTCCGGCGCATCGGGCGATGCCACCCGTTCCATCCCGGAGGCCTCGACCCGGTGCCCCCACGATCACACGAAACGCAAGGGAGCTAGCTCGGTGGAGTTCAGCTGGCTGAATTGGCTCTATACGGCCATTGCCCAAGTCATCACCTGGATTCACCAGGCATACAGCACCTTCATCAACCCGGACAGCGGTCTCAACTGGGTGCTGACGATCGTCACGCTCACCGTGATCATGCGGTTGCTGATCTTCCCGCTCTTCCTCAAGCAGATGCGCTCGTCGAAGAAGATGCAGGAACTGGCCCCCAAGGTCCAGGAACTGCGCAAGCGGTACAAGAACGACAAGCAGCGCATGAACCAGGAGGTCATGGCCCTCTACCAGGGCCAGGGCGCCAACCCGCTCGGCGGCTGCCTCCCGATCCTCGCGCAGTTCCCGATCTTCATCTCGATGTTCACCGTGCTGAACGCGATCGCGGACGTGAAGCGCGCCGACGTGTTCGGCATGCCGGCGAACGTCGTCGCCAGCGCCCGTGAGGCGCACATCTTCTCGGCGGGCATCTCCGAGACCTTCTTCTCGACGGACAACATCACCAGCAAGATCATCATTGGCGTGTTCGTCGCGGTCTCCTCGCTGACCACGTTCCTCACCGTCAGGCAGAGCGTCACCCGCTCGATGGCCCAGATGCCTGACAACCCCATGGCGCAGCAGCAGAAGATCCTGATGTACATCTCGCCGCTGTTCGCCTTCTTCAGCCTGAACTTCCCGCTGGGCCTCATCCTCTACTGGGTCACCACCAACCTGTGGACGCTCGGCCAGCAGCACTGGTACTACACCCGGCACCCGATGCCCCAGTTCGACGACAAGGGCCGGCTCATCCCCGTCCAGCCCAAGCCCGGCCTGCTGGCCAAGTTCAGGAAGAGCGAGCCGGCGCCGCCGCCCGCCCCCGAGCCGGAGCCCGAGCCCAAGGTGGTCAGGAACCAGCCCAGCCGGCAGACCCGCAGCAAGCGCTCGGGCAGCAAGAAGTCCTAGACTCGCTAGATCATGGAAGGGGAGGCCTGAAGTGACCGAGGCCGAGCAGGGGACCATCACCAAGACGGCCCCCGACGTCAACGCCCTCGAGGCGGAAGGCGAGATCGCGGCGGACTACGTCGAGGGACTGCTGGACATCGCCGACATCGACGGCGACATCGACATGGACGTCGAGGGCGACCGCGCGCTCGTCTCCGTCGTCGGCGTCAAGGGCACCGACCTCGTCGGCCGCTCCGGCGAGATCCTCGAAGCGCTCCAGGAGCTCACCCGCCTCGCCGTCCACCGGCAGACGGGGGAGCGGTCGCGGCTCATGCTCGACATCGCAGGGTACCGCGAGCGTCGCCGGGCCGAGCTCACCAAGCTCGGCACCGAGGTCGCCGGCGAGGTCAGGAAGCACGACGAGCCCCGCTCGCTGGAGCCGATGACGCCGTTCGAGCGCAAGATCGTGCACGACGCGGTCGCGGCCGCCGGACTGCGCAGCGAGTCGGAGGGCGAGGAGCCCAACCGCTACGTCGTCGTCCTGCCCGCCTGATCCACCACCCCACCCACCGCCGGCGCCCTCCCCGGGCCGCCGGCGGTTGTGTTTTCCGGCCGCGTCGCTTTCGTGTGGTACGGCAGGCGCCCGCACCACTGCCGGCGCGCCAGGCCCGTGGGTGATCTTCCGCCTGCCTCGGGAAGCAGGGGGTCCGAGGCCGGAATCGGCATCCTCCGATACCCCCTAGTCTTGGGACGACAATGCAGATGAGAAGGGCCAGCCACCAGTGACCGACGAACTGCCTGCACCCCCGCCGATCGCGCGAGAGGTCTTCACGGGAGAGTCGTGGGAGCGAGCGGAGACCTACGCTCAGTTCCTCGCCGGTCCCGGGGTGGTCCGCGGGCTGCTCGGCCCCCGGGAGATCCCGCGCATCTGGGACCGGCACCTGCTGAACTGCGCGGTGGTGGGGGAGGCCGTCCCGCAGGACGTGCGCGTGGTCGACATCGGCTCCGGCGCCGGGCTGCCCGGCCTGGTCCTCGCCATCGTCCGCCCGGACATCACCGTCACGCTGCTGGAGCCGTTGCTCCGCCGTACGGTCTTCCTGGAGGAGTGCGTCGAGACCCTCAAGCTCGACAACGTCGAGGTGCTGCGCGGGCGCGCGGAGGAGCTCGTGGGGGAGCGCGAGTTCGACGTCGCCACCGCGCGGGCGGTCGCGCCGCTTGGCCGGCTCTTGACGTGGTCGATGCCGCTTTTGCGGGAGGGCGGCGAGCTCATTGCCATGAAGGGGGAGCGCGCCGCGGGCGAGCTGGCGGAGGCGGCGGCCGAGTTGCGGTCCACAGGAGCGGCGTCGGCCGAACTCATCTCCGTCGGGCACGGTAAGGTCGAGCCGCCCGCAACATTGGTGCGGGTGGTAGCCGGTCGCACCCCCGAGCAACAGAGCGGCCGGCGCCGGCGAAGGAGGTAGCGGCTGTGCCCGGCGTGTCGAGTGGTCTTGGCTGGCCCGGGGAACCCGTCGTAGAACGCCGATCCGGTGTAGGTTGGCCGGAATTGGGCGTGTCGCGGCAAGGATTTCCCGGCACGACCCCGCCTCCTGTTGAAAGGATGGCCGTCGTGACCCAGACCCCCCTTAACCCCGGTGATTCGCCGCTGGTACGAGAGGCGCTCAACTCAGTGGTTTCACGTGAAACATCCATGACCCAGACGGCGCCCCTGGCGGGGCAGAGCGACGCGCCCGGGGGAGAGACCTGGCCGCGCCCGTCCAAGTGCCGGGTGATCGCCGTGGCGAACCAGAAGGGTGGAGTGGGGAAGACCACCACGTCGGTCAACATCGCCGCCGCGCTGTCGATGCACGGCCAGCGGGTCCTGGTGATCGACCTTGACCCCCAGGGGAACGCCTCGACGGCTTTGGCGACCGAGCACCGGGGCGACATCCCGGACATTTATCAGGTCCTCGTGGATGATCTGCCGATGTCCGAGATCGTCAACCCGGTTCCCGACATGCCCGGCCTCTACTGCGCTCCGGCGACCATCAACCTGGCCGGTGCCGAGATCGAGCTCGTCTCGCTGGTGGCGCGGGAGGCCCGGCTGCGTCGCGCGCTGGCGTCCTTCGACACCCTCGAACTCGACTACATCATCATCGACTGCCCGCCGTCGCTGGGACTGCTCACGGTCAACTCGCTCGTGGCCGCCGACGAGGTCATGATCCCGATCCAGTGCGAGTACTACGCGCTGGAGGGGCTGAGCATGCTGCTGCACAACATCGACCTCATCAAGGCGCACCTCAACGCGACCCTCAAGGTCTCCACGATCCTGCTCACCATGTACGACGGCCGCACCCGGCTGGCCTCTCAGGTGGCCGACGAGGTCCGCTCGCACTTCGGTGACACAGTGCTCGACACCGTCATCCCGCGGAGCGTCCGCGTGTCCGAGGCGCCCAGCTACGGCCAGTCGGTCATGACCTACGACCCCGGTTCCAGCGGCGCGACCGCCTATCTGGACGCGGCCCGCGAGATCGCCTACCGGGCGGCGCACGTCTAGGTCACCGGAGCGACCCAGGAAGAGGGCTCCAGGAGGCGACCGCGTGTGGCGAGCGAACACCCAGCCGCACGCACGGCGGTAACCTCTCCTGATGTGACCGGAATCGGCCGGCTGAACGAGGAGACGCAGTGAGCCAGCAGCGGCGTGGGTTGGGCAAGGGACTCGGGGCGCTCATCCCCACCGGACCGATCGTCGACGGCACCGGCACGATCCCCACCACGGCGGAGGTCCAGGAGAACGGCGGGCCGAAGCCGATCGCCGGGGCGTACTTCAAGGAGATCGCGCTGGACGCGATCGTGCCGAACCCTCGGCAGCCGCGTGACGTCTTCGACGAGGTGCGGCTCCAGGAGCTGGCCGCGTCGATCCGCGAGGTCGGCCTGTTGCAGCCCGTCGTGGTGCGTTCCGTGGGCGGGGGCAGGTACGAGCTGATCATGGGGGAGCGGCGCTGGCGGGCCAGCCAGCTCGCCGAGCTCGAGCAGATCCCGGCGATCGTGCGGAACACGCAGGACGACGACCTGTTGCGGGATGCGCTGATCGAGAACCTGCAGCGGGAGCAGCTCAACCCGCTGGAAGAGGCGGCGGCCTACCAGCAGCTCCTGGACGACTTCAGCGCGACGCACGAGCAGCTCGCCCAGAAAGTCGGCCGCTCTCGCTCGCACATCACCAACACGTTGCGCCTGCTGAACCTGCCGCCCGAGGTCCAGCTCCGCGTCGCCGCCGGGACCATCAGCGCCGGGCACGCGCGGGCGCTGCTCGGGCTGGACAGTGCCGAGCAGCAGATCGCGCTGGCCAAGCGGATCGTCGCGGAACTGCTGTCCGTGCGGGCGGTCGAGGAGATCGTGGCGATGGGCAGCTCCGCGGCGGCGCCCAAGGCCACTAGGGAGCGCCGCGCCAACCAGCCGACCGCCCCCGGGCTCAACCACCTGGCCACCCGGCTGTCCGACCACTTCGAGACCAAGGTGAAGGTGGATCTCGGGCGGCGAAAGGGGCGGATCGTGGTGGAGTTCGCCACGATCGACGACCTGGAGCGGATCATCGGGACGATGGCGCCCGACGCGGTCCGGGCCATGCGGGAGTCGGAGAGCTAGCCGCCCGCTCGTTTCACGTGAAACATCGTCCACCAGCGCCGCCCCGTCCTCCGGACCGGGCGGCGTTTCACGTGAAACAGGGGCGGTGTTTCACGTGAAACGGCGTCAGCTCTTGATGGCTCGGCGGGCGTCGTCCAGGAACTCGGCCACGTGCTCCGGGGCAGTGTCGAAGGCGGTCATGAGACGGACGAGGTCGTTCTCGCGGTCCCAATAGTGGAACTGGTGGCGCCGCATCAGCTCCTCCACGGCGGGAGCGGGGATGCGGGCGAAGACCGCGTTCGACTGGACCGGGAAGGCGAGACTCACGCCGGGGATGGCGGTGAGGCCGTCGGCCAGACGCCGGGCCATCGAGTTGGCGTGGGCGGCGTTCGCGTGCCAGAGGTCCTCGGTGAGGAGCGCGGTGAGCTGAGCGGAGATGAACCGCATCTTCGACGCGAGCTGAAGTGACTGCCGCCGGAGGAACGGCACCCCCTCCTGGAAGGCGGAGTTGAGGACGATGACCGCCTCGGCGGCGAGCGCGCCGTTCTTGGTGCCGCCGAAGCTGAACACGTCCACCCCGACGTCGGTGGTGATCGTGCGGAGGTCGGCGTCCAGGAAGGCTGCGGCGTTCGCCAGGCGGGCTCCGTCGACGTGGAGGTGGAGGCCGGCGGCGTGGGCGGTGTCGGCCAGGGCGGTCAGTTCGGCGGGGGAGTAGACGGTGCCTAGTTCGGTCACCTGGGAGATGGAGACCACCTTCGGCTGGGACTCGTGGGGGTTGCCCAGGCCGTCCAGGCGGCGGGTGATGTCGGCAGGGGTCAGCTTGCCGTCCTCGGTGGGGACGGTGAGGAGCTTCACGCCCAGCAGGCGTTCGGCGGCGCCGGCTTCGTGGGTGGCGATGTGCGCGGTGGCGGCGCAGATGATCGCGTCGTAGCGGCCGAGCATCAGGGCCAGGCCGACCATGTTGGCGCCGGCTCCGTTGAGCACCGGGAAGCCGGCGGCGGCCGGGCCGAAGGTTTCGCGGACCCGGGTGTCGAAGTCGGCGGTCCAGCGGTCGCCGCCGTAGGCGGGGGCGTCGCCGGTGTTGGCGGCGGTTATGGCGGCTAGGACGGCGGGGTGGACGCCGGCGTGGTTGTCGCTGGCGAAACTCTTCGGGAAGGGCGTGTCGATCAGCACCCCGCCAGGCTACGTGCCCACCCCTTGAAGGACCGGGTAAGGGGGACCGGGTAAGGGGGGCCAGGTAGGGGGGGCCAGGTAGGGGGGCCGGGCAAGCGGGGAGCGTCCGGGAACGAGCTAGGCGGGGTGGTGGGGAGTGGAAGCCCGGGAGGCGGCGATCTCCAGGAGGGTGCGGCAGAGCGTGCCGAGGTCCTGGCCGGCGGCCTCGACGGCCATCGGGAACAGGGAGGTCTCGGTCATCCCCGGAGCGACGTTCACCTCGAGGAAGTGCGGAAGCCCGGCGGAGTCGACGATGAGGTCGGTGCGGGAGAGGTCGCGAAGGCCGAGAGCGGTGTGCGCGGTGACAGCCATCTCAGCACAGGCGGCAGCCGCCTCGGGGGAGAGGCGGGCCGGGGCGAAGAACTCGGTGTGCCCGGCGGTGTAGCGAGCCGCGTAGTCGTACACCCCCGCGTCGGGGACGATCTCGACCGGGGGCAGGGCGACCGGGCCGTCGCCCTGGTCGATGACGGAGACGGAGACCTCGACGCCCTCGACGAGCCGCTCGATGAGAGCGGTGTCACCGTAGGCGAAGCAGCCGACCATCGCCGCGGGAAGCTCCTCGGCGGTGCGTACCGCGGACGCGCCGAGAGCGGACCCGCCCCGGGCGGGCTTGACGAACAGCGGGAGCCCGAGGTGCTCGATGATGCGGGTGAGCACGGCGGAGGCGCCGAGGTCGTGGAAGGTCTCCTTGGGCAGCGTCACCGAGTCCGGCGTCCGCAGCCCCACCGAGCGCACGACCGCCTTCGCGGTGGGCTTGTCGAAGGCCACCCGGCACGCGTCCGGGCCGGCGCCGACGTAGGGGACGTTGAGCAGTTCGAGGATCGACCGGATCGCGCCGTCCTCTCCGGCGCCGCCGTGCAGGGTGACGAACACCGCGTCCGGCCGCTCGGCCAGGACCGAGGGCACGAGGGCGGCGTCGGTGTCGCGCGTCTCGACGTCGATGCCGACCGAGCGGAGCACCTCGCTGAGCCGCCGGCCGGAACGGAGGGAGACCTCCCGCTCGTAGGACAGGCCGCCGGCCAGCACGAGCACATGGCCCAGGTCGCTCATCTCAGTGTCCTCCCTCGCTGTCCGGCACGCCGTCTAACCGTACCGGCGGGCGGGGGTGGGAGTCGCATCGACGTGACCGTAGAGCCGAGAACTGACAAAAGCCTCGGAACGCGGGCCGCCGGTCTGACGAGCTCCCCGGAAAGCGGTACGGCAGGCGCCCCGAAACGCGGGACGCCTGCCGTACCGGAAAACTCAGGCCAGGTCCGGCCCGGGGGTGTCCACCCCGGCGTGGTCCAGGGGCGAGCTGGTGCCGAAGGTGTCGCGCAACTGCAGCTCCTGCTCGATCACCCCGGCCAGCCGCCGCACCCCTTCGCGGATACGGTCGGGCTCGGGGAAGCAGTACGACAGCCGCATGTGCCGCGACCCGCCCCCGTCGGCGTAGAACCCGGTGCCGGGCACGAAAGCCACCCGTTCGGCGACCGCCCGGGGCAGGAGCGCCTTGGAGTCGAGCCCGTCCGGCAGCGTGGCCCAGACGAAGAACCCGCCGCCGGGCCGCGTCCAGGTGACTCCGGCGGGCATGAGCGCCTCCAGGGAGCCGAGCAGTGCGTCCCGGCGCTCCCGGTAGAGCTCGCGGAAGGACTTGATCTGCTCCTGCCACGGCTGCGTGGCGAGGTACTGCCCCACCGCGAGCTGCGTGAAGGACGAGTGCGACAACACCGCCGACTCCATCGCCAGCACCAGCTTGTCGCGGATGGCGTGCGGCGCGAGGGCCCAGCCGACGCGGAAGCCGGGTGCGAGCGTCTTGGAGAAGGAGCCGAGATAGACCACCCCGTCGGGATTGTCGGCTCGCAGGGCGCGCATGGGCTCGCCGTCGAAGCCGAGCAGCCCGTAGGGGTTGTCCTCGACGATGAGCACGCCGGCCTTCTGGCAGATGTCGAGCACCTGCTGCCGGCGCGCGATGTTGAGCGTCACGCCCGCCGGGTTCTGGTAGGTCGGGATGGTGTACAGGAACTTGATCCGAGCTCCGGCCGTCTGGAGCGCGTAGATGGTCTGCGCCAGGGACTCGGGCACGAGGCCCTGCTCGTCCATGGCGATATGCACCACCTTGGCCTGGTAAGCGGCGAATGTACCGAGGGCGCCCACGTAGGACGGCCCCTCGGCCAGCACCACGTCACCGGGATCGATGAAGATCCGGGTGATCAGGTCGAGCGCCTGCTGCGAGCCGACCGTGACGACGACGTCGTCCGCCCCGGCCTCGATGCCCTCAAGCGTCATGAACTGGCAGATCTGCTCACGAAGGTGCGGATCGCCCTGGCCGGAACCGTACTGCAGGGCCACTGGGCCACGCTTGGTGACCAGGTCGGCCACCAGCTCGCCGACCATGTCGAGGGGGAGGGCCGTGACGTACGGCATGCCGCCGGCCAGCGAGACCACCTCGGGCCTCGATGCGACGGCGAAAAGAGCTCGGATCTCGGAGGCGACCATCCCGGTAGCTCGTGCCGCGTAACGATCCACGTAGGCGTCGATACGCGACCCGTGGGTCGCGGGCGTCCGACCGTGATCCGTCTCTTCTGTCACGGTCCACCTCCTAGGCGTAGAAAGAGCCGAGAGTCCAGGGTACGCGAAGCCGCTGAGTCCACTGTTGCTGGGCTACGATGCGAGCTGATGACGTCACGTCAACGATAGGGGCGCTAGTTGTCGCGTCGGCTGGCCAACATCACCCTGGACAATCTCGGCGACCTGCCGCGACGGTGCCGGGCCTGCGTCTTCTGGGAGCTCGACCCGGTCAGCAGCGACCGCGCGGTCAACGCCGGCGACCCGGGCCTGGAGAAGGAGGCGTGGCTGTCGGCGACCCTGCTGGAGTGGGGGAGCTGCGGCAAGATCGCCTACGTCGACGGGGTGCCCGCGGGGTTCGTGCTCTACGCGCCGCCGCTGTACAGCCCGCGCTCGGTGGCGTTCCCGACCTCGCCGGTGAGCGCCGACGCGGTCCTGCTGATGACCGCGCACATCATCCCGGAGTTCTCCGGCGGCGGCCTGGGCCGGATGCTCATCCAGGGCGTGGCCAAGGATCTGACCCGCCGCGGGGTCAAGGCGATCGAGGCGTTCGGCGACCTGAAGTGGGAGGCGCCGGGCGCCTGCCTGGTCCCGGCCGACTACCTGCTGTCGGTGGGGTTCAAGACGGTCCGGCCGCACATGCGCTTCCCGCGGCTGCGGCTGGAGCTCAAGACCGCCGCCTCGTGGCGGGAGGACGTTGAGGTAGCGCTGGAGCGGCTGCTGGGCTCCATGGGGTCGATGTCCCCGGACCGGGCGCTGCGGCCCGTCTGACACCCCTTCCAGGGCCGCCGGAACGCTCCCAAGATCGGTTCGCCTGCCGTACCCGCAGAAAAGCCCTGCCGTAACCGCCAGAAACGGAAAACCCCCTGCCCGCGGCGGCGGACAGGGGGCCGGGACGGCCGGGCGATCTAGATGATGCCCTCGAGCTCGCGCAGCAGCATGGCCTTCGGCTTCGCGCCGATGATCTGCTTCACGACTTCGCCGTTCTTGTAGACGTTCAGGGTCGGGATCTGGAGCACACCGTAGGCACGCGGGGTCTCGGGGTTCTCGTCGATGTTGAGCTTGACGATCTCCAGCTTGTCCCCGTGCTCGTTCGCGATCTCCTGCAGGATCGGCGCGACCTGGCGGCACGGGCCGCACCACTCGGCCCAGAAGTCCACGAGGACGGGCTTGTCGTTCTTGAGGACGTCAGCCTCGAAGCTCTGGTCGGTCACAGCCTTCACGATGTGCTCCTTCTAGTCGTTCTCGGCCAGCCAGCGCTCGGAGTCGAGTGACGCCGAGCAGCCGGTGCCCGCTGCGGTGATGGCCTGGCGGTAGGTGTGGTCCACCACGTCTCCGGCGGCGAACACCCCGGGGATGTTCGTCCGGGTCGAGGGCGAGTCGACCTTGATGTAACCCTCGTCGTCGAGCTCGATCTGGCCCTTGACCAGCTCGGTGCGGGGGTCGTGACCGATGGCGATGAACAGGCCGTCCGCGGCCAGCTCCTGCTCCTCGCCGGTCTTGACGTTGCGCAGCCGCACGGCGTTGAGCTTGTCCTCGCCCAGGACGTCGACGACCTCGCTGTCCCAGACGAAGCTGATCTTCTCGTTGGCGAAGGCGCGTTCCTGCATGATCTTGGAGGCCCGCAGGGAGTCGCGGCGGTGCACGACCGTCACCATGCGCGCGAAGCGGGTGAGGAAGGTGGCCTCCTCCATGGCGGTGTCGCCGCCGCCGACGACCACGATGTCCTTGCCACGGAAGAAGAAGCCGTCACAGGTGGCACACCACGAGACGCCGTGACCGGACAGGCGCTTCTCGTTCGGCACACCCAGCTCGCGGTAGCCGGAGCCCATCGACAGGATGACCGACTTGGCGTAGTAGGTGTCGGTGTGGGTCTTCACCACCTTGGGCGAGGCGTTGAGGTCCACCTCCACCACGTCGTCCGCCACCAGCTCCGCGCCGAACCGCTCGGCCTGCTTGCGCAGGTTGTCCATGAGGTCGGGCCCCATGATGCCGTCCGGGAAGCCGGGGAAGTTCTCCACGTCGGTGGTGTTCATCAGAGCGCCGCCCGCGGTCACCGATCCCTCGAAGACCAGCGGCTTGAGCTCGGCGCGCGCCGAATACACCGCGGCGGTGTAACCCGCGGGTCCGGACCCGATGATGATCACGTTACGGACGTCGGTCATGTCTCATCCCCTCTAGCCGATGGCATCAACAGATCCTAGGCGTCGGAGATTCCCACCCCTGCCCAAAAGCGAGCGCAAAACAAAAGAGCCCGGGAAACCCGGGCTCTGATGTGGGCGGACGGCTACCAGGAGCCGGTCGTCGCCTTGCGGATCGGCTTGCAGAAGAAGGGGTCGACCACGTCGATGTAGACCTGCTTGGCCGCCTGGTTCCGCCAGGAGACCATGATCAGCGCCTCGTTGCCGTTGTACATGGCCCGGTCGACGGCGAACGGCGCGCGCTTGGTGCGCGTGCGCACCTCGGTCGCGCACTTGCTCACGTCGCCGGGGTCGTTGATGATCGTCGCCGGTGCGAGGAAGTCGCTGAGCGGCTGCCGGAGCGTGGCCGCGCTGTAGTTGTAGTCGCTCTGGGTGAGCGAGTACGCCAGCGCCGCGTTCATGCTCGGCGAGGCCTGTGGACCCTCCGAACTCGGCCCGGCCAGCAGCGAGCTCCCGGTGCCGGTGGCGGCCAGATTGGTCACCGTCACCGTCCCGATCACCGCGGCGGCGGCCGCGACCGCAGCGGCGGGCATGGCCCACCTGCGTGCCGTACGGCGACGCCGCCTGCTGGGCGCGGCCGGGACGATGGTCCCGTCGTCGGCCACGACGCCGAGGCGAACCGGCTCCTCCACCACCGGGGGAGCGTCTTCCACCAGCACGCCGACGCCGGAGCGTTCGGCGGCCAGGGCCTGCTCGATGCGTTTCGCGACCCCCACCGGCATGGCCGGCACCGGGGTCGCGGCGAGCACCTCACGAACGGCCGCCAGATCGGCCAAGCGCTCCCCGCAGGGGTCGCAGACCGCGAGATGCTCACGCACCCGCGTAGCCGTACCAGCGTCCAGGAGACCCTCGGCCAACTCGGCCAGGATTTCCAGATCGTAGTGCGTATCACCCGTCACGAAGTTCTGCTCCCTTCGCGGATGAGACGCTACTCAGGTCGGATCGGTTCCGCAGATGCGAAAGAATTGGGGCAAGTTTCGCGCGTCCCCGCGCACACCTGCTTTTCACCGTACCGCTGGGCACATCGAGCACCTGAGCTGCGTCTTCGACGGAGTAGCCCATCATGTCGACGAGAACGAGCGCCGCCCGCTGGTCCGGAGGCAGGAGTTTGAGTGCGGCCGAAACCTCCATCGAGACCTCCCGCTCGACCGTCTGGTCGGGCAGCGGGCTGTCGCGTTCGGCGGCTTCGATGAGCTCGTCGTCGGCCACGGGACGCACCGACTTGCGGCGCATCCGGTCGAGGCAGGCGTTGACCACGATGCGGTGCAGCCAGGTGGTGACGGCGGCCTCGCCGCGGAAGCTGCCGGCCTTGCGGTAGGCGGACACGAACGCGTCCTGGACGGCGTCGGCGGCCTCGTCGGGGTCGCCCAGCGTGCGCAGGGCCACCGCCCACATGCGGTCGCGGTGCCTCCTGACGATCTCGCTGAAGGCGTGTGGATCCCCGTTGATGTGCGCCGTCAGCAGCGCGGCGTCGCTCGCCGCGCTGGAGGGTGTCTCGGGTGGGGAGTTCACAAGTCGCTTATGCCGTTCCGGGAGAATGCACCACTACGTCATAGATGGTGCCACGAAACCTGCCCTCTTCCGCCGGGAGCCGGGTAAACCAGATCAAAACGTACTGGCCGCTTGCGGACTGCGCAGGCGTCAGGGTGATCTTGCCAGAGACGTTCTTCTGGGTCGCCACCGGCTTCAGCGACTCCAGCGAGGCCGAATCGCCGACCCGGAGCTCGACCGTGGCCCCCGGCGTCTGGCCCAGGGTCACCTCGACCTGGCCGACGCCGGTCTTCTTGCCCAGGTCGACCAGGAGCCCGACGCCCTCCTTCAACCGGCCCAGCTCGGCGCTGTTGTAGTAGGTGGTCTGCCAGAAGGTCGAGGGCTTGCCGTCGATCGCGTTGGCCGCCATCTCCGGGTGCTCGGACCGGTCGTCGCCGAGCGGGTCGAAGCCGTCGGCGCCGGCCGGCTTGATCACCTGCGCCTGGACCGCCGGCTTGACGCTGCGTTCCTCGGGCCGGGCCGACTCGGCCGACGGGTTGGTGGGGGTGCCCAGGCTGCGGCCGACCGTCCAGGCGCCGAAGCCGACCGCGGCGATCACCAGGAGGACGACGAGCGTCATCAGCACGCGGTTGAGCGTGCTCGGGCGCGGGGGCGGCGCGGCGTGCCGTACCGGGGCGAGGGTGGGCTCCTCCTTGAGGCCCTCGGAACGGGAGACGGAGGGCGGCGGGGTGTCGAAGGCCATGGGCGCGGGCAGTGGCCGCGCGACGTCGGACAGCGCCTCGGCGACCTCGGCCGGGCTGCTCAGCGCGCTCTGGCCGCGGCGAGACTCGGGCAGCGCGGCCCGGCAGGTGACCGAGTCGAGGTAGCCGGGCACGCCCGCGGTCACCTGGCGGGGCGAGCAGAAGTGGCCGTCGATCATCGGGGCGGCTGGCAGGCCGCCCTCGTCCTCGTCGCCCGGCCAGTGTCCGGTCAGCCCGGCGTAGAGCAGGCGGCCGAGCCCTTCGGCGTCGTCGAGGGCCGGATCGTCGGTGGTCAGCCCGGCCAGCGTGGCGTCGACGCCGACGCCGAGCACCTTGACGGTGTTGCCGGTCGTCCAGACCAGGTGGCTGGGACGCAGGCAAAGGTGGTGGAGGCCCTTCTCGTGCGCGTGGGCCAGGGCCTCGGCCGCCTCGGCGACCAGCCCGGCCGCGCGCTCGGGGTCGAGCGGACCGGCGGCGAGCAGGTCGGCGAGCGACTCGCCGGAGACCCACTCGCTGACCACGTAGGAGTGGTCCTCGTCCTCGGCGGCGTCGAAGACCTGGGTCAGTCGGGGATCGGTGAGGCGGGAGGCGGCGCGGGCGGCGATGACGACGTCATGGGCCCGTTCGAAGTCGGGGGCGAAAGTGAGGACGGCGACCGGGCGTGCGAGGATCTCGTCGATGGCTTTCCACAGCGTCGCGCCGTCGGACTCGGTGACGCGATCTTCCAGCCGGAATCGTTCGGATAGTCTCGTGCCCGGCTGAACCGAGATGCTCATGACTCCACCACCTGCTCCGCAGGTGTGATTGGCCGGATGAATCCGCCCACGCCCCTCCTGCTTCCGTTCGCCGCGTGTCCGGCACCATGGTAGTGCCGCGCCGCGTTCTTTACCGGCCTACCCGGCCAGCCACCATTCCAACGATCGAGTTGACCTCCGGGATGCGCATTCTGTGCGCGATCATCAGATAGAGCGCGCCGCCCAGCCCGCCGCCGACCGCCAGGATGATCAGCGAGGTCAGCACGGTCAGCGAGCCGAAGAAGCGCTGGGACGCCCAGACCGCGCCCAGGGCGAGCAACGCGGTCGGCAACGCCGCCACGTACATCTTGGTCAGCGCCGAGCCGATCGTCCAGCCGCCCAGGCCGCCCACCCGCCGCGAGGCGAGCATCCAGGCGATCACCGCGCCGACCGCGTAGGCGACGGCGTAGGCGAAGGCCAGGGCCATGACCAGGTAGGCGGGCGGGACGAGGCTGTTGAACAGCACCATCAGCGCCGCCATCACCGCGGTCGTGCCGGTGCCGACGTAGACCGGCGTGCGGGTGTCGCCGAAGGCGTAGAAGACGCGCAGCAGCATCTGGAAGATCGCGAACGGCACGAGAGCCATGCCGTACACCTGGAGCACCTGGCCGATGTAGGTGGCGTCGGCCACCGAGGTGGCGCCGCGGGCGTAGAGCGGCACGGTGATCGCCGGGCCCAGCACCATCAGCAGCAGCGACACCGGCACCATCACCGAGGCGATCAGCCGCACCCCGGAACCGAACTCCGCGCGCACCTCGTCGAGGCGGCCCTCGCCGACCGAGCGGCTCATCCGCGGCAGCATCGCGGTGATCACCGAGACGCCGATCACCCCGTAGGGGAGCTGGAAGAGCTGGAAGGCCAGGGTGTAGGGGGTGATGCCGTGCCCGGCCACCACGTCACCGGCGGCGCTGGACAGGTTGGTGATCAGGACGAAGCCGAGCTGCGTGACGATCACGTACCCGATCGTCCAGACGCCCGCCCCGGCCATCTCGCCCAGCCGCGCGCCGCGCAGCCCGAGCCGCGGCCGGAAGGAGAAGCCGACCCGCTTCAGCGCCACGATCAGCACGACCGCCTGCGCGACGATGCCCGCGGTGGTGCCGATGCCGAGCAGCGCGAGCGCGGTGCCGGAGGGCCGGGTGTCGCCGTAGCCGAGCACCCAGTAGGCCACGAAGACGCCGATGACCACGACGTTGTTGAGCACCGGCGCCCACATCGGGGCGGCGAAGCGGTCGCGGGTGTTGAGGATCGCCCCGGCCACCGCGCCCACGCCGAAGAAGGCGAGCTGCGGCAGGATGAAGCGGGCCAGCGTCACCGCCCACTCGAACTTCGGCTCGCCCGGCCGCCAGTCGGTGTAGAGGTCGATCAGCAGCGGCGCCGCCCAGACCGCCAGCACGGCGACGACGATCAGCGCGAGCGTGGTGAGCGTGAGCAGGCGCTGCTCGTAGGCCCGCCCGCCGTCGGCGTCCTCGCGGTGCGCCTTGACGATCATCGGGACGACCACGCTGCTCAGCACGCCGAGCAGCAGCAGGTCGAGGATGGCGTACGGGATGGCGTAGGCGGCGTTGTAGGCGTCGCCCAGCGCGGCCGTGCCGATCGCCGCGGCCAGCACCATCGTGCGCACGAAGCCCGTGGCCCGCGACACCATCGTGCCCGCGGCCATGATCGCGCTGGCTCGCAACATCCGGCTCATACGACCTCGGCCTCCCTGGCCTGCGCGCTGCGCGCCACCCGCTTCTCCGACCGGCGCCGCAGCACCCGCATGACGACCGCCGCCAGCATCACGGCCAGCGCGCCGCCGACGATGACCAGCGCCACACCCGTGTAGCCCGTGGTCCTGATGACCAGCTTGGACGGCTCGCCGTACGGCACGCCGTCCTTGGTCAGGAGCTGGACGCTCACCGTGGCGTCACCGCTGGTCTTGACCCGCATCGGCACCGGGATGGTGCCGCTCTGGTTGGCGTCGATGGTCAGCTTGGGCTCGTAGTCCTCGATCACGAGGTCCTTGCTGCCCGAGGTGACCGAGACCAGGACGGTGATGTTCTCCTTGCGGCCGTTGGTCACGCTGATCGGCACCAGGCCGTCGGTGCCCGCGAGCGTCTTGGACTGATCGGTGCCGGTGCCCGGCACGGTGACGAGATCGTGGCGAGTCTTGACCCGGCTGTGCACGCTCTTGCGGGCCGACTCGGCGGCCTTGAGGCGCTTGCGCCATCCGGCCGAGGTCAGCCGCAGGATGGCCTCCTCGAAGCCGGACTGCGGCAGGCCGGGGGAGATCTCGGCGGTCAGCCGCGCCTCGTCGGCGACCTTCTTGACCCTGGCGAGGTACTCCTGGTCGAGCTCGGCGGCGCGGTTGTCGTCGGTGTAGTTGAGGTCGGCCCGCGGCGGGGTGCCCTTGGCGGGCTTGATCGAGCCGAGCGGCGAGACGCTCACCCAGGGCAGCGTCGCGGCGGTCTTGAGCAGCGCGGTGACGTGCTGGGGGTTGGGGTCCCAGCGGCGCTGGGGCGCGACCACGACGGAGGTGGCGGCCGGCTCGCTGGCGATCAGCGCCGTCTCGGCCACGAACCGCTGGCGGCTCTGCACCCCCGACTGCTCCAGCGTACGGCTGAGCATCTGGTCGGGCACGAGCGCGGTTACCACGCCGGCCACGGTGTCGAGCGGCGCGGCGGCGGCGGGCGTGGCGGCGAGCTGCTGGCGGGCCGGGAGGTTCTCCGGGCTCAGCAGCACGGTGTCGACCTTGGAGATGGCCAGCACGTCGAGGGCGTCGGCGTCGATCAGCCCGCCCGCCGGCCAGTTGGCGGCGGTGGAGACGTCGCCGCGCTCCAGCCGGCTCTTGACGACCGCGGCGGCCTTCTCGATCGC
The DNA here is from genome assembly GCF_040655795.1 of Nonomuraea sp. NPDC050310. Classification (NCBI taxonomy): domain Bacteria; kingdom Bacillati; phylum Actinomycetota; class Actinomycetes; order Streptosporangiales; family Streptosporangiaceae; genus Nonomuraea; species Nonomuraea sp. NPDC050310. Next base: position 14,954 of record NZ_JBFAKP010000002.1, on the reverse strand, counting down.
GCCGCCGGTCTGCCGGTCGAGCCCCTGGTGCGCGAGGGCGACGACGTCCGGGTCGGCGTACGGCACGGCCACCACAGGCACCCCGGCGAGCGCGGTGCGCAGGCCCTTGAGCCAGGCGTCGGCGCGCGCGTCGGCCGGGCGGTCCTCGACCTTGCCCTTGATCCGGACCTGGTGCGCCGCCGACATCGTGGCCAGGTCGTCGAGCAGCGACGGCTCGACGAACCAGGTGACGTTCTTGGGCGCGCTCTGCGCGAGCTGCAGCAGCCGGGTGAGCTGGCCCTTCTCCTCCAGCCCGGCGGCCAGGTCGTTGTCGAGGAAGGTCGTGGTGTCGGTGCGGTGCGGCTCGTCGATGATCGGCAGCGCGAAGGCGAGCTTGGTCTTGTTGAGCTTGGGCGCCGCCGGGCCGGTGGGCGCGTAGGTGAGGAAGCTGCGCCAGGTGTCGACCGGCTGCCCGGTGTAGAGGTCGCTCGCCTCGACGGAGAGCGGGTAGACGCCGAACTGGCCGAACTGGAGCTGCGCGGGCGTGACGATCAGTTCGAAGGTGGCGCTGGCGCCGGGCTCCAGCGGGGCCTGCAGCTCGGTCGAGCCGACGCCCCAGCTCACGTCGCGGCCGATGGCCTGGCCGGTCTGGTAGACCTCCAGCTCGGCGCGGCTGGTGAAGCGCTGGCTGGAGGTGCGCAGGCCGATGCGGACCCGCTGCAGGGCGGCCTCGCCGCGGTTGGTGATCGAGCCGCTGATCTTGATCTCGGTGGTCGGCGTCCGCGGCACGTCCGGGGTGATCGACCTGATCGCCAGCCGGGTCTCCTGCCGGGCCTGCTGTGCCTGCTGGGCCTGCTGGGCCGTTTCGGCGGCAGCCGTACCAGCCGGCGTCGCGACGAAGGGGGCGAGCAACGCGGCGGACAGGACGGCGAGCAGCGTGAGCTTACGGGTCACGCGGCTGCCCGGGCAGATGTACGGCGCACGCCCGCAATGGTACGGGCTCAATGCCGAAGTGCGACCGCCTCACGTGATCCTCTCGGCCTCAGGTCGACCGACCGGCCGGACAGGGCGGACCGCAGGTCCAGCCCGCCGATCGCCAGCGCGGTGCAGCGCTCGCCGGTCGCGGTGTAGACCGGGTCGTCGCAGGTGGGCAGCCGGTCGTCGAGCAGAACGGGCAGATCGGGCGGCAGCAGGAGCGGGGCGACCAGGCCGTCGGCGTAGTCGGTGAGGCGGTTGACCACGAACGCCGGGGCGACGCGTACCCGCCGGGCGCCCAGCAGTCCGGCCAGCACGCCTGGCCTGGGCGGATCGGCCACCGTCGAGACCACCGCCACGGCCTCCCTGCCCTGGCGCGTGGCCAGTTCGAAGACCGTGACCGACACGCACCGGGAGGGCGGTGCGAGCACTGACTCAGGCAGTTCGTCCACGCACGTCATGGGCCGGGGAAGGCGTACGATCTCATGGGGGACGAGGTGTGCGAGGAGCCAGCGGTGGATCGCGAGGGCGTCCTTCATATGCGCTCCTTTCCCCACCGACGGTAACCCGGACCCGATGTGGCTCGGGGGATATGTTCCGGAATCGAAGGACCTACCCAGCTTGTCCGACTCGAACCTGACCCAGATCAACGACCGGTTCCACAAGATCGCGCCGGTCGCCGACGAGCTAGGCGAGCTGTTCGCCGCCCGCGGGCACGAGCTCGCGCTGGTCGGCGGCTCCGTCCGCGACATCCTGCTCGGCCGGATCGGCAACGACCTCGACTTCACCACCGACGCCCGCCCCGAGCGCGTGCTGGAGATCGTGCGTGACTGGGCCGACTCCGTCTGGACGATCGGCATCGACTTCGGCACCGTCGGCGTGCGCAAGGGCGGCTGGCTGCTGGAGATCACCACCTACCGCAGCGAGTCCTACGATCCCAAGTCCCGCAAGCCCGAGGTGATGTACGGCGACACCCTCGAAGCCGACCTGCGGCGGCGCGACTTCGCGGTCAACGCGATGGCCGTGCGCGTGCCCGGCCACGAGTTCGTCGACCCCTACGGCGGCATCTCCGACCTGGCCGCCCAGGTGCTGCGCACGCCCGGCACCCCCGAGCAGTCCTTCGACGACGACCCGCTGCGCATGCTGCGCGCCGCCCGCTTCGCCTCCCAGCTCGGCTTCACCGTCGCCCCCGAGGCCGTGGCCGCGATGACCGAGATGGCCGAGCGCATCGAGATCGTCTCCGCCGAGCGCATCCGCGACGAGCTCGACAAGCTGATCACCGGCGCGCACCCGCGCGAGGGCCTGCTCCTGCTGGTCGAGACCGGCCTGGCCGCGCACGTGCTGCCCGAGCTGCCCAAGCTGCGCCTGGAGATCGACGAGCACCACCGGCACAAGGACGTCTACGAGCACACCCTGATCGTGCTGGAGCAGGCCATCGCCCAGGAGGAGGACGGCCCCGACCGGATCCTGCGCTGGGCGGCGCTCATGCACGACGTGGGCAAGCCCAAGACCCGGCGCAACGAGCCGGGCGGCCGGGTCTCCTTCCACCACCACGAGGTGGTCGGCGCCCAGCTCACCCGGCGCCGGATGCAGGAGCTGCGCTTCCCCAAGGAGGTCGTCGCCGACGTCGCCCGCCTGGTCGAGCTGCACCTGCGCTTCCACGGGTACGGCACGGGCGAGTGGACCGACAGCGCCGTGCGCCGCTACGTGCGCGACGCCGACCACCTGCTCACCCGCCTGCACAAGCTGACCAGGGCCGACTGCACCACCCGCAACAAGCGCAAGGCCCAGGCGCTGAGCCGTACTTACGACCAGCTCGAGGAGCGCATCGCGCGGCTGGCCGAGGAGGAGGAGCTGGCCAAGATGCGGCCGGAGCTCGACGGCAACGAGATCCAGCGCGTGCTCGGCGTCGGCCCCGGGCCGGTGGTGGGCCAGGCCTACAAGTTCCTGCTCGACCTGCGGCTCGACCAGGGTGTCATCGGCACCGAGGCGGCCACCGAGGCGCTGCGCACCTGGGCCAAGGAGAACGGCGTCGGCTCAGCGGACTGACGGGGCGGGCTGCCGGCGCGCGACGGCCCGGTAGCCCACCGCCCCGAGCAGGTACCCCACCACGATGATGGCCACGGCCAGGTAGGACTTGCCGTTCGCCGGCAGGATCACCGCCGACAGGGCCGCGGCCAGCACGTACATGCCGTTGAAGAGCATGTCGTAGATCGAGAAGGCGCGGCCCAGGTAGGCGTCCTCGACGTCGCGCTGCACCGCGGTGTCGGCGCAGATCTTCACGCTCTGGCCGGCGATCCCGAGAAAGAACCCGGCGACCGGCAGCCCCCACTCCTGGAACGGCGTCACCAGCACGGCCACCGCGACCGCCATGCCGCCCAGCATCCACGGCACCCAGCGCTCCAGGGTGAACCGCGCGGTGGCCAGCGGCGTGACCACGACCGCGAGCGCGAAGCCGATGCCGGAGGTGACCAGCACCAGGCTCATCCCGCGCAGCGCGGTGTCGGCGTCGCCGCCGGTGAAGTAGTAGCGGTAGAGGATGATGCCGAGCGCGCTGGCCATGCCGAACATGAAGCGGTGCAGCGCCATCGCGCCCATCGTCGCCGCGGCCAGCGGCCGGTGCACCAGGTGCTTGGCCCCCGCGGCGAGTCCCTTGGCCACGTTGCGCACGGCCTCTCGCGCCTGCGGCCGCTCGGGGTCGTGGTCGGGGCCGAGCAGGTCGCGCGGCATCGACACGGCCACCAGCGCGCTCAGCCCGAAGACCAGGCCGGAGACCGCCATCATGAGCCCGATGTGCGCGTGGGCCTCGCGCATGACGAAGCCGACGCCCACGCCGAAGAAGGTGACGACCGTGCCGGAGGTCGGGGTGACCGCGTTGGCGGCCATGAGCCGGTCGTGCGGCACCACGTGCGGCAGCGCCGCGCTCAGGGCGGCCAGGAAGAAGCGGTTGACCCCGAGGACGCACAGCGCGAGGCCGTAGAAGATCCCGTCGGGGATCCCGGCCAGCAGCAGGACCGCGGTCAGCAGCAGCAGCCCGCCGCGCACGAGTGGCGCGACGACCAGGATCTGCCGGCGCGACCACCGGTCGATGAAGACGCCGACGAACGGCCCCAGCACGCTGTACGGCAGGAGCAGCACGGCGAACCCGAGCGCCACGTCCATGGCGCTGGTGTGCTTCTCCGGATTGAAGAAGGCGAACCCCAGCACGCTGAACTGGAAGATGCCGTCGGAGAACTGGGAGACCAGCCGGGTGCCGAACAACCGCCTGAAGCCCCGGCCGCGAAGGACCACGCGGAGATCGGCAACAAAAGACACACCGTCAGCCTATCCAGAGGATCTCAGCGAACGGTCATCCTTACCCCTCATGATCACGTACGCTTTCGTAGCGTGACGATAGAGGAACACGTCGTACTCGTCGACGCCGACGGCAATGCCGTCGGCACTGCGCCCAAATCCTCGGTGCACGGCCCCGACACCCCCCTGCACCTCGCCTTCTCCAGCTACGTCTTCGACTCGGCCGGCCGCGTGCTGCTCACCCGCCGCGCCGGACACAAGATCACCTGGCCCGGCATCTGGACCAACAGCTGCTGCGGCCATCCCCTGCCCGGCGAGCGCCCCGAGCAGGCGGTGCTGCGCCGGCTCTCCGACGAGCTGGGCCTCTACGCCGCCCACGCCGACCTGGTCCTGCCCACCTTCTCCTACCGGGCGGTGATGCCGAACGGCGTCGTCGAGCACGAGCTGTGCCCGGTGTTCCGCGTCGTCACCGACGCCCCCATCACGCCCAATCCGGACGAGGTGGGGGAGGTGCGGTGGATGCCGTGGAAGGAGTTCACCGAGGGCGTGCGCAGCGGGCTGCTGGCCATCTCGCCGTGGTGTTACGAGCAGGTCCCGCAGCTCGACGCGCTCGGCGCCGACCCGTTCGGCTGGCACGTGGCCTCGCCCGACGAACTGCCGCCCGCGGCCCGCTGAGAACCCGCGGCCCGCTGATAAAACGGCGCGGCCCCCGCGCGCCCCGGGGTGGGACGGACGGGGGCCGGGCAGAGGGATCAGCGCTCGACTTCGCCGCGGATGAACTTCTCCACGTACTCACGGGCCTCTTCGTCGGAGTACTGCTCCGGCGGCGACTTCATGAAGTAGGAGGAGGCGCTCAGGATCGGGCCGCCGATGCCGCGGTCCTTGGCGATCTTGGCCGCGCGGACGGCGTCGATGATGATGCCGGCCGAGTTGGGGGAGTCCCACACCTCGAGCTTGTACTCCAGGTTGAGCGGGGTGTCGCCGAAGGAACGGCCCTCCAGGCGGATGTAGGCCCACTTGCGGTCGTCGAGCCACGGCACGTGGTCCGACGGGCCGATGTGCACGTCGGCCTTGCTCATCTCGTGCGGGATCTGCGAGGTGACCGACTGCGTCTTGGAGATCTTCTTGGACTGGAGCCGCTTGCGCTCCAGCATGTTCATGAAGTCCATGTTGCCGCCGAAGTTGAGCTGGTACGTGCGCAGCAGCTCGACCCCGCGGTCCTCGAAGAGCTTGGCCAGGACGCGGTGCGTGATGGTCGCGCCGACCTGGGACTTGATGTCGTCACCGACGATCGGCACCCCGGCCTCGGTGAACTTCTCGGCCCACTCGGGGTCGGAGGCGATGAACACCGGCAGGGCGTTGACGAAGGCGACCTTGGCGTCGATCGCGCACTGCGCGTAGAAGCGGTCGGCCTCCTCCGAACCCACGGGGAGGTAGGAGACCAGGACGTCGGCCTGGGTGTCCTTGAGGATCTGGACGACGTCGACCGGGGCCTCGTCCGACTCGTCGATGATCTCGCGGTAGAACTCGCCCAGACCGTCGAAGGTGTGGCCTCGCTGGACGATGACGCCCGACGGCGGCACATCCGTGATCTTGATCGTGTTGTTCTCGCTGGCGACGATCGCCTCCGACAGGTCACGACCGACCTTCTTGGCGTCCACGTCGAAAGCGGCCACGAACTCGACGTCACCGACGTGGTACTCGCCGAACTTCACGTGCATCAGGCCCGGCACGCGGGTCGCCGGGTCGGCGTCCTTGTAGTAGTGGACGCCCTGGACCAGTGATGACGCGCAGTTGCCGACACCGACAATGGCTACGCGAACCGAACCCATCGCACTCGCTCCTTATTGCTCTGATGCCTCTTCAGCGGAGGCCCGTCTCTCTGTTGCGATCAACTCATTCAGCCAACGCACTTCGCGTTCGACCGATTCCAGACCGTGACGCTGCAGCTCCAACGTGTAGCTGTCGAGGCGTTCCCTGGTGCGTGCCAGCGCGGCCCGCACGTTTTCCAGCCGTTCCTCCAGCCGGCTGCGCCTGCCTTCGAGGATGCGCAGCCGTACCTCTTGCTCGGTGTGCCGGAAGAAGGCGAAGTGCACGCCGAAGCTCTCGTCCTCCCAGGCCGCGGGACCGGCCTGGGTCAGCAGTTCCTGCAGGCGCTCCTTGCCCTCGGCGGTCAGCTTGTAGACGATCTTCGATCGCCCGGTGACCGTCGCGGGATGCTCCTCCACGATCAGGCCCCGCTCGAGCAGGGTCTTGAGGCAGGGATAGAGGGAGCCGTAGGAGAACGCCCGAAACATACCGAGAAGGGCGTTGAGCCGCTTGCGCAGCTCGTAGCCGTGCAGGGGAGTCTCGTGCAGCGACCCGAGTACGGCGAGTTCCAGGACTCTGCGCTGGTCGCTGGCCATGGGAACCGCCTCCTCTCGCGCCGATGTATCGAGTCGATACATCCCCAGGATACGTCGAGTTGCTATATCGCGCCACTTAAGGTCTTCGCCAAGAGGTTGGGGACATTCGGTAAAAAGACGTAATGTGGCGCCCATGTGGTCGCAGAGGAGGGTGGTGGACTACGCCCTGGCCAAGCGAGCGGTGGTCCGCTCGCTCCACTCCGGGCGCGCTTCGCGCGGGGAGATCTGCGATGCACAGCCCTACCTCCTGCGCGCGGCGCGGCATTTCGGGGAACCGACCGAACGCCCCTGCCCGGTATGCGAGAGGGAGAACGTCACCGAAGTGACCTATGTCTACGGGGACTCGCTAGGCCGCCATGCCGGTCGGGCAAAGGTCGCGGCGGAGCTGGCCGAGATGGCTCATGATTACGACGAGTTCCGGGTGTACGTCGTCGAGGTCTGCCAAAGTTGTTCTTGGAATCACTTGACGGTCTCGTTCGTCCTCGGGAACGGGCCGCCCGACGACACCCCAGGAACCACCCGAGGCGGCGCAGAGCCTGCCGGGCAACCCGACGACGATGCGAGGACGAGTGAGTAACAGTAGCCACTACCCCGACGAGCACCCCGAAAGGCCGGCTCGCCAAGGGAGGCGTCGCCGCTCGAGCTCACCCCGATCAGTCCCCCCGGGCCAGCAGGCCCAAACCTGGGGGGCGGCGGCGCAGCCGGACGACGCTCCGGGTGGCCGGCGGGCTGAAGCGGCCTACGAGCAGACGGGCGCCATGGGCGCGCTGTCGGCCGATCCGGGCGACGGTCCCACACCGGCCGGCGGTTTCGGCTCGCAGTCTCCGTACGGCCGTCCGGAAGGGCCCGGCCGTCCCGGCCGCCCCGGTGACGATCCCCGTGGAGGCGACCTCGACGCGCGCCCGACGTTCGTGCAGCCGCGCTCCCGGGGCGACCAGCCCACGCAGGTGAACCCGCGCCCGACGCGCCGGTCCCGTTCGGGCGGCCCGGCGGGTCCGGCAGGCCCCACCGGACCGGGTGGCAACGGCGGCTCCGGCGGAGGCGGCGGCAGGCCCGAGGGCGGCCCGTCGCCCAAGCGCGCCGGCTGGCGCCGCTTCCTGCCGAGCTGGAAGATCGTCATGGCCGGTATGGTCATCCTCGTCGCGGGCCTGTTCGGCATGATCGCCGTCGGCTACGCCAACACCCCCCTGCCGAAGCAGACCCAGGGCGAGGCGGTCGCGCAGGAGAGCGCGGTCTACTACAGCAGCGGCAAGAAGATCGCCAGCATCGGCACGCCGCGCAAGATCGTCGACATCAAGGACATGGCCGAGGCCGTCCAGCACGCCGCGGTCGCGATCGAGAACAAGTCGTTCTACGAGGACTCGGGCATCGACCTCAAGGGCATGGTCCGCTCGCTGTTCAGCACCGTATCCGGTGAGCAGGTGCAGGGCGCCTCGACGATCACCCAGCAGATGGCGCGTAACTACTACGAGGGCCTGAGCACCGAGCGGTCGCTGGAGCGGAAGATCAAGGAGATCTTCGTCGCGGTCAAGATCAACAAGGAGTACACCAAGGACCAGATCATGGCCAACTACCTCAACACGGTCAACTTCGGCCGTGCTTACGGGGTAGAGGCCGCCGCGCAGGCCTACTTCACCAAGAAGACCCACGCGAACAACCTGACCGTGGAGCAGGCCGCCTACCTCGCCGCCCGCATCCAGCAGCCCAACTGGGGCCCGAAGGAACCGGCGCTGGTCGAGCGCTGGAAGCAGGTCCTGCGCAACATGGCCGAGCTCTGGCCGGACAAGTACGGCCAGCTCCCCGCCACCGCCAAGTTCCCCAAGGTCCGCGAGACCCTCAAGGACGGCCAGGAGCTGTGCGGCCTGAACGGCTACATGGTCTCCGAGGTGCTGCGCGAGCTCAAGGACAAGCACAACCTCACCGACGAGGACATCGAAAGCGGCGGCTACCGGATCGTCTCCACCTTCGACGAGCGCCTGATGAAGGAGGCCAAGAAGGCGGTTCTGGCGACCACGGCCAACTGGTCCAAGACCTTCCACGCCGGCCTCGCCGCGGTGGACACCAAGACCGGGCGCGTGCTGGCCAGCTACGGCGGCTCCGACTACTGCACCGACAACTGGAACGAGCCCTGGGACTCGAAGAAGCAGGCCGCCTCCGCCTTCAAGTCCTACGTCCTGGCCGCCTGGCTCGACTCGGGCAAGAGCCTCAAGAGCTGGGTGCCCGGCAACGTGACCGTGCCCAAGCAGCTCCCCGGCACCACCCCGATCACCAACGGCCACGGCGGCAAGGCCGCGATCGACGTGGTCAACGCCACCGCGCACTCGATCAACACCGCCTACGCCTCCATGGGCTACGCGCTCCCCGGCCAGCTCGAGGACATCGAGAAGATCGTCGACGACCTCGGCTTCAACAAGGAACGCATGCGGCAGTCGATCGACGACCACTCCTACGGCTTCACCATCGGCAGCGCCCTGGTCACCCCGGTCGAGCAGGCCTCCGGGTACACGATGTTCGCCAACGGCGGCAAGCACGTGCCCGCGCACGTCGTGCAGGGCGTCTACCAGGGCAAGAAGCTGGTGAAGGGCGAGATCAAGCACGCCCGGCAGATCATCTCCGAGGGCGCCGCCGCCGACTCGACCTACGCGCTGCAGTCGGTGCTCAAGTACGGCACCGCCGGCGGCAAGGGCCTGGGCCAGTACCCGGCGGCCGGCAAGACCGGCACCAACAACGACGAGAAGGAAGCCTGGTTCGTCGGCTACACCCCGCAGATCTCCACCGCCGTCGGCCTCTACCGTGAGCAGTGCATCGTGGTGAAGACCGGCAAGGTCGTCGAGCCCTGGGGCGCCAACTGCCCGACCAAGCCCTCCAAGAACTACAAGGGCACCAAGTACGGTGACCACAACCCGTGGTCGAAGGGCAAGGAAGTCTCCCTCGGCTTCGAGGGCGCCGGCCCGCCCACCACCATCTGGCGCACCTTCATGCTCGCCGCGATGGAGGGCAAGAAGGTCGAGCAGTTCCCGCCGCCCGCCAACATCGGCGTGCCGGACGACATCGTGCCCAAGCCCGAGCCCAAGCCGGAGAAGACCGAGGAGGACGACAACCCCTTCGGTGAACCGCTCGGCGACGGCGACCAGGGCGGCTGCCTCTTCGACATCTGCGACGACGGCAGCAACGGCAACGGCAACGCGCACGGCGGCAACGGCAACGACAACGGGAACGCCAACGACGACACCGGCTCGTGGGGAGACGGCTCGGACGACGGCATGGGCGGCAGCCAGGCGCCACCGCCGCCGGGCGCGGCCGACGTGCCCGACCCGCTGGCCACCAACCGCGACGACTGATGGCCTCCACTACCGAGGCGCACGTCCCGCTCTACCTGAGGGCCGTGCCGTACCTGCCCCTGGGGCTGTTCGCAGCCCTGGGGGCGGTTCTCGCCTACGTGCAGAAACTGCCCTGCCGGCTGGGCGGCTGGGACCAGGGGACGTCGACCTACACCAACTTCTGCTACACCGACATCTTCCCGCTGTACTTCGCGCGGCAGCTGTCCACCCAGGACCCCTACTTCGCCGACGTCCCCTTCGGCGAGCACGTCGAGTACCCGGTGGTGCTCGGCGAGGTCATGCAGGTCTTCGCCTGGCTCGCCCGCTGGCTGGCCCCCGGCGACGTCTACCGGCAGGCGGTGGGCTTCTACGACGCCACCGTGATCCTGCTGGCGATCTGCCTGGTCATCGGGGTGCTGCTGATGGCCGCGGTCGCGGGGCCGACCCGCCGCTGGGACGCGTTGTGGTACGCGCTCGGCCCGGCGGTCATCCTGTGCGCCTACATCAACTGGGACCTGATCGCCGGCGCCCTGTCCATGGGCTTCCTGCTGGCCTGGGCGCGCAAGAAGCAGGTGCTGGCCGGCGTGCTGCTCGGCCTGGCCATCGCGACCAAGTTCTACCCGCTGATGTTCGTCGGCGCGCTCTTCCTGCTGACGCTGCGGACCTTCGCCTGGCGGCCCTTCCTGACCACCGTCGGCGCGGCCGTGGGCGCGTGGCTCGTGGTCAACGTGCCCTTCATGTACTTCGCGTGGGACGGCTGGCGCCGCTTCTACGTCTTCTCCCAGGAACGCGGCGTGGACTGGGGCTCGCCCTGGCTCTACTTCGAGCGCAAGGGCTGGCCGGTACTGGGGACGACCGACCCCAGTGTGCTGGGCATGGTCTCGCTGCTCCTGCTGTGCGTGGCGATCGCCGGCATCGCGCTCTTCGCCCCGCAGCGGCCCCGGCTGGCGCAGCTCTGCTTCCTGGCGCTGGCCGCGTTCATGATGACCAACAAGGTGTGGTCGCCGCAGTTCGTGCTCTGGCTGGTGCCCTTCGCGGTGCTGGCGCGGCCCAACTGGAAGCCGCTGGCGCTCTGGCAGGTCGCGGAGGTCTGGTACTTCCTGGCGATCTGGCTCTACCTGCTCTACCAGGACGAGGCCAGCAAGCACCTGGGCATCGGCGACGACGTCTACTTCACCGCGGTCTGGGGCCGGATCATCACGATCCTGATCATGGTCGGCTTCGTCGTGCGGGACATCTTCCGGCCGGACAAGGATCTGGTACGGCAGGCGGGCATCGACGACCAGGGCGGCGGCGTCTTCGATCGGGCGGAGGACCGGTTCCCCGCCTTCCGCTGACGTAAACCTTCCGCTATCCAGAAATGTTATCCACAGGCTGTGGATTCTCCGGGGCTAGCTCAGGCGCTTCCGGGGGAAACCGGGGCTAGCTCAGGTGCTTCCGGAGGAAGGCGATGTCCTCGGCCTGGCCCTCGGCGGGCGTCTCGACCACGATCGGGGCGTTCGCCGCCCGGCAGACCGCGACGATCAACTCCGGGTCGATGGTGCCGCTGCCCAGGTTGGCGTGCCGGTCCGCGCCCGAGTCGAACGCGTCCCGCGAGTCGTTGCAGTGCACCAGGTCGATCCGCCCGGTGATCGCCAGCACCCGGTCCACCAGGTCGAGCAGTTCCTCGCCGCCGGCGTGCGCGTGGCAGGTGTCCAAGCAGAAGCCCACGTCGAACCCGTCGAGGGTGTCCCACAGCCGGGCGATGCTCTCCAGCCGCCGGGCCATCGCGTTGTCGCCGCCCGCGGTGTTCTCGATCAGCACCGGGATGGGCTGCTCCAGGCGCTCGAACACCTTGCGCCAGTTGTCGTAGCCGACCTGCGGATCCTCATCCTTGGCCAGGTGCCCACCGTGCACGATCAGCCCCGTGGCGCCGATACTGGCCGCCGCGTCGAGATGCTGCTGGAGCAGTTTGCGGCTGGGGATGCGGATGCGGTTGTTCGTCGTGGCGACGTTCAGCCGGTAGGGGGCGTGGATGAACACCTCCACCCCCTCGACCGCCTTGGCCGGCAGTTCGGGCGCCTTGTAGCTCTGCGGGTCGCTCAGGAAGAACTGCACCACCTCCGCGCCGACCGCCTCCGCGTGGGCCTGCGGGTCGTCGCCGTGGACATGAGCTCCGATGCGCACCATGCGCCCGAGCCTATCTGTTTGCCGGGCAGACAGAAGGGCAGTCGTTTTCTCGACCCCCCATTCCGAGGAGACGACACGATGGCGTACCGCCGCCGAGGCATCAGCCTCATATTCCTGATCTACATTCTCGTCGGCATCTACGTTGCCTGGGTCTACGACTACATCACCCCGGCCCTGCTCAAGGACGTCGCCGAGGCGCTGCTTGCGATCTTCCTGTGGTTCGTCCCGCTGCTCGGCGGCGACCTCCACCTAGGCTGACCCACCCCCGGCCGCCGTGCCCACCGCACGGCGGCCGGCCCCGGGTCACTGGCCGGCCTCGCCTGGGGTCACCTATGCGGCGAGCACCCCATCGGCGGACCATGCCCCTGTACGGCGGCGCACCCACCTACGGAGCCGGCTGACGGCCGCCGGCGGCTAGGGCAGAAACCCCCCACGAGCGATCCCCAGCGCCACCCCGATGAACGACGCCACCATCCCCACCACATTGAGCGACCGCTGGAACGTGGACTCGGAGATGTACTGCGAGTACAACCCCACCCCGAACCCCAGCGTCCCCGCCCACGACGCGACCACATACCCGCCAGGGAAGAAGGTCGCCACGAACGCGATCAACCCGAGCCCCAGCGCCGCGAACGCCAGAATGCTCTCGATCCCGCGACCACTGAGATCCACCCTGAACCGCTCAGGCTCGGAAGGCTGGAAGACGTGCGGCACAGCGGACCACCCCCTGGGTATTCCTACAGGCCATCGTTTCCTACAGGCGTTCCCACGCTTGCACGGCTGGTAACCTGGCAAAGCTGCGTTGTGATGTCCGGAGACCGAAAGGGGTCTCCGTTGGCGAACGTCAGCGTCCTCCTGTCACGGCACAGGGCCGTGACCGCAAGAGTCCAGAGGAGGTTGGAGTCCCGCATGCGTCGTTACGAAGTAATGGTCATTCTGGACCCTTCGCTCGATGAGCGCACTGTGGCGCCGTCCCTCGACCAGTTCCTCACCGTCGTTCGCACCGACGGCGGCACTGTGGAGAAGGTCGACGTCTGGGGCCGTCGTCGGCTGTCCTACGACATCAACAAGAAGTCCGAGGGCATCTACGCCGTCATCGACCTGACCGCGGAGCCCGCCACGGTCAAGGAGCTCGACCGGCAGATGAACCTCAACGAGGCCATCATGCGCACGAAGGTTCTCCGCCCCGAGCTGCACTAGTCCCCGGAATTTGTCGGGGCAGAGCCGTACTCTGAGCCATAACCCAGAGAGTGCAGGAAGGTCAAGGCCATGGCAGCAGGCGACACCGTAATCACCATCGTCGGCAATCTCGTCGACGACCCGGAGCTTCGCTTCACCCCGACGGGGCAAGCCGTGGCCCGGTTCCGCATCGCATCCACTCCGCGGTTCATGGATCGCCAGACCAACGAGTGGAAGGACGGCGAGAGCCTCTTCCTGACCTGCAACGTGTGGCGGCAGGCCGCTGAAAACTGCGCCGAGTCGCTGCAGCGTGGCATGCGGGTCATCGTTCAGGGCCGGCTCAAGCAGCGGTCTTACGAGACCAAGGAAGGCGAGAAGCGCACCGTCTACGAGGTTGAGGTCGACGAGGTCGGCCCCTCCCTGCGTAACGCCACCGCCAAGGTCAACCGCAGCTCCCGTCAGGGTGGCGGCGGTGGCGGCGGCTTCGGCGGCGGCCCCTCCGACGACCCGTGGGCGTCCGCGTCGCCCGCCGCACCTTCGGGTGGCGGCGGTTACGGCGGCGGCGGTGGCGGCGGGTTCGGCGGCGGTGGCGGCGCATCGCAGGGTGGTGGCGGCGGCTTCGGCGGCGGCAACGACTTCAGCGATGAGCCTCCCTTCTAATTCACCCAGTCCAGTCCGAGTCCATTCCCGCCTGACGGCGGGGCTCTGAAAGGAGCACCACGATGGCTAAGCCGGCACTGCGCAAGCCCAAGAAGAAGGTTTGCCTGTTCTGCCACGAGAAGATCTCCTACGTCGACTACAAGGACACGGCGCTGCTGCGGAAGTTCATCTCCGACCGCGGCAAGATCCGTGCGCGCCGGGTGACGGGCAACTGCACCCAGCACCAGCGCGACGTTGCCACCGCGATCAAGAACGCCCGTGAGGTGGCTCTGCTGCCTTACACGAGCACCGCGCGCTAAGGAGGTCTGTCGAAATGAAGCTCATCCTCACCACTGAGGTCTCCGGTCTCGGCGCTCCCGGTGACGTTGTCGAGGTCAAGGACGGCTACGGCCGTAACTACCTCCTGCCCCGCGGCTACGCGATCCTCTGGACGCGTGGCGGCGAGAAGCAGATCGGGTCCATCAAGAAGGCCCGTGACGCCCGTGAGATCCGTGACCTCGGCACCGCCAAGGAAGTCGCCGGCCAGCTCGGCGGCCTCAAGGTCAAGCTGACCACCCGCGCCGGCGACTCCGGTCGCCTGTTCGGCTCGGTGACCACCAGCGACATCGCCGACGCGGTCAAGCAGGCCGGTGGCCCGGCCCTCGACCGTCGCCGGATCGAGATCGTCAACCCGATCAAGAGCGTCGGCTCCCACCGGATCAGCGTCAAGCTGCACCCGGAGGTCTCCGCCTCGCTCGACGTCGAGGTCGTCGCCGGCTGATCCGGCACAGCTTTTCGTGAACCCCGCCTGGCTTGGCCCGGCGGGGTTTCACTTTTTTACGGCCTCGTCCTCGTGGGGGTGTGCGTCTGGCTCGGCCCTCCCACGGCATCGTCCTCGTGAGTGGCGCTTCGCGCTTTCGGGCTCGGGCTGTGCTTTGTGTGTGGGGGGGGGTGGGGGGGGCTCACCCCGGCGACCGCAGTGACCGCGGCATCC